>DAMCZI010000001.1:0-245715 GCA_032095175.1 Clostridiaceae bacterium
GTCAGGCACATGGCAAGTGGCAAGTTGAATAACCTAAGGATTATTCAACTTGCCACTTGCCGCGTGCCTGACACTTGAAATGCTTTATTTGTATTTAAGCGTTAAATGAATTATATTTTTCAGTGCTTTTTTAATAATTACATAGGGTATGCCATAAGCGGACATAAAGGTGAAAATCTCTGGATTTTTCTTTTCCATTTTTTCGAGTATATCTTTAACATCATCGCTGTCGCATTCTTCTTCATCCTCAATCTCAACCATATAAGGCATCATCTGGCATTGCATGTTTGGCTGCATGATGGGATTTTCTTTTATCATTTTGTATGGATTCATTTCGTGATGATTCTCCATATTTGGCATATTCATCATACCCATATTGTTTTCCATACATGGCATGTTCATCATGCATGGCATCCCTGAGCATCCCATGCATCCGTGCATATCGTTATCCCCTTCTTCATAATCATTCATAATGTATTCCATATCAGAATCATCATCGCGCATGTTTTCATCCATAGATATGTTCTCAGCATCCAGGGCATCATCAAAATATGAAGAGTTGTTAAGATTATACATTTTGTCTTCAACCATATCGTTTTCAGTAAACATTCTATGATTCATTAAAATACCCTCCAGATAGTTTAAATACACTACTATTTTATGAGATGTATTTTGTTTTTGATACTTTTTTTATAAATTTAATTGTTAAATTTTGAATGGTCGATGTTTTATATATTTCGCATAAATGATTCTACATTGTTCAACCCTAAACATTTATACGAAATCATATTCCTTAATTCATAAATAGCAACATATATAGAAGGAAAAAAGAAAAAAACGTAGAACTTAATATCTAAATTGAGTTATATAATATTTTATTATATTATATGTGTTGGAGGTGAGAAAATGGCAATTTGGAAGTGCAAAGTATGTGGAGAAACAAAAGAAGGAAGATGTAGACCACAGAAGTGTCCAAAATGTGGTGCACCAAAGGAGAACTTTGAAAAACAGGAATAATTTTTAAGGATCAGAGATTAAAACTCTGATCCTTTTGATTTTCTTTAATACGCCTTAATTACATGAAAAAATATCCAAGCGCTATTATAAAGTAAGAAGCCATAAGAATTGCACCCTCAAGCCAGTACGTTTTTCCATCTTGAAAAACATAGAAGGAAAGACCAAGGGAGATTATAAGGCTTGCAATTTGATAGAAATTATATACTAATCCTATGGGCTTTGAAATAATAAAGCCTATTATTATTATTAAGGGTGTCGCAAATAGGGCTATTTGCATTCCAGAGCCAACAGCTATTTCAATGCAAAGGCTGACCTTGTTTTTTAATGCCATTACAACCGCGGTAATATACTCTGATGCATTTCCAGCAATAGGTACTACTATAATTCCAAGAAAGCTTTGGGATAAGTTGAACCTTGGAGAAAGATATTCTATTGAGCGAACCAGTATGCTGCTTTCCATAGCTACAACAGAAGTAAATAATATTAAAAGAAGTAGTGGCTTATATAGCTTTTGTTTAGATTCATTTTTGATTGTGCTGTCAGCTTGATACTGAAAAGCATCCTCTGTATGGACTACAAAGAGATTTCTATGGGTTATAAGTGAAAAAATTAACCCTAATATATAGACAAATATAAGTATGAAAGAAACCCCAAAGCTAAGAATAAATATATTTTTTGATAATGAATTTATATGATTATATATGGATACTATTATTATTCCTGTAAAAGCAAGAAATAGAAGGCTTATGTTGGTTCGAGCTATGTTTTTATTAAATACCTGCTCTCGATATTTAAGTCCCCCTAAAAATATACTTATTCCCAATACAAAAAGTAGATTACCAATGATTGAACCGATTAAGCCTGCTTTAACTAATTCGAACATACCTGATTTTAGTGCAAAAAGGCATATTAAAAGTTCTGGAATATTCCCTGTTGTTGCATTTAACATTCCTCCTAATTTGTCTCCAAGTTTTTCAGAAAGAACATTTGTGCATTTGCTTATAGAGGTTGATACAGGCATTATTGAAAGAAAGGATGTGAAAAAACATGGTATTTTTAAATCAAGTATATAAAATACAATACTCAGAGGTAAGAAAACATATAAATACTTTAATTTCATCCATTACACCACCAGTCTACAAAATATAAAAGTTTGGACTCAAGGAAATGCAATAATTAAAATATCATTTTTGATGTAAATAACATCTATACATATTATGTAGACTGATTTCTTTTGACACAAAAAAAAAGTCCATTAACTGGACTTTTAGATTTTTCTAATTTTAATTTTACTTACCATAAGATATGAAAGTAGTAGAATCAATAGTGTAGAGATTAATATGTGATTTCTATACATTAATGCAATGAGCATATCGATTGCCATTATTGAGCCTGCAACTGTAATTGGAACTCCGCTAAAAATATTATCTGCTTCTGTTACATTGTACCTTGCAAGTCTAAAGGCACCTGTTATAGGAAATAATATTGCAATTATATATCCTATTACATTGAAGCCCTGAAGAAATACAATCCAGCTTAAAAGCGCAGGTGCTGCTCCAAATGAAACTAAGTCTGCAAGGGAATCAAGTTCTTTTCCCATGGGACTTTCAGCACATATTTTTCTGGCAATTCTTCCATCATATCTATCTATAAATGCAGCACAGAGTATCATTATTGCTGCTAATTTGCTATTCCCTGAAAATGCAAACATAATTGAGAGCATACCAAAAGATAGATTTGCAAATGTAAACATGTTTGGTATGAAATTTTTAATCATTAAATAATCACCCCATCAAATTTTATGTCCTTTGCTTATATAATAGTTATTATAAACAATAAACAGACAATATACAAGAATATAATTGAATGAAGAATGTTTTTGACATTTGAATATTTGATACCTCTGTGGGAAAAATAAAAAGGAAGAGGTGATAATATGCAAGTAAAAGAACTTATGAGTAAAAATATTGCATCAGTAACTCCAGATACACCAATTGTCGAAGTAGCAAAGATAATGAAAAAAATGAATATTGGCTCGGTGCCTGTTTGTGATGGTGACAAGGTTATTGGAATACTAACTGACAGGGACATAGTACTTAGGGATGTAGCAATGGGTAAGAATGTAGAAGGTGTTACTGCGAGGGATGTTATGACTGTAGGTATTTCAACAGCTGAGCCTGAAATGGATATCCATGAGGCAGCAAGATTAATGTCAGATAAGCAGGTAAGAAGACTTCCAGTAGTAGACGATGATCGTCTGGTTGGCATGCTTGCACTGGGAGATATTGCAGTTAGAACAAAACTTGAGGATAATGCAGGTGATGCACTAAGCGACATTTCAAAACCAACTCATACACTTTATTGATTTCGTTCCTGCTATTGCAGGAACTTTTTTCATATAGTAAAATAGGACTATCATAAGGGGGGAGTTTTATGAAGAGAGCAAAGCTCATATACAATCCATATTCCGGTAATAAGGCTTTTAAATCAAGGCTTGATATTGTTGTGGATAAGTTACAAAAGTGTGGATATGAGGTCACATTGTATAGAACCATGTCCATTGATGGAATATATGAAACCATGAAGAGGAATGTTAATTATGATTGTATAATAACCTCCGGAGGAGATGGTACATTAAATCATGTTATAAATGCGATGGCTCAAAATAATATTGATGTACCTGTGGGAATACTTCCATCTGGTACTGCAAATGATTTTGCCAACCATTTGAATATACCTAAGGATGTTGCCCGTGCGTGTGATGTAATAGTAAGAGGAAATACAACAGAATTTGATTTGGGTAAGATAAATGATAGATATTTTATTAATGTTGCAGCAGCAGGACTTTTAACTGATGTATCACAGAAAATAGATATTAATTTAAAAAATACACTTGGAAAGATGGCATATTACATAAAGGGTATAGAACAGCTTCCAAACTTTAGAGCAATACCAATTACAATAAAATATGAAAATAAAATAATAAATGAAATGGTTTATCTTTTTGTAGCATTAAATGGTTCAACTGCTGGAGGGTTCAGGCTTGCTCCGGAATCCACAGCTGATGACGGCAATCTAAACCTTGTTGCAATTAAAGCCTGCAGCGTTGTGGAATTGTTTAATATTTTTATAAAGATGCTTAAAGGGTACCATCTTGGAGATAGCAATGTAATATATTTGAAGGGAAAAGAATTCTTGATAGAGAGTAGAGAAAATATCGAAGCTGATGTTGATGGGGAAGCAGGTCCTCATTTTCCACTTGATATAAGGATATCGGATAGAAAGGTTAGGGTATTCACACCATAATAAAAGGGTATTTGATGATTTGTTTCATCAAATACCCTTTTGTTGAATATGTTTTATTTTTTTTGGAATTTTCTCTTATAAAGTGATTTTATGTATAAATAAAGTATTGATATTATGCAAATTCCTAATATTATAAAACGATTGTATTCAACCATTGCCAGTTTTAACCTTCCCATGTTGTCTCCTGCAAATCTTCCAGCAAGGAATAGTGCAGTATTATGAATAACTGTAGATAATCCTATTGAAATAAATGCTGGAATAGGGGAAAACTCAAAAAAACCAGCGGAAATAATAGCGGCAAATGAAACACCTGGTATAAATTTTCCACCTACAATTACAAGTGCACCATACTTTTTAAACCAACCTTCAAGAGATTTTACCTTATCGATGTTGATATATTTCTTCATAAGCTTATTGTTTATAAATCTGTGCTTAAATTTATAACTAACTGCATATAGTAGAATGCTGCCTATATACGTACCAGATAATGTTGTGGTAAGCAGGGCAGGGGTATTTAAGATATTATGGCTGCTTAGATACCCCTGAAATACTATTAACGTGTCACCAGGGTAAGGTGGAAATATAGCCTGGAGAACGGAATTAATAAAGAAAAACAAATATGCAATTACAGGATTTCCTACTGCAAGCTTATTAACAAATACTATTATTTCATTTTCCATAATAGAAATTCCTTACCTTTTTCTGCTTGGTTTATTGGATTTAGGAGGATGTATAAGACACTTTTTATCATATCCAATTAAATCATGCCTTCCTGCTTTAATGAGGGCCTTATAAACAAGTGGATAGTTTTTAGGATTTCTAAATTGCATTAAGGCTCTCTGCATGGATTTTTCCTCTGGATCCCTTGGAATATAAACCTTTTCTCCCGTCAGAGGGTTTATTCCTGTATAATACATTGCAGTAGAAAGACTTCCTGGTGTAGGATAAAAGTCCTGTACCTGTTCTGGATTATAACCCATATCTCTGATGTATTCAGCAAGCTCAATAGCAGCATTTAGATCACTGCCAGGGTGCCCGGACATCAAATATGGAACAAGATATTGATTCATATGATATTTTTTATTTAAATCAAAATATTTCTCTACAAACTTGTCATAAAGTTTTCTACCTGGCTTACCCATAAGCTTTAGAACCTTATCACTTACATGTTCTGGAGCAACTTTAAGCTGACCGCTTACATGATGCTTTACAAGTTCACTAAAGAACTCAGAATCTTTATCACACATTACATAGTCATATCTAATACCAGAGCGAATGAAAACCTTTTTAACTCCAGGAACAGATCTTATATTTCTTAAAAGATTAACATAGCCACTATGATCTACCTCAAGATTAGGGCAAGGTGATGGATGGAGACACTGCCTGTTTTTACATACTCCATGTTCAAGCTGCTTTTTACAAGCTGGCTGCCTGAAATTTGCCGTAGGACCGCCAACATCATGTATATAACCCTTAAAACCTGGTAACTTTGTAAGAGTATTTACCTCCTTGAGTATGGATTCATCACTTCTTGGCTGTATTACCCTGCCTTGATGAAAATTGAGTGCACAAAATGAACAGCCGCCATAACAACCTCTATGTGCAGTAATGCTGAATTCTACTTCATTAAGTGCAGGAATACCACCAAGCTGTTTATACATTGGATGATAGGTCCTTGTATATGGAAGATCATATACAAGATCAAGCTCCTCTGTTGAAACTGGATGAGCAGGTGGATTCTGTACTACATATCTGACTCCATGCTTTTGCACAAGAGTCTTGCCAGTCACAGCGTCCTGTTCCTCAAACTGTATTTTAAAAGCATCAGCATAATCTTTTTTGCTGCTGGATACCCTGTCAAAATCCGGAAGTTCAATATGGTCCTTTATATCATCTATATTTTCCTTAATGATGCAAGTACCTCTAACATCCTTAATGTCCTTTATGCCTTTTCCATACATAAGGAGATTACCAATCTCCAATAATGGCTTTTCGCCCATTCCGTATATTAATAAATCAGCACTGCTGTCAATTAATATAGAATTTCTAACCCTGTCATCCCAATAATCATAATGTGCAAAACGCCTTAAACTTCCCTCTATACCACCAATTATTATAGGAATATCTCCATAAGCTTCTCTTATTCTATTACAGTAAACAATTACAGCTCTGTCAGGTCTTTTACCTCCCTTTCCTCCAGGGGTGTAAAAGTCGTCATGTCTTCTTTTTTTAGAAGCTGTATAATGATTAACCATTGAATCAATATTTCCTGAGGATACAAGGAATCCAATTTTAGGGCGGCCTAGTTTCATAAAGTCTTCTTTGGTCTTCCAATTTGGTTGAGGTATTATTCCTACCTTAAAGCCCATATATTCAAGAAGCCTTGTAACAATTGCATGACCAAAGGAAGGGTGGTCAACATAGGCATCACCTGATATATAAACAAAATCCAATTGGTTCCAACCTCTTTTTTTAACATCTTCCATAGATACTGGTAAAAAATCTGTCATCTACATCAACTCCAAATAATATATAATTTATAATATATTTTTCCCTATTAAATATATTATAATTATATCAGTAAAGCTCAAAAGATAAAGTTTAAATCAAAAAAATATTGGAGGTCAAATATGAGTGAATGTTATTTTATATACTCTGCAAAAATGGGGGATATTTTTGTAACATATGATTGTAATGGAGTTACTGGTGTACATTTGCCCTATGACAATTTGGATGATATAGAAGGAAAGGAACATAAAATAGATAGCAGGATTAAAAAGTATTTTGATAACTACTTTAATGGAGTAGAGCCTGATGCTTTAAAACTTAATATTAAGATTTCCGATTTTCAAAGAAAGGTTTATGATGTATTACTGTCAACAAAAATGGGTACGGTTCTTACCTATGGACAGATAGCAAATGCAATAGGCTGTGCTTCACCGAGGGCTGTTGGTCAGGCACTTAAGAGAAACCCGGTTCCAATTATAATTCCATGTCACAGAGTTGTTGGCAGGGGTTGGGATGGAGGATTTGGTGGAGAAACATGTGGAGAAAAAATGGATATTAAGAATTTTTTATTGGAGCATGAAAGGAAAAGCATATAAGGCATATTAAAGAAAATAACAAGTCAAAGATTTTGAGGATATTTTGCGTCAAACGAGGAAATGGAAGCTTAAGCTAGTTGGCCTAACTTGAACTTCCATTGACTAAGTATGACACAGAATAGACAAAATATTGACTTGTTATTTTCTTTAATACGCCTAAATATACAAAGTTTTTTACTTTCCATGAATTAAATTGGAATAATTCCATAAACTAATTGCTGGGAGGTTGATTTTTTGAAGAAGGTATTTTTAATTACATGGACACTCTTCATGGGTATAATGATTTGTATTTGCATTTACAACCTCAGTGGAGTGAAGGAAGCGGCTACATACAAGTATGGCTCAAGGGGACAGGTTGTAATTCAGATTCAAACAAGGCTGAAAAAATGGGGATATTACAAAGGGCCTGTGGATGGAATTTATGGATATCAGACATATACTGCTGTTAAGTATTTTCAAAGAAAAAACAGACTATATCCCGATGGCATAGCTGGTTCGAAGACTCTTGCAGCACTTGGGATAAATGCATCGAATACTACAAAAACAGTAACAGGTAGTCAGAATGTAAATATGCTTGCCAGGGCTATAAATGGTGAAGCAAGGGGAGAAGTTTATATAGGCCAGGTTGCTGTTGGAGGAGTAATAATGAACAGGGTAAGAGACCCGAGATTTCCAAGTACTATTGCAGGGGTAGTGTATCAGCCAGGTGCTTTTACTGCAATATCGGACGGTCAAATACATGCTAATATGCAAGCGACGTCTCAAAAGGCAGCTAGTGATGCAATAAATGGTTGGGATCCATCTGGAGGTGCAATATACTATTACAACCCTGCAAAAACTACGAATAAATGGATATGGTCAAGGCCAGTTATTAAAAAAATAGGTAAGCATGTCTTTTGCAAATAAAAGGAGGCCGTATGACCTCCTCTTATTTCTTTAAATATGCTTTACCTGTTTACTCTATTAAATATTTCTGTAGGACTTAACCCTGATGCATCAATCATAGGGGTTTGGGTATTTGTGTCCTGTATACCCATGAAATCAATATTGCCGCCTGAAACTATTATGGCATCATATTTACTTATTCCGCCTATAGTATCAATTTCTGAATCATCAATCATATCAACCTGATAACCGTTTTCTTCAAAATATTGTTTGACATTTGCCAGATTTTTTTCAACAGCAACCTTTTTATGCATAGTAATCCCTCCATATTAATATTTCAAATATATTGTGTATTTTAAACATAGATTCTATACATAATACATTTGCTGTACCATATTTAATTGACTTTGTTTTAACAAAGGGTGTAAAATAAAGAAGGTTATGATTTTAAGATTTAGTGATCCTTATATATTTTTAAAATAAAAATGAAGGAATACTTTCAAATTTTGAAAAGAATTTAGATTATACTTGGAGGTGTAAGTATGAGTGGAAAAGCATTACATGAATTTTTAAGTGCTAATCTAGAGGAGTTAAGACAAAAGGGGCTTTATAGAAAGCTTCCTGTTGTTACAGGACCTACAGGCGCAAGAGCTATTATTAATGGTAAGGAAGTTATTAACCTATCATCAAATAACTA
Organism: Clostridiaceae bacterium; assembly: GCA_032095175.1. GTDB lineage: Bacteria > Bacillota > Clostridia > Clostridiales > Caloramatoraceae > DAMCZI01. Next base: position 9,010 of record DAMCZI010000001.1, read on the forward strand.
CCTTGGCTTGGCAAATGATCCACGACTTGTAGAAGCATCAATAAAGGCAACTGAAAAATATGGTGCAGGTGCAGGAGCAGTAAGAACTATTGTTGGAACACTTGATATCCATGAAGAACTTGAGGCAAAGCTTGCAAAGTTTAAGAAGGCTGAAGCAGTTATAACCTTCCAATCAGGATTCAACTGCAACATGGGTACTGTTAGTGCATTAATGACAAAGGAAGATGCAATACTATCAGATGAATTAAACCATGCCAGCATAATTGATGGATGCAGACTTTCAGGTGCAAAGATATTAAGATACAAGCATAATAACATGGATGACTTAAGAAGAGTTATAAAGGAAGCTCGTGACAGCGGACTTTATAAGAAGATGATGATCATATTTGACGGCGTATTCTCAATGGATGGAGACATAGTAAATCTTCCAGAGATAGTTAAGATTGCAGAAGAATATGATGCATTTACATATGTTGATGATGCACATGCATCAGGAGTACTTGGACAGAATGGTAGAGGAACAGTATCACACTTCAACCTTTATGGAAAGGTTGACTGCCAGATAGGAACACTTTCAAAAGCAATAGGTGTTGTTGGAGGTTATGTAGCTGGAACTAAGGAATTAGTTGACTGGCTAAAGCTTAGAGGAAGACCATTCCTATTCTCAACTGCAATGACTCCAGGAGCTGCAGGAGCTTGTATAAAGGCAATAGAAATATTATCAGAAAGCTCAGAATTAGTTGATAGGCTTTGGGATAATGCAAGATACTTCAAGCAGGAAATGGCTAAAAAGGGATTTGATATAGGAAGAAGCCAGACACCAATCACTCCTGTAATAATAGGCGATGAAGCAAAGACAATGCAGTTTAGTGATGAACTCTTCAAAGAAGGGGTATTTGCACAGGGTATTGCATTCCCAACAGTTCCAAGAGGAACAGCAAGAGTAAGAAACATGGTTTCAGCAGGACATACAAAGGAAATGCTTGATGAAGCAGTTCAGATTTACGAAAAAGTAGGAAAGAAAATGGGTATAATATAGGTAGGCGCTGCCTACCTTTTTCTTTAAAGTTTTAACAAAAAAATGTAAAGGGGAAGTATTATGGAAGGAGTAACATTTGTTTTTTCAATTACAGTAGTTAAACAGTTGATAATGATTGTTGTTGGGCTTGCACTAATATATTTAGCAATCAAAAAGGATTATGAACCAGCTCTTCTTTTACCAATAGGATTTGGAGCCATATTGGTAAATATACCAATGCTTCCGATATTTAAAAATATTTCAAGCGGCCCACAGCCTGAAAGTGCTCTGCATATATTATTTAATGCTGGAATACTTACAGAACTTTTTCCGCTATTAATATTTGTAGCTGTTGGTGCTATGATAGATTTTACACCACTGCTTCAAAATCCAGTAATGCTTTTGTTTGGAGGCGCGGCACAGTTCGGTATTTTTTTCACTATAGCTGTTGCAGCACTTTTTGGATTTAATATTAAAGAAGCAGCTTCAATAGGAATAATTGGTGCAGCGGATGGTCCAACTTCAATATATGTTGCCTCAAAGTTTGCAAAGGAACTTTTAGGGCCAATTTCTGTTGCGGCCTATTCTTATATGTCGCTTGTTCCAATTATTCAACCTCCAGTAATAAGAATGCTTACAACAAAGAATGAAAGAAAAATAAGGATGGATTACAAACCACAAAATGTATCAAAGCTTGCAAAAATATTATTTCCTATTATAGTAACAGTCGTTTCAGGGATCATTGCTCCAAGTTCAATTGAACTTATAGGATTTTTAATGTTTGGAAACCTTATAAGAGAATGTGGAGTTTTAAACAGACTTTCATCAACTGCACAGAATGAGCTTTCAAATCTTGTAACGATTTTACTTGGAATAGTAATAGGATCTACAATGACTGCAGATAAGTTCTTAAACGGTACTACACTATTGATTATAGCAATGGGACTTGTTGCATTTGTTTTTGATACTGCAGGTGGTGTTATATTTGCAAAGATATTGAACATTTTCCTTAAGAATAAAATAAACCCAATGATAGGTGCCGCTGGTATATCAGCTTTTCCTATGTCTGCAAGGGTAATACATAAAATGGGACAAAAAGAAGATCCTTCAAACTTCCTATTAATGCATGCTGTAAGCGCAAATGTAGCAGGACAAATTGGTTCAGTTATCGCAGGTGGATTAATACTTGCACTCTTAAGTTAGGAGGGATTGTGAATGTTTTCTATGATTGCTTTTATTGAAGCAGGAAAGCTTGCTGCAAACAAGCCTTTTTCAGCAGAAGCTTTTAAAGTTTTTTATCAATCATTAGATTTAATGTGGAAGGGTATGGCAGGCATTTTTGTAGTAATAGCAGCATTTTATATAATTGTAAAATTGCTTGGTAGGATGTCTGCTAAAGAATAGAGGAAAAAATGGATAAAAATCAGAAAATAATAGAAATACTTGAGGGTGAATATAAAGACATGGGATGTGCTCTTAATTTTGAAACACCCTTTGAACTGCTTATTGCAACAATGCTGTCCGCACAGACTACAGATGTTACCGTAAACAAAGCAACAGAAAAGCTTTTTAAGGAATACAATAAGCCAGAGGATTTTGAAAAGCTTAGTGTAGAACAGCTTGAACCATATATAAGAAGCTGTGGATTCTATAAAACAAAGGCTAAAAACATAATAGAAACAAGTAAAAGGCTGGTTAAAGATTTTGATAGTAAGGTACCTCAAAGCTTGGAGGAACTTATTACCCTTCCGGGGGTTGGAAGGAAAACAGCGAATGTTGTTCTATCAAATGCTTTTGGAAAGGATGCAATTGCTGTTGATACCCATGTTTTCAGAGTTTCAAACAGAATTGGTCTAGCTGATGCTAATGATGTTGAAGAGACAGAAAGACAGCTTATGAAAAATATTTCTAAAGAGTATTGGTCAAGGGCACATCATTGGTTAATATGGCATGGTAGGAAGATATGTGCTGCGCGAAAGCCTAAATGCAGCATTTGCCCAATTTCTGATTTATGTAAATATAAGATTTCCCAAAATGAGAAATAGACTTAATATCTTTTTAATGCTAAAATAAATTCATGCTTATTAATATGCTAAAATTAAGTAGAATTTGTTTTAGCATTATATATATGATAAAATACCTGTATATGGTATAAATGAGAATTAGCACCAGGAGGGATATCGTGAAGAAGGGGTATAAATTTTTAATTGCACTTATATTTATTATTGTAGTTTTATCATGCACAGCAGGAATAATATTTTATAACACTGCTTCTGCTGGAGATGGAATATTTAAGGGAGTATACATTGAGGGAATAGATGTTGGAGGTATGTCAAAGGAGCAAGCAAAAAAGATAATTGAAGAGAAATTTAGTAGCTATACTAAAAATGGAAAAATCCTCTTAGAGTACAAAGATAAAAACTATGATATTAATTATTCAAAAATAAATGTGCATTTTGATGTTGATGGAGCTGTTGATAGAGCCTATAATTACGGAAAAAGAGGAAATATAATACAAAAAACCTTGAATAAGTGGGATTTGAAAAAAAACATATATAAAATAAACCTTCAATTGACTTATGATAAGAATGAACTTGAGAAGGAAATAAAAAAATTATCATCAAAGATAAATAAAAATCCAGTTGATGCATCGATTGCTTTTAATGGAAATGGGTTTGCTGTAAAAGCTGATGTAGCTGGCGAGAAGGTTAATGAAACAAAGCTTATTGAATCAATAAATTCAGCAATAATGTCCAGAGAGGAAACACCAACACTTAAAATTCCTGTGGATGTTATGGAGGCTAGAGTAAAAGCCTCTGCTCTTTCAAAAGTTGATACAAAGATTTCAAGCTTTAAAACATCCTTTAAGCCAAGTGATGCAAATAGAACAGAAAATCTTAGAATTGCTTTAGAAGCTATTAACGGAACAGTAGTTATGCCAGGAGAAGTATTTTCTATGAATAAAACACTTGGACCAAGGCTTGCCTCGAAGGGCTACAAGGATGCACCAATAATTGTAAACAACACTGTAATACCAGGACTTGCAGGAGGAATATGTCAGGTTACAAGTACGGTATACAACTCTGCTCTTCTTGCTAATTTAAAAATAGTTTCTAGAAGTCCCCATGGGATACTTGTATCATATGTAGGTGCTGGAAGGGATGCTACGATATCAGGAAATGCAATTGATTTTAAGTTTAAGAACAGCAATAAGTATCCTATATATATAAATACAGTTATGGGAAAATCAACATTAACAGTAAACTTCTATGGGGCAAATGAACATCCAGGTCAGAGGGTAGAACTTACAACAGAAATATATGAATGGTTAAATCCTAAAACAGAGTATATACAGGATCCAACATTGCCAAAGGGGCAAAAGGTAGTTGAAGAAAAGCCAATAAAGGGTGCGAAATCCAAGACATATAAAAGTGTATATGTAAATGGAAAGCTTGTATCAAAGGAACTTTTATCTAATGATACTTACAAAATGGCAAATGGAAAGATAAGAATTGGCACAAAGATAACACCTTCAAAAGGTGATGTACCTGCATCCAGTCAACAAGAGGGAACTTCAAATTCAAGTAATCAGCAGAATAATAACAACACTGGGGACAATGGAAATGTAACAACACCATAGGATAAACAGTATCATTTTTCTAAATTATAAATATTTATAACGTAAATAAACAGTTCCATCGATGGTTTAGCAGCTATATAGTTTTGTTAATATCGATGGAACTTATTTATTATACAACACATGTTTTATTTGAGTACAAAATGAATAGTAAGAAAATTTAAAAAATTCACATAATATGTTGCATAATTGTTAAAAAAATACTACAATTATATTAAAAAGGGGGAGTGCATATGGAAAATTATGAATTTACCCAAAAGATTATTACTAACATGGAAAAAGTTATAGCTGGAAAAAGAACTGTTATCGAGAAAGTACTTGTTTGTCTTTTAAGTGGAGGACATGTACTAATTGAGGATGTACCCGGAGTTGGAAAGACAATGTTAGTACATTCCTTAGCAAAGTCAATTGGATGTGATTTTAAGAGGATACAGTTTACTCCAGACCTTTTACCATCAGACATAACTGGAGTATCTGTATTTAATCAAAAGATGGGAGATTTTGAATTTAAGCCAGGTCCTGTATTAAGTCAGGTAATACTTGCAGATGAAATAAATAGAACATCTCCTAAAACACAATCAAGTCTTTTAGAGGTAATGGAAGAGCATCAGGTTACAGTAGATGGTGTAACCTATAAACCTAATGAACCTTTTATTGTTCTAGCTACACAGAACCCCATTGAATATGAAGGAACATTTCCCCTTCCGGAAGCACAGCTTGATAGATTTATGATGAAGATAAGTGTGGGATATCCGGATGATGAAAGTGAATTATTGATTATAAGAAGATTTGGAGGCAATAATCCAATTGAGGATTTGCAGCCAGTTGTTTCTCCAGAAGATATAAAGAGAATGAGAGAAAAAGTTAAAACTATTTTGGTAGATGAAAAAATTGAAAAATACATACTGAGCATAATAAAAGAAACTAGAGAAAGAGAGGATGTGCTTTTAGGGGCAAGCCCAAGAGCAGCGATAAACCTCTATAGAGCCTGTCAGGGTAGGGCATTTATATATAACAGGGGTTATGTTATTCCTGATGATGTTAAGTCACTTGTAAAACCAATTTTAAGCCACAGGATAATACTAAAGCCAGAGTTTAGACTTAAGGGTATAACAAGTGAAGATATACTTAATAAAATCGTATCACAAACGGCTATTCCCGGGGTGATGAATTATGGTAGAGGTTAAAAAGTCAGCCATTCTTATATTGATTATTTCATTTGTGTTTGCAATATCAGCTGGATTTGAAATACCATATCTTGCTTTTTACACAATCATTGGCGGGATAGTGATATCCTGGTTGTGGTGCAGGTATGTTTCAAAGTCATTGATTATACATCAAAAGATAGACGGTAATAATTTTCATGTAGGAGATATAATTCAAATTCAATCCTTCCTGGATAATGATTCTCTTTTTCCTGTACCAAATGTTGAGATTGTTAATAGGACAGAGGAGAAAATTACATTCGAAGAACCAGTTACCACATTAGTTTCAATACTACCTATGGGAAGAGAAATAATAACAGGAAAGCTTACGGCAAAATATAGAGGAATCCATTATCTAGGACCGATTGATGTTGAAGTAAATGATGCATTAGGAATATTTAAATTCAAAAGGAAAATTTATTCTGATAGCGTAATAAAGATTTATCCTAAAGTATATGATTTGATGAATTTTAATTTAAGATCAATGCAGGCCTATGGTACTGTTACAACAAAGCAAAAGGCCTATGAGGATAATACAGTAGTATCAGATATAAGAAAATATTACCCTGGTGATAGTATAAAAAAGGTGCATTGGAAGGTATCAGCAAAAAAAGGTGGAATATTTGTTAAAAATTACGAAATGAATGGAAGTGCTGTTACCAACATATTCATGGATTTTAGCAGGGATTCATTTAAGGGCGAAAATGTAAGAGAACTTGAGGAAAGAGCTGTCGAATCAGGAGCATCGATTATATCATATATGCTTAAGAATGATGTTCCTGTAGAACTTTATGTTAATTCAACAAAGTTAAATTTCACAAAGGGCAGAGATATAAAGGAGATAACGAAATTTCTTGATGTACTTTGTGAAGTTAAGCCTGTTGGAAATAAAAGAATGGGAGAGGTTCTAGAAAAAAGAATAAGACTCATATCCCGCGGTTCATCTATTATTGTTATTACTGGAGATATAGATGAAAAGGATTGTGCTGCATACTGCGGAATTAAAAGCCTTGGATATGATTTAATAGTTGTTTATGTAAGTGATTTTAAAGTACAGGAAAAAGTAGAAAAAATGTTGAGCAGCAGTGGAATAATAAGATATGATGTAGACTCAAAATCTGATATAAAGGGGGTACTTGAAAGAGTATGAAAAAGAAACAGGCACCCCGGGATATATTAATATACACACCATTTTTAGTAATAATGATAATGTGTATTATTGATGCAACTTTTAAGTTTGCAAACATGAAATATAAAACTGAAATAATTCTTGGTGCAGTATTGATAACAATGGCTTACCTATATATATCATCCATTTTTAAATTTGGATGGATTTTAGTTCTTGCTGCATTGATATTTCCAAAACCACTGTCTTTAGTAAAGGGGCTTATAAGACTTGCATCAATGCTTCCGCATTTCATAAATAGTTTAATTGAAAATTATCAGGTTGCTATGGAATACCAACCCTATTTCCAGTGGTATATGGTTGTATTAACTGTTGTTGTAACTATAATATTTTTCTTTATTATAGTTTTAAAAAAGCATACAGTAGAAATATTGATTTTAGGGTATGGTGTTATTGGTTTATATTTCTTATTAGGATTGAACAATATATATAGAAATGCTAATTCGTTTTTACTATCAGGACTTGTTTTATATGGGTATAACAATTATGAAAGTAAATGGAAAAACCTTAAATCAAAAAAAGTTGTTATCGGTCGTGGATATTATGGGAAGCTTTTAGCCTCAATTTTAGTAATTGTCTTTTTATCAAGCTTTTCTGCAGCTATTTTTTCTAAGGATAAGAAGCCTTTAGATTTTGAATGGGTACAGAAAAATTTTTTTGAAGGCTTTAAGAGAATAGGAAATGGTGATAAAGATTCTGTTCAAGGGGGACATCTGAGGTTCAGCATATCAAGTACTGGATATCAAAGTAATCCCCAAAGGCTTGGAGGTCCTGTAAGACTTAATAAATCAACAGCACTAATAGTAAAAGGATTGGAAAGCAATGGAGCGGTACATTTAAGAGGAACAATAAAGGATTTTTATAATGGGTATATGTGGAATAAAAGCATAAGTGCTCGTGAAAAGCTTTCTGATAATATTGGTATTAACTCCTATGGAATTTTATCTTATGAAAGAGAAATGGAAATAATTCACAAAAAGGTAAGTACCTCAACTATTTTCAATATTCTATATCCATACCGTGTTGATAGCGATTGGGGACATGCCTATTATGATAAAGACATGGAACTGTATAATCCCAAGGCTATTAAATCAGGAAAAGGATATAAAATTGGCTATAAGGAGTTAGAAATTACAAGGGAGACAATACTATCAAAGTCTCCTAAAAGGGTATGGAAGCCTACCAGTGAGCAGATAAGGTATACGCAGCTTTCAAGTACTATTCCTCAAAGGGTATACGATATAACTAATAAAATAACGGAAAAATATAATTCGCCATATGAAAAGGTATCTGCAATCGAAAACTATCTTAAAGAAACCTATAAATATGACCTTAATACAAGTCAACTTCCTAATGGAAGGGATTTTGTAGACTACTTTCTATTTGAAGAGAAGAAGGGCTATTGTACCTACTTTGCAACAGCTATGACTGTAATGTGCAGAATTGCTGGCATACCAGCAAGATATGCTGAGGGATTTTTAATTTCATCAAGTGATTCCAACAAGGAAAAAATAGAGGTGTTAAATTCTGATGCTCATGCATGGGTTGAGGTATATTTTGATAATGTAGGGTGGGTTACCTTTGATCCGACACCAGGAAATGCTTCCCTTGCATTAGACCTGAGTGAATCTACTCCTGGACAAGAAAGTAATAATAGTAATTTGGATTCAATTCCTCAGGAAAATCAAAATGAGCGAAATGAAGCTAACAACACTGATACACCTGAAGAGGATGAAATTCAGACAATTGCCCAAGAAAATAATTGGATAAAAATAGCTGTGCTCTGTGGTGAAATAATAATTGCTATTGTGCTTGTTATATTGCTTGTTTTTATAGTGTTATATATTATGCAGTTTAGACTTCTAAAAAAAGATAAAATTGCTATAGCTTTTTCTATGTGGAAAATAATGCTTTATGGAAAACTAATGGAACACACATATAAGAATGGGAAAACCATTAGAGAGTTTATTGAAGGGATAGGACTGTATGTGGGAAAGGATTTTAGCAGTTATATTTCCATATGTGAAAATAACATATATGGAAAACAAAAGCTCACGACGAAGGATCTTAAAATAATCAAAGAGACTGTATTAACCACTAAAGAGAATGCTAAAAAGATTACGGGGTGGGTAAAATTCCGTATAAAAGATTTCTGGAATTTTTCGAGTTTTTATATTAAAAATATTAAGAATTGCAGATAATATTTATAATAACCAATATTCACAAAACTATTATATTTCGTGTTTCCAAACACCCTATATCCAAATGTATTAAGAGAATTTATGTGAAACATTTAAATAGGGTTATTTGGAAATGCGGAATATAGTAATTTTAGTGCACTTTATATATTATAGTCAGGATGGTGTGTATGAATATTAATCTAGGATATGTTGCAATTTCCTTGAACTTGGAAAATTCATCCCCTAACAAAACTGTTACATTGAAAAACTTAGAAAAAATAGATGAGAATCTATGGATATCAAAGATTGAAGGACTGAGCAAAAAAAACATTGAGAGTACAATAAGAATACTAAGATACAACAAAGGTTATGGTATAAAGCTTTACAGGTTTACCTCAAAGCTTGTTCCTTTTGCTACTCATATGCGTTTTGAAAATTGGGATTGGAGAAGTGAGCTTGGAGAGGAATTTAAAAAGTTGGGTAAAGTAGTTAAAGAAACTGAAATTAGAGTTAGTACCCATCCAGATCATTTTACACTGCTTAACAGCCCTAAAGAAGAGGTTCTTAAGGCTTCATTAAAAGAACTTGAATATCACAATAGTATGTTTGAACTTATGGGTCTTGGTCAAGAATATAAAATAGTTCTTCATGTAGGCGGCATGTATAATGACAAGAGGGATTCAATAAAAAGATTTTATGAAGGCTTTTCAATGCTTGATGAAAGCATAAAAAAAAGAATTATTCTTGAAAATGATGATAAATTGTATAATGCTTTAGATGTACTTGAAATATGTAAAAAAGCCAATATTCCCATGGTGCTGGACATTCATCATGATATTTGCAATCCATCCCAATATAAAATAGGTGAATTGGTAGGAGATATATTTAAAACTTGGGAAAATGAAAAGTTTCCTCCCAAAATACATATTTCCAGCCCTAAGTCTGAAAAAGAGATTAGAAGTCACCATGATTATATAAATCCTGATAATTTCATTTCCTTTATAAAAGAGTCAAAGGTATTAAACCTTGATTTTGATGCAATGATTGAAGCGAAAATGAAGGATAAGGCGTTATTTAAGCTTATGGAGGATTTAAAAAGCTACGATTTTATCAAAGCTTCAGGAGCTGCATCACTTAAGATTCTTTGAAATCATCAACCTAGACAAATGAAAAAAAGGCTGATATAATATGATTGTACATCAACATATGCGGAAGTGCTGGAACTGGCAGACAGGCTGGTCTCAGAAGCCAGTGTGTAACAACGTGTGGGTTCAAATCCCATCTTCCGCACCATAGAAAAATTAGGGTTTCAACTGGTAAAGTTGAGACTTTATTTATTTTTTGAAACTAATTCATTCTTCATATCATTCTTAATCATAAGGATAACATGTCCTTAGAGAAATGGCATTATGGTGTTTAGCGTGTTATAATTTAAATGAAGAGTATTTTAATTTTAGGAAGTATAAATATATAGAGTAAACTAAGCCAAATTAGCGGCTGATGGAGAAGGTTATGAAAACAAATGGTAATTTGTACGAGCAAATGAGGGTATTAAAGGATAATAACAAACAGGAAGAATTAATACAATTATTTATTGATAGCTTATTTGTAATCACAAATTCAGCATATACATTACACTATTATCAATTAGTAAAAGACATAGAAATTTCAAAAGTGTCTTCTTATCTTGGAAAGTTAATGATTGCATGGCTGGCCTTTTTAAACGGTGATAATGCATATTTGTTTAGTGTTATTAATCAATTTGATGAAGATAATTTACAAAATAGTGAAGAGAAATCACTGTTTTATTCGTTAAAATCACTGATGACATTTAAATCATTGCCTGATAAAAAACTTGAGTTGGCAAAATTAAGTGTGGATGTATTACCTAAGGACAGCAAGTCTTTGTTTATGGCGAATGCTAAGTTAACATATGCACAGATGTTAGCAGGTTTTCATAGATATCGTGAGGCTGCAAAAATATTTGGAGAATCCTACGAGATGTTTTTTAGTCTAAGGCTTGAATTTCCAGCTGCTATTGCGCTAACAAATAAAATGCTTAACATGTATTATTTAGGAGAGTTAAATAAAGTGATTGATGAGTGCAATGCAACATTAGTAATGTCATCAAACTTTCAGGGGGAAGGAGAAGCATATTGGGGATTTTTGCATTTGCCCCTTGGAATGAGCTATTTTCAAATGAATAAAATCAACTTGGCTTGTAAGCACCTTGAAACAGTGAAAGCTTGTATTGATGAGACAAAACTGCTGCACGTGTTTGGAGTAACAGAGCCTTTTTTGCTTAAATCGTATTATTTGTTAAATGACAAATTAAAGATGCAAGCAGTTAATGATTCTATTATTAAAAATATTGGTCACATGAATTATGTGTATTCAGATGTGTTTCAGTGCCTGTATTATTTATTATCAGAGGATGAAGCATATTCAGAAAAAATAAAACCAATTATAGAACGGCTGGATATAGAATTTAATGTAAAGCATAATTGGGAACATTACCAGTTAATTGAGGTTTTGTTACTTCTTAAACAAAAAGAAATAAGTGACATTATAAGTACAGAGCAAATTTTAGAGTTATTTAAGAACTTGCGTTTTACAGGAATGCTAACACAACTGCAGGAGCTGCTGATCTTTTGGGCTGAGATTAATTATAAGCAGCAGAATCAAAAAGAGGCAGAAGAATGTTTGAAGGAAGCAGTAAACATCAAAAATGATACAGGCATTATAGTGAATTTTTTTATGTTTCCGTTAAAATCTGTGATCTTGCTAAAAAAAATAGATTTAGATATGTATCAAATGATTGAAAACTCAATGGGTGCAAAAGAAAAAGCTTCAGGGGAAACAATTCTTTCGATAAAAGAAAAAGAGATACTAGAATTGGTAGCAGTAGGAAAAAGCAATGCTAAAATCGGAGAAGAACTGTATTTAAGTATTGGAACTGTAAAATGGTATCTAAATCGGATATATTCCAAGCTGTATGTTAAAAACAGAACCCAAGCAATTGCAAAAGCAAAAAGCCTTGGTGAAATACAATAAGAAAAACGCCTAACTTAAATCCTAACTAAAGTTAGGTGCTTTTTTATATGACCTTTGATAAAATAAGAACCATCAAAGAAAAGGGGATGGGTTGTTATGGAAACATTAGAAGGTCATTTTCACCAGTGGGTTGGAGTAGCATTTTTTATTGTGCTTTATGCAATTGCTCTTCTTTTTGTTCCGTTTTATAAAAAAATGGATAGGAAACCGGCAACAGCATATTTTGCATTTTTACTTGCTTTTGCCTTTGAGATGCATGGTATACCAATGAGTATGTACTTTATTTCATGGATTATAGGTAAAAAACTACCTGAAGGTGTGTTATGGGGACATACTCTTGTTGATAAAATTGGTTTTGCAGGTATGTATATAAACATATCGTTTAACATTATAGGTTTTATAATTATTGCAAATGGTTGGTACAATATTTATCACAAGTACTGGTCAAAAGAATCAGGTAAAGGTAAGGTGGTTAAAACAGGTGTATATAAATATATTCGCCACCCTCAATATACAGGATTTATGCTTATTACACTTGGTATGCTTTTTGAGTGGGCAACACTGCCAATGCTTCTTATGTGGCCGTTTATCGTGGCGTTATATTTCCGACTGGCTAGAAAGGAAGAAAAAGATATGATTGATGAATTTGGAGAGGAATATATTATGTACATGAAAAAGACAAAAATGTTTATTCCGTTTATTGTTTAATCAATATGTGTTAAATTCCAGGGAGCATGGCGAACTTTGAGCATTATAAACTTTATAACATTTACTAAGCTTTTTTTAGTTTCATAATAAAAATCAGGTGCTTCATATAGTGTGGGGCACCTGATTTTTGTATATAATTATTTATAATAGCAATTTTTATCAATCATGTAATTATTATATTGTATATAATAAAAATGGTGGTGGTGATGATGATGTACAAAGAGCAAATACAGAAAGCGATAGACTATATAGAAGATAATCTTCAAAACGAAATTGATTTATCGACCTGTGCTAAAATAGCAGGATATTCCTCCTATCACTTTTTGAGAATATTTAAAGAGGCAACAAATCTCACCCCAGCGGATTATATTCGAAAAAGGCGCCTTTCAGAAATTGCAAAGGAGATGATGAACAACAGTACATTTATTTCCGAAACTGCATTTTTATATGGTTTCAATTCAAAGGAGAATTTTGTACGAGCTTTTAAAGCTGAACATGGTGTTCTTCCAACTGAGTATAAAAAAATAGGGAATAGTTTAAAACTTTATGAAAAAATCACCTTTGAAAAGACTGCATATAATATAGAGCCGTATATTATAATGCTAGATAGTTTTACAATTACAGCATATCCATGTGATGAGGATTGTGTCCCTAATTTTTGGAACAAGTATAATTGCAGGAAATTTTCTAAAAAATTATCTGGAGGTACTGTATGTGAAGATTATGGAATCTCTGTTATGAATTCTAAACTTCAATACTATATTGGTATTCGTTCAGAATTTGTGAAAGGAAATAATGAAAATACAATCCAAATTGAAATACCTGCAGGAACTTATGCTGTGTTTGAAACACCTGCAGCAACTCATTTTCATTTTGTAAATACCATACATGAATCATGGAGATATATAAATAATGTGTGGCTTCCAAACAGTGAATATCGAGCAAATAATACACCTGCGTTTGAGACGTACATAGAGGAAAGCCGTACTTTTAGTGAAAAAATTTATATTCCAATTATAAAAAAGGGGGAAAGTGTATTATGAAAAAACTTGATATCAAATGGGACAGTAGTATTAAGGATGCAACGGGTTATTTGTTTTCATTTGCGAAATCACTAGGTACAGCAGTCAAGAATAGTCCGTATTCGGATTATGCTGAAGACATTATTGCTACAAGTGGATTTGCTTTTAGAATGTGGGTTGCAGATAAAGATTTATGCCCTAGTGCAACAAGCATCTGGGATTTTGATTCTCAAAAGGCATGGGTAGAAAATGGAGGTTTGTGCTGTAACTATGTTGGCAGGTATTGGGGTCAGGATGATATCGAAGAAGAACGCAGAAACAATGCTATCAATATAATTAAAAAATCAATTGATGATGGAATACCTGCTATTTCTTGGGATATAAGCATGCCTGAATGGGGACTTATCACGGGATATGATGATACCAGCAGGATGTTTTCTACTCTTTCTATATCAGGTTCTACTGATGATATGTCATATGATATTCTGGGAAAAAGGGAAATTCCTATTTTATCTGTTTTAACTATAACTGGTAAAACAGATAAACCAAAAAATAAAATTTTAAAAGATACTTTAAACCTTGCCATAGGTCACTTAAAAGGTCAAGAATGGTGTGATAATTCAAAAGGACTTGATGCATATCCAGCATTAATCAAATTTTTTAAAGATAGCTTTCATCCGGATTTATCATGGAATATGGAGTATTACCTCGGTACATATGGTGCTTTAAAATACCATGCATATCGCTATTTTGAGGAAAATGATCTTATGGAACTTTCTAATCTATATAAGGAAGTTTATGAAAATTGGAAGACTGCTTTTGAAATAAAAACATGTAATGATATAAGTAATAAGCAATTAAGGGAACAAATAGTTTTTGAACTTAATCATGCTTGTGATAATGAAAGAAAAGCTGTTGATGCTATGGAAAATATGGTAAGAAAATTATAATAAAATAAAGCTAAGCTGCCGTATTAAGACTAGATTAATCGCACTAAAAATTTTACATTAGGTGTTGTGCGATTAATAAATTCAAGGGATATGATTTTATATAAATGTTTAGAGTCGATCAATATAGAATCATTTATGTAAAACATGCAGATACGGCAGCTTTCAATTTATGGTATAATCTTATTATTCAAGAAGACGATTATAAATTAGAAAATTTAATATCGCTGATGAAAATGGGAAATAACTAGATTAACCTTAATAAAGATTTCACATTAGGTGTTATGTAGATAATAAATAAAGGGAAATGATTTCGCATAAGTGCTTAGGGTTAAGCAATATAGAATCTATGTGAAATATATAGATAAGAATTATTTGAATTAGGGTTTACTATTTATGTGGAGGTAGTTATTAGATGTATTTATACAGCATTTCATACTATGCAGGTGAAGAAGAACTCTGCAGTATGGAGATAAAATATCTTTTAAATGTCGGGGTTAAGGATAAATTCTTTTTATGTGATAAATACATAGATGTTAATAGAAGTCCATTTATTAAATATGCCATTGATATAAAGCTTAGCACTGATACCTTAGAGGAGATTGTTGAGATAATAAAGAGAGATAAGATTTCCTATGATAATTTTAAGGTAAAGTATTTTGATACTGAAGAGGATATGGATTTTGATGAAAAGCACAGAGTTGAAGGGATAATAGGCTATGATATCAATGGTGCAGCAAATGTTAAAAAGCCTGATATAATGTTAGGGGTTACAAGGGCATATGATAAGTGGATATTTGGTGAATACCAGGGGAATGAAGGTATTTGTAAGGTACATAAGAAAAAACCCTATCAATACAGCAATGCCCTTCCTACGAATATATCAAGGGCAGTTGCCAATATTGCAGCATCATTGTGCGATAATGCAAAAATAGTTGATCCATGCTGTGGAGTTGGTACTGTAGTTATGGAAGGACTTTCAATGGGACTTGATATTAGAGGGTTTGATATAAACCCCAAAATTGTTGAAAATGCCAGGGAAAATCTTAAGTTCTTTTCCTATCCTGATGCAATTAGTGAGGGCAATATACACGAAATAACAGAACATTATGATACAGCAATAATTGATATCCCCTATGGCCTTCTTTCAATTACAACAAAGGAGAGACAGCAAGCCATAATCAAAAGTGCAAGAAGGATAGCAGACAGAATGGTACTTGTAAGCTTGGAAGAGATGAATGATGACATAGCATATGCAGGTTTTGAAATCACAGATAGATGCTGTGTCTATAAAGGGGACTTTAAAAGGTTTATAACAATATGTAAATAGCTTAACCGCAACTATTATATCTAATGTAGTAGTTGCGGTTTTTACTTAAGTTGATGTATAAGTTGCAAAAATAGGGGAATAATTATATAATAGGTATTGCAAGTGATTTGCAATAAGGAGGAAGGTATGAGAAATACAAAGCAAAAGGCCTCGATTAAAGAGGCTTTAGATAGTGGAAGACATCTATCTGCTGAAGAAATATATATCGAAATCAATACTAAAGCAAAAATTGATATGTCCACGATATATAGAAATTTAAATAGAATGTCTAGAAATGATGAAATAGAAAGGATTATGGATTCTTCGGGAGTAGCAAGATACCATATAAAATCAATTCATCATGGACATTTAATATGTTTGAAATGCAGCAGCATAACTGAAGTACCATGTAATATATGCAGCGAGCTGCATGATATGTCAAATGACATGAGCTTTGATGATGTTGAACATGTAATAAACATATATGGATATTGCAAAAAATGCCGAGGAGGAAAGTAAATGGAGCTCTTTTTAGATTCATTAATGGATACTGTTAAAATGATACCATTCCTTGCCCTAACTTTTATAGCTATTGAATATTTTGAACACAAATTTGGCAAAAAGTTTGCGGACAAAATAAAAAGTTCAGGAAAATTTGGACCTATACTTGGTGCTATCTTGGGTATAATACCTCAGTGTGGTTTTTCTATTATGGGAGTAGCATTTTATTCTGAAGGATTGATAACGTTAGGTACACTTATTTCGATTTTTATCGCAACCTCTGATGAAGCCCTCCCTGTACTTGTTTCTAATCCGTCAACGGCAGGAAAGGTATTACCCCTTGTTATGACAAAGCTTTTGCTTGCAATTTTATGGGGATATATAATTGATACGGCTCTGAGAAGAAAGAACTTAAAAAGTGATGTTTTATTAAGTACAGATAACAGCATTGAACCCTGTGAAGATGAATGCATAAATGCTCATTTTGTTTTTGCAGATATCTTTAAACATTCATTAAAGAGAACTGCAAAAATAGCACTTTATATTTTTGTAATTAATTTTGCAATAGGAGCTGCAGTTGATTATTCAGGGTTTACAAGGTTTGCATCATTGACCTATGGAAATCAACCTCTTCAGATAGGTATATCATCTATTATAGGATTGATTCCTAACTGTGCAATTTCAATAGGACTTGTTGAAGTTTATTTAAATCATGCAATAGGTTTTCCGAGTCTTGTGGCAGGACTATCTTCAAATGCAGGTCTTGCACTTTTAGTTCTCTTTAAGGAATCAAAAAGGAAGAAAGATGCATTATATTTAACTCTTTTACTTGTTGCATGTAGCTTCCTAAGTGGAATTATTCTATACTATATAGGAATGTAGAAATTGGGGGTGTTAATATGGGATATAAAATGATAGCAATGGATATGGATGGAACACTACTGACAACAGACAAGGAAGTTTCTGAATACAGCAGGAATGTATTAAAGAAGGCTGCTGATGCTGGAATAAAGCTTGTTGTTTGCACAGGTAGAATATTTACATCAGCAAGAGTATATGCAAATATTATAGGAACAAAGGCTCCTATAATTGCTTCTAATGGAGCGTATATTAGAGAGAAGGATAGAGATGAAATAATATATTCAAAGACTCTTAAAAAAGATGAACTTTATAGTATTGTCAAAACAGCAAAGAGTTTTGGATTTTATCCACATCTTTATACATGGGATACAATTTTTTCTGAAAAATTAGTATACTCATCACAAAGTTATATGAAATGGAATGAAACTCTTCCTGAGGAAGCTAGAATAAAAATCAAAATAGAAGAGGACTTATATAAAGTTATTGATGAGAATGATGGGGTGATTCTTAAGGTCGTTATAGTATCGGATGATATAGATAAAATTGCCGAGCTTAAGGATAAAATCGGTAAGGAGATGGAGGTATCAATGGTATCCTCCTGGTACAATAATGTAGAGGTAATGTCTAAAGGAATATCAAAGGGAAATGCAGTAAGGATACTATCAGAATACTATGGTATACCAAGAGATGAGATTATATGCATTGGTGACAATGATAATGATTCAAGCATGATTGAATATGCTGGAATGGGAATTGCCATGGGAAATGCTGAGGATAAGGTAAAAGAAATTGCAAACTACATAACGGATACCAATGACTGTGATGGAGTAGCAAAGGCAATTGAAAAATTTATTCTCAATATATAGTAATAATAAACAAGACATAGTTTTTATAGGCTATGTCTTGTTATTTTCTTTAATACGCCTAAAGGGGGAGTTCTCTCCTTATAACATCCTCGTAGGTTTCTCTTCTGGCTATAAGCTTTTGGGTTCCATCCTTGACAAATACTGCGGCTGCTCTTGGTATCTTATTGTAGTTGCTTGCCATTGAATACCCATAGGCACCTGTTGACATCACTGCAAGGATGTCTCCACTAAAGCATTCTGGAAGCTCAATATCCTTCATTAGAATATCTCCAGATTCGCAGCATTTACCTGAAATAGTTATGGTATCTTTCCATATACTTTCAACTCTATTGGCTAAAATGCATTCATAACTGGCATTGTATAAAGCTGGCCTTATATTATCTGCCATTCCTCCATCAACTGATGCATACTTCTTTATATTGGGAATATATTTCATTGAACCTATTGTATATAGAGTTATTCCTGCATTTCCAATTATGGACCTTCCAGGTTCTATCACAAGGCTTGGAGGATTAATACTAAACCTTGCTGAATTTTCTCTTGCTCTGTTTAGTATGGAGGTACAATATTCTTCAATGCTTCTTGGGGAATCTCCGGATTTATAGTAAATGCCAAAGCCTCCCCCAAGATTTAACTCTAAAACATCAACTCCAGTTTCCTTCTTTATGCTTTCTGAGAGCTCCATCATAATATCAACTTCATCAAGATATGGCTCTATATCAAAAATCTGTGAGCCTATGTGGCAGTGAAGACCTGTAAACTTTAGGCTCGAAAGGCCTGATACCTTCTTAACAGCACTTAATACCTTGTTATTAAGCATTGTAAAACCAAATTTGGAATCAATTGCCCCTGTTTTTATATAATCATGGGTATGAGCTTCAATTCCTGGAGTTACCCTGAGCATTACTCCTTGTATCTTACCAAGCTTTTTAGCAATCTCATTTATTTTATCTATCTCATAAAAATTATCAACAACAAATGTACCAACTCCATATTCAACACCCATGGTTATTTCTTCAATTGTTTTATTATTTCCATGAAAATAAATCCTTTCCATTGGGAAATTGCTTTTATATGCTGTATAAAGTTCCCCGCCAGATACAACATCAAGGCATAGTCCCTCATTCTTTATTATCTGGCACATGGCAAGGGTTAAAAATGCCTTTCCTGCATATGCTACCTTATTCCCTGACTCAACATTGAAATGCTTTTTATATGAGGAGCAGTTTTCCCTTATAAGCTCCTCATCAAATACATAAAGGGGAGTGCCAAATTCTTTAGAAAGCTCAAGGGTGCTGACTCCTCCAATAAACAGATGATTGTTTTTTATATTCATTGTTCCGAAAAGCTCCATAAATACCTCCAAATAATTAAAGCTCATAGGCTTTTGCTGCTACTTCTAAAGCCTTTAATGCATCCTTTGTAGGAATAGCACATGTTATTCGTATTTCAGATGTGGTTACCATCTTAATTTGTATATTATTTTCTGCAAAAATTTTAAACAGTTTTCCTGCAACTCCTGATGTGGTCTTCATTCCAATCCCAACGATTGAAAATTTAACAATATCCTCATCAATAAAAAACTTGTTATCTCCAGCAAACCTTGAAACTATACTTCTGCATTCAGGTAAATCACCACCAGGTATAGTAAAGGATAGATTTACCCTATTATTTATTGGTGATGTTATGCTTATCATGTCCACATTTATTCTTTTTGATGCTATTTCTCCAAAAAGGCTTGAAATAAGATTTATATCATTTTCAACATCCTGAATAGTTATTGCAACATCTTCATCACTTGTTGCAATTCCTGTTACTGGTTTGCTTTCCATGTTCATTTTATCTACCTCCCTTATTGTAGTTCCCTTTATATCGCTGCAGCTCAAACCGACATATACTGGAATTCCATATTTTTGTGCCAATTCTATTGATCTTGAATGCATAACCTGTGCCCCAAGACTTGAAAGCTCAAGCATTTCCTCATAATCTATTTCCTCAAGTTTCTTTGCAGACTTGTATTTTCTTGGATCAACACTATATATTCCATCTACGTCTGTATATATTTCGCAGCTTCCTCCAAGCCTTACAGCCAGAGCAACTGCTGAGGTATCAGATCCACCTCTTCCAAGAGTTGTAATATCTCCCTCGTCGTTTATTCCCTGAAATCCTGCAACTATAACTATTTTCCCTTCAACGAGGCTTTCCTTAAGCCTTTCGCCATATATATCATCAATAAGAGATTTCCCATATGGTCCACTGGTTTTAATACCAATTTGATAGGCACTATAACTTACAGCGTCATATCCAAGGTTTTTTATTGCCATTGCAAGTAGAGAGGATGAAATCATCTCTCCTGTTGAAAGCAGTGCATCAAGCTCACGCCTATCTGGATTTGATGTTATACTTTTAGCCATATGAATAAGCTCATCTGTGGTATCACCCATTGCAGAAACAACAACGACAAGGCTGTCACCCATATCCTTTCTTTTTATAATTGATTTTGCTACATTCTTTATTTTCTCAATGGTTCCAACAGAACTTCCACCATACTTTTGAACAACGATTCCCATAATTTCACCTCATTTTTTATGAATAAAATAAAAAGCAGCAAAGGAACACCTTTGCTGCGGAATGTGCTTATATAATGCTGAACTCAAAACATTTTGCCTACTAGTATCCTTTAGCTATAGAACAATTTGGATAATAGTAAATCATGATGTATAAGTATTAATGCATAAAAAAGCAATGCAAATGTGTACCTTGTAGCTCTCCACCTGTATGTTTAGCACAAATGATTCTATAGTTTTCAACCTTAAACATTTGTGTAAAACATATTCCTCGGTTCATTAATCACACAGCACTCTAAGAAATATCTTTATTGTGATTAATATAATTATAGTGACAGTCCTGCATATATTTTATGCAAAACCAGAAATTAAATCTGCCGAATTAATTTCTTCGGCCATAACTCCTTTCCCAATCCATCACAGCCCGCTAGCTCCGGATAAGTACTCTTAGTTACAGCACCTCTACACAGGTATCTAGTATTTAATTATTGATATTTTATCACCTAGAGAATAATTATGCAATATATATTAATAAAATACGAGAAAATGCATGAGATGTATAGATAATGAATAACTAGAATGTTATGTATAGACAAGCTATTTTATGACAATAATCAAGAAACATACATTTTTATTATGAAGGAAGTTAGTAAAAATTCTTTAGTTGACTTATATAAATAAAATAATTGTCCATGCATATAATAAACAAGAATTAAGAATGAAGGGTGATATATATGAATTTTTTAAGCCGTTATAAAAAGATAATCTCCTTTTCCCTTATGGTTTTATCAACAATCTTTTTTTTAATATTCTTTTTAAAAAAATTTTATATAAGTGCATATTCAAATGAGAATTTATTAGAATATCCTTCTATTACACAATTTAGTGATAATGAAAAGAAGCTTATAGTAGGACAAAAGAAAGCTTTAAATAAACAGCCAATAGAATCAAATGTAAAAGCTCCTAAAGCTGAAACAAAGTTAAAACCACAACAGCAAAGAAAAAATGAAAATATAACAAGAAAAACCTATAAAGATGGAATGCTTGTTATATCAATTCCAAAGATAAAGGTTCGTGCTGGTGTTATGAATGGAACAACGAAGAAAGCATTGAAAAAGGGACCTGGTTTATATGAGAATAGCCCACTGCCAGATGATAAAGATGTAAATGTATGTATAGCAGCCCATAGAAATGCCTATGGACAGTGGTTTAGACATGTTGATAAGCTTTCAAAGGGGGATGAAATATCTCTTGTATTGGGAAAAGTAAAATACATATATTTAGTTGAAAAGGTTTTTATTGTGGAGGAAAATGATTGGTCAATTACATTGCCGACGGGATATTCTGCAATTACACTTACATCCTGTCACCCTTTAAAGCCTCCATATAAAAGAATTGTTGTTCGAGGTAAATTGAAGGAAAAGATAGAAATCAATGAGAAGCATTAGAAGGACATGGATTTTATATATTCCATGTGCCTTAATATATAATTTTATGGTTGGTAATCGATAACTTCATTTATTTGTGGTAAAATTGTTGTGTAAATTGATATATACTGAATAAAATAGAATTTATGTAACATATGTAGTTTTTGGAGGTGCTATTTTGAATTTAAATATAGTATTATATCAACCAGAAATTCCACAGAATACAGGCAACATAGGAAGAACCTGTGTACTTACAAATTCTAAGCTTCATCTTATAAGACCATTGGGGTTCAGTACAAATGATAAATATTTAAAAAGAGCAGGTATGGATTATTGGCCTCATTTGGATGTAGTTTATTATGACAGCTTTGAGGAATTCTATGAGAAAAATGGCCATAATAAAATTTATCTCTCTACTACAAAGGCTAACCATCACCATACAGATGTTTCATACAATGAAGGGGATTTTATAATGTTTGGAAGAGAGTCCTCTGGTGTTCCAGACTCCATAAGAGAGTTATTCAAGGATACAATGATAAAGATACCAATGCTTGATACATCAGAAAGATCACTTAATCTGTCAAATTCGGTGGCGATTGTTATGTATGAGGCATTAAGACAGATGAACTTTCCAAATATGAAATAAATTTTTGTATATATATTAAGAAAGATGCAGGAAAAATCCCATTATATACTGTATTTTGACAGAATATTTCCTTTGTATTTAATTTAACAATCTCTAATATTCAAAAAAGCTATGGCAAACTTTACAGTTCTAGTTTATAATGAGTATGTAAGATAAATTGAAGCAATAGTTTCAAAATTAGAAAAACGACATTATTCTACAAGTTTATAATCTGGATGAAGCTGGTAGGAGAGATCCTTAAGGGACGCCGAAGGGGTAAGTTTGGTTTGCCGAAACCAAGATGATACTCTCAGGCAAAAGTACTACCTGCAGACAGACCTCTGAATGCGTGCAGAGAGAATGTGATGGCATTTCATTACATTCTCTTTTATTTTATGTTTTAAAAATATTAAAAAAGTACATCATAAGTAAGAGGTGTAAAAGTTGATTGTAAAACCAATAATAATTACTAATAATAATATATCCAAAGAATACTATGAAGGAAAATACAAAGTAATTTTCGTTGAAGGTTCTCTTATGGATGTATTTACCACTGTAAGAGATTATGTACATAAAGGTCATGAATTGCTTACCCATCCTTTAATGGGAAGTGTAAAGCCTAACGAAACACCTTATAAAACAGTTGCAATTACATATGCTTCTGAAAAACAAGTTAATTTTAACTCTTTAATGTTAATTGAAAACAGCATTGAAACAGCTAGAAAGCTTCTGGTAAATAAACCCACAAGGGATTGGCCTGAAAGTGTATTGGAAGACTTTAGAGTTATAGATTTTGATTTAATTAAAAATGCTGTGAATTAAAGTATTCAATATACAATTTATTTTAAGTGTTCAAAATATTTTAAATATAAAGAATATTTTAAAGGGGTGAAGATAATGTCACATATCTATGACATTGTAGTAATAGGTGGAGGACCTGCAGGACTTTCAGCAGGACTTTATGGCTCAAGATCAAAGTTAGATGTACTTGTAATTGAAAAGGAAAAGTTTGGAGGCCAGGCAACAACAACTGCTGAACTTGAAAACTATCCAGGATCAATTGAAAATTGTACAGGACCAGCTCTTTCAGAAAGAATGAAGCATCAGGCTGAAGGGTTTGGAACAACCTTTGTAAAGGATATAGTAACAGATGTTGATTTTTCAAAGGATGTAAAGGTTATAAAGGGAAAGAAAGAAGAATATCAAGGAAAAGCAGTTATAATAGCTACAGGAGCAGAACCAAGACTATCAGGCTTTACAAACGAAGTAGAGCTAAGAGGAAGAGGAGTTTCATACTGTGCTACATGTGATGCAGATTTCTTCGAAGGTCTTGATGTAGCTGTAATTGGTGGAGGAGATTCTGCTATTACAGAAGCAATTTATTTAACAAAGTTTGCTGAATCAGTAACAGTAATACACAGAAGAGACAGCTTAAGAGCAGCAAAATCCCTTCAAGAGAAGGCATTCAACAATCCAAAGATTAAATTCATCTGGGATAGCACTGTTGAGGGAGCTAATGGAGATGAACTTCTTGAAAGCCTTGCTGTAAAAAATATTAAGACTGGTGAGACATCAGAACTTGAAGTTAATGGAGTTTTCGTATTCGTAGGACTTAACCCAATAACTACAGTATTCAATGGACACATTGAGCTTGATGGAAAGGGATATATCCCAACAGATACTGAAATGAGAACAAATATTCCTGGAGTTTTTGCTGCAGGAGACGTAAGAGTAAAGACATTAAGACAAGTTATTACTGCTGCAGCTGACGGTGCCATAGCAGCAATCACTGCAGAAGAATATATAAATGAAAAATTTAGTAAATAGGAGGTATTTTTAAATGTTAGAATTAACTAAGGAAAACTTCGAACAGGAAGTTACTAACTACACAGAAAAGCCTGTATTTGTAGATTTTTGGGGAGACAAGTGCGAAAGATGTATCGCTTTAATGCCAGATGTTCACAAGCTTGCAGAAAAATATGGCGATAAGGTTAAGTTCTGCAGCCTTAACACAAGTGGAAACAGAAGACTTGCGATAGCACAGAAGGTACTTGGACTTCCAGCAATGATTATGTATGTAAATGGAGAAAGAACTGAAGTATTAACTCCAGACAAGATTGAATCAATAAACGATATAGAAGAAATGGTTAAGAGATTCTACAAATAGTTATGAGGGCATCTGCCTTTATATAAAGCACAAATTAGGGAGGTGAAGGCTTTGCGCCTTGAATTAGGAAATATTTTTATTAAGGATGTACAATTTGGTCAAGAAACTAAAGTAGAAAATGGTATCCTTTACGTTAACAAAGCAGAGCTTCTAAAAGAAGTTGGAGGAGACGAGAGACTTAAATCAATCGATTGTGATATCGTTCATCCAGGAGAAGAAGTAAGAATTATACCAGTTAAAGACGTAATTGAACCAAGAGTTAAGGTAGAAGGAAAGGGTGGAATATTCCCTGGATTTATTTCTAACGTTGAGCAGGTTGGAAATGGTAGAACTCACGTATTAAAGGGAGCAGCTGTAGTAACTACTGGTAAGATCGTTGGATTCCAGGAAGGAATCATCGACATGTGTGGTGAAGGAGCAAAATATACTCCATTCTCAAAGACTCATAACCTTGTTATGATCTGTGAGCCAAATGACGGAGTTCTTCAGCATGGTCATGAAGAAGCTGTTAGAATGGTAGGCTTTAAAACAGCTGCTTATCTTGGAAAAGCTGGAAAGAATGTAAAGCCAGACGAAGTAAAGACATATGAAACATTACCTTTACTTGAGCAGGTTAAGCAGTATCCAGACCTTCCAAAGGTAGTTTATGTTTACATGCTTCAGACTCAGGGCTTACTTCATGACACATATGTATATGGAGTAGATGCAAAGAAGATTATCCCAACATTTATATACCCAACTGAAGTATTCGATGGAGCTATCGTTAGCGGAAACTGCGTTTCAGCATGCGATAAGAACCCAAGTTATGTTCATATAAATCAACCAATTATAACTGACCTATATGATAGACATGGCAAGGACTACAATTTCCTTGGCTGTATAATAACAAATGAAAACGTTTATCTTGCTGACAAGGAAAGATCATCAAACATGACAGCAAAGCTTGTTGAATTCCTTGGAGCAGATGCAGTTATCATTTCAGAAGAAGGCTTTGGTAACCCAGATGCTGACCTTGTTATGAACTGCAACAAGATATCAGACAAGGGAATAAAGACAGTTCTTGTAACAGATGAATATGCTGGTAGAGATGGAGCATCACAGTCACTAGCTGACTCAACTCCAAAGGGTGATGCAGTTGTTACTGCAGGTAACGCTAATGAAATGGTTGTTCTTCAGCCAATGAAGAAGGTTATTGGACACCCAGAGGTAGCTGATATTATAGCTGGAGGATTTGCAGGTTCATTAAGAGCTGACGGCTCAATTGAAGCTGAAATCCAGGTTATAACTGGTGCTACAAGTGAAGTAGGATTTAATACTTTAACAGCAAAATCATTCTAATAGGAGGGAATTTATATGATATTAAAGGATAGAAAAGTTATCGCAATTGGCGATAGAGATGGTATACCAGGACCAGCCATTGAAGCTTGTGTAAAGAGTGCTGGCGGAGAGGTTATATTTGCATCAACAGAATGCTTCGTTTGAACCGCTGCAGGTGCAATGGATCTGGAGATCCAACAGAGAGTTAAGGACTTTACTGAAAAGTTCGGTGCAGAAAATGTAGTAGTAGTTCTTGGTGGTTCAGAAGCAGAAGCTTCAGGACTTTCAGCTGAGACTGTATGTGCTGGAGACCCAACATATGCAGGACCATTAGCAGGAATTGCTTTAGGACTTAGAGTTTACCATGTACTTGAAGATGAAATGAAGAACGAATTCGACGCTACTGTTTATGATGAACAGTGCGGAATGATGGAAATGGTTCTTGATGTTGATGCTATAAAGCAGGAAGTAAGCAGCGTTAGAGAGCAGTTTACTCAGTTTAAAGACTGATCCACCAAAGGAGGGAAAAAAGCGATATGATACGTGTAGTACATTATATAAATCAGTTCTTCGGTCAGATAGGTGGAGAAGAAATGGCTCATATTCCACCAGAAAAAAGAGAAGGTATAGTAGGACCTGGAATGGCTTTAAAGGCACAGTTCAAGGGAGAAGCAGAAATAGTTGGAACTATAATCTGTGGAGACTCATACTTTGCTGAACACCAGGAAGATGCTGAAAAAGAAATACTTGAAATGGTTAAATCCTTTAACCCAGATTTATTTATAGCTGGACCTGCATTTAACGCAGGAAGATACGGTACAGCTTGTGGTACAGTAGCTAAGCTTGTTCAGGATGAACTTAACATTCCAGTTGTAACTGGTATGTATATTGAAAATCCTGGTGCTGATATGTTCAAGAAGGAAGTTTATATAATTTCCACAAAGAACAATGCAGCTGGATTAAGAGATGCAGCTCCAAAGATGGCAGCTTTTGCATTAAAGCTTGCTAAGGGCGAAGCAATTGGAGCACCAGAAGTAGACGGATACATCCCAAGAGGTATCAGAAAGAACTACTTCTCAAATGAAAGAGGTTCAAAGAGAGCAGTTGAATTACTTGTTAAGAAGATAAAGGGAGAAGAATTTGTAACAGAATTCAAGATGCCTGACTTCGATAGAGTTGACCCAGCTGCACCAGTTGCTGATGTTTCAAAGGTTAAATTAGCTCTTGTTACATCAGGTGGTATAGTACCAAAGGGTAACCCAGATCATATTGAAGCATCAAATGCTCAGAGATTTGGTGAATATGATATAGAAGGCGTAATGGACTTAACAGAAGAAACTTACGCTACAGCTCATGGTGGATACGACCCAGTATACGCTAACCTTGATGCTGATAGAGTTCTTCCAGTTGACGTATTAAGAGATTTAGAGAAGGAAGGAAAGATTGGAAGCCTTCACAAATATTTCTATACAACAGTTGGAAACGGAACAGCAGTTGCAAGTGCTAGAAAATATGGACAGGAGATAGCTAAGAGATTACTTGCTGACGGAGTTCAGGCAGTAATACTTACATCCACTTGAGGTACCTGTACAAGATGCGGTGCATCTATGTTAAAGGAAATCGAAAGAGTTGGACTTCCAATTGTTCATATGTGTACAATAGTTCCAATATCCAAGACAGTTGGTGCTAACAGAATAGTTCCTACAATAGCTATTCCTCACCCACTTGGAAACCCAAGCCTTTCAAAAGAAGACGAAAAGCACTTAAGAAGAAAGCTTGTTGAAACAGCTCTTAAGGCTCTCGAAACTCCAGTTGATGAACAAACAGTATTTGAGGTAAAATAGTTTATCTATGGGGGGTGGATAACTCCACCCCTATATTTATGTAATATAATATATGGCTATGGAGGTGTAATTATGTTTCCTGTAATAAAAGGCGCAAGCTATGTGCTTGTAAATACTCCAGATATGATAATTCATAATGGAACAACTCAAACATTAGAGAGGGAAACAAACCCTGATTCAGAATATTTAAAGAAGTTACCAGAACACATCAGAAGTTTTGAAGATGTTGTTTCTTATCCTGTAAACCAGACTTACATTGGAAACATGGATCCTGCTTCACTTGCAGCTATGGAAAGACCATGGTATCAGAAGAAGCTTGAAGGAGCATCAAGATTTGGTAGGTTTGGAGAAATAATGCCACAGGATGAGTTCTATGGAATGATGAAGGTATCTGATGCCTTCGACCTAGTTATGCTTGATAAAGCATTTACAGCAGATGTAAAGGCTAAATTTGAAACTCATAAATATATATCATACTTAGCACCAAAGCTTGGCGAAGGTGCTGATATGGCTGATATTGAAAAAGCAGTAAATAACCTTGGCGCTGAAGCTTTATATATGGATGGAAAGCTTGTTGGTTGTGTAAAGAGAGCACACGAGTTTGATAAGAACTTAGCTGCCCATGTAATGTGTGAAAACCTTGCTGTAAAGGCTTCTGGAGTTTTAGCAGCAATTCACATCGTAGAAAAAGCTGGAATCGAAAAGGAAGAAATAGATTATATAATTGAATGCTCAGAGGAAGCATGTGGAGACATGAACCAGAGAGGCGGCGGAAACTTTGCAAAGTCAATAGGCGAAATGGCAGGCTTTACAAGTGCTTCAGGCTGTGACGTAAGAGGTTTCTGTGCAGCTCCAACACATGCAATGTTAAATGCAGCATCCCTTGTTAAATCAGGAATATTTAAGAATGTTCTTGTTGTAGCAGGTGGCGCAACAGCTAAGCTTGGTATGAACGGTAAGGACCACGTTAAGAAGAATATGCCTATAATGGAAGATATACTTGGTGGATTTGCTGTTCTTATATCAGAAAACGATGGAGTAAACCCAATAATAAGAACTGATGCAATTGGTAAGCACTCAATTGGTGCAGGAGCTTCACCTCAAGCAGTTATTGAGGCAATTGTTTCCTCACCACTTGAAAGAGCTGGCTTAAGCTTTACTGACATAGATATATATGCTCCAGAAATGCAAAACCCTGAGGTTACAGAACCAGCAGGAGCTGGAGATGTTCCAACTCAGAACTACAAAATGATAGGAGCCCTTGCAGTTAAGAAGGGACAGCTTGAGAGAACTAAGCTTCCTGACTTTGTAAAGACTCATGGATACCCAGGATTTGCTCCAACACAGGGACATATACCTTCAGGTGCTCCAATAGTTGGATTTGGAAGAGAAAAGATACTTAGTGGAGATATGAACAGATTCATGCTTATTGGAAAGGGAAGCCTTTTCCTTGGCAGAATGACTAACCTTTTTGATGGAGTTTCATTTATAGTTGAAAAGAATCCTGGAAATACAGAAGAAGGTACTGTATCCAAGGAAGAAGTAAAAAACATGGTAGCTGAGGCGATGAAGGATTTTGCTTCCTATCTACTTCAGAAGTAGGGGGTGACACACCATGTCAAAAGAAAATGTAAGCAAACTAATAGGAGAAGTATTTAGTGATATAGCTGACTCCATCATTAGTGGAAACTTTGGAAAAAGGGTAAGAATAGGTTTAACAACCCTTGGAAGTGAACATGGCGTTGATGAGCTTGTTAAGGCCGCAGAAATGGCATCAAAAAAATATAGAGACTTTGAAGTTGTACTCATTGGACCTAAGGTTGAAACAAACTTGAGGGTTGCTGAGGCTAACAGCGACGAAGAAGGCCATAAGGTTATGGAACAGCTCCTTGACAGTGGAGAAATACAGGGTTGTGTAACACAGCACTACAACTTCCCAATAGGGGTTTCAACAGTAGGTAGAGTTGTAACTCCAGGTAAGGGAAGAGAAATGATAATTGCTACAACAACAGGTACTTCATCAGTAAACAGAGTTGAGGGAATGGTTAAAAATGCTGTATATGGAATAATAGCAGCAAAGGCTTGTGGAATAGAAAGCCCAACCCTTGGAATACTCAATGTTGATGGTGCAAGACAGGTTGAAAGAATACTAAAGGAAATAGATTCAAAGGGATATAAGATAAACTTTGCAGAATCCATAAGAGCAGATGGAGGATGTGTAATGAGGGGAAATGACCTTCTAAATGGAACTCCAGATGTTATGGTTACTGATACATTAACAGGAAATCTTCTTATGAAGGTATTCTCTTCATTTACAACAGGAGGAGATTATGAATCACTTGGATATGGATATGGTCCTGGAGTAGGAGAAGGCTATAACAGGCTTGTAAACATCATCTCAAGAGCTTCAGGAGCACCTGTTATATGTGAAGCATTAAGATACTGTGCAACATGTGCACAGAGCAGTATAGAGGCTATAACCAAGCAGGAATTTGATAAGCTTAACAAGAAAGGCTTTAAAGAAATTCTTGCAAAGGTAACTAAGCCTGCTGAGACAGCTAGCAAAGCAGAAGAGGAAGTTAAAGCTCCTCCTAAAAAGGTTGTTACCTTTACAATTGCAGGAGTAGACATTCTTGAGCTTGAAAATGCTGTTAAGGAGCTTTGGAAGGCTGGAATATACTCCGAAAGTGGAATGGGATGTACAGGTCCTGTTGTCCTTGTTCCAGAGGATGAAGGAGCAAAGGCTAGAGAAGTTCTTGTACAAAAAGAATTTATTGCAGAGTAGTTTATTTAAAGCACAGGTTGTATGCCTGTGCTTTTGATTTCCCTCTATTTTATTAGCATATAAGATTTTGATATGATATAATTACTATTGAAACATATACACTAAATATTTGGAGGAATTACTATGGGGCTGGATTTTAACCTGCAGTTGCAACAGGAGCAAAGGTTAATAATGACTCAGGAACTACAGCTTGCTGTAAAAATGCTTCAATTGACATCCTTGGAATTAAAGGAGTATGTTGAAGAACAGCTGGTTGAAAATCCACTTATTGAAATAGATGAAAAAGTAAACAATGATTTTGACGTTTCAAGCATTGAAAGTTATACAAGTTCATCATATGACGAAGGCTGGGGATACGGATATGATGAGGAAAAAGAATATGTATCTCCTTTAAATTTCATTTCAAGAGAGTTATCCCTTTGGGATCATTTAAGGGAACAGCTGCGGTTAATGCCTTTAAATTCTATTAGCTGCAGGATAGGTGAATATATAATAGATAATATAGATGAAACAGGATATTTAACAGTTAATGTTTCAGATATATGTAAAAAGTTTAACAAAGATGAAAAAGAGGTTCAAAGAATAGTTGATATTATACAAGCCTTTGAACCATCAGGAATATGTGCCAGGGATCTTAAGGAGTGCCTGATTATTCAGCTTAAGAACAAAGAGATTATCAATCCCATATATGAGAATATAATAAACAACTTTCTTGAGGATGTAGGAAATAATAATATATCAAAGATAGCAAATGAAAATAATATAACCGTTGAAAAAGCAAGGGAATATATAGCTGAAATTAGAAAGCTTGATCCAAAGCCAGGAATAAGGTTATCCTCTGAAGCCACAAGGTATATAATACCTGATGTATATGTTGAAAAGGTTGAAGGGGAATATGTAGTTACAGTAAATGAAGAATTTATACCAACAATAAAGATTAATAAGATATATAAAAGAGTGCTTGAAAATAAAGCTGCACCAGAGTACAAATATGTAAAGGACAAACTTCAGTCTGCTATGTGGATGATTAAGAGTATAGAGCAGAGAATGGGAACTATAAAAAGTGTTGTTACAGCTATATTAAGATATCAGCTGGATTTTTTTGAAATGGATGGAGATCTAAAACCTCTTACTTTAAAACAAATTGCAGATGAAACAGGTCTTCATGAATCCACTGTAAGCAGAGCAGTTAGGGGAAAATATGCTCAAACACCTAGAGGGCTGTTTGAGATTAAAAACTTCTTTATAAAAGGTATACAAAGCAAAACTGGAGAGGATATAGCAACCTTTAAGGTTAAGGACAGGATTAGGGAGATAATAGGAAGCGAAAACAAAAAGAAACCATATTCTGATCAACATATTGCTGACACTTTAAATAAAGAAGGTATAGATATTTCAAGAAGAACAGTAGCAAAATACAGAGAGGAGATGGAGATACCGCCATCTTCTAAAAGAAAGAATATTTAGAGAATCTAATCCAAAAGGGATTAGGTTCTTTTTTTATGCTTAATTTGTATGTTTCAAATAAATGATTCTACATTGCTTGGACCTAAGCATTTATGTGAAATTATTTTAATTGATTTATTATTGCACAACGCCCAGTGCAAAATTTTTAGTGTTATTAATATGATAAAGAAATCAGTTAAATGACTGTATTTATCTACTAAATATGATGCACTTTGTGAATTATTAATCAAAGATAATGATACTCATAAATGTTTATGGATGGGAAATCTAGAATCATTTATGAGGTGCATTTTGATAGAGAATATGTGAGATTTTTATAGCTATTATGTGATAACAATGAATAACAAAAGGATATGCTTAATGGCGGAATTGACACAATATGTGTAATAAAATAATATAATATTGTATCATAAAGTATGCTACATAAAAGAAATAGTATAACATATATAATTATTGTTAAGGGGGATTTATATGACTAGAAAAGTAGCTATAAATGGATTTGGAAGAATTGGAAGATTGGTTTTAAGAATCGGCCAGGAGAGGTTAAATGATGGTATTGAAATTGTTGCTATAAACACATCTGCAAAGCCAGATACGCTTGCACATCTATTTAAATATGACTCATGTTTTGGAAGATTCAATGGAACTGTTGAAGCAGCGGAAGACGGAATAATCATAAACGGCAAAAAAATAGCTGTATTTAATGAAAAGGATCCAAGCAACCTGCCATGGCAAAAGCTCGATATAGACGTAGTTGTTGAATCAACCGGAAAATTTAAGAAGAAGGCAGAAGCTGAGAAACACATTATAGCTGGAGCCAAAAAAGTTATAATAACTGCACCAGGAACTGATGAGGATGTAACAGTTGTAATGGGAGTAAATGAAAAGGATTATGATCCTAAGAACCATAGGATAATTTCAAATGCTTCATGTACTACAAATTGTCTTGCACCAGTTGCCAAGGTTATAGATGAGGAGTTTGGAATAATAAGAGGATTAATGACAACTATTCATGCATATACTAATGATCAGCAGATATTAGATAAAACTCATAAGGATTTAAGAAGAGCAAGAGCTGCTGGAGAATCAATAATACCAACAACAACAGGTGCTGCAAAGGCTGTTGGAAAGGTACTTCCTAAGTTAAAGGGCAAGTTAAATGGTTTTGCATTAAGAGTTCCAACACCAACAGTTTCTGTAACAGATCTTGTATGTGAGATATCAAAGTCAACAACAGTTGAGGAGCTAAATGCTAAACTAAAGAATGCAGCTGAGAATGAGTTAAAAGGAATATTAGGATATTCAGAAGAGCCACTGGTTTCAGTTGATTATAAAGGTGATGACAGATCTTCAATAGTTGATGCTCTTTCAACAATGGTTTTAGATGATAATATGATAAAGGTTGTGGCTTGGTACGATAACGAATGGGGTTATTCCTCAAGAACAGTTGATTTGGTAAATTACATTATAGAAAGAATGTAATTATAAGCATATAAAATGAAAGTATAAATAAAATTTCTTGCTTGTATTTTAATTATTGTTTATATTTGGATCCAGTCTATTAGGCTGGATCTATATACAAAGTAATAAAATTCTTTACATTCCGACTTTTCAAACACTCCAGCAAAACTGGTTCGACTCTAGGATGTTTGAAAAGGCGGAATGTAATACAATTTTTACTTTGTCTATAGATAGATATAAAGCTCTCATCGGTTTTTGTGAACAAAGGTTTTTTAAAAAATTCAAAAATGCAGTAATTTGCCTATTGAAAATTATCCCATGTGGTGGTATATTAATAATGAAAGCGGGACATATTAAATACATAGGGACGGAATATGTCCCATATTAAATATTCGAACAGGGACATATTTTATCCATAGGGATAAATTGAATCCAAGGGAGTGACCGTTTTGGAAGATATATTGACTCTGCAAATGAAAATAATCCCGGAAATGATTGAGTTGCTGGATAAAAGGTATAGTATATTAAAAAAAATATATTATAGCCAACCTATTGGAAGAAGAGCACTTTCTCAGCAATTAGCTCTTGGTGAAAGAATAGTAAGAACCGAGATAAATTTTCTTAAGGAGCAAGGACTTATAGACATAAATTCTATAGGTATGATGACGACTGAAGAGGGAGAAAATATACTTGAGCACCTTGAGGAAATGATACACAAGATAAATGGGTTATCAAATGTGGAGGAAAAACTCCAAAAATACCTTGGAATATCAAAAATAATAGTTGTTCCAGGAAATTTAGATGAAGATAACACAGTTTTAAAAGAAATAGGAAGAATTGCTGCAGGTCATATAAAAAATTTAATAGCCAATAATTCTATAATTGCCCTTACAGGAGGCACTTCTGTAGCTCAGGTGGTAAATAACTTCCCTAGAATATCAAGAGAAAATACACTTGTTGTTCCAGCAAGAGGAGGAATAGGACGGGATGTAGAAACTCAGGCAAGTACCCTTGCATCAAAGCTAGCATCAAGAATAGGTGGTACACACAAGATTCTACATGTTCCGGACAATTTGAGCTCAGAAGCACTGGAAACAATGATACACGAACCAGATATAAAGGATACACTTGATAGTATTTCAAAGGCAGATGTTCTTATATTTGGAATTGGAAGAGCAGATGAGATGTCAAGGAGACGAAGTCATCCTGTAGAACTAACTGAAGAGTTGCTTTCAAATGGGGCAGTTGCAGAAGCATTTGGATATTATTTTAATCAAAATGGAGAAATTATATATAAGACGCCAACAATGGGGTTAAGCTTTGGAGATGTATGCAAAATAAAAAATATTGTTGCAGTGGCAGGTGGAAAAAATAAAGCTACTGCCATAATAGCAACAAAGTCATTTAATTCTCGTATGACCCTTGTAACCGATGAGGGTGCAGCAAAGGAAATACTCAGAATAAAAGAACAAAAATAGTGATTTTTATTTTATTTTATTTTTAGGGTTTTAATCAAGGTGTATTTAAATAATAGTCAATATAATAACTTTAAATAAAACAATATACACATAATTTAGGAGGGGTATGTTATGTCAATTAAAGTAGCAATCAATGGATTTGGAAGAATAGGAAGAAATGCTTTTAAAATCGCTCAAAAGAGATTAGGAAAGGATGTTGAAATCGTAGCAATTAACGATTTAACAAATACAAATACACTTGCACATCTTTTGAAGTACGATTCATGTTTTGGAAAGTTTGAAGGAACAGTTGAAGCTAAGGAAAACTCACTTGTTGTTAATGGCAAGGAAATAAGAATATATGCAGAAAGAGATCCTAAGAACCTTCCATGGAAGGAACTTGGAGTTGATGTAGTTATTGAATCAACTGGACTTTTCACAAAGAAAGAAAAGGCAATGGCACATATTGAAGCAGGAGCTAAGAAGGTTGTTATTTCTGCACCTGCAACAGATGAAGATATAACAATAGTTATGGGAGTTAACGAAAAGGACTACGATCCTGCAAAGCATAATATAATATCAAATGCATCATGTACAACAAACTGTCTTGCTCCATTTGCAAAGGTTGTTGATGAGAAGTTTGGAATTGTGAAGGGTCTTATGACTACTGTTCATTCATATACAAATGACCAGAGAATACTTGACCTTCCTCACAGTGATTTAAGAAGAGCAAGAGCTGCTGCTGAATCAATAATACCAACAACAACAGGAGCTGCAAAGGCAGTTGCAAGAGTACTTCCACAGTTAAAGGGAAAACTTAATGGATTTGCTTTAAGAGTTCCAACTCCAACAGTTTCAATAACTGACATTGTATTTGAAGTTAAGAAAGCAACAACTGCTGAAGAAGTAAATGCAGCACTTAAGGAAGCAGCTGAAGGAGAATTAAAGGGAGTACTTGGATACTCAGAGGAACCACTAGTTTCAATAGACTACAGAGGAGACGAAAGATCATCAATAATTGATGCACTTTCAACAATGGTTATTGAAGGTAACATGGTTAAGGTAGTTTCATGGTATGACAATGAATGGGGATATTCAAACAGAATTGTTGACCTTGTAAACTATATTGCAGAAAGAATGTAATTAAAAATGTCCGGTTTTGTAGTGTGGGCTATGAGGCCGGACATTAATTTGATAGTTTTTTGGAGGTGTTGTTATGAATAAGAAAACACTTAAGGACATCGATGTTAAAGGTAAAAGAGTTATAGTTAGATGCGACTTTAATGTTCCACAGGACAAGGAAGGCAACATAACTGACGATATAAGAATAAGATCAGCATTACCAGCAATAAAATATTTACTTGATAACAACTCAAAGGTAATTCTTATGTCACACCTTGGAAGACCAAAGGAAGGCTATGATGTAAAATACAGCTTAAAACCTGTAGCAAAAAGACTTTCAGAGCTTCTAGGCAAGGAAGTAAAGCTTGCAGAGGATAAGGAAGTAGTTGGAGAGAATGCTTTAAAGCTAGCTTCTGAAATGAATTTTGGAGATATACTACTTCTTGAAAACGTAAGATTTATAAAGACTGAAACTAAGAATGACCTTGATTTTGCTAAAAAGCTTGCATCACTTGCAGATATATTTGTAAATGACGCATTTGGTACAGCACATAGAGCTCATTCATCAACAGCAGGTGTAGCACAGTTTATACCAGCAGTTGCAGGATTCTTAATAGAAAAAGAAATAGCAGTTATGGGTAAAGCTCTTGAAAACCCTGAAAGACCATTTGTTGCAATACTTGGTGGAGCAAAGGTTTCAGATAAGATTGGAGTAATAAACAATCTTTTAGATAAGGTTGATAAGCTTATAATAGGTGGAGGAATGACATACACATTCCTAAAGGCTCAGGGCTTTGAAATAGGAAATTCTCTTTGCGAAGAGGACAAAATTGATTATGCAAAGGAAATGCTTGAAAAGGCTAAGGCAAAGAAAGTTGAGATATATCTGCCTGTAGATCATGTAACAGCAAAGGAATTCAAAGCTGATGCAGAAGCTATAACAGTTGAAGGAAACATCCCAGATGGATATATGGGAATGGATATTGGTCCAAAGACTATAGCAAAGTTTAGCGAGGTTATTTCCGGTGCAAAGACTGTTATATGGAATGGACCTATGGGAGTTTTTGAAATGCCTGCATTTGCAGTAGGAACAAAATCTGTTGCAGAAGCAATGTCAAAGGTTAATGGAACTACCATAATAGGTGGTGGAGACTCTGCAGCTGCAGTTGAGCAGCTTGGATTTGCAGATAAAATGACTCATATTTCAACAGGAGGAGGAGCCTCATTGGAATTCCTTGAGGGCCTTGAACTTCCTGGAATAGCAGCATTGATGGATAAATAGACCTTAGCTTCTTATAGACGTCATAATATGATACAATATATTTCAGCAACATTAAGTATCTTATTTTTAAAAGATGTCTTATTTGCTGAAAGGGAGGTAAGTAATAATGAGAAAACCAATAATAGCTGGAAACTGGAAGATGAATAAAACTGCAAAGGAAGCAGCAAAATTCATATTAGAGCTTAAGGATAAGGTAAAGGATACTAACTGCGAAGTAATAGTATGTCCTACTTTTACATCTCTTGCGCAGGTTATAACACTTGTTGAGAATACAAATATAAAGGTTGGTGCTCAGAATATGTACTTTGAAGAAAGTGGTGCATATACTGGAGAGGTATCACCTGTAATGCTTAAGGATTTAGGTGTAGAATATGTAATACTTGGGCATAGTGAAAGAAGACAGTATTTTAAAGAAGACGATGAACTAATTAACAAGAAGGTAAAGGCATCCTTCATACATGGTTTAATTCCAATTCTTTGTGTAGGTGAAACACTAGAACAGAGAGAAGCGGGAAAAACTCATGAGATTGTTAAAACTCAAATAGAGAAGGATCTTGAAGATATAGGAGAAGAAAATGTATCCAGCATGGTTATAGCTTATGAACCAATCTGGGCTATAGGAACTGGAAAAACAGCTACTGCTCAAGATGCTAATGAAGTAATCATGTATATAAGAGATGCTGTAAGAGGCATGTATGGAGATAAAGCCGCTGACAGTGTAAGAATACAGTATGGTGGAAGTGTAAAAGCATCAACAATAAAGGAACAGATGGCTCAAAGCGATATAGATGGTGCTCTTGTAGGAGGAGCAAGCTTAAATCCAGAGGAATTTGCAGCAATAGTAAACTTTTAATGTGAAACTTGAAATTCTATTACATTATATTTTAGCAAACAACCGGTGACTATTGTTTACGGGTTGTTTGCTGCAATAAAAAGCAGAATATTAACAAATATATATGTAAATAACATAGAAATTTTAGGCTGTTGTTTTAGTGATAGAGGAGGAGTAAAATGGGCAGAAAGCTAAATATGCTTATCATTCTTGACGGATGGGGAATAAATGAAAACAAAGAAGGTAATGCAGTAAAAGCAGCAAATACACCGAATTTTAATAAATGTTGGAATACCTACCCTCATACAAGATTAAGTGCCAGTGGCCTTGATGTTGGTCTCCCAAGGGGACAAATGGGAAATTCCGAGGTAGGTCATTTAAATATTGGAGCAGGACGAATAATATATCAAGAATTAACAAGAATAAATAAGGAAATAGAAGAAGGTAGATTTTTTAATCATACTGCTTTCTTAAAAGCTATTGAAAATGCTAAGGAAAAGAACAGCAGCCTTCATCTAATGGGATTGCTATCTGATGGTGGAGTTCACAGCCACATAGAACATGTTGAAGCCCTTATAAAGCTTTGTAAGGAAAAGGGACTAAAGGATGTATATGTACACGCATTTCTTGATGGTCGTGATGTTCCACCGGAATCAGCTCTTGAATATGTAACTAGACTTGAAGAATACATGGAAAAGGTTGGAGTAGGAAAAATAGCAACAATAGGCGGAAGATACTATGGCATGGATAGAGATAAGAGATGGGAAAGAGTAGAGCTTGCCTATAATGCCATGGTAAAGGGTGAAGGGGAAATAGCTCACAGTGCAGTTGAGACAATCAAAGCATCCTACAAAGAAAACAGGACAGATGAGTTTATTCTGCCTACAGTAATAGTTAGGGATGATAAGCCAACAGCTGTTATTAAGGAAAATGATTCTGTAATATTCTTCAACTTTAGACCAGACAGAGCAAGACAGATTACACGTTCCTTAGTTGATGTTAATTTCGATGGATTTAAAAGAAATTACTTCCCTCTACACTTTGTATGTATGACTCAATATGATAAAACCATTGAAAATGTAGATATAGTTTACAAACCTCAAAGTTATGAGAACACACTTGGAGAATATATAAGCAAGCTTGGGTTAAAGCAATTAAGAATAGCTGAAACCGAAAAGTATGCTCATGTTACATTCTTTTTCAATGGTGGAGTGGAAGCACCTAACAAGGAAGAGGAAAGAATACTAATTCCTTCTCCAAAGGTTGCAACATATGATCTTCAGCCTGAGATGAGTGCTAACCTTGTAAAGGAAAGAGTAATCGAAGAAATAGACAAAGATATTTATGATATTATAATATTAAATTTTGCCAATGCTGACATGGTAGGACATACAGGTAACCTTGATGCAGCAAGGAAGGCAATCGAAACAGTTGATAAATGTCTTGGCGAAATTGTTGATAGGGTTCTTAAAAAAGAGGGAGCAGTTTATGTAACTGCTGATCATGGCAATGCAGAACAGATGATTGACTATAAAACAGGAGAGCCATTTACAGCACATACTACAAATCTTGTACCATTTATCACCATAGGAAATGGTGATATAGAGCTAGAAGATGGAGGAAGATTATGTGATATTGCTCCTACAATATTAGATTTTATGGGAATAGAAATCCCAGAACAAATGACAGGAAAATCCTTGAAGATAAAATAAATATTGAAAGGGGTTTATGTTATGAAAAACTATATTGAAATTATTGATGTATTAGGAAGAGAAGTGCTAGACTCAAGAGGCAATCCAACAGTTGAAGTAGAAGTAGAATTAGAAGATGGAGTAGTAGGAAGAGCAATAGTTCCATCAGGTGCTTCTACAGGAGCATTTGAAGCAGTTGAACTAAGAGATGGTGATAAATCAAGGTATCTTGGTAAGGGAGTTTTAACTGCAGTAGACAATGTTAACTCAATGATAGCTCCCGAATTAATTGGAATGAATGCCCTTGATCAAACTCTTATTGATAAAGTTTTAATTGAGCTTGATGGAACAGAGAACA
This sequence comes from Clostridiaceae bacterium, assembly GCA_032095175.1. Lineage (GTDB taxonomy): Bacteria > Bacillota > Clostridia > Clostridiales > Caloramatoraceae > DAMCZI01. Next base: position 49,906 of record DAMCZI010000001.1, read on the forward strand.
AGGGTAAGCTTGGGGCAAATGCAATACTTGGAGCTTCACTTGCAGTAGCAAGGGCAGTAGCAGAATCTATGGGACTTCCACTTTACCAATACATTGGAGGAGTTAATGCAAAGGCTCTGCCTGTTCCAATGATGAATATCTTAAATGGTGGAAAGCATGCAGACAACAACGTTGATATACAGGAATTTATGATAATGCCTGTTGGAGCAGAAAACTTCAGAGAAGCACTAAGAATGTGTGCAGAGGTTTATCATTCATTAAGAAAAACCCTAATTGCAAAGGGATATAACACAGCAATAGGTGATGAAGGTGGATTTGCTCCTAACCTAAAGTCAAATGAAGAAGCTATACAGGTTATAATAGAAGCAGTTGAACAAGCAGGCTACAAGCCAGGAGAACAGGTTAGAATTGCTATAGATGCAGCAGCTACAGAATTATACAAGGAAGATGGAAAGTACCATCTTGAAGGAGAAGGAAAGGTTCTTACTCCACAAGAAATGGTTGATTTCTGGGCAAACCTTGCAGATAAGTACCCAATTATATCATTAGAAGATGGACTTTCAGAAGAAGATTGGGATGGATGGAAGCTATTAACTGAAAAGCTTGGAAAGAAGATTCAGCTTGTTGGTGACGATTTATTTGTTACAAACACAAAGAGGCTTTCAAAGGGTATAAAGCTTGGAGTTGCAAACTCAATACTTATAAAGCTTAACCAGATAGGAACTCTTACAGAGACTATTGAAGCTATACAAATGGCTGAAAGAGCAGGATATACAGCAGTTGTATCACATCGTTCAGGTGAAAGTGAAGATACTACAATAGCAGATCTTGTTGTGGCAATGAATGCTGGACAGATAAAGACAGGTGCTCCTGCAAGAACTGATAGAGTTGCAAAATACAATCAGCTTTTAAGAATAGAGGAAGAGCTTGGAGAAGTATCAGAGTACCCAGGAATAGAAGCTTTCTATAACGTATATAAGTAGTGTTTAGAAAATCTAAATATGGTAAAAATATATAGAGGAAAAACCTCTATATATTTTTTTCTGATTTGAATGTTATATATATTGCATTAAAATTTTTATAATGCTCATAGAAAAAGTATGTAAAAATATACGAAGCAAAAAGTAGTTTAGGTACATTATAATGGCAATTTTGAAACTGATATTATAATATGCTTGAATTTACGGAAAATTACAAATAATACAGTTGATATTGTAATTAGCCCTTTTATATGATAAAATATGAAATTATGAATGTTATTATTAAAAGTAGGGAGGTAGTAAAATGGCAAAGACAGTCATTACGATACTTCATATTATTATATCACTATTCGTAATCGTTTCTGTTTTAGCACAGCCTGCAAAGGTTCAGGGACTTACATCAGTTATTTCTGGTGGAGCAGAAACCTTTTTTGGCAGAAATAAAGCTAGAACATGGGAGGGCAAGCTTGAAAAACTTACAACTATAGCAATGGTTTTATTCGTAATAACATCAGTGCTTCTTGTATATTTTTCAAATAAATAATTTAATAATGAAGGGGGACCATCAAAAGAATGAGTAACGTCACTTTAAGCAGCTGGGTATATTATATTGTTCCCCTGGCTGGTGTTTTAGGCTTGATATTTGCACTTTATCTAGCCGGGAAGATATCTAAACAAGACCCTGGTACAGAAAGGATGCAGGAGATTTCTGCATACATACATGAAGGTGCAATGGCTTTTCTAGGAAGAGAGTATAGAATTCTCTCAGTATTTATCGTCGTAGTATTTATCGTATTAGGTATTTTTATCGGTTGGCTTACTGCTATCTGCTTTGTAGTTGGTGCAGTATTCTCAATCCTTGCAGGCTTCTTTGGAATGCAGGTTGCAACAAAGGCTAACGTTAGAACTGCTAACGCTGCAAGACATGGACAGAACAAAGCTCTTGAAATCGCCTTTTCAGGTGGTGCAGTTATGGGTATGTCCGTTGTTGGACTAGGATTACTTGGAGTAGGTTTGTTATACATCATTTTTAAGGATCCTAACATAGTAACAGGCTTTGGACTTGGAGCCAGCTCAATTGCATTATTTGCACGTGTTGGCGGTGGTATTTATACTAAAGCAGCAGATGTTGGAGCTGACCTTGTAGGAAAGGTTGAGGCTGGAATACCAGAAGACGATCCAAGAAACCCTGCAGTTATCGCTGATAACGTTGGAGACAACGTTGGAGACGTTGCTGGTATGGGTGCAGACCTTTTTGAATCATATGTTGGTTCAATTATTTCAACACTTACATTAGGAGCAGTTATTTTTAATAAGCAAGAAGGAATTATATTCCCATTAATATTAGCTGCAGTAGGAGTTGTTGCATCAATTATAGGTTCACTTTTTGTTAGGGGAGATGAAAATTCAAACCCACAAAAGGCATTAAAGAATGGAACCTATGTAAGTAGTATAATAGTTGTTGTAGCTGCAGGTGTTTTCAGTAATATGATATTTAGGGATTTAAAAGCATTTTGGGCTATAACAGCAGGACTTATAGTTGGAATGATTATAGGACAGTTAACTGAAATGTATACATCAAGCGATTATAAGCATGTTAAGAAGATAGCTGATCAGTCAGAGACAGGACCTGCTACAACAGTAATATCAGGATTGGCAGTAGGTATGTACTCTACAGTGCTTCCTATAATATTTATTGCTATCGCAATATTACTTGCATTCTTTATAATGGGTGGAAGGACTAACGCTCTTATGGGGCTTTACGGTATTTCACTTGCAGCAGTAGGAATGCTTTCAACAACTGGTATGACAGTTGCTGTTGATGCATATGGGCCAATTGCAGATAATGCAGGTGGTATAGCAGAAATGGCAGAACTTCCAAAGGAAGTTAGAAAGATAACAGATAAGCTTGACTCAGTAGGAAACACAACAGCAGCTATAGGTAAGGGATTTGCAATAGGTTCAGCTGCATTAACAGCACTTGCACTATTTGCATCCTATTCACAAGCTGTTCAACTTAAGACCATAGATCTTTTGAATCCAGTAACTCTTGTTGGAGTTCTACTTGGTGGAGTTCTTCCATACTTCTTTGCGGCACTTACTATGGAAGCTGTTGGTAAGGCTGCTAACAAGATGATTGAAGAAGTTAGAAGCCAGTTTAAGAACATGCCAGGAATTATGGAAGGAAAGACTAAGCCTGATTACAAGAAGTGTGTTGATATTTCAACATCAGCAGCGCTTAGAGAAATGATTCTTCCAGGAGTTCTAGCAGTTGTAGTTCCAATAGTTATTGGAATAGTTCTTGGACCAGAAGCCCTTGGAGGACTTGTGGCAGGAGCTGTTGTTTCAGGAGTACTTGTTGCTATATACATGGCTAACGCAGGTGGTGCATGGGATAATGCAAAGAAGTACATCGAAACTGGAGAACATGGTGGAAAAGGAAGCCTTGCACATAAGGCTGCAGTTGTTGGCGATACAGTTGGTGATCCATTTAAGGATACAGCTGGACCAGCAATGAATATATTAATAAAGCTAATGACAATAGTTTCACTAGTATTTGCTCCATTGTTCCTAAAGGTTGGAGGAATACTTATAAAGTTCATAAAGTAATCTATTAGGGGTCTGTTTTAACAGACCCCTTTAGTCGTATTAAAGGAAATAACAAGTCAATATTTTGGTCTATTTTGTGTCATACTTCGGCAATGGAAGCTCAAGTTAGCCCAACTAGCTTGAGCTTCCATTGCCTCGTCTGACGCAAAATATCCTCAAAATCTTTAACTTGTTATTTCCTTTAATATGCCTTAGTATTTTTTGACAAGAATAAATTTTTGAATTATATTTAAATAATAATCCAACTGAAATGGAATTAGCTAATTATAGAAATTATTTTAAAAAAATGACTATAAATAAGCTATGGAGGGATACTATGGATAGGACAAATGCTTATAATGAAGTAATTGAAAGAGTAAAAAACAAGAACCTTGTAAATCATATGCTGGCTGCTGAAGCTGTTATGATGGGATTAGCCAGAAAATTAGGGGAGGACGAAAATCTCTGGGGAATATGTGGGCTTGTTCATGATATAGATTATGAAGAAACTGCAGATACTCCAGAAAAGCACAGTCTGATAGGTGCTGAAATCCTTGAAACATTTGGATATCCTGAAGAATTAGTATATGCTGTTAAGGTACATAATGAAATTCATGGACTTCCAAGGTTAAGTATTCTTGATAAAGCATTATATGCAGCAGATCCGGTTACTGGACTTATAACTGCAAGTGCACTTGTAATGCCAGATAAAAAGCTTATTGGAGTTACCCCTGAATCAGTTTTAAAGAAGATGAAAAAGAAGGATTTTGCAAGGGGTGCTAACAGAGAACAAATAAAATCCATAGAGAATATAGGAATAGGTATTGATGAGTTTATTCAAATTGCACTAGAATCAATGAAAAAAATATCAGAAACAATTGGACTATAAGGAGTGATTAATTTGGTAAAAGAACAACTTCTAGCCTTTATGAGAGAAGAAGCCTATAAGCCAATGACAGCAGAGGAACTTTCAGCAATATTCGATATAGACAAAAAACAGATGGGTATATTTTATTCTGTTCTTGATTCTATGGAGAATGAGGGACTTGTAGTTAAGACTAGAAAGAACAAATATGGAATACTGGAAAAGATGAACCTTATAGCTGGAAAGCTTCAAGGACATCAAAAGGGATATGGATTTTTAATACAGGATAACCCTTTGCTTCCCGATATATTTATACCTGCAGAGAATATGAATGGAGCAATGAATAACGATAGAGTAATTGCCAGGATTACAAAGGAAGCAGCAGGCGGAAAAAGGGTTGAAGGTGAAATAATAAGGATTCTTAAAAGAGCAAATACTAGAGTTGTTGGAACCTTTGAAAAGAGTGAAAGTTTTGGATTTGTTGTTCCTGATGATGTAAGGATATATCAGGATATATTCATACCCAAAACCGATATAAATGGAGCTAAAAACGGTCATAAGGTTGTAGTAGAAATAATAAAGTGGCCAGAAACCAGAAGAAATCCAGAAGGAAGAATAGTAGAGATAATTGGAAGCCCTGATAAACCAGGTGTTGATATACTTTCTATTATAAAAAAATACAACCTTCCTGAAGAATTTCCAATGGATGTAGAGGAATATACCGAGGACATTTCCGAGGAAATACCTGAAAAGGAGTATCAAAGAAGACGAGATTTAAGAGATCTAAAGATAGTAACAATAGATGGAGAGGATGCAAAGGATTTAGATGATGCAGTATCCATTGAAAAGCTTTCTAATGGCAACTATAGATTAGGAGTACATATAGCAGATGTAAGCTACTACGTAAAGGAAAAATCTCCACTTGATAGAGAGGCTTTTGACAGAGCAACCAGCGTTTATTTAGTTGACAGGGTAATTCCAATGCTTCCAAGAAAACTTTCAAATGGCATTTGCAGTCTTAACCCAAAGGTTGATAGGCTTACAATGTCATGCAGCATGGATATAGACCCAACAGGAAAAGTAGTTAGCTACGAAATATTTGAAAGTATAATAAAAACCTCTGAAAGAATGACCTACACAGATGTAACAAAGATACTTAAGGATAAAGATGCTGAGTTAATGAAGCGCTATGATTACCTTTTAGAAGAGTTCAAACTTATGGAAGAACTCTGTTTGATACTTAATAAAAAAAGAATGGTTAGGGGAGCACTTGATTTTGATTTTGAAGAGTCAAAGATAATACTTGATGAAAAGGGTAAACCAATAGATGTTAGGCCCTATGAAAGGGAGATTGCAAACAGGATGATCGAGGAGTTCATGCTTGTTTGTAATGAAACAATTGCTGAACATATTTTCTGGACTGGAATACCATTTGTATACAGAATACATGAGGATCCAGACGAAGAAAAGCTTGAAAAGCTTGGAGAATTTATATATAACCTTGGATATGTATTAAGAAAAACAACTGACATACATCCAAAGGCACTTCAAACTATATTGGAACAAGCAAAGGGTAAAAAAGAAGAGGTTGTTGTAAATACTCTCTTACTAAGATCACTTAAGCAGGCAAGGTATGCCCCAGAATGCTCCGGCCACTTTGGCCTTGCAGCAAAATACTACTGCCACTTTACATCCCCAATAAGAAGATACCCTGACCTTGCAATACACAGAATACTAAGGGAGTTCATAAACAATAAGATAGACAGCAAGAGAATAGAAAAGCTTAAAAAATTCGTTGCCTCTGCATCAGAACAATCAAGTGATATGGAAAGACGTGCCCAGGAAGCAGAACGTGAGACAGATGACCTCAAGAAGGTTGAATACATGTCAGATAAAATTGGAGAGATATACAGCGGCGTAATATCCTCTGTAACCTCCTTTGGAATATTTGTAGAACTTCCTAACACCGTAGAGGGACTTGTACACATAAGCAACATGGAGGATGACTACTACATATACGATGAAAAGCACCACAGCCTTATTGGCGAAAAGCTTAGAAGGGTTTATAGGCTAGGGGATGAGGTAGTAGTAAAGGTAGCTAAGACTGATATTGACACAAGAACAATTGATTTTGCCCTTGTTAACAACAAAGAAGAAGAATAATTTTCATATTCAAGCAACCTAAAACCAGCTCACTAAAAAGAGCTGGTTTTATTAATGACAAATTCAACAGCTATCGAGTTAGGTGACAGGCTCTTGAGTTTTGATTAAATAACTCAAAACTCAAGTGCCTGTTACTTTTTATCTTCCCCTTTTTTATTGTCAATCCCAATATCTATATTATATAATAATAGGGGAAATACGGGGGTACCTCCCCACACTTTCTAATAACCTCCAAGTTGACAACACCCCAATTCGTGATATAATTAATTAATGTACAAAGAATAGTGTTGGTGATGATATGAAAACAGAAACAAAATCACTTGCCGAAAATAGAAAGGCAAGACACGAGTACTTTATTGAAGAAACCTACGAAGCAGGTATAGAGCTTTTCGGTACTGAGGTAAAGTCAGTAAAACTAGGTAAAGCAAACCTAAAAGACAGCTATGCCGAAATAAGAAATGGTGAACTATTTCTATATAACCTGCATATAAGCCCATATGAAAAGGGCAACATATTTAACAAGGATCCCTTAAGAGCTCGAAGACTCTTAATGCATAAAAACGAGATTCGAAAGCTCGCGGGATATATATCCCAGCAGGGATATACCCTTGTACCACTTTCTCTTTACCAAACCAGAGGCCTTGTAAAGGTTAGTCTGGCAGTGGCAAAGGGTAAAAAACTTTACGACAAACGTGAAGACTTAGCTAAACGCGATGCCCAACGAGAAATCGAAAGGCAGTTTAGAGATAAATCCTAATAACATGGGGGCGTTTTGGCTTTCGACGGGGGTAGTAGGTGTTCAGGAAGCGAGTCGAGGAACCTGGGGCCTCGTTAAAACCTGGGAAAAATAATAAACGATAATAATAATTTAGCTTTAGCTGCCTAGTGCGGCTCGTCCTACCTTTGAGTCCCGCGACTTAGGATAGGGCGTCGATAGCGGGGAACCGAGCCTGTGAAAGCTTTGACGCAGGAACGGAATTTATGAAGCTACTGAAAGTGGAATCCTGTTAGTGAGAGTCCACCAGAGGGAATGTTAAACCACTAACTGCACTCGGAGATGCCTGGATGTTTATGCTTTCGGACAGGGGTTCGATTCAAAAAGAGTCGCCTTATGGAGCGATCCATAAGTGAAAACCCGGCTTTATCGGTGAAACCGTAACGTAAAGACGACGGCAATACCGAGGAGTATGTGGAGAAATCCAACAGCTCTGTATCGACTCATAGACTTCTAAATCCCACAGGATATGAAGCACTAGGATGAAGGGTAACAACTATACTACACCTTCATAATACGCCGGGGAACATGCATAGCATGTCCAAAATATAGTCAGTACCATTTGGAAACAATGGAATAATATGTCCCCTCGCCTCCACCATATAAAAACTATAATTTTGATACAATGCAAAGCCCTTGAATTTCAGGGGCTTTAGCTGTTTTTTGGCTCAAGTTTAATGGGGATCAGGCTAAATTATTGGGCTAAAAGTTAAAATTAAATAGTAAAAATGCACCCGGGGTGTGAAAAAGGGTGCAAGGGGTGTGCATTTTTAACTAGAGGTGTGCACTTTTTAGCAGTATTATAAAGCTGATAATATTAGCTATAGTAAATTTATAAGCCGATGAACTAAAAAAGTAAGTTGGCCCATGAAACTAACCAATACAATAGACTTATATCAGATTTGAATTTAATGAGGAGGTTATAAATGATGGCTATTACAATTGAAAAAGGCAATGATAACTATATATTGATAAGCTTTAGTTATGGCTATGATAAGGTTTCTGCAATCAAAAAAATAGAAGGAAGTAGATGGAATGAAGCGAAGAAAGCATGGATAGTACCTAATACAAAGAAAGCCCTTGAGGCAATATCTGTAGCTTTCTGTGACGAAGATATTATATTTGATTCATCAATTGATTTGTTTGATTTATAGATGTTAAGTCTAAATGGTGAGCTTAGAGGTATTTGTGTGTAGAAGGCATAACTGTGTATATGTTCTCTCAGACGGCACACGTGGATACGGTAGTAAGGGTTAAAAGGAAACACAGTTAAAAGTATTGGTATAGCTGGGGGTATAAAATAGAAAACATAGTATATGTTTCTTGATACGAGGTTAGGAAACAGTATATATTTTTACTAGTGTAAAACCCCTCGCCTCCACCATACATATTAGTGACCGCCTGTAGGTGGCTTAAATAGCTACTTATGGGCGGTTGTGTTTTCGTTTGGTGAGGAGCTTTACCTAATTGCATTTCTAAATAAAGTGTAATTTTATATTAGAGTTTATTTAGAAATGCAATTAGATATAATTATGACATATTAATTAGAGTATAAGTTCTTTAAAATTATAAATGTAAAGCAGTATTAAGTGTTAATCCTATTTTGTATTTGTTTAGCATATTTGATGAACTAATTGATGTAACATGAAAAGAGGCTACTAAAGATGAATTAGTGGAAAATAATTATGTATCTGATGAAAGTAAATTAAGGAATTATGTTTTGTTAAGAAAATAGAAGAAGATAATAAACCAATTAAAGATATACCATTTTGATAAAAATTTGTGATAAAGCAATGGATGTGTTAACAATGAATGAGAAAATCAGTGAACTCACATTGTTATAATAGTGTCAAAAGGGCATACTTCATTGTGACAATTTTCGTGCTAATGTTTTGTATATTGGTATAGCATATGCATATAAGAATAATATACTTAATGGTATAATATTCTTATATGGGTTAGTTTACAATATTAATTTAGGATGTATTAAGTAACTGTTAGAATTAAAATTATGAATGCTGAAACGTACCTGCGGAGATCCAAAATAAATAGAATATGATTAAATATTAGTAAATAAGGTAATGGTATTAAAATGTCATTATCTTATTTACTAATTGTTATAGTTTTTTTATGTGTGAAATGAAAAAAAGTAATGGGAAAGGAAAAAATATTATGGATAAGTATTTAAAAATTCAAGTAAAGATAAAGCACAGCGAGATTACTTATATCAGCTGCTTTTCTGAATGTTACGAAAATGAACAGATTATTAGATTTCGTGACAGTAAGATGAAGGATATGCATTTTCACAACTCTACAAATATTAAAAAAACATTATCTGAGGATGTTTTACAACAGATTATTAAAGAGGAAATAGAACTAAATTATAAAGAAGGTAAAGATTTTTGTAGGATTACTATAGATGAACTGCCTGATGAAAAATGTTTAGAAAGATACCATGAAAAACTAGAAATTGAGCATTATGGTAACTATGTATATATTCCTATGGAATCACCAAAATGGAATACCTTAAATAGGTATTCGATACGTAAAATTGCAGATTATTCTATGGTTGAAGATTTGGTATCACTAGATCTAATTCAGGATAGTGAAACTTTTGAAAAAGACTTTTGCATGCGCAGGGCTAGGCGTATAGGACAGGCATCTTTGTCAGAAATTCCAGTAGATACATATATTTGTTATGATGATAAAATTCCAGTTGGAAGTTGTGAATTGTTTTTATATAATGGAATAGCTAAAATAGAAGATTTTGCAGTATCCCCAGAGTATCAGCGTCGTGGAATAGGTACTACTATTTTAAAATATGTGATAGACATTGCTCTTTTAAAGAAAGCTGAAGTGATATATCTTAGTGCTGATGAGGAAGATACAGCAAAAGAAATGTACAAAAATTTGGGATTTAAAAAAGTAAGTGAATCATATGCGTTATTATATAAATTGTAAAATATAGTTACAGTTATGATATCTAGAAAAACATGAAAATTATTATTATACCCGTCAATGTCAGTACTACCTCTATAATTTATTCAATGTATTGATGACAAAGAAATAAAAATAGAAGATGTCATACGTTTATACAATAATTATAAATCATATTTACTAATTGAGTTATAGCAACTTTGGTATGTCTACACATTTTATTAATGCAGAGAAGAGCTGAACATGCTAAAAAGATATTTTAATTATATTGGAAAGGGACAATGTCTTGTAGGAGTATTTTATAATAAAGGTTATGGAGTTTCTCAAGATAATGAAGAAGCTATGAAATGGTTTCAAAAAGTTGAAAATAAGGATAAGTAAAAGTATACCACTATACTTTTAAGTGAAACTAAAACAATTTAGCGACAATTCAATATTGCTAAATTGTATCAAAATCATAGTGCTTGGACATTCAAGGGGCTGTCACGACAGCCTCTTTACTTTATATTAATAAATTCATCATAAAATTTCTCTTTAGCTTTTGTTGTGAGTATCTACTACTATAAACCTAGGATATACTGTCATGGGTTTTCTATGCAAAGATTTGCAAAATTGATATAATTGAAAAAGAATATACATAGTATTCTGGAGGCAGAAAATGAAAATTGCAATAGTAGAAGATGAGAAAATACATCAGGAATATCTTCTTTCAATGCTTGAAAAAGCAGCAGAAGATGAAGGAATTAGACTATCTTTTAACATATTTGAAAGTGCTGAGAGCTTTTTATTTGCATTTGAAGATCAGAAGTTTGATGCAATTCTTTTGGATATTATTCTGAATGAGATGAATGGATTTTCTTTGGCAGAAGCTATAAGAAAAGAAGATTGTAATATTCCAATAGCATTTATTACTGGGGAAAAAGACTATGTTTTTGATGGTTATGAGGTTGATGCCTGTGGATATATATTAAAGCCTATAAAACAGGAGAGTATTTCTCTGCTCCTGAAGAAAATTAAAGATAAAATATCTGTAATAGAACCTTCTATAACAATTAACACCCAAGATGGAATTGTAAGTTTTTATGAAAGTAAGATAAATTATATTGAAAGTGATAATCACAATACCAATATAATCACGTCTAGGGGGAAGTGGGTATCTAATAATAAAATGAGTCAGTGGGAAAAGGAGCTTTCTAAAGAGAAATTTTTTAAACCTCATAGATGTTATATAGTTAATCTAAATTGTATTGAAAGAATAGATAAGAAGAATATTCTTATAAAAAATGGAGCAGAAATACCCATAGCCAGAGGAAAATGGGGAGAGTTAATGAAGGCTTATATGGATTACAGAAGAAAGGATTATAAGTAATGATTTTTAGAGGGGTTATGCTTTTTATATTGATATATTATTTTGTCCGAAACACAAGGCTTGATGATAACTGGAAGGTTAAAGCATTTGGGGTTTTGTCCATGCTAGCATGCTTAGTGATAGACTATACCTTTATGTTATTAAAAATGGATTCTTGGTATCATGTTTTTTTGATATTAGGAATGGAAAGTTTTATTGCAGTTATTTATTTGATATTTTACAATAATGATATTTTTATTCAACAGATGAAATGGTTTATTCCTATTTTGACATTTTTTATTTTAGGTAGAATGTTTGGTGAAAGTGGGATTTGCATAACAATATTTGTTTTGGTATGTTTGTGGACTACATTTATATATAAGAATAAGTTGAATAGATATACTGGTTTTATTTTGTTTTTGGTATCTGCTTCAGCTTTAAGGATATCTTTAGTGGGTAATATGGGGATATTCGTTGTTATTATTGTTCTGGCATTTGATCAATATGCATTATTAAGTGATAGTGAGAGTGTCAAAAGCATTGATGCTATGCAGAGAAAATTTTTATCTCATCAGTATGAAGAAATTAAGAATGTTTACCTTAATATGAGAGGATGGAGACATGACTATCATAATCATATTCAGGCAATGAAGGCTTATCTTGCTATGGGGGAAGTTGAAGAACTAAAAGAATATATATCTAAACTGGAAAAGGAACTGGATTCTGTGGACAGTCTGGTGAAGTCAGGGAATATAATGATGGATGCAATACTTAATAGTAAAATCAGTATTATGTTGAAGCATGGAATTCAAGTGGATTTTAAAGCAGTTCTTCCGGAAGAGTTGAAGATAAAGGATATTGATATGTGTATAATGGTAAGCAATCTTCTAGAAAATGCAATTGAATCCTGTATGAAGGTACCTATAGATAAAAGATTCATAAGGATATATTCAGAAGTCTTTGGTTCACAGTTTTATATGTCTATTCAAAATAGTGCAGAGGAGGAGCCGGATTTCAATCAAAAAAACTATATATCAACAAAGCGTGGTGAACATGGGCTTGGAATGAAGCGAGTACAGTTTTTGGTTGATAAGTATGAAGGGTTTCTTAATCTTCAAAATGAACCGGGGATATTTGCAAGCGAGATTACTATTCCGCTTTAGGCGTATTAAAGGAAATAACAAGTCAATATTTTGGTCTATTTTGTGTCATACTTCGTCAATGAAAGCTCAAGTTAGCCCAACTAGCTTGAACTTTCATTTCCTCGTCTGACGCAAAATATCCTCAAAATCTTTGACTCGTTATTTCCTTTAATACGCCTAATATTACATTTCACGCATAAAAACTGGCGATTCACGTCAGTTTTTTTTAGAGAGCGAAAAACCTGATATTATATTGGTGAGGTGATTGAATTGGGAACGAAGATAGATAATACTAGATTTGTATTAAAACGATGGAAAGATAAAGAAGGAATAGGTGGCATAATAAGTGGCTTTATATATATGGGGTTAAGATTGATAAATACTATTTTTGCAGTTATGCTGGCAAGTAGAATTGTCTTTATTTTGGAAAAAGGGTATAGTCCCAAAAGGGCATTTCTTAAGATTGTAGCAATTGTTTGTCTTTATGCTTTCTTAGTTATGGCAGAAAAGATTTTTTTTACGAAGAGAAACACCAGTATATTCTTATACAAATTTTTAGAAATGCCTAATATGTTTTTAAAGTTAGTGAAGCTGCCGTTTTATCAGGTGGAAGGAAGTGTTGGTAAACAAGAATTTGAGAAGGCTAGTGAGGCTGTAGGTGATAATACTAGAGGGGTAATGGGACTTTTAAAAAATATAGCTGATCTTATAGAGAATATTTTATGCTTAATGATTTTTATGGTAATTTCAGCAAAATTAAATCCACTTATAATGATAGTACTTCTTTTCACAGGTTATGTGAGGACATTTAAAGACAGGAAAAATAGAGCATGGATATTAGAAAATCAAAATAAGAAGAATAGTTTATTGTATGAAAGGCTTTATCTTCATAGAAAGTGCCTTGATACCAAAATAGGAAAAGATGTTAGAATATATGGAATGGAGAAATGGTTCGCTGATAAATTTGAAAGTCTACTTAAGAGAAGAATGGTATACATAAAAGCTCATACAAAAAATACTTTTGCTGCGGAGAGCATTCAGCATGTTTCAGGAGTTTTAAGGGATGTTATTTGTTATGGATATTTGATATACAGAGTATCACAAGGTATGGCCATAAGTGAATTTGTATTGTATCTTGGAGTAATAGCTGGATTTAATGTCTGGATAGAAAACATTTTTACAGAGTACTCTAAGTTTGCTGAAAATGTTATTGTGGTTAATAATTTTAGGGTTTTTTTGGAGAAACAAGAACTAGGAGAGGGCGAATATGAGTTTGAGATTCCAAAAGCTCAAGAATACAGTTATGTTTTTGAAAATGTATGTTTTGGATATGGAGGAGGAAAAGAAATTTTTCATAATTTAAACTTGACCATAAAAGAAGGAGAAAAAATTGCATTGGTTGGAGCTAATGGGGCTGGTAAAACTACACTTGTGAAGCTTATGTGCGGATTATATAAACCACAGAAAGGACGCATTCTCTTAAATGGGGTGGATATTTCAAAAGTTAACCCAAAGGAACTATTAAGACTTACAGGCGTTGTCTTTCAAGAAACAAAAGTATTTCCCGAAAGCATAGCTAAAAACATTTCGTGTAAACTAGATGAGGAAGTTGATATGAAGCGTTTAAATGAAAGTTTGAAGCAGGCTGATTTTTATGACTATGTTCAGAAAATGCAGAATAAAGAAAAAACTGTTCTTACAAAGAATTTCGAAGAAAATGGTGTGGAGTTATCAGGAGGGCAGTATCAAAAACTTATGCTTGCACGTGCTATATATAAAAATGCACCGATTCTTATTTTAGATGAGCCTACTGCAGCACTAGACCCACTAGCTGAAGCGGAAATGTATAAAAAGTATAACCAGTTGACTAAAGGAAAAACATCTCTATTTATATCCCATAGGTTAAGCTCAACACAATTCTGTGATAGAGTGATATTCCTGCAGGATGGAAATATAAAGCAGGATGGATCCCATCAGGAGCTAATAAAAGAAGAGGGCCCATATAGAGAGATGTTTAATGCACAAGCATATTATTATCAAGAGGAGGTGGCAGCATGCAAATGTTAAAAACACACAAAAGAGCTTTTAAAATAATGAAAAGGTTTCACTACCTTGACCATTCTATAGGACCGCTGCTTATTCTTTCAGGAATAGTGCGAGGGCTGGTGCCATTTTTACCAATAGTTTTCAGCCAGTATATACTTACATCAGTTATAAATAAGCAGTTTAAAGAAGCTTTATACTATTCAATAGCAATGTCACTTTTATTTTGTGTAGGGAGTATTTTATCTGAGTGGTTAAAGAAAATAACAACCGATAGAAGTTCAGCACTATCTGAAAAGATAGAAGATATAATTCATCAAAAGCCTCTTGATGTAGACTATGAGAGTATAGAGGATGGAAAGGTTATAAGTAGTTATACAAGTGCTATAAGTGCTTTAAAATATCATGCAGATTATGAAGAGTTGTTTAGTAAATATGCTGAACTTCTAGAAAGCATTGTATCTTTTTTATTTGCAATTGGGTTAACTCTGCAGCTTTGTATCAGTGTTAGCAGAGCTGAATCTAAAGTCTTAAATATTGTTACCAATCCAGTTGTTTGCATTTTATTAATTCTAGCTGTTGTTTTAGGTGTTATGGGAATCACGGGCAAAGTGGTGAAATGGAGCCAAAATAAAATAAATGAACTATTTGAAGCAGGAGTGGATACAGAAAAAAAATTTGATTATATATGTAGAATGTTTAGGGACGAAGAGATGATTAAAACAATACAGGTTTACGATGCAGAGAAATCTATAAGCAATCTTCTTCATAATTTAAGTAAATACATTAATAATAATTGTAAAAAAGAATCTGAATACAAAATTTATGAAAGAGTTGTTAAAGCTTCATCAAGTGGAATAATAACTGTTTTAGCATACAGTCTTGTGGCTTTAAAAGTGCTTGCAAATGCTATTGAAATAGGAGGGTTTCTTAAATATAGCCAGGCTGTTATTAAGATGAATGAATCACTATTAGCAACAATTGTGTTTAATCATGAAATTGATGATATGATGAGATATATGGATAAACTTACTGAGTTTTTGGATATGAAAAACAAGTTTGAAACAGGTTCCATTCCAGTAGAAAAAAGAAGTGATCACCAGTATAAGATATGCTTTGAGGATGTTTGGTTTAAGTATCCTGGAAGCGACGAATATGTGCTCAAAGGAGTTTCATGTGAAATAAGGTCAAATCAAAAAAGTGCTCTAGTGGGACCAAATGGAGCAGGAAAAAGTACTTTTATAAAATTATTAAGCAGATTGTATGAACCAACTAAAGGAAGAATCACATTGAATGGTGTGGATATTAAGAAATATGATTATAAGGAATACCTATCGCTATTCTCTGTAGTATTTCAGGATTTTGGATTGTTTTCTTTCAGTTTAGGTGAGAATATCTCAAGCTCTGTTAAATTTCAAAAGAAAAAAGTTCAGGAATGTTTATCTAAAATTGGACTTGAGAAATATTGGGATAGGTTGGATGAAAGTTTGAATGATTTAAGTGAAATAGAAGCATTTGGAGGAAGTGACAGCACTTCAAATGAAAAATACAGCGGTGGAGAACAGCAGAAGATTGCCATAGCTAGAGCCCTATATAAAGATGGAGCTTTTGTTATTCTAGATGAACCTACTGCAGCCCTTGATCCTATAAGCGAATACGAAATATATCAAAATTTTGATTCTTTGGTTGGAGACAAGACATGTATATATATTTCCCACAGAATGAGCAGCTGTAGATTCTGTTCGGACATTATAGTATTAAATGAAGGAAGGATAGTTGAACGTGGAAATCATGAACAATTGATTGAAGATGAGAAACTATACTGTGATATGTGGAACGCTCAGGCTAAGTATTATACAGCAAGCTAAAAAAGGCCCTTGGGATTAAAAGTGATGAGGAACTTCTAACTACCATTGAAATATGCAACATGTCACTAAGTGAAGAAGTAGTACCAGCCAAAATCATATATGATGATATACTGGATGTGTATGTTTACCTTCAGTCAGTAGACCCGCCAATGGTGGTTGAAAGGATAATTAGGAGCTTTGCAGTATGAAATGAATAACTACAATATCTTAGGGCTTATTTCGAGGATAATGTTAATAGGAATTTTTTATTTATTTTGTTGGTTAAAATAAAAATTAATATAGAAAAAGCACCTTGCTAAGAGTGAATTACATAAACTTAAATTCTTCCGATATAGGAAGTATAATGTTCTTGAATTAATTTGATCGGGAGGGAGATTTATGAATTGCATAACAGCGGTGAAGGGTTGGTTGCTTTCCGCTATGCGCCTTGCACTGCCACATGGCTTTATTACACCCTTTGCTGAACTTGTCACCTCCCTTGGCGGACTGATAGAGGAGTGCCTTGAACAGGAATTCCCCAGTTCTTACAAAACGATCATGGAACAATGGGAGCGTACCTGGAAAAACTGGATTGCCTTTCATAACCAATTTGCCAAGGACAACATTACCCTCATCCTGTCCCTAAGGGAGTACCATCTTGCCATGCTTGTGGCACGCCGTGTCCCTTATGCAAAAATAGCAAAGCAGTATGGCATTTCGGTAGGCAGGCTCAAAAACATCATGCTGGAGATACGCGAAAAGTTGTTCCTCTCCAACCAGGAGGAACTGGAAAGATTCATTTTATAATCGAAAAAACGTGACCTTTTTGCCCTGAAAGGTCACTGTTCAAAAGACTGATTTGCCCTTATGATGGAAGTGAAAACTATCATAAGGGTTTTTTATGCCATCTCGAAAGGAGTGCACTGCACAAGGTGTTAATGTCAATAAAGATTCCCCATTTTTAGGGGCTTACTGATAAAAGAAAGAACCCTACATACAAGACACGTTGTAGTGTGCCTTCTCATCAAACAAAATTCTAATATAAATATTGCCGCTCGTCTGCACCACTTTCATCCCTATTTGTGCTGGCGCAACGCGGCAGAATGGAGGTTAATATGGAAAATAGTTTGCATTTGCAGGAAAATTCAAATCAACAAAATGCTTTTTGCAAAACTTCAGAATTAGAATCAGCAGCAGCAGTTAGCCCTACACATGCCTTTATAACAGAACGAGCCTTCGAAATATTGCAAAATGATATGGGATCAGAAGTGTACGATTTATTTGGTTTACATAAAACAACGGTAATAGAATTTTCTATGAAACCTGATATAGATGAAAAAGACTCAGGTATATATTTAGGACATTTTTACAATCCCTACTATGAAGTGAATTATTTTGGTAAAGTAAGCCCAACTGCTCATGAACGTTTTATTGCACATTTTGCTGAAGCAATAAGCAAAAAATCGTTTGAAAGCCTTGGCCGAGCCTTACACTACTTACAGGATTGTTGTGAGCCGCATCATGCGGCGAATTCAGCAAATATCATTGATGGTTTTGATCATATGGAATACGAATGCTGGGTAGATAAACTAAGACCTCAATATAGCGATCCTGCTTTACAACTGCTAGTGTCACACTCTAACATGTATATGTATGCGCTTTCTACAGATGAAGTTCAAATTTCAAGAGATTGTGCATGGTATGGTTACTATGTATTTTCACTGTTCTTGGATCCTACAATTAAAATGAATTTTACATGGGTAAAGGCTACAAAACTGGCGCTTACATATGCACAAAAGATATCAGCGGCGGTTATGTATAGATTTCTATGGCTTTCTCACTTGATAGAATCAACACCTTTGAATTTGGCTGCTAGTCACAATGCTATTACTAAGCAAAGTTCTACAGAATATGGTGGTGTTTCAAGTCTTGCTGTTGATTGCAGCACAGAAGGTAATTTTACACATCACTATACAGCTACACATACAGGTAAAACAACCAACCCATGGTGGGAAGTTGATTTAGGTGAAATGTATAATATCAGTAAAATAACTGTTTTGATTCCTATTACTGAATTCATCTCGATTAAGTCTATAGGTGGCTACTGGATTAAGGTCCTGAATTAAAATGAGCAGGTAGTCTGGAGTCGTTTTTCTAATGATAAACCTGGATACACGAAGAAAGGATATGTATTTCCATATGAAGAATACCCAATAATGCATTCCAGCATTAAAGGACGCAAAGTCAGAATAGAGGTTTATGGAAATAATGTTGATTTAAGCCTTGCTGAGGTAGAAGTATATTCCCTCAATGATGGCAATATCGCCTTACAAAAAATAGCAACACAAAGTGCAACATATGATGGAGCTATTGCAAGTTATGCTGTTGATGGACGACCTAATCCTAAGATAGCTGAAGTAGACAACTACGATGGCAATTTTGACCCTAAAATAACAGTAACTCGTACTAAGTTTGAAGATAAACCATGGTGGCAAATCGATCTAAGGTCCAACAACTATATAGATGCCATAGAAATTTTTAATCAAGAAAACGATAAAGAAAATTTACACGATTACACGGTTTCCATTTTAGATGAAAACTCAAAAATTATATGGCAATGTCTTCAAGAATCATATCCTAACCCAAAAGTAAAATTGAACATCCCTAGAGTATGTGGTAGGTATGTTAAAATCCAACTTAATCGACTAGGGTATCTTAGTTTGGCTCAAGTAAAAGTTTTACATAAGGATCAAAGTGAAAATAATAGTGATGAATAAAAAATCTTAAATAGGCGGTAAATAGCTTATCAATGTGGTTAGTTATTTACCGCTTACGCTTAATTTTTCATGCTTAAATACAAACATTGTTGTTTTAGGGGTATAGGAAAAGTACCTTGCTGAGGGTAAATTGAAAATCTTGAATCCTTCCTATATAAGAAGTATAATATTTTAGATTAATTAGATTGGGGGGAGCGCTATGGATTACATAACAGTCACCGAGGCTGCAAAAATGTGGGGTATTTCCGGGCGAGCGATAGCCTATCATCTGAAAGCTGGACGCATCCTTGGAGCGGTCAAAAGGGGGAAATTGTGGCTGATCCCTGCGGATGCAGAGCGTCCTGCTGATAAAAGGCGGGCTGATCAGAAGCTATCGGTAACAGCCTCGGATTTACTGGCTGACCTCTCCTATGTGTCCTGCTCCAGCACCAAACTCATGCCGATGCATAATCCGGATGCGATTCTGGATATCGTAGATGAGGATAGGATACGGCTAATCTATGAAGCTGAGCTTTCCTATCTGAGGGGAGATTTTGAGCAGGTTATGAACTGTTTTGATAAGACCGAGGGGGACGATGCGGTGCAGTTGCGCACCTGCCCAATTGCCATTGTGGCGGCTATCAGCACGGGGGATTACCAGGCCTACACTAAGATTGAAGACTACTTGAAACGATATAAAAAGGCTGACACGGACAGTGAAATAAGAGCTTCTGCGGAATTTTCTCTCGCAACAACTGCTGTGAGCGTGCTTGCCCCGAACATGGTGCCCGATTGGGTAAAAGAAGGGGATTTCAGTATTCTGTCGCCTGAAATAAGACCCAACGCCCTCTATCTGCGGGCAAAATATTTCTATTGTATTGGTCAGTTTGATACCGCGCTGGCTGTGGCGCAGACTGCACTGACACTGAGTTCCTCAGAGAGAGGAATCACCATGACCGATCTCTATCTGCGCTTAACCTGTGCCATTGCCTGCTATGCATTGGAGCGGAAGGAAGAGGCGAAGGGTTGGTTGCTTTCCGCTATGCGCCTTGCACTGCCACATGGCTTTATTACACCCTTTGCTGAACTTGTCACCTCCCTTGGCGGACTGATAGAGGAGTGCCTTGAACAGGAATTCCCCAGTTCTTACAAAACGATCATGGAACAATGGGAGCGTACCTGGAAAAACTGGATTGCCTTTCATAACCAATTTGCCAAGGACAACATTACCCTCATCCTGTCCCTAAGGGAGTACCATCTTGCCATGCTTGTGGCACGCCGTGTCCCTTATGCAAAAATAGCAAAGCAGTATGGCATTTCGGTAGGCAGGCTCAAAAACATCATGCTGGAGATACGCGAAAAGTTGTTCCTCTCCAACCAGGAGGAACTGGAAAGATTCATTTTATAATCGAAAAAACGTGACCTTTTTGCCCTGAAAGGTCACTGTTCAAAAGACTGATTTGCCCTTATGATGGAAGTGAAAACTATCGTAAGGTTTTTTTTATGCCCATCCTGAAAGGAGTGCACTGGGATGAATGAGAGAAAAAAGCATTTGCATAAGATCTATCAGGTGGGAGACCATCACTTTCCAGTTTACCAGGAATATGATGAGCAGATGGGTGAAAGCTACCCTGTCTTCCCGGATTTTGAGGTATGCCCAGAGTACACTGCACAAGGTCGCCCATTTGTCACGGCGGTGCAGGAGAGCTGCCCTTATGCCAAGGCAAGGAATCTGGAAGAGACACCCAGCGATTGTAGTGACTGTGAGTGGTTTTTCAGAGAGCATACACATTATGATCCCATAGGGATTTGTATGAATGAACACTTTAAAAGAAGCAAAGACGAAGAACAAAATGGAACATAGCTTGTGGAAAAACTGCAAGCAAAGCTCTATGGAAATTTTGTTCTGACAAAATCAAAGGACGATATTGTGAAATCACAAGCGCAAGGATGCTTGTAAATGATAAAAGGAGAAGTAAGGAGGATACACAAATTGAAGAAGAGATTATTGGCAACGATACTGTGCCTTTGCATGGTGTTTACACTGTTACCGACCGTAGTATTTGCGGCCGATACAGGCAAGGCCATACAGGATGGAATCGGCGGTATATCTGGTTATGATAGTGTAAAAGGCACCTACGACTACATCTATTACGGAACTTATGACGGAAATCCAATCAAGTGGAGAGTGCTGGATGCCCAGACAAACACAGGGGAAACGGGATTGTTTCTGCTATCTGAGGATTGTTTGGGAACAGGGACTAATGGGGATGTAGTATTTGAAGCTGCATGGAACAGCGATGACAACGATGGTCAGACAAATCCCAATGAGTGGCAGAACAGCGATGCTCAGGAGTGGTGTAGGAGATTTCACTCGAAAAATCTCACCACGCTTGAACAGGATGCGGTTTTAGCAACAACTAAAAACGATTCAGCATTTAAAATTCCATATGGCGCATCTTCTTTGAATAAAGATAAAGTGTTTTTCCTGTCCGCAGAGGAAGTGGAGAACCCCGCCTACGGCTTTAAAGATGATGATAGCAGAATAGCGAAATACAGAGTGTGGTGGTTGCGTTCCCCCTATGTTCGCGATGCTTCTATGGTGTGTTGTATCGGCTTTAGCGGGAAGATGCCCGCCACCACTTATGTTTATTACGGCTGGTCAGCGCGTCCCGCTTTTAACTTAAATCTGAATTCTGTTCTCTTTTCATCTGCCGCCGTAGGCGGGAAATCAAGCGGCGTCGAAGGCGCCAATGCGCTGAAAAAGGTTTCTGCTACTACCCCGGTAGAATGGAAGCTGACCCTTAAGGACAGTAGAAGAAACTTTACTGTAACAGAAACTAAGGTTTTGGCAGCACCGGGAGGTAAAATCATGCTGAATTATTCGAATGCGACAAGTGGTACATATGACAGTGCTAACAGAACAGGAGAATTTGTTTCAGCAATGGTTACCGATTCCAGTGGCAACATATTATATTACGGCAGACTCAAGGCGATTAAAAGCAGTACTGATGAAAGTGGTACTGTGGATATTACCATCCCCTCTGGACTTGCTGAAGGAAGTTACACCCTTAAGGTCTTTTCCGAACAATATAACGGAGAATATAAGACTGATTATGCCAGTGTACCTGCGGTTATTACCCTGACCGTAGATAATGCACCGACGGTAGCAATTACCACGAATGCTTCCCCTGTGACGAATACAAGTCCCATTCCTATTACAATCACATTCAATGAAAGTGTAACAGGCTTTAACACCAGCGATTTAACTGTTACAAATGCAACAGTAAGTAATTTCAGTGGCAGTGGAGCAATCTACACGGCTGATATCGCTCCCATCTCCGAGGGGACCTTTACTATTGACATAGCAAATAATGTAGCACAGGATATGGCTGGTAATGGAAACACTGCAGCCCTTCAGTTTAGCGGAACCTATGACTCCACTGTACCGACGGTTGACAGCCTGACACCAAGCGGTGCAGATGTTTCTATCAGCGGTAATCTAGAGATTACATTCAGTGAACCAATGAATACCACAACAGTTGGTACGGTTCAGCTTTCGGCTGACGGTGGGTCAACGTATGACGCAGCATTAACCGGCGGCAGTTGGTCGGCCAGTAGTATGGTCTTTACCGTGCCCTATTCTGGTCTTTCCTACAGCACGCAATATACGGTAAGTGTATCCGGCTTTAAGGATATCGCCAGTAACAAAATGACATCAGACCAGACCCATTCCTTTACCACGGAAACAGAACCATTAAATCCTTCGGTCTCCCCGGACAATCTGACGATCAATAGAGGAAGCAGTACAAACTTTAGTGTTGCCTTCGGACAGGGAGTAACAGTTGCCACAGGAGCAGCCATCACAGTTTCTAATAACAGCATAGCAGAAGTCAGTACCACATCAGTTACCACGCCGGGAGCCATTACCGTTACCGGCCTTTCCGCGGGAAACACGGACATCACGGTGGTTTTTAACGATACAGCCGCCACATCAAAGACGATCCCTGTCACCGTACAGCCCGTTACCCCCGTATGGCCTGTGGAAAGTAACCTAACCGCCTCCGGCATTACCTCTACGGGTGCAACTCTGACATGGACACCAGCGCAGGATATTACGGCAGTAACCGGCTATAAGCTCTACCAGAATGGTACGGAGCTTGCCACTGTTGCAGGGAATGTCTACAGCTATACCGTCAGCGGGCTATCCGCCTCCACCAGCTATGGCTTTCAGGTTCAGGCAGGCAACCAGGACGGTGTGTGGACAATAGGTGGTCCTTCCGGTACAGTTACTACACTGAAAAAGTCTAACAGCGGGAGCGGAGAAAACAGCGAAAGCAACTGGAGCAGTACAGACATTCCGACACCCATCATCGTTCCAGACAAAAAGCCAAATCAGCCAGTCATCGCTTCAGCCATGCTGACTCCCTCTGTAAATAGCAAGAGGTTGGCAACGGTTGCGGTTTCGTTGGATATGGTTACAGCTACCATCAAAAAAGCAGCATTAGAAGCACAAACACAGGGCAGATCAGCTAACGGAATAGGCTTAGCCCTGCACCTTGAAAATACCTATGGTATCAAGGCTGTGAAATTTGTTCTTAGTCAGAGTGTGCTAAAGCAGCTGATTGATTCCAAAGTACGCCAACTTGAGATGGATAGCAAACTGCTTGCACTTCAGTTTGATCAGGAAGCCCTGCGCCAGCTTCAGTCGCAGAGCGTAGGGGATGTAACAATAAGCATCACTCCAGTGACAGGACTGTCTGGCGAGGCTGCTGCAGCAAATGGTGGTAGACCGGTATATGATATCACCATCAGCTATGTCAAGGATGGAAAAGCTGCCAGCATTACCTCACTGGGAAGCGGCAGTGCCATTCTCTCCATTCCCTACACACCGGGTAAGAACGAAGCTGCAGGCTATTTATTCGGACTATATGTAGACGCAAAGGGAAACGCCACTCGCATAGCAGGCTCTGCTTATGATGCTAACAGAGGTTGTGTAATGTTTACCACCAATCACTTCTCACAGTATGGAATCGGTTATACAGCACCGACAGCGAAGTTTACAGATATCAGCACTCATTGGGCAAAAGAAGCTATCGATTACGTATCAGGAAGGGGACTCCTTTCTGGAACCTCTGACACAGCCTTTTCACCGAATTCTGCTATGACGCGGGGAATGCTGGTAACAGCGTTAGGCAGACTGGCAGGAGTGGATACAAAAGCGTATACCACAAATAGCTTTACGGATATCAATACGGATAGTGTATTTCGTCCATATATTGAATGGGCATACAAGAAAGGCATCATTCATGGTGTCGATAATAATCAGTTTGCACCTGACAGAGCAATCACCCGTGAGGAAATTGCAATGATCTTTGCAAACTACACAAAGGCAACCGACTATACACTGCCGATCACCCGCGAAGCCACAGCTTACGCTGACGCTTCAAGCATTGGCAGTGCTTACAAAGACTCTGTGAAAGCGATGCAGCAGGCAGGCATTATGATGGGCGGCAGTGACAACAAGTTTAATCCGAAAGGAAATGCCACCCGCGCGGAGGTTTCCTCTATGCTGAGCCGTTACATCAAGCTCACCATCAGCCCTGCCACAGCGCAGGGCTGGGCACAAAACGATGCAGGACAGCACCTGAACTACAAGGATGGTAAGGCCCTGATCGGCACACAGATCATCGACGGTGTGAAGTATTTCTTGGGTACCGATGGTACGCTGAAAACAAGCTGGGTAAAAGACAGCGATAACTGGCGTTTTTATTCAGGTAAGACTATGTTAGTCGGTTGGTGGGATCTTGGTGCAAACGGAAACAACAAGACCTATTACTTTACCAAGGACGGTCTAATGGTGTATAGTAAGTGGCTTGAGATTGACGGCAAATGGTATTACTTTTACACCGATGGTTCTCTTGCCCGAAGCACCAAAATCGATGGCTATGAAGTCGATGAAAAAGGCGTAAGAAAAACAAAGTAATCGACATCCATATCGTATGGGTGATTGAATTGAAATTGTGTGGAATAATGAGGATTATTATAAAATGACAGGACTGTTATAGACACAGGCAGAAATGTGCGAAATTATGAGCCAGCTTCAGCAGCTTTCTTGCTGATACTGGCTTGTTTCGTATGTATTCGGAAAAAATATTCTTTTATTTTTTGTTGTACATCTTGACACAAGCTAATGAAAAATATATAGGAGATGAAATAGTAGATGCCAACTGGGGTATAGTGTTCTGGTTATCCTTTTTAAATAAGTAAAAGGGGGCTGTCGCACTAGCGAAAATAACTTTCAAAAGTGCCAGGCACATGGCAAGTGGCAAGTTGAATAAAACCCGATGTTTCAGGATTTATTCAACTTGCCACTTGCCATGTGCCTGGCACTTTTGGCGATAATATTCGTTAGCGCAACAGCACCATATTTATTTACCTTTGCTCGAATAATTCTCTACTCAAAACGGGAAATTCATTCTGACCCCTTTACTGCGCCTATTTCAAATAAGTAGATAGACCCATCCTCCAGGCTTTCACCAATACCACAGAACTGTTCTTTACCAGATGCATCAGTATACGAAACCCCAATAGATGGAAAGTCAGGCATGAAGAATTGCACTATCAAAGGTTTATCAGGTGTTATCATAGTAATATTATATAAATCTTTTGTTGCATAATGTATATCTGTCTCTGCATTGTATTCAATGCTATGAATAGTGACATTGTTCAGCGTTTCCCTAGGAATAATCAGAATACTAGGACCATCTTCATTCACAACATATTTAACTGCGTTTTTATATTTTTCAAGTTGATCCTGCTCAGCATAACTAACAGATATTTTAATTGGACCTGATTGTTTCGCATATTGAGCATCCTGAGACTTAATGTTGTACTTGTAAAGTTTTTCTCCATTCGGGGATGGAACACAAATTTCATTGCTATCATTAACATAAGCATCCTTGTAACCTAGGATGTAGTTTGTAGGGTAGAAGATGAACTCAGAATCTTTAACTATCTTAAATATAAAAAGTGATAATTTATCATTTTTGTTACCGCAAGCAATTATAACTTCCTTTATTCCATCCTTATTAAAGTCGTAGCAAGCCATTTGATAATAATCCGAAGAAATCGCCTCATCATTATCAAACACATCTGGGCTAATATAGTTTACAGCCAAGTTAGTAGCTTTAGAATTGTAAATAGCATACATCTTAGTACCATTAGGATTATCCCTTGATAAGTGAAAATCCATACTTATATCATTAGAAATTTTAGCACTCATATTAGCTTCTTTGCCATCTAGTATTTCTTGTCCTGTTAATTGAATTGAATCCATGTCCTTTGCCTTAAAAAGATATTCTGGGGCACTTTGCTCTTGCTTTTCATTTGTTTTCCCTGACGATGGAGCCTGGCCATTTTGATTCTTACTTTCTTGACCTGAGCAGCCTGATAGCAAACAAATTATTATAAGCACAGCCACTAAGTGTTTTTTATGCTTATTCAAAAAAATTCCTCCTATATTAAATTATTTCACACACACTAAATATCTACATGATGTTGTTTGCTCTTCTTTTTGAGGATTAAAAAGCCTCCAAGTATTATCACAATAATCACAGGAATGACAATCCACCAAATATGAGAGCTTATGGTAGAATTGCTTTTTTTCATGGTTGCTTCTCTGTTAAAGGAAGATACTTTTAATTTGTATGGTTTTTCTGCCCCATCAATAGTAATCATACCAGTAATAGTTGTTTCCCCATCCCCAATAGAAGTAATTACACCCTTATCATTAATCTCTGCAATTTCAGGGTTAGATGATTTACAGGTAAAGGTGTAGGGGAGATTACCGGGAACTTTGAAAGTAGTTTGTGTACTATCACCAACTGCAATGGAATCATTTTGTAGGGTAATGGCTACATAACCTGTTTCAATATTCTTTTCAATGCTATTCTCATTATTAGAATTAGAGTTATTTTCATCAATTGTAATACCGTAGAGAGATTCTGAATCAGCCAAGTAGGTTGCATCAAGCATAGGCTGTGCTGAGCCCCATATCAAAACAGGTGTATCAGTATCAACCCGGTAAACGGCGCTCATATCACTTGCAATATAGAATTCTGCAATCAATGCCTTTGTGTCAACAAAATTTGCTTTTACATCATAAAACCAGCCATCCACCATTTCTTCTGACATGGAAAGCTTATATTCGCCTAGGTTATGATTTAAGCTTGTTGCTGCTGTAGGCAATTGTTCCAAAATTTCTATTGCTGCATACTCTGTGACCTGTATATGATCATCAATAAAACCATATTCGCCGCTTACGTTAATCGGTAATGTACCTGTTTGTTTAACAGCCACTTTATTTCCAGTTAAATCAAATGTTATTATTACATTTCCTGTCTTAGGGTGTTCGTATATTCCCCTACCATTGTCGTCTATATAAAATGCCCCTGCAAGGCGAAAATCCCTTGAGGTATCCTCACTCTCACTGCCTTCCATCATAGCGAACTCAAACATAACAACATCATTGTCCAGATACATTAGAGATAAAACACCGCTATTATATTGACTATTGTTTTCTTTAGCATAAGTTCCTTTAACTTCATTCCACTTTACTAGGTTTGCAGCAGAAACAGGTATTTGAAACATCAGAAAAGTACATCCAATTATGAATGATATCATTACTTTTTTATACAAGTTCATATATTATCCCTCCGCCAGATTTACTTCAAAATCTATCTGCTTAGGGGTTTGCCCCTTGATCCAATATTTGAGGACATACATACCGTTGCTGACTCTAAGCCCGCCCTTTGATGGATAGTAGTTCCAATTATAAAAACAGCCTCCATTTACATGCTTTGCTATTAGTCCTGATTTATTAATAAGATTGCCATATTCATCATAAACCTCAAAATCTATCCTTTTACCACTTGCATTAAAATAATCAAATTTAAAAACCTGTATTACATCACCTGAATCGGTATAAGTTTGATAAGTCTGTGTAAAGCTCAGCTTTGCAGGAGGCCCGCTATGTGTTATTTTAAGCCTCCTTGAAATTTCTTTTTCACCTAATCCATATTTAGCAGCATATACATATTCTACATTTAAATAGTAAACCCCAGGATTAACACCTGAAAATGATCTCTTGTAAGTAATCGTAGTTCCAGCTTCAACCAATAACATTGTAAAGGTTTCTATTACATTATTATTTGAGTCTGTTAGGTTGGCCGATACCCTTCCACCAGCTCCTATATATACAGGCATAACAAATTTCCCATCTTTATTATAGGTGCTTTTAAAAACGATTATTTGCTCTGGTTTTAATCCCGCTGCTTGAACTTTAAGTGTACAACACATACTGACAACTACAATTAGCAGAGATAGCACTCTTCTTATAAAATTTTTCATTATACTCACCCTTCTGAAAATTATTTAATCCCAACCTCAAAATATCAATAGTCCTTAGCTTATAATTATACATTTTCATATCAGCCATATAATTTTTCCGTTTAAACCCTTTATTTTGTGCCCTCAAAGAAGGCCTGTGGATCAATCTGTGCCGCAATGCAAGCTTTCTCAAATACATTAGCTTGATTAGGATCCTGTTGTATTTCTTGTTCAATACCTACCACTAGATCTTCAGCAGTCAACTCATAGGAGTTACCCTTTGCTGCCCCAAAATTTATGATCTCCTTAGCTATTTTGATTTTACCTTGTTCATCTGCTCCGTTCCAGTCAAAAACATCATAATTAATAATTTTTGAAATCATCTCTATAGTTACCTCTGTCCCAGGGCTATCTTGTTCAATCTCCTTTGCTGGCTCTTGATTTGACGTTGCAGGGGCAACATTTTGTAAATTAGAAGTTTGACTGTTTGGGGTTGAAGTATCCTTGCCCAAAATCATAACAGCAGCAAACAAAATAACAAAGGTTACAGCTACCGTAATAAGCACCGTTTTTAATGTTTTATTCACAATACATCCTCCTAACTATAATTTCATTGCAACATCAGCTTTTTTGGCTTCTTCAGCAATAAAAAAGTCCTGCTTTGAAATCCCCATTGACTTAGAAACTACGCTGCTAGGAAAGGAGACAACTAACTGATTCAGTAAAGAAACATTTGAGTTATATAGTCGTCTTGCAGCTTGTAAATGCTCTTCAACATCGGAAGCAGCCACTTGCAGCTGTCTATAATTTTCGCTTGATTTCAG
This sequence comes from Clostridiaceae bacterium, assembly GCA_032095175.1. Lineage (GTDB taxonomy): Bacteria > Bacillota > Clostridia > Clostridiales > Caloramatoraceae > DAMCZI01. Next base: position 79,565 of record DAMCZI010000001.1, read on the forward strand.
TTCTGGATAATTTTCGGCAAGTACGCTAATTCTACTGCTCATATTATCAAGCTGTCCATTGATATCATTTTTTTCTGATACAGTCATACCTTTTCTGAGGTTCACTATTTTTTCAAATGTGTCAACTTCGTGTTTAGCATAAGCTTTTGTGATATCAACTAGCTTTGTTAAAGTGTCATAGCGCTTTGTCAGTGCAACATCAATTCCCGAACTCGCTTCACCGATTTTTACAAGAAGTTGTCTGAATTTGTTGTTTATTGTTATCCACCAAATACTTATGATAAGGATTACTATTACTAAAGTGATTATATATGGCATACTATTTATCTCCTTTTAAATCTATATTTTTACTAGATTAATCGCACTAAAGATTTTACATTGGGTGTTGTGCGATTAATGAATCAAGGAATATGATTTCGCATAAATGTTTTGGGCCGAGCAATGTAGAATCATTTATGCGAAACATATAGATACGTTGCAAAAATTCTATTACATTTCATCTTTACAAACATCCTAGGGTCGAACCAATGTAGCAGGGCTGTTTGTAAAGATAAAATGTAAGAATTTTAATGCAACCTATATAGACGCTACTACAAGCATGTTGTTCTCAAGGCTCATCAAATCAATAAAATTGGTGATGACCTTAATGTCCTTTAAAACCAATTCTTTTTCTTTCCAAATAGTACGATTTGATAATAGCTTTGCTTCTAGTGAGTCTTTTTTGCTGCTGATGGCCACTAACATCTTTTCATCTCTAAAGCATAATCCTATTTTTCCCTGATATTGATTGGAAAGCATGGTGATTGCTTCAATAATTTGTGGAGTAAGAATATAAAAAGCTGTTTGAGCATCATCACAAAAGACATTAAAATTGTTGTTGAACATCACTGATTCCATGGAAACCTGATGTTCATTTTTGCTATGTGCAAGCTTATTTTTCAGTGCACTTATAGCTCCTTTGCTGTTTCCTTCAGGGTTAAAGTTTTTACCCATTACCTTAACTGGAGCTACTGTAGGCTTTAAAAAATCAAAAACAAGGAATCTTCCGGTAAAACATGTGGTTGTAACCTCGTGTGACATGCCACTCTCTCCAACTATATTACTTTTATCTGATATAACTATATCTGCTTGTTTGAATTTTACCTTGCCATATTTTGCATCTATCAAGTCATTACTTTCAAATACGTTTTTTAGTTCAACAAGCTCCGAAAATTCAACTTCTTTTGTACTTATACCTTGATTTGGTTCATAGGAAAGCTCTGAAAATACTTCTGATAAACTTGCTTTTACAATGTTATCCTTAAAGCATTTTTTGTAATCAACAATTTTTTTCATGACCACTGTTAAGAATAAAATTCCACCAGCTACACATAGGGCAATGCTAAAAGGAGACGGCCAAAAAGGCGTTGCCAGTACAACAATTGCTATATTAAATATCAATAAGAATTTAGTATTTTTTCTTAATTTTTCTAGCTCAGATAGGTTTGTCAAAAAAATCTCCCCCTTTTTTATTTAATCTTGTCAATCACCAAAGGATTCATAAAAACATCGGCTGAAATTGTTGCAGGCTCTATTCCATCTTCCCTAAAAACAGTATTGACCGTTTTCTGTTTCAATTTTCAGTTGATAATTTGGCAGGGATGCTACACTTTGAAATATCCGCCTGTAAGAGTACTTTCAAAATTCGCGTTTAGCCTCAGTTGACAAAAAAACTAACTACCTTATTTATAATATAGTAGTTAGTTTTGTAATAATATTCCCCAGCGGGTATTTATTTAAGTTGAGTGGTTTCAAGTTGTACTCTAGAATGAATATCAAGCTTTTTAAAGATTTTTTTCAATGTCATTTTCACCGTTTCTGAAGATATGTATAAGAGTGATCCGATTTCCTTGTTTGTCTTTCCTTCTTTGGCAAGAATAGCAATTTCTTTTTCTCTTGGAGTTAATCCGAAGTCTCTACTTGTCATATGTTTTCTGATTTTTTCTGCACCAATGTTATACTGACAAGATATTGTATGTATTTTATCAATATCTTTATTATGCTCTGGGAGCAATACACAATTTAGCAAACTACCTAGCAGATTAGAATTTTCAACAAAGGGCAGATAGATCCCATCTGGCAGCGCAAGTTCCAGTGCAGTTTTCAGCTGCTCTGACCCTTTCTCTTCTTGATTTATATTTAAATACGCAATAGATAAATATATAAGCTGATAGATTTTTGCTAATAAAAACCCCTGTTTTTCTGTACGCTCTATTAAAAGTTCAGAAATACCAATCAGCTTAGCATATTGCCCGCTTGCTATTAAATATCCAGCATAAACAATCTGCCCAAAGGGCACAGCGGGAATATACAAAAGCCTTTCAAATTCCAATGGTTCCAGCAGCCAGCTTTCAATCCCATCGGTATTGTCAAGCTGAACAAATAGGAATCCTTTTATTAATGCCTGAATATATCTGGGGCGTGATCCTCCCCCAGTCAGTGTGCGCTTCTCCATATTTTCAATGATACTTTCGAATAGAGCTATGTCTCCCCGAAGAATTGAAATCCTGAGCAGGCACATTTCGGCACAAAAGCATATACTACTCTGGGCTTTCATATCTGCAACATACAGCGCTTTGTGGCAGAGTATTTCGGCGACCATATCATTGCCAGAAAGTAGTAGTGCTTCAGCTCGCATGACAATCTCTGCACCCATACCATGCCAATTTGCAACCTTGTAGTAGTAAGGCATACATTCATCTATGCTTTGCAGCTCCTGCTGTAAGGCACCGCTTTCTTTCCAAAAAAGATAAAGAATAGAGGGTGCATCCATTGTCCACCCATCCACGAAGGTTAATAGCTTTGACTCACCACCTATCAAGTAATAAGCCTTTTTTTGTTCTTCACTCATAAGCTCAATATTATTAAATTTTGTCAGGGATATAACAAGTGCAAATTCACCGGACAGCCACTCAAATTCTCCTGCTTGCAGGTTCTGATTTCCTTTTGTAAGCGTTTGAGTAATAATATCGCAAAGATCATTAAACAGCTCGTATTTCCCAAGCAAAAACATTTCAAAAGCGAATACAATTAAACTCTTGGGTTGGCTTAGCAGCACTTGTCTGGGACAATTTCTGATTATTTTTGAAACAAACAAATCGCTACCCAAGCCCACCCACTCATCCAAATCATTACCCTTGAAAGGTAAGGAAAGCAGCCGCTCAAAATCATTAATCTCATAATAACACTGTGCTGCCTTATAATTTTGTGAAGCTGCTGCATAAGCAGCTCCAGCCCTAAGATAAATCAATCTTCCGTATTCTGTTGCTTTTTTTTGTTCTAAAAGTTTTATGAGATAGTCATGAAGTAAGCTGTGAAAAAAGTAGGAACTAGAGTTGTTATCATAATGAATAAAATCAGTCTGTGCAAGTAAATCCTTAGCATATTCAGGCAATTCGATAGCATTAAGCATAATCATTGCTTGTCTAAGTGTAAAACGGTTAAAAAGAGAAAGCGAAAGCAAAAAGTCCTGTTCCTCCTCACTCATTCTGCTCCAAATTGCAGTTTCTATTAACTCCTCAATACCGACAGCATTTCCAAAGGATCCTTCCAGTTCATAGTTCTTTTTTTGTAGACAAAGCGCCGCTACCCAACCTTTAGTATTTTCCCAAATACTGTTAAGATCGTCATTCGAAAGGCGAATACCCGATTGTTTGAAAAACAAATATGTATCTTCCTTAGAAAAGGAAAAAAATGAGCGATCAATCAACAGCTTTTGAGAATTATGCAGTGTATTGGATGAACTTTTCTTTTTAGATGGCTGAGTTATAATTACAATATGAAAATTACTATTAAATCCATTAGAAAAGCCATTGCCAAGTGCATCTAAATACTCATTTCTGATTAACTGATAATTATCAATTACCAATAGGGTTTGTTCCTGACAGGAAAGTTTACTAATTATCCCTATCATATCGTAAAGATTGTTTTTGCATGGTTCACCTAAGCTTTTTATTTTTAAAACCGTGCTTTCATCAACTGATTTAAGAATATTACAAATGCTATCCCAAGCCCTATTTGCAGGCTCTCCAAGACATGTGTACCAGTAAACATTCGTTGCTTGAAATGCAGGTGCCATCAGGTATTCCTTAACTGCTGTTGTTTTGCCAAATCCAGAAGGAGCCTCCACCAGAATCAGGGGGTAGTTCATTATCTGTGCGAGTCGACCTTTTAGCAATTTAGGGAAGCAATAGTCTTGCCATCGATTTATTAGCAAATTATTCACCTCTATCCTTAAATCATTATCCTTATATTGCTTATTTTACCAGTAACTTTAGGTGTTTGCCATATAAGTTATAAGTTATTACATAAAAGAGGCTTTACATGAGAAATTTTGCGAGGCCTTTTTCATGTTAGGCTAACAGGGTATTGTCCCATCGTCTCCACTGCTAAGAAGCCACTTTATCAGATGGGTGTTACTGAATTAAGAACTATCTATGGAAGGTCTATTAAAGTATATAACAAAGAAAGAACTATTTGTGATATATTAGAAATAGAGATAATATGGATATTGCCATTTTAAATGAATCCATTAAAAGGTATTTAGAAATATGGGATATACGGAGGAAATACAGATGATTAATAAGGCTGAATTAAGTAAAATAATAGATAGATGTGCTGAAGAGTGGGGAGTAGCTGGAGCAGTGGCAGTCTATAAAGATGAAGAATGTTATCATAAGAATTTCTATGGTCTTGCAGATAGAGAAAAAAACATACCAATAACTGAGAATAGTACATATCTTATGTCTTTTAATAGTAGATTTTTAATGGGATTATGTATAGGAATGTTGATTGATGAAGGCAAACTAAAGCTTGAAGATAAATTGGACAAGTATATTCCTGAATATACTCATAGTTCTGAAATTACAATCAAGCAACTTTGTTTAAAGCAGAGTGGAATTCCAGACTTTTTTAATGGTGGAATAATGAAAAAACAACAAACAGATACTGAATATCAAGTTTTAACTGATGAAGATCGTAACCTGGCAGATAGAAAACTATTTGTTCACCCATGGACATTTGAAGATGCAATTACTTATGTAGATGGAAAAGAGTTAACTAGTGCACCAGGAACTGAGCCTACTGATGATCTTGATAATATGACAGAAACCCTATTTATACGAGAAGTTATTGAAAGAGCTTCAGCAAAAAACTTACCAGACTATGTAAGAAGTAGAATCTTTGCGCCTCTTGGAATTAGAGGAGAATATTCCAAAGTCAACACTAAACCCTATGTGGTTTATGGAATGGCTAATTATATGAATGGCCAATATGAAGATGATAAAAAATATACTTTCTCAATGAATTATGATGAAGCAGAGAAGGTATTAGTTGCGGTGTTGAATAAGAAATTATTGTCAGAAAAAGCGTGGAAAGCAATTACGGCACCGGCTACATTTGAACAAAGCATTATATTTAATTCGGTTTCTGGATGGCTTAGTGCAAGAGACTTTGGTTATGGTAATCTAGGATGGAGTAATTATCTTTATTTGGATTGGGATACAGGAATAGGTCTTATTCATCTAACAAACAGTGAACTTATTGTACGATCTGAAAATGGGAAGCTGAACCAATTTCGTAAAGAGTTTCGTCAAGAGGCAGCTGCAGCATTTGTATATCCCAATAATCCTAGGTTAGTACCATTTAGTAAAAATAATGTAAGGGATACAATGCAGTTATCAATAAATGATGAACAACTAGAATATATGAGCAATGCTAAAGAAGCAATTTGTATAGCATATGCTTACAAACACGAGCTGTTTGTTCTTATGGAAGGCAATCGATCCATTGGCTTAGTAGCATTTAGCATGGATAGTAAAAACAAAAAATATTACATTGAAAGTGTACTAATAGACAAAAAATATCAGCAACGTGGTTTTGGTAAGATTATGATGATAAAAGGAATTGAATACTTAAAATCCATTGGATGCACCCATCTAAGTATCGGAGTTAATCGATTTAATGTTGCTGCTCAGAAGTTGTATAAATCAGTAGGATTTGAAGAAAAGACTGTGTATGAAGATTTTATTGAGATGGAAACATATTTTGATTAAAATTTAGAAGTGTTTGGAACTATTTATATTGATGAACATTCTTTATATTATATGCAACAGGAGAAATTACCAATGAAAATAAAATAACATAATCACAGGATGAATTTGGATAAGAAGGTGAGTGTTATTAAGATTGATAGGCTAATTGGAATTTTAACTATTCTTTTACAAAAGGAAAAAGTAACAGCACCAGAACTTGCCAAGAAATTTGATGTGTCAAGACGTACAATTAACAGAGACATTGAGGCTTTATGCAAAGCTGGGATTCCACTAGTAACCTTACAAGGTGTTGGTGGTGGAATAAGTATTGTTGAAGGGTATAAGGTAGACAAAACTTTATTTACTTCAAAAGAAATGAAGTCTATATTTGCAGGATTAAAAAGTTTAGACAGTGTTTCTGGTGATAATAAGTATAAGCAATTAGTATATAAGATATTTGGCAGAGATGTAGAAGATGCTGAAGATAATGTATATGATGAAAGTGGACATATATTAATTGATTTAGCATCTCATGACAAAGTGACACTTGCTCTTAAAATAGAACTAATAAGAGCGGCAATAGATGAAAGTAAATTAATAAAATTTGATTATTATTGTTATTCGGGAGAAAGTACTAGAGTAATTGAACCATATTTACTAGTTTTTCAATGGTCAAGCTGGTATGTATGGGGATTTTGTAGGGATAAACAAGATTTTAGATTCTTTAAACTTAACCGTTTATTGAATTTGAGAAATATAGAAGAAAATTATACAAAAAGAAAAGTACCTTCTATACAAAAGCAAATAAAGCCAGTCTTTGAAAACAATATTCATTTAGTGGCAGAGTTTAATCCTTCAGTAAAGTGGAGATTAATTGAAGAATATGGGATAGACAGTATTAGTGTACTTGCAGATGGGAAAATACATTTTGAGTTTGATTTTGAAAGTAATGATAATTTATTTGAGTGGGTATTAAGTTTTGGAGATAGAGTTAAAATAATTAGCCCAGTATCAATTAAAGAAGAATTTATAAAAACAATAGAAAATATTAGAAAAATATATTGGAAACATGACACATAGTTGTCGTGTTTCTTTTGCTATACTAGATAAAAAAGAAAAGGAGATTATTAGATATTTTTGTAGCGGTGTATGTAGAGGAACAGCCTTTAATTCAAGTGGAAACATAAAGTCATCCCACCCTAATTGTCAGGAAAAAAATAATTTATTCCTATCTGTGGGATTTTACAGAGAAGGACATGCTATTGAATTTGTTAAGAAAGGATGATGCTGAATGGAAAAAGAATACATAATAAAAACAGTGAAGCCACTAATACCCAAATATCTGATTGCTATCTTTTATGGGTTGTTGCTCAATCTTTTTGTAATTGGGTCAACATTCATATCCAAGCTCCTATTAGATAACGTGTTGCCATCAAAAGATGCATCACTATTGAGGATTTTTATGTTGGGCTATCTTTCCTTTTATGTATTTAGGAACATAATATCGTTTCTGAAAGAATTTTTATTCTCAAAATATGGATATAAAATTCTTTGTGATATAAGAAGTGATATATTTTCTTGCATTACCTCAAAGTTTAGGTTTAGTTCCTTTTCATCGGAAAAGCAAGGGTACATTATAACTTTGTTTAGAGATTGGATAACCTCCATTAGCTGGTTTTTATCTAATATACTTCTGAATACAATCACGGAATGTATTTTACTTCTGATTGGATTAATAGTATTAGCTGTGGTAAATCTAAAGATATTTTTTATTACACTTATGACCCTGCCACTATATGGTCTTGTTTACCTTTGTTTTAACTCTAAAATTCGAAAAAACAGAATTAACATGATGGATAAAGATGTGCAGGTTACCCAAAACCTTAAAGATTCTTTGGATAGCATTAAAGAAATAAGAATACTTAGCACAGAAGATATATTTATAGAAAAGTACAATTTAGCCCAAAGAGAGTTCAGTGAACATGGGCTAAAATATGTGATTACCACGGCTGCTTACGATAGTCTAGCAAATATCATCAGTATTTTCGGTCATATTGTTGTTTTATATTACGGAGGAATAGAGGTTTTTAGTGGCAATATGACTGTAGGGACATTAATTGCATTAAATTCAATAGTGGCTTTATTATATAACCCTATAGAAAAGGTTGTTAACTTTAATCGATTGTTACAGGTTTTTAAGATTGAATTAGCCAAGCTTACTGAGTTTTTGAGAAATAATATCTCTAAGACTGATGTAAAGGAGAATGTTGACTATTTACCTTATGCTAATCATAAAAACGGAAACGTTTTGTTGAAGCTTGATAGAGTATCATTTTCCTATGGAGATTTAAAAATCTTAGAGAATATAAACTTGGAGATAGAAAAAGGATATACATATGCAATTGTCGGTGAGAACGGTTCTGGAAAATCAACATTGATTAATCTAGTAACCGGCTTGCTAATTCCTAATTGCGGAAATGTGTTTTTTAATGATATTAACATACATCAAGATATATATCAATTTAGGAAACAGGTTGGCTATGTTCCTCAGGATACCTTTTTGCTAAATGACTCTATCCTAAATAATATCACCTTTGGAAGAAACAATGATTCGAAACGTGATATAGAAGAGTTATTAAGTATATGTGAAGTGGACAGTCTTATGAAGGCAAATTCATTTGATCTGAACACAATTATTGGAGAAAAGGGCAATAAACTGTCTGGTGGCCAAAAACAGAAAATTGCTTTATGCAGAGCCTTATATAATGATCCCAAATTACTTATTATTGATGAAGGCACTTCAAACACTGATTCGGATTCAGAAATGCGAATTCTTGAAAACATCAAAAGAGCGTTTCCAGGCCTATCAATAATATTAATATCCCATAGACTATCAACCATTAGTTCAGCGGATAATATTTTTGTATTAAAGAATTCTAGGATTATTGAAAAAGATAACGCGGATCAACTATACAATAAGGACTCTGAGTTCTATAAAATGTTTGCTAATCAGTTGCAGCCAGGGCAGATCGCGTGATTTTTTTATCTGATGGAAACATTATTGATGAAATTTCACTGGGTAAATATGGAGAAAAATGCTCTTCTGAAAGAGAGAATAAATTGACTCAATGGCTTGAAAAACAAGGATTTTAATGCTAATATATTGGCGAATTTTAAAGGTCGTGCTTCGCCTCCACCAAATAAAAACAATAATTTTAATACAATGCAAAGCCCTTGATTTCAGGGGCTTTTGTTGTTTTTTGAGAAAAATGCATGATGAGAATTAAGTTTGAAGGTACTAAATTTCGGGTTATATATGTAAAGAAGTGGATAAATACATCTACTTTATTTTATTTGGTAGGTTTGAAAGAAAATAATGTATTAAAAATTTATGTAAAATGTGAAGCATATATTACAAATTTTTTAAAAAAGTTAAAATTTATGATTTAGAAATACAGGTATTTATGGTAAAATTGATCATGTAAACGATTTGTTTATAGTTTAACAAACTAATCAAAATTACAAATAAAAAACGGTTAGCTTTGAGGTTGAGGAGAGATAAAATGGGTAAGAATATGAAGTTATTTATTAAGGATTTACCAATATTAACATTAGGAATGATTATTACAACAATATCTGTACATTTCTTTTTGATTCCAAGTAAACTAATAGTTGGTTCCATTACTGGTTTATCAATAGTAATTAATTTACTTACATCGATACCACTACCAGTATTAATTTTTGTGATAAATGCATTTTTGTTAATTTTATCGTACTTTCTTATTGGAAAAGAATTTGGTATTAAAACTATATATGCAGCATTGATTTTGTCGCCAATGCTTGCAATACTAGAAAAATTATATCCTATTAAACAATCATTAATGCAGGATCAGTGGCTGGATCTTTTATGCTTTGTGCTGCTTTTAAGTTTTGCACAAACGATATTATTTAGGCGCAATGCATCAACTGGTGGCTTGGATATTTTAGCAAAAATTGTAAACAAGTATTTTCATATTGATTTAGGTGCATCAGTTTCTATTGCAGGAGCAATGATTTGTTGTACGGCAATTTTTGTGTATGATATAAAAACTGTAATTATAGGATTAATTGGAACTTATCTTAACGGATTAATATTGGAGCATTTTATGATAGGATTTAACTCTAGAAAAAGGGTTTGTATTATATCTAAGGAATACCAGGCAATTCGTAAATTCATAATAGAAGATATGCAGCGAGGTGCAACTTTATATCCAATTAAAGGTGGGCTGGGATCTGAGGACAAGTTTGAAATTCAAAGTTTAATGACACGAAATGAATTTTCTTATCTTATGGAATTTATTAAAAAAGAACAAATTGATGCATTTATTACGGCAGGAACAGTTAGTGAAATTTATGGCAATCTTGGAGTAAAGGGAATCAAAAGTAAACCAAAAGTATTACTGGAAAATAAATAAAAATATCCAAATGGCAGCCATATAAGTTCATTTAAAAGTTATAACTTATATGGCTGCCATTATTAATGTAGAATTACTTCAATGATTTTTTTAACAAACTCAGATGCTGAAGTTTTACTAAAATCTGCATTAGGATGGCTGTCTTTATTTTTACTAGGATATTTAAGGTATAATTCTCCTTCTGTTTCCAGTTGCTCAAAATCAAATATAAATATATTATCATCAGCTTTATCCCATTCGTTCTTAATCCAATTTGCCCATTCTTTTGAACGCTTCGCTTGTTCAGGGGTTGTACTGTCCTCTGAAAGTGCAGCTCCAGTCCATACTATAAATTTTTTATCTGAAAATTGCAGCATTCTATCTCTTAGTGCATTATACTGAAGCTTATAATTTTCAAGGCTTTTTTTATTGGAATTTATATTAGGTTTTCCTGTATCGGCTTTTATCTGGCTTACAGGAAAGCAGTGTTTAAAGATTATCACATCATAGTTTGCAGCAATTTGATCTAAATTAAGTTCTTTTTTATCCTGGGAATCACCTGTGTGCTTTACCCAGAGATTGTAATAATCATATGGATAATTGCTCCATGGATAACCGCCTTTTGTAGATGGGTAATTTTGTTCACTAATCTGATAGTTTGTTTTGTTTTTTTGATTGTATTCCTTTATCAACTTTGGCACTCCACTGTTCCAAACCTTACCACCTGTACTATGGTGAAGAAATATTATACGAACATTATTGGATTCCTCAGATGGTTTGGCTTTGTTATTTTCATTCGCTGTTATTGTTGGAGAAGGCTTGTTATTGGATTCCTGTGAAGATGCGGCCTTAATATTTTCGTTTGATACTGCTGCTAAAGATGTTTTTCTAATGTTATATCCTTTTGCAATATAAGAATATAACAATACCCCTCCTACAGTTAATATACCTCCAATAATTAAAAGTGTTTTCAAGTAAAGCATCCCCCTTGTTTTTCTCATCTCATTAAACCTCCTTATGATGAAGGATTGAAATCCTTATATATTTTTTAATGATCTATAAATTGTTCATATAAAATCTGCGTAGTCAATATTCCCATAAACAGCATGCAATCTCTTTCATAGGGGTTTTCTTTATGCAATGCTGAAGATATGAATTTTTCTACGGCATTAGGATTAAAAATACCAAATTGTTTTAGACAGTTGGTACTTATAATATGCCTTACATATTCGTCCTTCATTAATTCTGATATGTCAATAGGTGCCCTGTAAGGGAATTTATGTCTTTTTGTTATAATGTCTGGTACGTACTTTGTAGCCAATTTTTTTACAATGTATTTTTCATTTAGTCCCATTATCTTCATTTTGTCTGGTAAAGCTGCAGCAAACTCAGCTACTTCATAATCTAAGAATGGATATCTGCATTCTACACTGGCTGCCATGGATATCCTGTCTCCTTGGGATGAAAGAAGATAATTTGAAAACAGGGTTGCTAATTCCAAAAATTGAGCCCTTTGTATGGGAGTCCATTCTGAGAAGTCATCAGGAACAAAATTTTTAATATATTCGATGTCACTGCAGTTTTTCATAGCTTCGCGGTATTCTGGCAGAAAAAACTGCTGACTATACAAGCCTAGCTTCCACCTTGATAAATGCGAGCTGAAGGCAGAATTTGAATTGGTGCTGTTATAATATAATGAAAGGCTGTTCACTGGCTGGGAAGACATACTAGGTATAAAATTATTTACCCTTTTATACAGAGCTGCCCTGAATTTTGAATCCGGGTTTTTACTGCAAAACTCCCTTATCTTAACCTCTCTGAAGATATCATAGCCTCCGAAAAGCTCATCGGAACCTTCACCGGACAATACAACTTTTATATCATTGCTTTTTACTAGATTGGCAAGTACATACATTGGAAAAGCACCGGATCGCAGCAAAGGCACTTCGGTATGGTAAATTACATCCTTTAATATTGATGGAATTTGCTTTCTTGAAAACATAATTTTATTATGCTTTGTTCCAAGGTATAGAGACATGTAATTCTGGTATTTTGATTCGTCAAAATTATTGTCATCGAAGGCTATTGAAAACGTATTTAAGGTTTTATTAGATATTTTTGCTGCTATACTGGTTATTAAACTGGAATCCAAACCTCCACTTAAATAAAAAGATATTGGAACATCTGATATCATACGATTTTTAACTGACGATATCATCCTATTCTCAAACTCATTTATCAAATTATCTTTGTCTTTATATTTAGTATCAGTATCTTTTGAATAAGTGTATTTCCAATAGGATTTGATGACAGTTTTGCAATCTTCAAATAACAAATAATTACCTGGAGGTACTTGATAAATTGCCTCGAAAATGCTTCTATCACTAAGTGGTGTCCAGTATGTAAATATTTGTTTTAATGTAATTGGTGAAATCTCAGCGTGTATTAATCCACTTTTTAGTATAGCCTTTGCTTCAGATGCAAAACATAAAGTTTTATCTTTATTAAAGTAATACAATGGTTTCTCACCAAATCTGTCTCGTGCCAGTATTAGTCTTTTTTTATGCTTATCCCATATGGCTATAGCAAACTGCCCGTTGAGCATTTTAAACATATCGAGGCCATATTCTTCATACATGTGGGGCAATATGGCTGTATCTGAATTGTTTTTTAAGCAATGGCCTATGTCCAATAATTTTTTTTTCAACGTCAGAAAATTATAAATTTCACCGTTAAAAATGGTAATAACAGATTCATCTTCACTGGTGGCTGGTTGTTTACCATTTTGTGGATCCATGATGCTTAACCTCGTATGCCCCAATCCTATATGATTATCTATATAAATACTGGTATCATCCGGACCCCTATGCTTTATACTGTTAACCATATCCTGCAGTATGCTGTATTCAATTTTATGATGGGTTATTAACCCTGCAATACCGCACATCCTATACACCTTCAGTCTATATAAAATCTGTTTTTAAGTTATAGATTATTAACTTTTCTTAATTCGCTTCTTTTGATTTTACCATTGGTTGTCCTTGGAAGTTCATTTATGAATTCGATTATTTGAGGACGCTTGAATGATGGAAGCAGCTTTCGAATATGAGCATTTATATCTTTAATACAAGCAAGTCTGTTCTTAAGAACGACATAGGCTTTAATTTGCTTTCCATCACTGTTTTCAATCTCTATTACAGCAGATTCTAGAACATGTTCACAACAGTTAATAGCCGCCTCAATCTCTACAGGACTTATCCTGTGCCCAAAGTGTTTTATAATATCATCTTTTCTTCCTTTGACATAAATATAACCATCTTCATCTGTTACAGCCATATCACCTGTATGAAGCCATCCGTCCTTAATAACTGATTTTGTATCTTCTTCATTGTTCCAGTAGCCTTTCATTATATTTTCTCCTGATGCAATAATTTCACCAATCTGTCCGCATGGAGCATCCATGCCATTCTCTGTTACCACCCTGAGAGTGACTCCGGGTATTCCTTTCCCAATAGAACCTGCCTTTTTAAAAACCAGGCAAGGTTCCAGGTAGCTTAGCCGGGCTGATGCTTCTGTTTGCCCGTACATAACAAATATTTTTATATGCGGTGCAATTTTGTTGAGCTTTACAATGGACTCAAAGTTTGTGCTTTCCCCTGCAAAGGTTATATATCGCAGATATTTTAGATGAATATCCTTCAAGCCCTCCTGTTTGAGCAGTATGTTAATGTAGGAGCCCACTGTTGAAAATCCCGAAGCTTTACTGTCATACAACATTTCTATAACCTTTATTGGATATGATACCCTGTTTTCAATAATAATTTTACTTCCGGTTTTTGTATGTGTGAGCATAATTGAATTCCCATAGGAATAGCCGAAATTAATTACAGCCAATATGGAATCTTTTTCAGTTAATCCGAGATATTGAACTATAGATTCAGTATTTGCCATCAAATTTTTGTGAGTCAGTGTTACGCCCTTTGGCATCTTTGTAGTACCGGAGGTATATAGTATAATGGCAGGTAGGCTACCATCTTCAGTCAAAGCCCAGTTTATATGCGTATTGTCAATAGACTCATTTTTCCATATCTTATCAATATCAATAATGTTTCTCTCTTCAAAATCAATCTTACCATGAAGCCTTTTCATAAATATACCGTTGGTAATTATATACCTAGGTGATGTCTCTCCAATTATGTAATTGATACTTTCAATACTAATATTTTTATTGATCGGTACTGCAATAGCATTTGGAAGAAGTGTACCAAAGAAAGCTGTAATATACTCAGCAGAATTATCAAGGTATATAAGTATTCTGTCACTGTTTCTAATTCCTGTATTATATATTAATTTCGCAAGGATATTGGCTTTATTGTAAATTTCTGAATAAGTAAATTCTCTTCCTTTATCTACAATATAAACTTTGTCAGGATATAGTCTTGTGCTATCTTGTAAGAATGAAAAGATATTACACATCAATGCCACCTCTATAATTTATATCTTTGAATATTTATCCAATTCATTTTTTACATAGCTGATTACGGAATCTTTTCCAGGAGCTGTGAGCTTTTTTAATCCCTCTTCTCTGGTCAAGAACCCTTCACGGACAAGATTTGCAATCTCTAAACTATAGGGATTATAACCATAGTCCCTTTCGTGTATATAATTGGCATATGAATTTAAAAGGCAGTTAGTGCTATTCATATCTGTATCCTTGGGCTTTTCCCAACCTATATTTTTAATTGTATTTAGCAATTCATCTTCATTATAGTTGCTAAATACAAGAGGATAAGCAAGAGAAGGTAGATATTCTTTTTGATTCTCCATCCATTCCGGATCAATGAAATATTTTTTATATTCATCACCTAGAGTTTTTATAATGGGCTCTAGTATTTGTTTTTGATATGCAAGAATCATTCTGTAATCAAGTTTAATTATAGGATCTTTAACCTGTGCCTGTCCTGGGGTCCATCCGAAGCAGACAAAAGGAATTTTTTGAAGTATTGCTTCCTTATAAACAGTTGATTTTACAATACCTATACAGGATGTACATATAGAGCTTGCCCTTTCTAGTGCTTTCTTTGGATATATTTCTTTGGAGGCTGCCAGATTGAAGATATTTGCCAGCTTTGAAAAAGAGGGCTTTATGGTTATATTATCTACACCAAGATTAGCTGTAACCTTATGAATGTTCTGCCTGCAATCTTCTGTTAAAAAACCATTATCGAAGGTGACTGTTAGCACAGATACATTAAACTTTTCTCTTAGCTTGTATAGTGTAAAAGTACTGTCTTTACCCCCACTATATGCTAGAAGTACCTGATATGTCAGGTTCTTGTACTCATTAAAGGCTTCCGTCAATTGGGATTCGTATTCTGTGTATTTTTCAGCTGATATATTGATATTGATTTTATTGTTCTGAATGCAATAATTGCATAATCCATCATCATTTATATGGACACTGAATAGACTGTCATTTAGTGTGCAGTTTTTGCAAACTTTCAAAGTTTCATCTCCTAAATATTAATTCATTTTTTTATATACCAATCTGCTAACACAGTTTACAGAATCTAGGTTCTCAGGTAGTATTTCTGAATATGCGATTTTAATACCAAATTGATTTTCTATAAATGCTATTAATTCAATAATTCCCATGGAGTCAAGCACGCCAAATTCAAGAAAAGATGTGTCGTTGCTAAGTTCATTCTCATTACATCCAAACAGATAATTTTCAAATAAAAATTTTCTTATACTTTGAGTGATTTGTTCAACAGTAATGTTATCCTTCACAACTATACCTCCCTTTTATAAGCTAAATGAAAAACAACTAGACAATTAAGTTGCTACTGTTACCATTAATGACGCTATTTAACAATGTATTGTTTGATGTTCCTTAGTTTATCCTAACAGTGGTATTTGCATTTTTATTCTGTATTATTTTATGTTGGCAAATATAGATTATTACAGAAGAGGTTGGAATAAATCATAAAGTATAGCAGTATATTAGAAGGAATTGGTAATATATTTATGACATGAGTATAATTACTACACATTTTAAAAAACAATAAAAATAGAACGAAATTAAGAAAGTGTAAGAGGGGAGTAGGAAAATATGCTTGCTGTTAGGTTATTAGCTGAACTGCTGGATTTGGTGTCAAGAGCATACAACAAGTTTATTAGAGGAAATATTATAAAATCAAGATTTGGAAAATGTGGAAGTAAAGTTTGGATAGGAAAAAATTTTATTGTTTCAAATCCTAGAAATATTTCAATTGGAGAATACACGCATATAGGTCCTAATGTATTAATGTATGCTACATTAAAGAAGATCAACATTGGAAAATGTGTAATGATTGCACCCAAGGTCATTGTTGTTACAGGTAACCATAGGACGGATATTATTGGAGAATACATGTCATTTGTTACAGATAAACACAAATTGCCTGAGAATGATAAAGATGTTGTTATTGAAGATGATGTTTGGATTGGGTCAGGATGTATTATTATGATGGGAGTAACGATAGGGAGGGGCAGTATTATACATGCGGGTCAAATTATTACAAGAAATGTTCCACCTTACACTATATATATAAATGAAAAATTAAAAGCTAAAAGATTTACAAATGAGCAAATAATAGAACATGAAAAACTTTTATTTGAGAAGTATGGGAAGAAGGTGAAAAATAGTGGGAAAAGGCATGGAACATGAAATTATATTGGATTTAGGTGAGGTATTTAGAATCATTAAAAAGAGGTTTCTGATAATAATTTTGATAACAGCCCTGGCAGTTGGGACAAGTGTAGTATTGAGTCTTTATGTAATGACTCCTGTATATGAAGCTGAAAGCAGCATAATAATAGGCAAGGAGCGGCAAGAAAGCAATGAAGTTGGAGATGCCTATAGTTATAATGATGTCATGATGTATGAAAAAATGTTAAAAACCTATGGACAAATTGCAAAATCCAGACTGGTCGCAAAGTTGGCTTCAGAGAAATCAAAAGAATTAGGACAAACAGATCTCTCATTTGGAGAGAATGAGGTAACAGTAACTCCATACACAGATACACAGATTTTGATAATTAAAATAAAAGATACAAATCCCAATATTGCGATGATAAAAGCCAACATACTTGCACAGTCCTTTGCCGAAGAAGCGAACAGAATATATCCTTCTGGTAATGTACAGGTTTTGGATGATGCAATTCTACCTGTTTTACCTGTAAGCCCTAAAACTCGTCTTAATGTGGCAGTTGCTTTTTTACTTGGAATTATGGTATCACTTGGCATTATATTTATAATTGAATATACGGATAACACTTTGAAGACAGAAGAGGACATTGAAAAGCATGTGGGCTTACCAGTTATTGGTATGATTCCTGAAGAAACAAAAAATTTATGTTAATATATGAAATTTACCTTAGTAGTGAAATTAATTATTAAAATATTTGAAATGATTATCCCAATATTACCAAACAGGTGAATATACCTGTTTTATTTTTTTATAGAATGTGCTTTTGGTAATTTAAAAAAAGGAATACTTTAATAGACAGGTTAATAAATATTACCTAAGGAGTGATTCGATGGAAAATCTGAATATCATCACAATAAGCAATCCTAAATCTCCGATATCTGAAGCTTACAGAACTCTTAGGACCAACATACAATTTTCTTCTATTGATTTAAAGCCAAAAACTCTTTTAATAACAAGTTCAAGCCCACGAGAAGGTAAAACGACAACAGCAGTTAATCTTGCAGTTTCTATAGCACAGGGAGAGAAGAAGACAATACTTATTGATTGTGATTTAAGAAAGCCTAAAATACATACAATTTTCAAAATCTCAAATGAAACGGGAGGATTATCAAATATTCTTATTGATGAAACAAAAGCAGAGCAGGGCATAAAAGAAACAGAAATTCCTAATTTATACATGTTACCATCTGGCAAAACACCTCCAAACCCATCAGAGCTTCTATCCTCGCAAAAGATGCAGCATTTCATGGAATATCTTAGGCAAAATTTTGATTATATAGTTATAGACTCTCCTCCTTTAATTGTTGTAACAGATGCTCAGATACTTTCAAAATATTCTGATGCATGCATCCTTATAGTAGCTGCTGGAGAATCCGATAGAAATGCAGTAATTAAGGCTAAAGAATTGCTATGTAATGTTAATGCAAAGCTAATTGGTGTGGTTTTAAATAAAATTGATGCTTCAAAGGAAAGATACTACAAATTTTATCATTACTATGAAACTGATAAAAATAAGAAGAAAAGGGGCAGAAAAGATAGAAAAATATATTAATTCTCTGCTTGAAACAAATCAAAAGGTTAATGATTAATATTTGATTATGATATTTTTTTATACCTAGTCTATGATAATGGTGGATTCAATTGGAAAACCAATGTAGCATTTTAAAAGGAAGGTAAAGTAATGGAAAACCAAGTATCATGTGGCGATAAAATCATGATTAAAAGCGATTTTAAAAGAGGAGCTGCATATGAACTAATGAAAAGGTTTATTGATATACTTGGTGCGGTTTTTGGAATTATTTTTTTATCACCTCTTTTTATTATTGTTTCATTAGCTATTAAAATAGAATCAGTAGGACCTGCTTTTTTCATTCAAAAGCGGTGTGGAAAGGATGGCAGAATATTTAAAATGTATAAGTTCCGTTCAATGGCATGCGATGCAGAAGAAAAACTTGGGGACCTTATGCACCTTAATGAAATGTCAGGCCCGGTGTTTAAGATAAAAAGCGATCCAAGGATAACGAAAGTTGGAAAGTTTATTAGAAGAACAAGCATAGATGAACTGCCGCAGCTTATTAACGTTCTTAAGGGAGATATGAGCATGGTAGGGCCAAGGCCTCCTATAGACAGAGAGGTATTAGAGTATACAGAATATCAGAAACAAAGGCTCCTTATAAAGCCAGGTCTTACCTGCTATTGGCAGGTAAGCGGAAGAAACAAAATAGACTTTAATGAGTGGGTAAATCTTGACATCAAATATATAATGGAAAGAAATCTATGGGTTGACATAAAACTCATATTAAAAACAGTGCTTGTGCTATTTGGCGACAAGAATGCATGTTAGGGGGGAAGAATATGCTCTGTGGACTTGTAATGGCCGGAGGGAGAGGGGAGAGATTCTGGCCCCTCTCAACTGAAGAAAAACCAAAACAATTTTTAAATCTTCTTGGTGAGGATACTATGATACAGATGACCGTAAAAAGGCTGCTTAAAATAATACCTATTGAAAGAATATTCATTGTAACAGCAGAGAAATATATGGCACTTGTGAGGGAACAGCTTCCACTTCTTCCTAGTAGGAATATAATTATCGAGCCAGTGGGAAAGAATACTGCACCATGTATAGTGTTTTCTGCATTCCTTATAGAAAAATACTATAAAGATGCAACTATTGCAGTACTTCCTTCAGATCATCTTATTAAAGATGAAGAGGCCTTTAGTAAAACTCTAAAGTATGCAGAAGAGTTTATTAAAAAAGAGGATAATTCTATAATTACTCTTGGAATTGTACCAGATAGGCCGGAAACAGGCTATGGATATATAAAATACATGGGAGCGGAAGATGTAGTAAAGAGTTTTAAAATATACCCTGCGGAAAGGTTTGTGGAAAAGCCCGACATAGAAACAGCAAAAGCTTATATTAAAGATGGAAACTACCTCTGGAACAGCGGCATTTTCGTATGGAAAACCTCAACTATAAAAAATCTTACTCAGGAATTTCTTCCAAAGACCTTTGAAAGAATTAAGGAAATAGCAGATGCATTCAATGAGGACAATTTCAATGAGGTACTAAGAAGCAAATACAGTCAGGTTGATAGCATATCGGTAGATTATGGAATCATGGAAAAGGCAGATAAAATATATGTCATACCATCAGACTTTGGATGGGATGATGTGGGGACTTGGACAAGTATAGAAAGGTATTGTCATAAGGATGCAGATAACAACGTATCCATTGGCTGGGTAAAGAACTATAACAGCAGAAACAACCTTGTAGTGGGAGACGGTAAAAAGATAGCTCTTATAGGAATTGAGGACATATTTGTGATAGATACGAAGGATATCTTATTAATAGGAAAAAAAAATCATCTTTATAAGATGAAAAATGTAAGGCAGGAGATAACCTTGTAAAAGGACGGTGCTTAAATGAAAAGGGCATTTATAACAGGAATAACCGGACAGGATGGTTCATATTTAACTGAACTGCTTTTAAAGAAGGGTTATGAGGTTCATGGAATGATAAGAAGAGCAAGTACATTCAACTCAAAGAGGATAGACCATCTTTTTGAGAATAATGAAATAGGAAATAAAAAGCTGTATCTACACTATGGAGATTTAACAGATTCGAGTAATATAAACAGGCTATTAGATAAGATAAAACCTGATGAAATATATAACTTAGGTGCTCAGAGCCATGTGAAGGTATCCTTTGAGGTACCTGAATATACAGCTCAGTCAGATGCTGTCGGCGCATTGAGGATTCTTGATGCAATAAAGGAAACAAGAATAAAGACCAAGTATTATCAGGCATCTACAAGTGAGCTTTATGGAGGTTTGCCTGGAACAGCACCTCAAAACGAAAGCACTCCATTTTACCCTAAAAGCCCATATGGTGCTGCTAAGCTTTATGCATACTGGATAACGGTAAACTATAGGGAGGCCTATAATATATTTGCCTGCAATGGAATACTCTTTAACCATGAGTCTCCGAGGAGAGGAGAAACCTTTGTTACAAGAAAAATAACACGAGCAGTTGCAAGCATTGTGGCGGGAAAACAGGACAGATTAACGCTTGGGAACCTTGATGCAAAACGGGACTGGGGTTATGCTGGTGACTATGTTGAAGCTATGTGGCTCATACTTCAGCAGGATAAACCTAAGGATTATGTTATAGCTACAGGAGAAGCCCATACAGTAAGAGAATTTGTTGAACTTTCATTTCAAGAAGTTGGAATAGATATAGAGTGGAAAGGCAAAGGAGTAGATGAAAAGGGTTATGATAGAAACAATGGAAATTTGCTTGTTTATATAGATGAAAAATATTTCAGACCAACTGAGGTGGAACTCC
The DNA here is from genome assembly GCA_032095175.1 of Clostridiaceae bacterium. Taxonomy (GTDB): domain Bacteria; phylum Bacillota; class Clostridia; order Clostridiales; family Caloramatoraceae; genus DAMCZI01. The sequence continues at coordinate 101,169 of DAMCZI010000001.1, forward strand.
TTTTAGGAGACCCAACAAAGGCGGAAAGTGAGCTTAACTGGCATAGAAATGTAGACTTTAGGGGGTTAATTAGGATGATGGTGAATGCTGATCTTAAAGAAATAGCAGGAGTAAAAATCGAATCTGATCTTGAGGCTGCAGTTGGAATTAAGTAAAGACAGTGTAAAGGGGGTTAAAGGATGGAAAGGGATAGCAAAATTTATGTAGCAGGACACAGAGGTCTTGTTGGTTCTGCAATAGTAAAAAACCTTCAATCTAAAGGATATCATAATATAATAGCAAGAACTCATAAGGAGCTTGATTTAATAAATCAGGAAATGGTAAATAAATTTTTTAAAGATGAAAGGCCAGACTATGTATTCCTTGCAGCGGCAAAGGTCGGTGGAATAAATGCCAATAATACATACCCGGCTGATTTTATTTATCAAAATCTTCAAATACAGAACAATGTAATTCACTGCGCTCATGAGTATAAAGTAAAAAAACTTATGTTTCTGGGCAGCAGCTGTATTTATCCAAGGGAATGTCCCCAACCGATAAAGGAGGAGTACCTGCTTTCAGGTTATCTTGAACCGACAAATGAAGCCTATGCAATTGCTAAAATATCAGGACTCAAGATGTGCCAGTTCTATAAAATACAGTATGGAGATAATTTTATAAGCTGTATGCCTTCTAATTTATACGGACCCAATGATAATTTTGATTTGGAAAATTCTCACGTTATTCCAGCTTTGATTAGAAAATTTCACGAGGCAAAGGTAAATAATATGCCTTATGTGGAGATATGGGGAAGCGGCATGCCACTTCGAGAGTTTCTTTATGTGGATGATATGGCAGATGCCTGCATATTTTTAATGAATAATTATAATGGGATAGAACATGTAAATATTGGTACAGGTGATGAAATTTCAATTTGTGAACTCTCAAGGCTTATTAAGGAAATAGTCGGATTTAAAGGTGAATTGTTGTTTAATTCTGAAAAACCCAATGGAACGCCTAGAAAATTAACAGATGTAAGCAAACTTCATGGAATTGGCTGGAGGTACAAGTTCAAACTGGAAGAAGGCATCAGATTAACTTACAAATGGTATACAACAAATATAAAAGAGTGACATTTTAGGAGAGAAAAAGTTTTGAAGCACAGGATGTGGATTTTTCATAAAATTGAAAAGAGGAATGATAATGGAGAAAATCAACATTGGTGGTTTGCTAGTAGACAGAGTAGATATTCAGGAAGCATGCAGAATAACAAATAGTTATATTGAGCAAAGCAAATTGAATAAAGTTAAACCAAAAATGATTCAGGCTGTAAATACAGACTCCATTGTAAAAGCTAATATTTTTGACGATATAGCGAAAATTTCCAATAAGGCAGATTTATCATTAGCAGATGGAATGCCCCTTGTATGGGTTTCAAAATTCATGGGTAAACCCTTAAAAGAGAGGGTGGGAGGACCTGATTTTTTTGAGAAATTTAATGAAATTGCTGATAGATATAGTTATTCGTATTACTTTTTAGGTTCTACAGAGGAAGTAGTCGAAGAAATGATAAAAAACCTAAGAGATAAATACTCAAATATCAGAATTTCAGGGTATTACTGCCCTCCATTTAGTGATATGAAGGATGAAAATCAGAATGTTGATATTTGCTACAGAATAAGTATAGCTAAACCTGATGTTGTGTGGGTAAGTTTTGGATGTCCAAAGCAGGAATGGTGGATAGTAGAGAATAAGGAGCGTATTGATACTGCAGTAATAATGGGAATAGGGGCAGCTTTTGAATTTGCTTCAGGCAAGGTGAAAAGAGCACCAATTCTACTTAGAAAGTTAGGTTTTGAATGGCTTTACAGAGTTTATAAGGAACCTAAAAGATTATGGAAAAGATATTTTGTTGAAGGACCTCAATTTTTTGTTTATGTATTTAAAAACAAAAATAGGGTTATATGAGATTTTTATCAAATAATATACTTGATTTGGAGGCAATGCATGAAAGGAATGTATTTAAGCGTTTGTGATTTAAAGGATCAAAGCTCTGGGGTTAATAAAAAAATTAATATGCAACTTGCAACTTTTCGAAACAATGGAATAGATATGATTGTACCGGATATGTGGGTTAAAGGCTTTTCATATAGATTATTGGATGCTTTTTTGGGAATTTGCTCGATTACGCCTTACCTATTTAGTATACGATTTAAAATGCTATTTAAAAAAAGCAAAACGGGGGATTTGAATTTTATATATATAAGGAAGACAGCTTTTGATAAAACTTTTATAAATACATTACAAACAATAAAAAGTGAAAATCCGGATATCAAAGTTCTTCTTGAAATACCTACATATCCCTATGATAAAGAATTTAGTAGCCTGATTAGTAAAATCAGGCATATAAAGGACAGAAAGTCAAGGGACTACTTGTATAATTATATAGACAGAATTATAACCTATTCTAATGATAAATCTATATTTAAAATACCTACTATAAATTTATCAAATGCTGTTGATACACGTAAAATAAAAGCTAAAAAGGTTTTAGATAACAAAAATGTTATTCATATTATAGCTGTAGCTATTTTTAATTTTTGGCATGGCTATGATAGATTTTTATATGGCCTGGCTTTATATTATAAAAACGGCGGTCATAAAAATATTGTGTTTCATTTAGTTGGAAGTGGAAGTGAGGTTGAAAAATATAAAGCCATTGTAAAAGAAAATAGTTTGAAGCAGCATGTAATTTTTCATGGTGAGAAATTCGGAAATGAACTTGACGAAATATATGACCAATGTGAAATAGCATTGGATTCAATGGGCAGGCACAGAAGTGAGGTATATTATAACAGTACTATAAAAGGCAAAGAATATGGTGCAAAAGGACTTCCAATTATCTCTGGGGTTGAAACAGAATTTGATTCTGATCCGTATTATAGATATTACATGAGAGTTAATGCAACTGAGGAACCAATTAATATAGATTTAGTTATAGATTTTTATAACAGAGTGTATAACGGCTGGGAAAACAAAAATGAAATAATAAAAAACATTCGTGAATATACAAGAAAGCATTTTGAGTTTTCTGCATCTTGGAAACCTGTATTGAATTTTATATATGACAATTCTACAGAAATATATAATCCATCTAAGTTGGATGGAGATGGGAACTGATATAAATGAACAGTATTAAAAGAAATTTAACATACAACATAACGTATCAGTTATTGATATTGATTTTGCCATTAGTAACAGCTCCATATGTTGCTCGTGTATTAGGCGCAGATGGAATAGGCACCTATGCTTATACGTATTCTATTGCAAACTATTTTGTATTGTTTGCAATGCTTGGATTAAACAATTATGGTAACAGAAGTATTGCTAAGATTCATGAGGATAAGGAAGAACTCAGCAATACATTCTGGAATATATATGCGCTGCAGTTTATATCTGCAGCCCTAGCTATTGTAATATATATATTATATCTTTTCTGTTTTTTAAATGATTATGGGGTTGTTGCTCTTTATCAATTAGTTTATGTTGGTTCTGCTCTTTTTGATATTAACTGGTTCTTTTTTGGAATTGAACAGTTTAAATTAACAGTTATGAGAAACACAGCTATAAAATTGCTTTCAGTAGGATTGATCTTCATATTTGTAAAATCAGCAAAGGACCTTTGGCTGTATACTTTGATATGTACTGGCGGAATAATGATAAGCAATCTTGCACTATGGCCTTTTTTGAAACAATTTGTTTATTTTAAAAAGCCTGAAATTAAGATAATAAAGACGCACATAATTCCTAATTTCATATTGTTTATTCCAATTATTGCTCTTAGTCTTTATAAGATTATGGATAAAATCATGCTGGGTAGAATGAGTGGCATAATACAGGTTGGGTTTTATGATAATTCTGAAAAAATTATTAATATACCTATGGGTATTATAATGGCACTTGGGACAGTGATGCTCCCTAAAATGTCAAACTTGGCAGCAAATAAAAATATTGAGCAAAGCCGAAAATATTTAGAGTATTCCCTGCAGTTTATTGCGTTTCTCGCTCCGGCGCTAACTTTTGGTATTGCTGGTATAGCACCAGAGTTTGCATTGATTTTCTATGGAGAAAAATTTGCTGCCTGTGGGGGAATTATAACATCTCTTTCACCTATTATTTTGTTTATCTCCTTGGGTAATGTTGTTCGTACAGAATATTTAATTCCTAATAACAAAGATAAAATTTTTGTAATTTCTATTATTATTGGAGCAATAGTTAATCTGATAATGAATATACTTATTATACCAAAGTTTGGTGCGGTAGGTGCAGCTGTGGCGACAATATGTGCAGAAGCAAGTGTTGCCATAGTTCAGGCGTTATCAGTAAGGAAAAGTATACCGATCAGAATGTACTTAAATAAAGTTACTTTATATATTGTAATAGGTGCAGTAATGTATCTTTTTATTAGAATTATTGCAAGAGCATTGGGGATATCAATCACAACCATAGCAGTAGAAATAATAGTTGGAGGTATGATTTACATTATTTTGAGTTTCCTTTGTCTTTGGATTTTAAAGGATGATTTATTGACTGGTATTATAACGAACATAAAAAAAGAGTTAAAAAACTTACAATAACCAGAATATTATCGGATAAATGGGGTGAGAATGGTATGGCAATTAAAGAAATATTAAAACACTCAAAGGTTATAAGAAATATGTACCATAATACAGATATCCTATTTAATAGTGTTATAACATTATTTTCTCCAATACTTAATAGTAAAGTGATATATAAAAAAAGTTGTAAAAAAGCTTTAGATTTGAAAAATCCGATTACCCTTAATGAAAAACTTATGTGGCTAAAATTGAATTCTTATGCCCATAACCCATTGGTAATACAATGTGCAGATAAATATTTGGTAAGACAATATGTAAAGAAATGTAGTTGCGGTAATATTTTAAATACACTATTGGGAGTATGGGATTCACCTGACCAGATTAATTGGGATGACTTGCCAGATAAATTTGTCCTGAAATGGAATTTTGGTTCAGGATACAATTTGGTATGCAGTGATAAAAATACATTTGATATAAAACAGGCAGTGAAAACTTTGAAAAAGTGGGGAAAAAAGAAATATCATCTTCAGTGCTCAGAATTACACTATAAATATGCACAGAAGAAAATTGTCTGCGAGAAATACCTTGAAACAAGACAGGGATATTTTCCAAGGGATTACCGCTTCTATTGCGGCAATGGAGAACCTAAGCTTCTATATATATCCCAGCATGTACCTGGAAAAAGTGATATGGTGAGAGTATTTGTGGATTTTGACTGGAATGTTTTAGATATAGGAGAAAGTATGAAATATAAAGATTTTATTCAGAATAAACCAGTATGCTTTAATGAGATGTTGGAGTATTGCCGGAAACTATCCAGGGGTTTCCCGTTTGTAAGAGTAGATTTGTATGATTATAATGATACAGTTATATTTGGGGAAATGACATTTACACCTGGAGCCTGTGTAGCTGAAATTAACAATTCTCCAATGCTTTATGATGTATTTGAGCTTAATAAGGAAAATGGTCCTGCATAACTTAGTACAGATGATAGTTACAGAATCATCTGAATAAGGAGCCGATTATGGAAAAAACAAATTGTGCGGCAGCTAAAAAAGATTTTAACATACTAATTATGTATTTTATTTTTATTATGTATTTTTTTATACAACCAATGGATTTGCTTTTAAGCAGGTATATTACAGGTACACAATTTACACATCTGAGTGAAACTGCATTACTAATGCTGTCAATATTGTTTGTGACCAATATAAATAATAAAGTAAAAATTAGGATAAAAATTGATTTGCAGCTATTAGTATCAATAACACTGTTGATTATTATTTTAATACAAGTTTTGTATTTCTTTTCTATTAAATATAAACCAATTATAAATGGCTACCAAATGTATATTTATTTTCTTAAAATTGTTGGCAGCAATTATATCATCCTGTGGGTTGTAGGCAATTATGCTGTGTTTTTCCATAGGATTTTACAAAATAGGGCGATTAAAAATATAACATATATAATATATCTGATTTTTGTGTTTTTGATTATTTTTATGACAATACAGAATAGTGGATTTGGTTTTGACATAACCAAAATGTCAATCATGGGACATGGGGTAAACATTGTTGATGAAAATTTTGATTATCTATCTTTTTCTGATAGATTTGCGATGGCTACTTTATTTATTATTTCTACAATAAAAAATAAATACTTAAAAATTTTAACCAGTGTTTCAGGTATATTGTTACTTACCCTTACATTATCAAGAACTTCACTTTACATGTTTACACTAATAATATTTGCTATTTGGTTGAAATACTTCATCAATTCGAAGAAAAAGTTATCAATAATATATTTGATGCTATTTGTTACATTTATTGCACTGTATAGTTTTAAGGATAATTTGACAGCATCAAGTATCAATAACCGAGATAATCGCATGGGCGTCCTTTTAACTGATCGTGAAAGAGATGGATCTTTTCAAGGCAGAAAACTGCTTAAAACTATGGGCGAAGAAACAATCAGGAAAAATTGGTTCTTTGGAAAGTTCCTTTATGAAGTAGAAAGAGATCAAAAACATGGTGGGTATATACATAGCATTAAATCCTATTGGGCTGAATATGGACTTATTGTATTTATACTTGTTTTATTCCTCAGTGCTTACTTGCTTGTCAAAATGAGTATATGCTTTTATAGGGAAAAGGAAAATCCAATTTTGGTTTTTATTTTCTCATATACCATATATGTTGTTATTTCATTATATTTTAGCAGGTCGTATTTTTCACCTTATATCTGGTTTGTATTTTCTTCGGGATATAAATGTCTGGATATAATGCATACCACGGTAAAGATTGATTAAGGGGGTGATTTTATGAACAAGATAGCTATTATTGGTAGCGGATATGTAGGCCTTGTAAGCGGAACATGCTTAGCTGATTTTGGTATGGAGGTAACCTGCGTTGATAACAACAAAGATAAAATTGATATGCTTAAAAAAGGTATAATTCCAATTTATGAACCGGAGCTTAGCAGTATGGTTGAAAAAAATATTTACTATAAAAGGTTGAATTTCACAACAGACATAAAAAAAGCTGTAGAGGAAAATGAGGTAATATTTATTGCAGTAGGAACGCCTCCTGCAGAGGATGGAAGTGCAGATTTGCAGTATGTTATGCAGGTAGCAGGGGATATTGCAAAATATATGAATGGCTATAAGGTTATAGTAGATAAGTCAACCGTACCAGTAGGAACAGGCCAAAAGGTAAAAAAGATTATAAGTGAAGCATTAAAGAAAAGGGGAGAAAAATTCAATTTTGATTTAGTTTCAAATCCTGAATTCTTAAGGGAAGGTGCAGCTATTAGAGATTTTACCCATCCGGATAGGGTTGTGCTAGGTGCTGAGTCTGAGAAGGCGATTGAAATAATGAAAGAAGTATACAGAGTCTTATACCTGAATGAAACACCATTTCTTATAACTAATATAGAAACTGCGGAATTGATAAAATATGCTTCTAATTCTTTTTTGGCAACTAGAATTACCTTTATTAACGAGTTGACCGAGCTTTGTGAAAAGGTAGGAGCAAATATACAGCATGTATCAAAGGGAATGGGAATGGACGGAAGAATAGGACCTAAGTTTTTGCATGCAGGACCTGGCTATGGTGGAAGCTGCTTTCCTAAGGATATACAAGCATTGTTGAAAATTGGAAGGGATTATGGCTGTGAACTTTCAATTATTGCTTCAACTATAAAAGCAAATGATAATCAGAAGTTCAGAATGATAAATAAAATCACAAATATAATGGGAAGTGTTGAAGGGAAAACAATTTGTGTTTTAGGACTGGCATTTAAACCTGAAACAGATGATATGAGAGAGGCACCGGCGTTGACAATAATAAAAGAGCTTTATAAAAGGGGTGCTGTTTTTAAAGTCTATGATCCACAGGCATTTAAGGAAGCTAGATGGAGATTTGAAGATATAAAGGATAGAATAACCTATTGTGATGATGAATATATTGCAGTTAAAGATGCAGATGCTCTTGTTATAATTACGGAATGGAATCAGTTCAGAAATCTTAATCTTGATAAAATAAGAAAATCAATGAAGGATAGTTACTTCTTTGATTTGAGAAATATATATAACCCTGTCAAAGTCTCTGAAATGGGATTTAAATATTATTCAATTGGAAGACCTCTTGTACTAATGCCGTAGGTAATTCCTAGGATTGCGCAGATGAAAAATCATAGCAAAAATAATTGCTCATTGTTAATGAATTTTGTTTTAAGGAGATGAAGAATATGATTAATTCAAAGGAAGATTATATTAACTACTTAAATGCTGACAAAAAAAGTTTAGGTATAAAAAGAAAGAGACCTATAATATTCAGGGACGAAATTTGGAAATTCGAAAGATTAATGCGGAAAATTGAATATTATATGAATTGTAAAAAGTCATTTGTGTGGAAACCATTTTATTTATTCCTAAGATGGAAATACCACAGACTAAGTATAAGATTATCTTTTGAGATACCATTAAATGTGATTGGGCCGGGGGTGTCATTGGCCCATAGGGGAATAATAATCAGCCCTGGTGCTAAAATAGGGAAAAATTGCAGAATTCATAATGGCGTAAATATAGGGACTGAGGCCGGTTATGATTATAGAGCACCAATCATAGGGGATAATGTTTACATTGGCCCGGGAGTTAAAATGTATGGGAAAATAGAAATTGCAAATGGAATTGCTATAGGAGCAAATGCAGTTGTAAATAAATCATTTACTGAACCTAATATTACAATCGCTGGGGTACCTGCTGTTAAAATAAGTTCTAAAGGCTCTATGGGCATCATAATTACTGGTGCTGACTAGATGTTTAAGGAGAAAAATGCCTTTAAGGGGAGAGGTGCTTTTGAAAGATAAAATATGCATGGTAGGCCCAGATCCCAAAGTAATGGGTGGAATTGCTACAGTAGTTTCTGGTTATCTAAATTCATCATTGATTAAGGAATATGATATTACATATGTATCATCTTATAAAGATGGTAATAAACTAAAGAAATTTATAGTTGCTGTATTAGCTTATATAAAATTTATATGGATATGCACTTTTAATAGACCCAATATTATACACATACATTCATCTTTTGGAGCGAGTTTTTACAGGAAGATGTTTTTTATAATTATAGGGAAGTTGTTTGCTATTCCAATTATTAACCATATTCATGGGGCTGAATTTGATAAGTTTTATACTAAGGCGACATCTAAAAAGAAAAAGCTTATATATAAAATTTATTTAATGTGTTACAAAATTATAGTGCTCTCAAAAGAATGGAAGGATAAGTTTGAAAAAGTGATAGATGGTTCAAAAATAGAAATTGTAGAAAACTTCTCAGTTGTTCCAAGTAACATAACTGCTGCTGAAAACAGAGACAATGTCGTTTTGTTTTTGGGATATATAGGAATTAGAAAAGGAGCTTATGACATACCAAATGTGGTAAAGGAAGTAATAAAATATGTGCCTAATGTCAGATTTATCCTCTGTGGAAATGGCGAAGTAGATAAACTAAAAAGAATAATAAAAGAAAATAATTTGGATAAAAATATAGAACTAACTGGATGGATAAATAATAAACAAAAATATGAATTATTAAATACAAGTAAAATATATTTTCTTCCCTCTTATAATGAGGGATTACCTATGTCAATTTTAGAAGGTATGTCATATGGGTTACCCATTGTTTCCACAAATGTTGGAGGTATACCAACTGTAATATCCTCAGGTTTTAATGGGTTTATATATGACCCTGGAAGCACATTAGAATTTGCAAATGCAATATTGAAACTACTAAAGAATCAGCAATTGTGTACAGAAATACATAAAAATAATATTAATATGATAGTTAAAAAATATAGTCTGGAAGTTAATGTGAGCAAAATATCTGCAATTTATCATCAAATTGAAAGGATGTAGGTGCAGGTACAAGTTTTTGTGGCAAAATTTTGTTTTATATGTTGCTGAGGATAAGTATGAAATTCAAAGTTTAATGGCACAAAATGAATTTTCTTATCTTATGGAATTTATTAAAAAAGAACAAATAGATGCATTTATTACGTCAGGAACAATTAGTGAAATTTATGGCAAACTTGAGTAAAGGGAATCAAAAGTAACCCAAAAGTATTAATGGAAAATAAATGAATTAAGGAACAGATTACTGTAGGATTTAGCAGTAATCTGTTCTTTGTTTTTTGTAGAAAAGTATGTAATAATCGTATTAAGAATAAAAAATAAGTTAATAAAAGGAATTAATAAAATATTGCATAGAAAAAATAATAGAAAAGGGCGGATTGGGATGTATTTACCAGAGAAGATACAGAAATATATCAAAGATATGGAGTTACAAAATGATCATGAAGGAATGTCAAAAGCAAAGGTAATTAAATGCACAGAACAAAATAAAGAATTATACCTAAAGATAGAAAAGGTATCTAGTGAGACAGAGAGGGAATATAATGTTTATCAATGGCTTCAAGGTAAACTACCAGTACCAAAGATTATATGTAGAGTAATTGAAAATGATACTGCCTATATGCTGCTTGAAAAGGCAGAAGGTCTGATGCTGGAAGATGATTTATATAGAAGCAATCCTGATTTATTAATTAAGCTTGCAGCAGATGGAATAAATCAATTACAAAAGCTTGATGTATCTGAATGCAAATTTGACAGCACAATTGATTATAAACTGAAAAAAGCAAAAGAACGTATAGATAAGGGATTTTATACAGAAGTAGATCATAATAAATACACTGAGGGCATTAACAATACAGATGAAGCGTATGAGTATTTAGTGAAAAATAAACCAAAAGAAATATTGGTATTTAGCCATGGTGATTATTGCCTTAATAATTTCTTTTCTGATGGAAACTCGATAACAGGATACATAGATATGGGTCGCGGCGGTATTGCTGATAGACATCAAGATGTTGCATTGTGTATACGTGAACTTTTGGACTTCCCATCAGAATATACAGATAGATTTTTAAAAAATCTTAAATTTAAGCCAGATATGAAATTAATAAGATATTATATATTGCTTGATGAGTTATTTTAATTATGATTAACAACATTACTTTATAGAACGAGACACATAAAATTTTGGGTAATTTATATAGAGAATAGTGTGTAACAGATTAATAGTACAAAATTCCTACCATATTTTGTATATTTCCATAAGTAGATTATTTATTTCTAATAAACCGTTCATTTCGCTTTTTTGTGCAGCTTTTAGTAATTTTACTGCTTTTTCCTTCTGCTCTTCAGTAATATTAGAATCAAGAATTTTGCTTAATGGAAACATATTAGATAATTGCATTAATGATGCAGCAGTATTTTCATAATTTGAGATTGCACGATCAAATATATCGTTCATAATACCTACACGTAATTTAGCTTCTTGTAAGAATAATGAAGCTAGTTTTTTGCACTTTGCCCAGAATGAAGCATTATAAGCAACTCCATAATAATCGAAAGTTTCATTAGAAAGTGCCTCCCACCATACTTGATAAGCACAGGTGCCCATTGTATATCCAGGGTTGGGAGGATAGATGTCGGGGTTGTTAACACTTACCGCATATTCAAACATATCTTTAAGGGTTTTGAGGTTATCGGAAATGTTGCCAGGACGTATGATATGAACCTCCAGTACACCCCATTCACTTTTACCAAGCTCGTCAAATGGTTTAGGTCCTGCAATTTTCATGGACTCTTGATCAATATAATAATAACCTACCTTGTCATACCCAGCAATAAGGTAGTATAAGGGCTTATCCATTTCCCAAGCATAACAAGGGAACCCCTTGCTTATTGAATCACGGATTATGTCCCATGCTTCCTTACGCTTTTGTTCAATATTACTTTCACATATATATCCACTAAAATATTCATGTATCCCGCCACAATTACGAATTAACTCATCAAAACAGCCTTTATCATCCCAAAATTCTGCTCCCATAAATGAAACTTTAGAGTTTATATTCATCATAAAAGCATAGGGAGCTGATATCCATCCAGTTGACACATGAATACCGAGGTAATCAAGGCTAGATTTTATGCAACCAACAAGAGGCGGTGTGCAAGGATGGTACTTAATACCAGGTAACATAACAGAGCTGTTTTGTCCTTGAATGCTAGGATTATTTTTGGTATTTATACAAAGTATCTCCTCAATACTTACATTAAACAATTCAGACAATTTTGGCAGAAGAAAAGTATCTGGTAATGTAATACCTTTTTCCCATTTAGATATAGCTTGAGGTGTTACATTAACCAGATTTGAAAGCTTCTCTTGAGTTATTCCCATCTTTTTGCGTACAGTAAATATCTTCTTGCCTACCTCTGTTTTATCTATCATAGATGAAACCTCCATCTTGTGTAATAATTTTATTATAGGTGATTAACAAAAAATTGTAAATAAATTGGTGTTTATGGAAATTTAAAATATAGAAACAACTATAAGTTGATTTTTAGTGTTATAAATATTAGGAAAACAACTTTCGATTGTTATACAAGTTAATCTCTGAAAAGTATACTTGACATATAGTACACATTACTAAATTTGATATGGAGGATTGATTTTATGGATATCAGAAAAATAACAGAAAGTGACATTGATAATGTATCAGAGTTATTTATTCAACAAGCAATCCACATTAAAAATCTCAATGATTGTTATTGTAATAATAATGCTTATATTAAAATGGAAGAGTTTCATGTAAATTTTAAAAAGTACTTATAAGAAAAGGAAGGGATATTCATGAGCAAGCTTGATTTTATATCTGGCATTAATCAGATACCTTATGATAAAGTAAATGTTATGGAAACTTTAAAAGAAGAAACCATAAAAGTGCTTGGTCAAGAGAAGTGGAAAGAAATAACTACAAGTATTGAAGTGCCTGAAGACAATATGGAATCAGAACACCTCAATTATACAACACGAGAATTACTTAAGCGATTTGATAATTCAATTGATTCAGAAACCTGTAAAAAAATATTTTGTAATGTCAAACATGGATTGAAACATTCCGATTTTTTATGGGCAAGAGAAAAATTCTTGCAGTACAATGATATTGATATTTTCTGTTCAGCTATGCGTAGAGAAAATCTTGATGGATTTATTCATGCAGCAAAATCGGGAGAATTCTTTCACGGGCAGCCTATTGATGAATCCGTGTTACAGTTTGTGATGGATCAGCCATTCCTTTTATATGGAGCAAGGGATAATAATACAATTGCAGCAACTGCTATTCCTTGTGAAACACAAAAATATCTAAAAGAAACTGATATTAATAAAAAAAGATATTATGCCTGCCATTGCCAATTTGCTCGCAGATCTATTCTACAAAAAGAAGGAGCTGTTTCAAATACCCTGTGTAATTGCAGCCTCGGACATACAAAAATCTTTTGGGAAGCAGTACTTGATACTCCACTTGATGGAGAAGTTGTAAGTTCTGTTTTAGGTGGTGGATTACTTTGCCGTTTTGTAATATATCTGCCTGATGAGATTATGAGAAAATATGATCACATTATCTAATTAGTCTAATCATCTCAAATAAAAATTTACTGAGTTAGAGGTAAATTATGTAAAATATGTTTTGACAAATAATAATAATAGTGAGTACAATAATTTTAGAATCAAATTCATTGGGTAAAGGAGAAAAGTTTTATGGAAAGAAGCCCCGTTACATATGAAGATAGAAGTCTAAAAAAATTTACTATCATTTGGTTGGGACAATTTGTTTCTTTGCTTGGCTCTGGTCTTTCAGCATTTGGTTTATCAGTTTGGATTTATATTAAAACAGGCAGTGCAACGCCATTTGCAATGTCTTTTCTATGTTCGATTCTACCGACAATTATTTTTGCACCTCTTGCGGGATCCTTTGCTGATAGAAAAAAACGCAAGGTTATAATTATGATGACAGATTCCTTGGATGCACTCTTAAAGCTTTTAATGGCGGTTCTGCTTTTTTTTGATTTAATGCATGTATGGATGGTCTATCCGATTCTGTTTATTTCAGCCATACTTTCAACTTTTCAAGGGCCTGCTTTTAATGCTTCAATTCCAATGCTTGTTCCAGCAAAACATTTAAGCCGAGCTAATGGAATGCTTCAGTTTTCACAGGCTTGCCAAGGTATGCTTGCACCGATTTTAGCAGGTGCACTATTTCCGATTATAAACTTGAGCGGCCTCTTAACAATTGATTTTGTTTCTTTCTTTTTTGCTATATTTACGATTCTTTTTGTAAAAATTCCACAGCCGGAGCTAGAAAAAGAGAAAAAATCTATGTTTAATACGGCAATGGGAGATTTGAAATTTGCATGGAATTATTTAATCGAGAAAAAAGGCTTTATAAGTTTATTAGTATCATTTTCAATACTTAATTTTATTGCAAACCTCTCTATAATTTTGATAGGACCTCTTGTTTTATCCAATTATGACTCGTCCATTTATGGGACTGTGCAAGCAGTGTATGGTTTAGCTATGGTGCTTGGAGGCGTATTGTCGGGAATTTTGCCTAACACAAATAAAAAGATAAAAACCTTATTTATGATGTTAATTATCTCAGGTATTGGACTTGTTATTTCAGGTATATCGATAAGCTGGTATGTTATAGCATTAGGATTTTTTATATTCATGATTCCAGTGCCCTATGCCAACACTTTGCTTCAATCTTTAGTTCAAATGAAGATCGAAGCCTCTGTATTGGGAAGAGTAGGAGCCCTAATGTCTGCTGTATTAAAGTCTATAACACCAATCGCATGTATTTTAGCAGGTCCTCTTGCAGATAATGTATTTGAACCTCTTATGAAAAACGATGGTAGTATAGGTTCTAACTTTATTGGAAGTTTAATAGGTACAGGCCCGGGAAGAGGTATTGGTTTGTTATTTATTCTGTGTGGAATTATACTTAATGCTGTATGTTTTATCATGTTGTGCAAAAAACAGATAATGAGTATGGAGAAAAGATTGCCCGATGTTTCAAACTAACTCCCATTGTTAATATAATAGGACATCCACTTAGTGAATACTTTCTGAGTGGATGTCCTATTATTCATATTGTGCTGTAGTTATTGGTATTTGCATTAAATTATTCTTGTTGTTCATAAGTAAAAAAACAAATAAATATATACTTATAGATGACATCTATAAAAAGGTTTTAAAACTAAAAATACAAGCATATTTTAAATTAGTTGTTTTGCTTAAATGTAAGTATTTTCGATGAAAGGTGTCAATTGGCATGAAGAGTATTAATATAAAAAAGCTTTATTTAAGTAGGGATGCAAGAAAAATTATTATTCTAATAGCTTCGATTTTACTAATGTACTTATTTATTTCAATATACTTTGTTAACCATTTTTATTTTAATACAGTAATAAACGAAGCAAATGTCTCATTAAAAGCACATAATGATGCAGAGGGTATAATCAGAAATTATATTAAGGATTATAGGCTCCTGCTGATTGAAAGAAATGGGAAAGTAGAAAATATTACAGGACAGGATATAGGAATGCAATATAATGAAAGAAATAGTATTTCTAAAATTTTTTATAAGAAAAATCCACATAAGTGGATAATCTCCCTGTTTAGGAATCAAAAATATTATGTGGATGATTTATATATTTATAATGAAGGTGATTTAGATAAGAAAATTAATGAGTTAAGCTGCTTAAATAAAAATATTATAGAACCTCAAAATGTAAGTTTTAAATATTTGAATGGTTCATATGAGGTGATTAGAGAAATATATGGGAATAAGATAATTAAAGATAAATTAAAAGAAGCTATAAAAATGAGCATATTAAAGGGAGAAGCAAAACTAGATTTAAATGAAAAGCTTTGTTATGAAAATCCAAAGTACATTATAAATTCAAAAAAAACTCCTGAAACTAATAACATACTAAATGGGTATGTAAAAACAAAAATCAATTATATATTTGGAAGTGAAAATGAAATATTAGATGGAAATATAATAAATGAATGGCTTAGTGTTGATGAAAATTTAGATGTTGCAATAAATGAAATAGCTGTTATGAGGTATGTTAAAGGCTTGAGTAGAAAATATGATACAGTTGGAATTGCGAGAAATTTTAAAACCTCTTTAGGTAAAGTAATAGAAGTTAAGGGTGGACTTTATGGATGGAAAATTAATCGGGATGATGAAGTAAATGCATTATTAGAAAATATAAAACATGGAAATGTGCTTGAAAAGGAACCTATATATTCTCAGAGGTCTTTACCTAGGGGTGAAGATGAGATCGGCAATACTTATATAGAAATCAATATAACAAGACAGCATTTATGGTTTTATAAACATGGAAAGCTTGTAACTCAAGGTGCTGTAGTAACAGGAAATCCTAATAAAGGATATTCTACTGTGACTGGAACCTATATGCTTAATTACAAGCAAAAAGGAGCAACTTTAGTAGGACCAGACTATGAAGCTGGAGTTACTTATTGGATGCCTTTTTATGGCAATATTGGTATACATGATGCAAGCTGGAGGTATTCCTTTGGGGGAAACATATATAAGAGAAATGGAACCCATGGCTGTGTAAATGTATCTTTATATTTAGCTGAAAAAATTTTTGATAATATAGAAGATGGAACGCCTATTATTTGTTATGAAGAATAGAAATATTTCACGAATACCACAGTGACGTTTAAACAGAATTAACTGCCCCAATTTTTATGAATATCAGTTAATAGAATACAGCCTAAAGCATGATATAAGATGCTTTAGGCTGATAGATTTCAATAATATTCAGCCTGTGGAGAGGGTATGGATATGCATATTACTGTTACTTTATATTGTTAACATTCATTAAAATTTTTTCGAGCTTTTCAGTAGATTCAATTCGCTCATTACACTTCTGGCTATCTAAACATAAATCAAAGCCTATTGACCTATAGGCACCTTGTCCAGTATTATCTGTTTTACAGATAGGTGAAACAAAGGCTACTTCATTTTTCTCACTTACATGATTGCAAAGTGCACATATACGGGTGTTTTTAGAGCTATTATTTGTGATTCTACATGCCATGCCTATAAGTTTACCATTCATATTATAAGCTACAAATAATTTCCTGATGGATTCATCAATCCAACCTAAATATACATTCTTTGAGTCTTGTGCTTTTTGGGATGGTAATTTAAATTTCTTTTCCTTTTTAAATAATCTATTAATTTGTGCATTTGTAATGTTTGGCATTCCGTATACATACTCATTTAGCTTAGCTAAATACCTTTCGATGTGTAAGGAGTCACTTATTTTACTAATATCAAGTATAGCGCTTTCTTCTTCCGATAAATTAGTAAAAAGATTTAATATTTTATCTTGTATATATGATTTAGTAGCTTCAACAATTTTAATGTCTATACAGCTTCTGAAGGCATTATTTAAATCATTTAAACATCTTCTTATATAGTTATACTCGTGTTTTTTTATAAAAGCATTCATAAAATCTAGCACCTCTTATCTAATATGTTTATTTTTATTGTTCATGTAAGTGAATTTGACCTTACTTCAAGTTTTATTTTACTTTTAAATAATGTTTAAATTGAAATGATAACTCTCATTGGATTTCCACAATGAAATCATAACATGGTTTAAAATAGGCGTTCAAGCTTATAAACAATTCTGTAATGATTATGAGCGGTAGCATAGAAGTTTCTTTTGTTTTAAATGCTTCTAACTTTCTTAATAAAGTATCATAATCCATTGATAAATCTAGAATTTATCTATTCTAAATTTATCCAGAAGCTTTCCTTTAGAACTGATGGCGGAAACTACAATGCCATTTGAAGCTACATCGACTATAGTGAAATGATATTTAGCTATAGGAGCTATTATTACTCCCTTTTTATCCTTAAATTTATTACTAAGCTTTTCTCCACTGCCGCCTGTAATAACTTGATAGATATCTTTCTTATACTCTATTTTTCGTCTTGAATAATTATGTTCATGGCCTGAGAAGATTATATCTATATTGTAGTCCTGAACAATCTTCCAAAAGGCATCTCTATTCTCGGGATATAAGTCCAAACAACTCCCTAAATGCGCGCCTGTAGGAAAAGCGGGTGAGTGTACAAAAACAATCTTATATTTTATATTTGTAGAAGCTACTTCCTTAAACCATGAAAGCTGCCTATTTATGATTCTGTTTATTTCCTCAAAATGATAGGCATTTAATACTATAAATCTGATATCTTCATAGTCTATATAGAATACGGTTTTGTTATAACCATCAAGATACGTATTAGGGAGTATATCACTATAAGTTCTGCTGAAAATTCTTTCATATCTATCATCTTTAGGTTTGTTATTGACTTCGTGGTTGCCTATTATAGGAATTATAGGTTTTCCATAATGATATTTTTGTATTACATTTCTTAGCTCCTGAAGTTGACCAGCTAATACTTTTTCCACACTGCTACCTGCAACGTTATCTCCGCATAATACAATACATTCAGGACTAGGAGATAGTTTACAAGTTTCCTCTAAAAGTTTTGTTAGTATTTTTTTGTTGATACCATTTTCTTTTCCCTTAGAATCACTTAAAATTATAAATCTCATTTTCATATCACCACCAAAACAGTTATAAATAGTTCATATAATTTTATGGTTAAAATTGCTTTCTACGATTATTGCACCAGAATTTTAAGAAAATTTAGTATCTTAGTGAAATCGAGATAAAATTGCAAATTTCTTGTATCTGTATTTTGCTTAATGTTAATTACCTGTTTCAAAAATAATCACAATGCCAATATATGCATAGGAATATATCTTTGTAACACTTAAATTATAAAGAAACAGAGTAATTAGTGAGAAAAATTAATGGATGAAAGAGAAATGAGGTTTAAAATATGGGTGCTATATATAAGTCGTAAAATTCTTTACATTTTGTTTTTTTAAACAGCCCTACTACATTGGTACGACCTTAGGATGTTTAAAAAGACAGAATGTAATAGAATTTTTGACTTATATATATTAGTAAAATTACAATAAATATTAACTTAGAAATATTTTTATAATTGTTAAGAATTAGCGGTACGTTTTTTTCAGAAATGTCACTTTATAATACAGACATATATTACAAAACATTCAACATAGTGGTTGAATATTTGACATGAAAAGGTTATAATTAATTCAAAGTTATTAGAATACTGAACAAATTAGGGGGGAATAAAATGAAAAAATTACTAACCTTTGTTTTAGCAATCATGTTAGTAGTTATGGGCTTAACTGGTTGCGGCAAAAATGAAAGTACTAATGCAGGTACTGACACAAGCAAAAGTGGTAATGAAATTGCACTTATTACTGATAAGGGTAATATCGATGACAAATCATTTAACCAGGGTTCCTGGGAAGGTGTTGTTGCTTTTGCAAAGGATGCAAAAATCTCACATACATATATCAAACCTGAAGAAGCATCAGATGCTGGTTATCTAGCAGCGATTGATCTTGCAGTAACAGGTGGAGCAAAAGTAATTGTAACACCAGGATTCCTGTTTGAGGTTCCAGTTTACGAAGCACAGACAAAATATCCAGATGTTAAGTTTATTCTTCTTGATGGAGCACCTCATAAAGCAAAATCTTTTGATCCTGATATTAAGGGAAATGTTGCAAGTATAATGTATAACGAAGAACAATCAGGATATCTTTCAGGTTATGCTGCAGTTAAGGATGGATATACTAAGCTTGGATTCATGGGTGGTATGGCAGTACCAGCTGTAAAGGCATATGGTTATGGATATCTTCAGGGAGCTGAAGATGCTGCTAAAGAGTTAGGACTTGGTGATGGAGCTATAAAGGCAACATATCATTATACTGGTGACTTTGCAGAAACTGATACAAATAAAGCAACTGCTAAAACAATGTACCAGGAAGGTACAGAAGTAATATTTGCATGCGGTGGTTCAGTTGGTAAAAGCGTTATGTCAGCAGCTAAAGAAGCAGGAACAAAGGTTATTGGTGTTGACACTGACCAAAGATATGATAGCGATACTGTAATAACATCAGCTATGAAAGGTCTAAAAGCATCAGTAGTTAGTGTTCTTGAGTCAATATATAAGACAAACGATTGGACTAAATTTGCTGGAAAGACCACATATTTAAATGCTGCTAATGATGGTGTTGGACTTCCAACTATTATAATTGGCGATGAAAGTGGTAATGCATTTGATAGATTTAAATCCTTTAACAAGGAAGCATATGATGCAATATATGCTAAACTTGTAGATGGAAGCGTTGCACCAAAGCGTGAAATTGATGTTAAGGATGCATCAGGAATTGCTACTGCAGCTGAGCTTACAAATGGATTAAGTCTTAAAAAAGTTGTAGTTACTACAAGATAAAAAATAAATTACCCGCCATATTGGCATAAACCTTATGCAAGTAAGATTATGTTAATGGAGGAAGGCTTATGTTTTCCTCCATTTTCTGTATCTAAATTTATTTGGTAATCCAATAGTGTAAAAAAATAAAAAATATAATTAATAAGAAGAGGTTAAAGTGGAAAATTATATTATTGAAATGCTGAATATTACAAAAGAGTTCCCGGGTATTATTGCTAATGATAATATTACCCTAAAATTAAAAAAAGGTGAAATACATGCCCTCTTAGGGGAAAACGGTGCTGGGAAGTCCACTCTTATGAGCGTGCTCTTTGGGCTTTATCAAGCTGAAAATGGTGAGATAAGAAAGAACGGAGAAGTTGTTAAGATTAACAACCCTAATGATGCTAATGCACTGGGGATTGGAATGGTTCACCAACACTTTAAGCTGGTGGAGATTTTTACCGTGCTTGAGAATATCATTCTTGGTGTTGAACCTAACAAGATGGGCTTTCTTGAAAAGAAGGAAGCAAAAAAAAGGGTTGTGGAACTTAGTGAAAAATATGGACTCAAAGTTGACCCCAATGCATTAATTGAGGATATCACAGTAGGAATGCAGCAAAGAGTTGAAATTCTCAAAATGTTATACAGAGATAACGAGATTTTGATTTTTGATGAGCCTACAGCTGTTTTGACTCCACAGGAAATCAAGGAGCTTCTCCAGATTATGAGGGGATTTGCAAAAGAAGGTAAATCTATTCTTTTCATTACCCACAAGCTTAATGAAATCATGGAAGTTGCAGACAGATGTACAGTTCTTCGTAAAGGTAAATGCATCGGAACTGTGGATGTTAAGGATACAACAAAGGAAGAGCTTTCAAGGATGATGGTAGGTCGTGATATAAGCTTCAATGTGGATAAGAAAGAAATGGAACCTGGGGAAGTAATTCTTTCAGTCAAAAATCTTACTGTAGCCTCCAAAAACCATAAAAATAATGCAGTGAAAAATGTATCTTTTGATGTTAGAGCAGGTGAAATAGTTTGCATTGCAGGAATTGATGGAAATGGACAGACGGAATTTGTCCATGCATTGACAGGGTTGGAGAAGGTTAGTTCAGGTAGCATTACCCTATGTGATCACGATATTACTATAGCATCCATCAGACAGCGTTCTATAAGGGGTATGAGCCATATTCCAGAAGATAGGCACAAACATGGTCTTGTACTGGACTACAAACTTGAAGAAAATCTGGTGCTTCAGAGATATTGGCAGCCAGAATTCCAAAGGGGAGGATTCATCAAGTTTGATGCAGTAAGAAAATATGCTGAGAAGCTTATAAATGAATATGATGTTAGAAGTGGTCAAGGACCAGTAACTCCAGCAAGAAGTATGTCTGGAGGTAATCAGCAAAAGGCGATCATAGCAAGAGAAATTGACAAGGATCATGAGCTCCTGGTAGCAGTACAACCTACTCGAGGTTTGGATGTAGGTGCTATAGAGTATATACACAAGCAGCTTGTTGCAAGGCGTGATGCAGGTAAGGCAGTATTACTTGTATCATTGGAACTGGAAGAAGTCATGGATGTAAGTGACCGTATTTTGGTTATGTATGAAGGAGAGATTGTCGGAGAACTTGATCCAAAGACAACAACTGTTCAGGAGCTTGGGCTTTACATGTCAGGCGCAAAACGTGATATCGTAAAGGAGATTAACAATGCAGGATAAAAATAAATTTAACTCTGAAAAGTTGAAGCATTCCGTCAAGCATTTTTGGAGATTAACAATTCAGTATATAAATAAATTTAACAAGAAAAATATAGCACACAGCAGAGGATTTTCCTCGTTTTCATCAGCGCTTATGGCTATTTTTCTTGGCTTAATTTTTGGATTTCTTGTAATGATGATTGCAATACCAGGAAATGCTTTAGCTGGCTTTCGATTTGTAGTCTTAGGTGGCTTTAAACGTATATGGGATGTCTTTTACTTTGCAACACCGATATTAATGACAGGTCTAGCTGTTGGATTTGCATTCAAGATGGGATTGTTTAATATAGGAGCCTCAGGCCAATATACAATGGGTATGTTTTTTGCTCTTTATGTAGGCTTTATGTGGCACTTACCACCAGGAATACATTGGATTGTAGCCATTCTAGCTGGAATGCTGGGAGGAATGCTTTGGGGTTTTATACCTGGAATTTTCAAGGCTCTCTTGAATGTAAATGAAGTAATAACATCAATAATGTTTAACTATATTGGTATGTACTTGGTGGACATGCTTATCCAAGGAAGTTCGGTTATGTATGTATCCACCCAAACAAGAACTAATTATTTACCAGCCAGCGTTCAAATTCCTTCCCTTGGGATTAAAGGGTCCAATGTAAATTTGGGAATCATTTTGGCAATAATCATTGGAATTATCCTATACATCGTGCTTCAGAAGACTACCTTTGGCTATGAGTTAAAAGCTACAGGCTTCAACAAATATGCCAGTGATTATGCAGGGATGAATGGCAAGACAAACATAATTATAACAATGGTAATAGCAGGTGGTCTTGCAGGGCTTGGGGGAGCATTTGCAATACTTGCACCTTCTGCTATAGCAGGAAGCAGTATGACCTATGAACCTATTAATATTATTGCTGCTAATGGTTTCAATGGTATAGCTGTTTCGCTACTGGGAAATTCTCATCCTATTGGAATTGTTTTTTCAGCGTTGTTTATTTCCCATATACAGCGTGGAGGTACTTTAGCAAGCCTTGTAGGTTATAAGCCAGAAATAATAGATGTTGTTATAGCTGTTATTATTTATTTTTCAGCCTTTGCTATGATAATGAATTCAGCTATAGCTAGATTTTTCAAGGGTCGTCTCGCAAAGGGTCATAGGACTAATGAAAAATTAAAGGATGAACCCGCACAAGTTGTTTTAAATGGGGTTTCTAATAATAAAGCAAAGGGGGCAAAATAATGAATACGGTATACTATTTAGTTCAAAATATGCTTCCTGTAGCAATGCCATTACTTCTTGTTGCATTGGGTGGTATGTTTAGTGAAACAAGTGGAGTTGTAAACATCGCACTTGAAGGAATAATGCTTTTCGGAGCGTTCTTTGGTGCATTGTTTGTTTATTTTGTCCAGAATGCAGGTATGAATCCACAAACTGTTCTGCTTTTGGGAATGTTAATTGCTGCATTGGCAGGGGTTATTTACTCGCTGCTTTTATCCTTTGCAGCAGTTAATATGAAGGCAGACCAGGTTATTACTGGTACTTCCCTTAATATGCTTATTCCAGCAGCAATCCTGTTATTTGCAAAAATGTTCTTTAAGAGTGACGGTATTACCACAGACATGGAATTTTATATTAAGGAAATACCTGTTTTAGGTAATATACCACTACTTGGAAAATTGTTTTTCCAAAGAACATATCTTACAGTTGGGATTAGCTTAATACTTCTTGTAATTGCAGTTATTTTGTTCTATAAAACGAAATTTGGTCTTAGACTTCGTGCATGCGGAGAACATCCTCAGGCTGCTGACTCAGTGGGTATTAATGTTTACAAAATGAGATATGCAGGTGTAAGTATTTCTGGTATTCTAGCTGGAATCGGAGGATTTTTTTACTCAGTTGGAGTTATGGATGGAAATGTAAATGGACATACAGGAGTAGCAGGATTTGGATTCCTTGCTTTAGCGGTAATGATTTTTGGACAATGGAAGCCAATAAGAATATTTTTTGCATCCCTGTTTTTTGCATTCCTTAGAACCGTAGCATACTCAGTTTCATTGATACCATTCCTAAGTAAATTAGGAATCAATCAAACCTACTACAAGATGCTGCCGTACCTGGCTACAATGCTGGTACTTGCATTTACTTCAAAGAAGTCAAGGGCACCGAAAGCAGAAGGTATTCCATACGATAAATCCCTGAGATAGGGTATTCTTAAAAAAAAGGGGGTAATTATTATGCCAGAAACAGACAACATTTTAACATGGACATTAGTATCAGAATGTCCAGTTCCTAATGACATAAATGATTTACTAGTAGAAGGTGAAGTAGCAGTCGCTGCGTATAAGACATTCCGTGATAGTGCGATATTTACTAATAAGAGATTAATTGTAAGGGATGCACAAGGTATTACAGGCAAAAAAGTGGAGGTATACTCCTTGCCCTATTCAACCATTAATATGTGGTCTACTGAAAATGCAGGAAAATTATTTGATCTTAATGCAGAAGTAGAACTTTGGACAAGAGCAGGGCATATTAAGGTAAATTTGCAGAAGGGTGTCGATATACGAAAATTCGATAAGCTTATTGCCAATGCCCTTCTTAAATAAGATACTACATATATAAAAAGAATTAAAAGATAAAATACACATTTGAGTAATTTGAAATGCTCCCCTTATAGTAAAACAGCTTTATTATTTTAACTGTCTTCTACAAGGGGAGTATATCATTATTGATTATAGTACCTTTATTAATTTTATACTTGCGTTTCCATATGATTATGTTCTGATTTATGGCTGCTTTCCGAGGTAAGCGAGAAGTCTACCATCTACATACAAAATATGACCATTAACAAAATTCGATGCTACCGAAGCCAAAAAGATGACATAAGCTGTAGTAACATCACCCCTCCTTTCTACTTCCATCTGTTTTAATACATGATATTGACAAATCCAAAGGTATCGAAATTCCAGATGACATTAACAACAAGAAAGTTGAAGAAAATCCCAAAACACCATTGGCAATTAATTATACTGTTACCCGGGATTTTGAAGAAGAGATTAAAAAAGCTGTAGTTGATTATTATCAGAAGGAAGCATCAAATTGAGATTTCATTTGATAAGTAGTATAAAAGTTTTGGTGACAGCATATAAATTTACCATTGCAGTACAGAAGTTAGCTTTAATCCCACCACTGGGAGTTAATGTAGGCGGGAATTTTAAATCGAATGGAGTAGAATCTCCACTCGATTATAAATGCTTCGACCTTAAAATGAGTTCACTATTAAAAAAGGAGGATAGTTAAATGGGAGATACCTTTAAACCTTTAACTAAAGAAATGCTGGAAAAGTATCAAGCAAGAATGAAGGAAGATCCTAAACTAATCAAAGAATTACTTGATCATTATAAAAATTTAGGAGACAGCATTGTTTCTGAGGATTTAAAAAAAGAAATAGTTAGTGAGGCTTCAGAAAAAATGAAACAAGCTATTGTTAAGCTTCCATCCAAAGATAAAAAGCTTATTCAAACTTTAAATGAGAGTAGACCCATTAAAGTTAGTGTTAAGCTTGATAGACAAAAGAATACTAAAGAAGTTAAGTATTAATGGAGGAGGGGTATAATGAATACTGCTGGTTATGACCTCGCTGTTGAAGTTCAAGAAAGGTTTGTAAACAAGCTATTAACAGCAGCGTATTATTCAGGTAAATTTCCAAAATCAAAGTCTGGTTCTTATAAGTTTCCAATTCCTAATATTCCAGAAGACCTAAAAGACTATACTAAAATAGACTATAAGTTGGATTTTGGCTTGCCCATTTTAGACTTTGTACAGAGTAATGCTCTACATATTAGCTGGTCAGCTGCAGCAACCTTTATTGTACTTGGAGGTATTGAGCTTAAAATTGATACTTTTATCAAATTTCTAGGTTCTGCTAAGTTTAACCAAGCTACAAAACAATTAAAATTGGATTTATCAAATCCTAATGTCAATATTGAGTTTGATGATACTCCTATACCAAATAAAGTTACTAATAAGCTTAATCAGATACTTGCAACAGCAATGGAAAAGTTGTTAACAGAAGAAATTTCAACGATTGAACTTACTCAACCTTTGTATTCGGGAAAGCTTCCAGAGTGTGATAAAGAAATAACTGTAAACCTGGGAAATATAAAAACCACAGATGATATAGTAGCTTTAGCAGTTAATTTCTTAGATTACAATGGAGGTAATATCACAAATTTAACAGATTTTAGAGCTGGTTCTGACCTTGGGATAGGCATTAGTGAAAATGCTATGCATAGAGTTTTTGACTTCTGGTGGGCTAATACTAAGTATCCTAAAAGCATCTCCAAGACAGTCAATAAAACATTCGAAACTGGCACTTATGATAACTATTTTGATTGGTTAATGGCAGGTATTGCAGCTGTAGTCCCAGGACTAGGCTCTATTATTGCAGCGATTGCCAGTAGTATGATTGATATTAATGAAGTAAAGGCAAATATGGGAGCAGATATATCTATTAATAAACCTTCTTTTGAATTATTAGATAATCAAAAAATTAAAATTGCTGGAAGTGTAAATGTATCAGCTTGGGCAGAACTTTTCTTGAAAATTACAATTAATTATCTTTTTGGCAGTGATACTTATAATAAGAAAATAGCTTCCTATAGTAATAAGTTTAATGTCTCCTTTACTGCCTTGGGGAGTGTAGGTCTGAATTCTCAAAATTGCTTAGTGGCAAATATTGAAGATATCGACTTGGAATTTGAAGGATTATTTAATGGTGCTCCAGAATTTCTACTTAATTTTATACTTAATTGGTTAATTGACACTATCATTGATATAATTCCTCCTATTATTCTATCACCAATCTTAATTGCTAAAGATATTCCAGGAACGCAGCTTAGCTTAGATGCTACTGTTAACAAGATTGAGATTAACACCAATGAGGTAATTGTATGTGCAAAAACCAAGCTTACTGGATTAGAAAATTTATATAAACCTCTATTTATAGCAAATAAAAATCCAAAGTCTATGGAAGTGCACCGTGCAGAGTGTGAATGGGCAAATAAAATCGCCAACTATCATAGGGTTCCTTATTTCTTCTTAGATGAAGCCTATGATGATGGGTATGATGATTGTGCCTACTGTTTACCAAACTCAAAAAGATAGTATAAAAAACTCCTGGTTTAGACCAGGAGTTTTTGACTATTTATATATAACTCCCTTTGATTTGAAAATAACTATGCCATCACTTCAGGTGATAGGATGTATGATGATTGTTCAAATTATATATTTCTTCATTGTAAGAAAAAACTATTTATTAGAAATAAAAAGGGGTTTGATATTATAAATATGATATCTTAAGCATCTATTGTATAAAACAATTATATATAATATAATACAAATGTGATTAAATATGTAAAAACATGGTGCTAATAAGGGGAGAATTAATAAGGTGAGTACAAAGAAAAAGGCAAAGCGCAGATCAAAGGAATTCTATAGTGTTAAGAAACCTTTGAAAAAAAAGAAAAGTGAAAAAAAGTTACAAGGTTGCTTTAAGAATATAGTATATAATATTGGAATAATGATTGCTATATCAGCAATTGTTATTCCAATAGCGGTAATATCAACGATTCCCCAATATAAGTATCTGTTTAATTTTATTAAAGATACAGCATTTATGATATTTTTTACATGGCTTGGGATTTATATAATATATGGGTATTACAAAAATAAACCCGCTGTACTTTTTGTAGGTATCCTGTGTATAATAATTTCTATATCATTTTCTTTGGATTTAATTCCGTTAGCATTAGATTTGCCACAATATATAAAGGATAAACCTATTGTAATTCAAGGAGATAAACTTTATTCACATAAAGGGAGATTGAGAAACAGATCTTTATCATATAAGCATACATTCATTATTGTTAAAAAGGATAATGGAGAAGAAATAAAACTTTATGGAGATTATCATCATTTGGAAAATAACAAAAAGTATAAGGTACAATATTATACACATAGTAAACTAATAAAAGATATAGTAGTGGTTAATGAGTAATAATAGTATTCACTTAAAACTATTGGGGTGAATTTTTTCCGCGTTAAAATAATTTTAGCGTGGTTTTTTTTATTGATATGTTTGCAAATTGTAAGATTTCATTAAGATTTTAAATATTCTTCTTTTATTTTTCTAAGGTACTATAGAATTAAGATATCTAAATATAAATCAAAAATTCTATTACATTTTGTCTTTTTAAACATCCTAAGGTCGGACCAATACTGCAGGGCTGTTTAAAAAAACAAAATGTAAAGAATTTTACGATTTATATATAGTAAAGATAACATGTTTCTTAAGATGTCTCAAAGAAGGGATGTGATTGTATGTGGTTTAAAAAGATGAAAAAGAAAAAACTTCAATGTTTTCTAATAGGGATTCTATTATTTTTATCTTCATTAATATTTGCAAGTAGTTTATCCATGATAACCTCTATTAATGGTTATGTTGATAATTATTACTCAAATGAAGAATTCTATGATCTAATTTTATTCAATTCCAATGAAGAAGCTACAAATGATATATTACAATGGTGTAAAAGTAATTCAGAAATTAAGGATGTTAAGGCTATAGATGCATACACCTCTGGTAATGATATTTATCTAAATGATAAGAATTTAAAGATAACACTTTATGATATTGCTCCTTTGGAGGATATGGGAAAACACCCCAGTGGATTAAATAAGATTAACTCAATAAATAAGTGCACCTATCCCAAAGAAGGAGAGGTGTGGCTTACTCAGCTCCTGGCAGATAATTTTAATATAGCTCTTGGAGATAGACTGACTTTTAAGACAAAAGGAGAGGATGTTACTTTAAAGGTAACTTCATTGATTAATGATTCACTTCAGCCAACTTCTATCTCTAACCAAATAGTCTTATATGTTAATAAAAATAATATCAAGGATTTTTCTTCTTTTACAAAAGCACCGTTGATATTGATTGATGCTAAAAGGGGTGCAAATATTTCCAACATAGAAAAAAATTTGACCTCTGCTGTGAAGGTTGGAGGATTTGCTCTTGATAAAGATATGTTAATTCAATCATCAACTATGATTTCTTCCTCGGTAGGCGGTGTTTGTACCTTAGCTTCATTGCTAATATTTATTGCTTCAGTGCTACTTATAAGGTTTATTATATGGAACAATATTTTAAAAGAGTATAGATCCATTGGCATATATAAAGCTTTAGGATTTTCTAAAAATGAAATTCTTAAGCTTTATATTACAGGGTATTTTTTAACTGCCATTATAGGAAGTGTAATTGGAGCACTTTGCAGTATTCCTATTCTAAATTATATAGCTTCTAAAATTTTAAAATATATTGGCAATTTTGATGGTGTAAATACCAATTTTATAGTTATTTTAGCTACAGTATTTTTATTTTCCCTTGTGGTGATTACAAATTTATATTTTGTTATTAGAAGAACTAATAGGATATCTCCAGTGGATGCTCTTAGAACTGGTGTTACTTCATCAAAGAAAAAGTTAACAAAGTCTTTAATTAAAAATACTACCTCACCTTTAGCTTTAGCAGTGAACGATATGTTTAAATATAAAAAGATTTCTGCTTCGATTACATTAACATTAACCCTATCCTTAACTTTGGTATTACTCTTTGGTAATTTTAATGTGACTATGTCAAAAATGAAAGAAAAAACTCACATTTGGTTTGGTATGCCTAAAAGTAATGTAACTATAAGTGCTCCATTTTCTACTTCAACAGAAGTTTTAAAGAATGCCCTAGATAAGGTTAAGATAGATAAGAAGGTTAAAAACTATATTTATGGTTCTCTAATGTGTTCATATGCAATGCTAGATACTAAAAAATATCCTATAAAAACTTCTTTATGTAGTGTAACTGTTTTGAATTCATTTAATAATGATTTTGGCTTCACTATCCTTGAAGGGCATAATCCTGAAAACTATAAGGAGGTATCAGTTTCCTTAAAAGTATTAAAGGATGCAGGATTATCTATAGGAGACTATATAGAACTGTCTATAAATAATAAAAAAAGTTCCTATTTAATCTCAGGTTCCTATAATTCATTGATGTCTGATGGGTATAGCATAAGAATGTTAAGCTCTGCTATAGAAAGGGAGATCCCAGAATTTATAGGAAGTGAAATCTTTGTAAACATTAAAGACACTTCTCAAATTGAAGAGTTTAAAAAAGATATAAATGACAAATTTACTAGCTTAGATGCCAGCGATATACATCCAATGATTAAATATAGCATTGATTCTATCCCCAACACATTCCTTCCTATATCTTATTTATTGATGGTGGTTTTTATAGCTTTCAGTTTAGTAACTATATTAAATATTATCATGATGACCATCAGAGATAATAGAAGAAACTTTGGGATAATGAAGGCTTTAGGCTTTACATCCAAAGAGATAAGTCATAGATATCTATACAGGATATTAATACTAACATTATTTAGTTCCATAGCAGCTGTTGCTTTAAATTTAACAATAGGAAAACCTATCATGGCTGCTGCAATTAGTAAACTCGATGTGTTTATAATATCTAAGTCAACAATGACATTACTGTTAACAGCTATGATATTTTTAGTAATATCAATTACACTTATATGCTGTAGGTCTATAAAAAATACTAAACCTACTGAATTAATGGAAGAATAGGAGTGATTTTATGAGAACTTCAGTTGTAAAAGCTAATAACCTTTGTAAATCCTTTGTTACAGGGAAAACTGCTCTTAATGTTATAAAGAATTTAAATTTAGATATATATGAAGGTGATTTTACAGTAATAATGGGCAGCTCTGGTTCAGGAAAATCGACATTGCTTTATGCTCTAAGTGGAATGGATAAAGCAACTAGTGGTACAGTAACTCTACTAGGTAATGAAATTACTTCAATGAAGGAAGAGGAACTCTCTTCTATAAGAAAAAAAGACATCTCCTTTGTGTTTCAAAGTATAAATTTGCTGCCAGATATAACTATTTTTGAAAATATCGCTTATTGTGGTTATGGTGTAAACAAAAATAAAAAAGAAGTTAATGAGAAAACCTTAAAGCTTCTTGAAGTCTTTGGACTGTCAGATGATAAGGATAAATATCCTTCTGAGATTTCTGGCGGTATGCAGCAAAGGGTAGCAATTGCAAGAGCTATAATTACATCGCCTAAAATATTATTTGGAGATGAACCCACAGGAGCTCTTAATTCTACTGCAGGAGAAGAGGTGCTAGACATATTATCCGATTTAAATAAGAATGGGCAAACAGTAGTTATGGTTACCCATGATTTAAAAGCTGCAGCCCATGCCTCCAGGTTAATCTACTTAAAAGATGGTAGAATTGATGGGGAACTGGACTTGGATAAGTTTTCAAAGAAAGATTACAAAAATAGAGAGATTATTATATTTGAATTTTTAAAAGAGAGAGGGTGGTAAATCCCCTTTCTTTTATTTTCATGTTAAAATATATTTAGGAACTTTCATAAGAATAAATTTTTGATTTTTTAACTGATGTATGTTAAGTAGTTGGGGGGGATGGGATATGGCAAATGAAAAAGTCCTTATAATTGAGGATGATAAAGATATTAGAAATATATTAAAGGATTATTTAACAAATGATGGATTCATAGTAAATTGCTGTGATAATGGAGGGAACGCTCTTTCGGTTTTTAATTCCTTTATTCCAGATATTATTATTTTAGATATAATGCTGCCTGAGGTTGATGGTATAGAAATCTGTAGAATCATTAGGAGCAACTCCCTTGTACCTATAATAATGCTTTCTGCTAAAAATGGCGACATAGATAAAATTTTATCTCTAGGAGTAGGTGCTGATGATTATATTACAAAACCATTTTCGCCAATGGAGGTAATTGCTAGAATTAAAGCTCATCTTAGGAGATATAAAACCTTTTCCACTCCATTAAATAGTGTTTCTGATAAAAAGGGATTCGGTAAGCTAACTATTGATAGTAAAAGCTATAAAGTAACCTATATAGATAAAGAAATACATTTTACCTCAAGGGAATTTGAGATAATAGATTTCTTATCTCAATATCCATCCCAAGTATTTTCAAAGGAACAACTCTACGATAATGTTTGGGGCTTAAGTGGATTTGGGGACATGAATACAATAGCTGTTTATATAAAAAGAATTCGTGAAAAATTCTCTGAGTACAACATAAATTATATTAAAACGGTTTGGGGAGTCGGCTATAAGTGGGAAGAGGATTCAGATGAATAGTAGAAGTATATTATTTAAACTAAAGGTTTTTATTCTATCGATAATTATATTAGTTATATTTGTTATTATTTATTCAGTTTCTCTCATATATAGCAAAAACACCTTTTATCCTACAGCTAACAAAGGCAGACTCTTAACGAATTCTACAAAAATAAATATAGAAGAGGCAATGGCTAAAAATGATTTTACAGTGGATATAAAATCTCATTATCCTTTTGCTGCTATTGATTTAAGTGGAAAGGTTTTACTCTCATCTATTACCAAGTATAAGAAAGATATGGTGGTTAATCTAAACAGTTTTATAGAGTATGATAACAAAGCTTCTACAGAGGATGATGGACTTGTTAGATATTCTGCTCCATTGATTCTAAATAATACACATATTGGAACAGCAATTTTTTTAATCCCTAAGGATGATTTTTTAAATACTTCACCAATCCTTTTAACCTTATTACACATAATGCCTATAATTATCCCATTGTTTATAATAATTATATTAACAATTTCTATATATATTTTTTCTAAAAAGGATATTTTTGCTCCTTTAGCTACACTTCATGAGGCTTCTCGTAGAATATTAAAAGGAGATTTTTCATACAAGATTCAATATGATTATGATAGTGAAACAGGCAGCTTTTGCCACGATTTTGAAGCTATGAGGGATGAACTTAAGTTTTCAAAGGAAAAGGAGCAGGTAATAAAGGCTAATGAAAAGGAGCTTTTAGCTTGTATATCCCATGATATTAAGACACCCTTAACAGCTATTAATGGATATGTATCAGGAATTAAGGATGGCATTGTTAAAGACAAAAATGGAATTGATAACTACTGCACAATAATATTAAACAGGGTAAGGATGTTAACCAAGCTTTTAGATGACATATTAGAACATTCAAAGGCTGAGCTTAATAAAATGAATATATTGCTAAGTGAGTTCTACAGTGGTGATTTCTTTAAGGATATTTTAGAAGATTTATCTATGGAAATACAAAGTAAAAGACTTCAGTTTATTTACCCTGATAAAATACCTAATCTCTTGATAAATGGGGACAAAAAGAGGCTTTCTCAGGTAATGTATAATCTGGTCTCAAATAGTATTAAATATTCAAAAGAACATGGAACAATCTCTGTATACTTTAAAGACAGTGATAACTATGTTTATGTATATGTAAAGGATGAAGGTATAGGAATTTCTTCTGCTGATATACCATACATTTTTAATAAATTTTATAGAGGAGAAAAGAGCAGAAATCAAGACATTCCTGGATCAGGCCTTGGTCTCTCTATTTCTAAATACATCATCGAGGCTCATGGAGGTTTTATAGAGTGTGTTGAATCTTATTCCGGCTGTACAATAATGCGTTTTGCATTGCCGATATAAAAGAAAATTCGTATACAATACTAAAAGCAGACCATTGTTTTAACAAATGATTAAAACAATGGCCTGTTTTTATAACAATATTTTATTGGACACAATTTATATCATAAAACATATTATAATATTGTAATTAAAATTAAGGGAGTTTGGAATGCTATCAAACAGTGAATTTGTTAGACAATCCCTAGAGTTAAATCTGTTCTTTATGAGGATAGCTAAGGAGCATGCCATATTTTTAGAAGCAGGATTTACTACAAGAGACGCTAGATTCATGGAACAATCGGAAAGGCTAAAAAATATGTTTAGTCAACTTTTGATGGAAACGATAAAGATGGCAGATGGATTGATTAGCCCAGAGGTAAAAACTTCAGGAGAATTAGTAACTGATTTAACTACGGAATCAGAAAGAGAAACTCAATTTTATACTAATATTCAAATTGATCCGAATATAACAAGAATGGAAGCAGCATTAGCTGTAGACAGCTCAAAGCAGATTACTATGAATACTGTAAGGATGGTTGAAGATTTAAATAATAGAGCTATTAGGGCTGCACAGCAAATTGCAGCTTTTAAAAGTAATGTACTTGAGAATGTGCTGTCCTGCAAGATGTTTACAACGAA
This sequence comes from Clostridiaceae bacterium, assembly GCA_032095175.1. GTDB lineage: Bacteria > Bacillota > Clostridia > Clostridiales > Caloramatoraceae > DAMCZI01. The sequence continues at coordinate 135,610 of DAMCZI010000001.1, forward strand.
TTATCCATTACTTATTGATCATATTTTAAGAGAAGCAAAATTTTATTTAAGAATGCTTAGAAAGCTGCAGAACAGAGAAGAATTTGACATAGTTAGGGAAGCTGCCTTCCAAGAGACCTTCTGGAATAGGATAATGGCTGAGCACTCAAAATTTATCAGAGGACTCCTGGATCCAACTGAAGGTAAGCTGTTTGATACTGCAAATAACTTTGGAAGAAGGTTTGATGAACTTACCGAGGAAGCAAGAAACTTGTCTCAAAACATAGGATTGTTACCATCAGTAACAGATAAGAGTCTTAAGAGTGCAGTGGATATTAGAGATTTTAAAAAGCAGGGTACTGAAGGCCTTATACAGTGCAGTATTAAATCAATTGCTTTTCCGCTGCTTGGCGACCATGTAGTTAGAGAAGCAAACCACTATATAAGAATTTTAAAGAGCTATAAAAAAAGTGAAATAGAATGATAAAATCAATGGCTGTTCACTATTCAGTTAGTGAACAGCCATTAGCTTTATTTTATTTTCTGGATATATGAATCAAATAGTGAATTCCATTAAATTCAAATGTTTACAAAGTAAGTCTGCTGCATTAAACTTAAGATAAGGTGTATATAAATGGATTTATGGGGGTAAAAATATATGGGAAAATATAAGTTGTTAAACTATAAAAAAACTGCCCTTTTGTTAATTATTGCCGGAGTTATGATATCAGCAATAGTATTTATAATGGATCATAGAAAACCTTTTGATTTAGAAAATGTAAAATCAGAGGCTATGCTGTTTTCTAGCAAAGAAACAGACCTTCTTAAAATTGGTAAAGATGCTATTAACCATTATTTTTCATCCTTTATGGGTAAGGATATTCCTAAGGAATATAGGATAACCAAATATAAAATTAATGATATTTCGCTTATGGCAGGTGATGAGAAAGAGTTTTGCTTACAAGTTATATCGGATTATTCCACAACAGGTCTTTATTTTTTAAGTGCTAATGGCAGATTTGTACCCAATGCTGCTGGAGGAGACTGTGAAGATGACTGCACAGAATTTCGCATAAAAAGTCTTGAAAATGATAAATACTTGATAGTAAGCATAGGCACAGGTGGTTGCGACCGGGGGCTAACACCAGTTAATCAGGATGACCATAAAAAATTTGTGGAAGATAAAATAAATATTATTATATCCTCACCCCTAGGAATCTCAAATCTCCAGTATTATATAGATGCTCATAAGGCAGAGTATGATGCTATTCTTGCTTTGGATGCTAATGCACTGCCATACATGTTTGAGGAGTTTGAAAAGGGTGAACAAACAGGACTAAAGGGAGCCATCATGGAAAAATTGTGTCGGCAGATATTAGGTGAAGAAGATATTAAATATGCAAGCTTATCCCCTCAGGATTGGTATAATAAATTAAAAGAACATATGCAAGCCCTCGCAGCAAAGAACAACCTTGAATTTGTACAAAAAAAATATCCTAAGGCTTCATTTATATTAAATGAATATAACTATTATTATGGTTTTGACACAGTTAATTTTTCTGATGGACAGGTGGAAATTGCGGGACAAAAACTATCCTATGAAAAAACTGATTTAGAATCGCTTTGCAAAACCTTGACATATAAACAGATTGAGCAAATGATGTACCGAGCTGTTATTTTTTATAAGGGATGCTACGAAAAGGACTTTATGACTGTGAAACGTTTTTCATCTACTGAATTGAAAAATGAAATTGATAAATGGACGAAGAATGAGAAGATTACACATGGCGTTGAGATGCTTATGCAGCTTGATAATTATACTGGTGTAGCTTTTCCTATTGGAATTGCTGCTCCTATTCAACATGACAAAAGATACGTTGTGGCTTTGAATCTTGATAAAACTACAACAGCTCACATCACATTTGAGATATACAGAGAAGGTACACCTCAAGTGGTTGATTTTGATGTTGCTTTTACTAATTATTAATGTGATGTATATTATAAAATGATTTATTCTATATACATTGTAAAAATTTTATTAATAGTCTATTATCATCAAGAAGCTTGATAATAGGCTATTAATAAAATCATGTAGAATTATTATAAAGGCTAGATTGCTTTCTTTTTAAGCAAATAAAGTGTCGAAAATTACAAATTATGCTTTTATAGCCCAACGCAATTTAGCTGAACGAGCACGACCATTGGTATTACATTCTTCTGATGATGGTCGAATAGGACCTGGAGCTATTTCACGATAGATGCCTTCACGAAAAAAGTGTTGAAAAGATTTTTTAACGAGACGATCTTCTCCTGAATGAAATGAAAGTATAGCAACGCGCCCACCCTCAGCAAGGGTAGCAGGAAGCTTTTCCAAAAATTCATATAACACTTCAAATTCATTATTAACATCAATTCGCAATGCTTGAAAGCATCGTTGACAGGATTTTTTAATCTTATCGTTACTATTAGATCCAGGAATAAATTTCAGAGTATCTTTAATAATTTGTTGGAGCTGTGTTGTTGTAGATATGTCTATTCCTTTTCTAATTTCGGAAATAATAGCTCGAGCGATTGCTGCGGCATTAGGTTCGTCTGCGTTTTCTATCAACATACCTTGTAATTCATCTTGCGAAAGAGTTTTTAAACGAGCTGCGGCAGATTTACCTCTTCTTGGATTCAGCCGCAAGTCTAATGGTCCTTCACTCTTAAATGAAAATCCTCTTTCAGGATTGTCTATTTGCATTGAAGAGACACCCAAATCTGCCAATACAAAATTCAATGGTCCTGATTCGAAAGCAATTTGATCTATATTGGAAAAGTTCATTTGTTTGATCGTTAAAATTTCGGAGCCATAACCTAAGCGCTCTAAACGCTCTTGGGTGCGCGGTAATTCAATAGAATCTACATCAATTGCATACAAGTGCCCCTTTGAATTTAAACATTTAAGCATCTCTAAAGTATGACCACCATAACCTAGTGTTGCATCTAATCCAGTTTGCCCAGGAGTAATTTGTAAGAATTCTAATATTTCTTTAACGCAAATTGAACGATGCATACCAGCAGGAGTGTTGCCCTTTTGAATAACCTTTGCAACAGTATCAGCATATAACTCTGGTTGCAGTTCCTTATATTTTTCTTTAAAGGCTTTAGGGTGAGTGCCTTTATATCGAATACGTCGCTGATGTTTTTGCTCTTGATTATTCATTGCGTAACCATAGTGATTTCACGTTTATGAATTTGAAATTTGAAATTGATGTTCTATAAAATGTTGGGTTCATTTTTTTCCTCCACCTTTGTTAATATTCTTTTGTAATGCTGTTACAAATCATATAATACCAAATACAATTCATAAAAGCAAACTCACAAGAAGAGAAGCTATCAGAAAAATCAAAGCTTAGGCCACAGGGTAAGATATATATATAGGGATGGTACACCCCAGGTGACTGATTTTGATGCTGCATTTCAGTAGCACTAAAAATTAAAAAGTTCATTTATGAACAATAGTTTATAAATTTTATCCTATATAGAAGCAAAATTGGCTGTATCATTGATACAGCCAATTTATAATATAAAACATTCAAATTAAGCTCTGTTAACTGAACCGAATAACTCCATCTTTTCTTTAACTATATCCTTGATTGCTTCAAAGCCAGGAGCTAACAGTTTACGTGGGTCAAAACCCTTGCCAACTAAATCCTTGCCAGCTTCAATATATTTACGAGTTGCAGCTGCGAAGACTAATTGACATTCAGTATTTACATTAATCTTTGCAACTCCAAGGGAGATTGCTTCCTTTATCATATCTGCTGGGATACCTGTACCACCATGTAAAACTAATGGCATATTGCCTGTAGCATCCTTTATAGCAGATAGTGTGTTAAAGTCTAGACCCTTCCAGTTTGCTGGATACTGTCCGTGAATATTGCCTATACCTGCTGCAAGCATAGTAACACCTAGGTCAGCAATCATTTTGCATTCTGCAGGATCAGCGACTTCTCCGCCTCCTACAACACCGTCTTCTTCTCCTCCAATTGCACCAACTTCGGCTTCTAATGAAAGACCCTTCTCGTTGGCAATCTTAATAAGTTCCGTTGTCTTTTCGATGTTTTCTTCAATTGGGTAGTGTGAACCATCGAACATGATTGATGAGAATCCAGCTTCGATAGTCTTTAGAGCACCTTCGTAGCTGCCATGATCTAAGTGTAATGCTACAGGAACAGTAATATTTAATCCTTCTAGTAATCCATTAACCATTCCTACAATAGTTTTGTAACCACCCATGTATTTTCCTGCACCTTCAGATACACCAAGTATTACAGGTGAATTGTTTTCTTGAGCAGTTAATAAAATAGCTTTAGTCCATTCAAGGTTGTTGATATTGAATTGACCAACAGCATATTTTCCTTCTCTTGCTTTGACTAACATATCCTTTGCTGAAACTAACATAAGAAACCTCCATTAACTAAGATATTTATTAGAAAAGATAATATAAAACTATTATGTCCTCTAATTGTATATTATATCATAAAAATGCAAGATAGAGAATGACAACATTCATTTTCAGCTGTATGATTTAGTAGATAAATGAATATAATTAATCTGCTAAACGTATGATAATATGGATATAGTTTGTACTTAATGATTATTTTAACTATATTAATCGCACTAAAGATTTTACATTGGGTGTTGTGCGATTAATGAATCAAGGAATATGATTTCGCATAAATGTTTAGGGTCGAGCAATGTAGAATCATTTATGCGAAACATATAAATCATATTTATGCAATTACATGAATTGATTTATTAATTTGTTGATTACAAAACTGTCATAATTAATCCATTTACTTTATACTTAAATTATGACATAATAAAAAGTTGTAATGCTATGTTTAGTGTTAGTGATTTTTAAATAGTATAATAATAATTTAATAAAAAAGATTTTGTATAGTGAGGAGTAAAAAATGAAAATAGGATTTGACCATGAAAAATACCTGGAAGAACAATCAAAGTACATTTTAGAAAGAGTTAACAACTATGATAAGTTATACTTGGAGTTTGGGGGTAAACTATTGTTTGACCTTCATGCCAAAAGAGTTTTACCTGGATTTGATGAAAATGCAAAAATAAAGCTTCTACATAAGTTGAAGGAGAAGGTAGAGGTTGTTATTTGTGTATACGCAGGGGATATCGAAAGAAATAAAATAAGAGGCGATTTTGGTATTACCTATGATATGGACGTTTTAAGATTAATTGATGATTTAAGAGCATATAAGCTTGATGTAAATAGTGTTGTAATAACAAGATATGATGGACAACCAGCAACAACTGTCTTTATAAATAAGCTTGAGCGTAGAGGAATAAAGGTTTATAAGCACAGAGCAACTAAGGGATATCCTACAGATGTAGATATGATTGTAAGTGATGAAGGGTATGGAAAGAATCCATATATAGAAACAACTAAGCCAATTGTAGTTGTAACAGCACCGGGACCTGGAAGCGGAAAGTTAGCAACCTGTCTAAGTCAGTTATATCATGAATATAAAAGAGGAAAGGTTGCAGGCTATTCAAAATTTGAAACATTCCCAGTTTGGAATGTTCCTTTAAAACACCCTTTAAATATAGCCTATGAAGCTGCAACAGCAGATCTTAAGGATGTAAACATGATTGATTCCTTCCATTTTGATGCTTATAACAAGGTATCTGTAAACTATAATCGTGATATTGAAATGTTCCCTGTTTTAAAGAGAATTATAGAAAAGATAACAGGTGAGGAATCTGTTTATAAATCTCCAACTGACATGGGGGTTAACAGAGTAGGTTTTGGTATTATTGATGATGAAGTTGTAAAGGAAGCATCTAAACAAGAGGTAATCAGAAGATATTTCAAAACAAGCTGTGAATATAAAAAGGGTTATGTAGATATGGAAACCTATCACAGGGTTAAGCTTATAATGGAGGAACTAAGCCTAAAGCAGGAGGACAGAAAAGTTGTTATTCCTGCAAGGGAGCGTGCAGCTAAGCTAAAGGAAGAACCTAATAAATATGAAATTTGTTCAGCTGTAGCAATAGAGCTAAATAATGGAACGATATTAGCTGGTAAAAGTTCAAATTTAATGGATGCAACAGCTGCTGCAGTTTTAAATGCTGTTAAGTATTATGCAAATATATCCGATGAGATTCATCTTATCTCACCAGTTATACTTGAACCAATTATAAACTTGAAATCCAAAGTATTTGGAAGTAAAAATACAGCCCTAAGCTGTGAGGAAATATTAATTGCCTTAAGCATTTGTGCTGCAACAAATCCAACAGCACAGGTAGCTATGAAGAAGCTTCCAATGCTTAAGGGATGCCAGGCTCATTCAACAACAATTATAAACAGAAATGATGAACAGACCTTTAGAAAGCTTGGTATAGATATAACCTGTGATCCTGAATACCCAACAGAGAGTCTTTATTACAATAATTAACATATAAAATATTTAAAATACTGATTGCTATCAATAAGGTAGCAATCGGTATTTTTTATTTATGAAAGATGAGTATTATAAGCTATTTTTTCCAAATAACTTATAATGCAAGAGCTAGTCACCTAGAGATCAGATGTTGTGCCTCCCTTTTTTAAAATTATAAACATATATTTTAAAGAAATACTATTGACAAAAAATAACTACAGGTGTAGTATAAAATCATTACAAATGTAGTTTGGAGTGATTTGATGGAAAAAGTAAATATTACTGAGGCTGAGTGGAAGGTAATGAAGGTTTTATGGGATAGATCTCCTCTTACCTTAAAGGAAATTACATCTGCTATTAGGGAAAATACATCATGGAAGGATAACACAATACGCACTCTTATAGTAAGGTTGATGGAAAAGGGAGTAGTAGAGGCAGATAAATCAACAGGTATATATAAATACTCACCGATTATTGATGAAATAGATATCGTAAAAACAGAGGCAAAGTCCTTTTTAAAAAGGGTATTTGATGGTTCCTTATCATCGTTGGTGGCAACATTAGTTAAGGATGAAGAAATAAGCAAAGAAGAAAGGCAAGAAATAATGGATATTATTTCAAAAATGGAGGAAAGAAAATGAGTAATCTAAAGTGGCTGCTTAATGTTACTATTACAGGAAGTATAACCGCCTTGATTATTTTTATTGTAAGATCTGTTTTTAAGGATAAGCTTACTCCAAAATGGAAGTATTATATTTGGTTTATCCTTGTTATCCGTTTGCTTATACCTGCTTTACCAGAAAGTAATCTTAGTATATTTCAATATGTGCCAGAGGAAGCTGTAACGAACAGTATAGATAAAAATATTATAGCTAATCCAGAAGGGCCTATAGTAACACAAACTACTCCTAATTCTTCTAATGATTCCAAATTAGTTGCAGATCAATCTAAAAATGCAGTGAATCATAAGCTTACTCTAAATAAAATCATAGCTTATATTTATTATTCTTGCATAATCATTATTTTACTTTATTATATTTCGATATATTTTGCTCTTCATAGTAAGCTAAAAAGACTTCCGACTTATGAAAATATAGAAACTCTTGAAATTTTTAAAAAAGTAAAAGCTGAACTTGGTATAAAAAGAAAAATAAAAATATTGTGTGGAAGTAAACCAATGCTTGTAGGTATTATTAATCCTATACTTGTTTTACCTGAGGGTTATTCTGATAAGGAAGCAGCAGCTGTTTTAATACATGAACTAATGCATTATAAGTATAAGGACATAGCTATTAACTGGCTTATTACGTTGTTAAAGTGTGTATACTTCTTTAACCCAATATTCTGGTATGCATTTACTACAATGAGAAGGGATTGTGAGCTAGCCTGTGACCAAAGAGTGCTGGAATTTGGTGGTGTAGATAAAGCAACCTATGCCAGGGTACTTTTTAAAGAGGCTTTAGTTAAAAATAAATATATGGTGGGAACATCATCAATTGCAAATGGGAAGAATGAAATTACTAAAAGAGTTAAATTTATTGAAAGATTTAAGAAGCCCAAAACCATATGGATTTTGATTGGTGCTGCGATTGCTGCAATTGTTACTTTAACTACATTAACAAACTCCAAAAGAGTACCTAAAGAACCTCCAGCTGCAAAGATATATATCGAAGATAATACATTAACAAACGCCAAAGGCTTGCCTAAAGAACCTCCAGCAGCAAAGCTATATATTGAAGATAATGGGGGTGCTCTTGAATATATCGTATTAAAGAATGAATGGAATGGTGCACTTTATGACAGGGCTTCTGCTTTTCAGGCAATAAGAGAAAAATATAAAAATACTTCTCCAATTATATGTAAACAAGATAGTAAAATAATAATAGATTTTGGAAAAAAACAACCTGATACTTTTGAATTGCAAATTCAGAGTTGGTATCCAATACAAAAAAATGATTCAGAACCACCATCAATGAATGTACCATTTGAAAAGGAGAATAATGTATATTCTTTTATACACCATTATTCTAAGGGTAACTACCATTTTATTATAAAAATTTATAGTTTGACTGTAAAATGGGGCGAGAATTCGGCTGATTATGTATTTGCCATAGGCGAAGGTGATAATAGGGCAATAAGTAGTATAAACAGTGAATGGGATAAAGTAGAAGAGGGAGTGAACATATTTAGAACTCCTAATGGTGAGACAGTAGAAAAAAACTATTTAGCTTATAAAAATGGAAAAGTAGCACTGCTGGATGAGAACAAAAAGGTATTGTTGCCAGCTGAATTTGAGGACTTCACGATTCTATACAATTATATAGGAGCAAAAAAAGATGGTAAATGGGGCCTTTATGATAAAAAAAGCTTAAAGCCAGTGGTGGAACATACATGGGAGGAGTTGCTTGACCCACCTATGCCAGATGGCAGCAAGGCTAATGGGCTTGTAAGAATTAAAAATGATGGAGTATGGGGATGTATTGATCAGGCAGGAAAGTTAATAATAAAGCCTAACTGGGACGAGATTTATATTAACTATTATGAAGAGGTTGAACCATATGTTAGGGTTAAAAAGAGTGGAAAATATGGCTATGTATCCTATACTGGGATGATAATACTTGAACCTGTATGGGATGCAGCTTGCATGGATGTGCTGAACAGACCTAAAAATTTGATATATGTAAAAAAGGATGATAAATGGGGTGGAGTTAAAATTAAGAACGATAGGGCAAGTAGTGTGGATTGGAATATAGAGCCTAGAGAGGAAATTAAAAATGTATATGACAGCATTACTTACTAATAAGGAATAAAATTTGCAAATATTTAGTTTATAGTGATAAACTTTATTTCTTATATTTCAAGTCATAGAGGAAAAGCAAGGAATCCTCCCTTTTTGACTGATTTCCTATAGTAAACTATAGTAAACGTAATTAAACCATCTTGAACTGGTTGACTTAAATGGTTCAGGATGGTATTATTTCCATAGAGTTACCAGAACCTATTATCGGGTTGTACTTATGCCCATAATAGGCTTTTATTATGTTCTAGGAGGATTAGTTTAATGAATGGGAATGATGTGCAATTACGACAGGAAGTTTTTAAGTCGGATGCCTGGAAGATTATTGATTGGCTGGAGGATGATGACGTAATAAGGTATTTAAATGAAAACCAGAATGTTTGTGATAGCATTAAGCAGGTAATATATAGGGTTAATATGCCAATACTTACTCATTTGTTTAATCAGGATGGAAGCTTCTTTATGATAACAACCAATGAAGGAGAGCCCATTGGATTTTTAAGACTTGTTCCAAAGGGAAATGAAGCAGAAATGGTTATAGTCATCGGTGATAAGGAAAAGTGGGGCAGAGGCTTGGGTACCAATGCAATAATAGAAGGTTTAAAACAAGCATTTTATGAATGGAGAGTTGATGGGGTAGTTGCAAAGATTCATATGAAAAATGATCGCTCCAGAAGAGTATTTAAAAAGGTAGGCTTTACACAGGACAAAGAATTACCAATAGAAATACAGTATTCTATCTCTATGGAAAAGTTTTTAAAGATAGCAGCATAATGCAAATATAATATTTAGTTTAAAAAGGAATGGTCAAAAATTGCTGACCACTCCTTTTATATTATGAGCTTTATTGATTTTAAACTTTTGATGTAAGCTTAAACCTAGGTCCAAAAATACCTTCTTTGTGGGTTATAAGTGCACTGGTGAAAAAGAAGGAGAAACTTTTGTCAGCAGCAATTTTAATGCCATGGTCTATAACTACATCATCATTTGGTTTTAGTTCATCCAGAACTATCTCAAGCTGAAGTCCTCCTCAGCCAACTCCAGATTTTGATATCCTAACAGCTTCTTTATTTTGTTCTTTAAGCATTCCTTTTAGCAAATCAACTGTTTTTTCATTAATTGATACATTCATAAAAAACATCCCTTTAAGTTATAATAGATTTATTATGTGTACTATGCAAAAATGTAATCATTGTATAAAGAAAGGGCTGAATTGTATCAGCCCTTTGTTGGGAGAATTTATTATTAGAAGAATTTATTATTTTTTCTTTTTGGACTTTGTTTCTGAAATGATTTCTTGTTTATCGTAAACATTTATATACATTTGCTTTATTTCACTTATTAATGGATATCTTGGGTTGGCTCCTGTACACTGGTCATCAAAGGCTTGTTCACACATATTGTCCAATGTTTCATAGAAATCTTCCTTTGAAACTCCAGCTTCCTTGATTGTCATTGGAATATTAACCTTTGCCTTTAACTCATCTATGGCTTTAATTAATAATTCAATCTTTTCGTCCTCAGTATTTCCTCCAAGATTTAGATAATCGGAAATCTTAGCATATCTTGACTTCGCATTTGGATACTTGTACTGTGGGAATGCAGCCTGTTTTCTTGGAGCGTCTACAGCGTTAAATCTAATTGTTTCATTTATTAATAATGCGTTTGCAACCCCATGTGGTATGTGGTGTGCAGCTCCAAGTTTGTGTGCCATTGAGTGGCATACTCCAAGGAATGCATTTGCAAATGCCATACCTGCCATAGTTGAAGCATGTGCCATTTTCTCTCTTGCCTTTACATTAGTTGTTCCTTCTGTATAGGAAAGAGGAAGATACTTGAATATCAATCTTATTGCTTCAAGTGATAATCCATTAGTAAACTCTGAAGCAAGAACTGAAACATATGCCTCAATAGCATGTGTTAATGCATCTATACCTGATGCAGAAGTTAATCCCTTTGGCATGTTCATCATAAGCTCAGCATCTACTATTGCCATATCTGGAGTTAACTCGTAATCAGCAAGAGGATATTTAATTCCAGTCTTTTCATCAGTAATAACGGCAAATGGAGTAACTTCTGAACCTGTACCTGCTGATGTTGCTACTGAAATCATCATAGCCTTTTGTCCCATCTTAGGGAATGTATAAACTCTTTTTCTTATATCCATAAATCTCATTGCCAAGTCTTCGAATCTTACTTCTGGATGCTCATATAGTACCCACATGATCTTGGCAGCATCCATTGCTGAACCTCCACCAACTGCTATTATTGTATCAGGGTTGTAGCTCATAAGTTCAGCTGCTCCCTTTTTAGCAGTCTTTAAAGTAGGGTCTGGTTCAACATCGAAGAATATCTTGTAGCCAACGCCTATTTCATCAAGAACCTGTGTAACCTTATCAACATATCCTAATTCGTAAAGGACCTTGTCTGTTACTATAAAGGCCTTCTTCTTTTCCATGTCCTTTAATTCTCTTAATGCAACACCAAGGCTGCCAAATTTGAAATAAACTTTTTCTGGAACTCTAAACCAAAGCATATTTTCTCTCCTCTCAGCAACGGTCTTAATGTTTAACAGGTGCTTAGGACCAACGTTTTCTGATACGGAGTTTCCACCCCAGGAACCACAACCTAATGTTAGTGATGGAGCAAGCTTAAAGTTGTATAAGTCTCCAATGGCGCCCTGTGATGATGGCATGTTTATTATAGTTCTGCCAGTCTTCATTGCAGTGCTGAACTTTGCTATCTTGTCTTTTTGAGTTAATGCATCTACATATAATGAGGATGTATGCCCAAATCCACCAAGCTCAACAAGTCTTTCTGCTTTTTTAAGGGCTTCATCAAAGCTCTTTGTTCTGTATAAAGCAAGAACTGGAGATAATTTTTCATGTGAGAATGGTTCTTCAAGTTCAACAGATTCAACCTCTCCCATAAGAACCTTTGCTGTCTCAGGAACCTTAATCCCAGCCATTTCAGCTATCTTGTAGGCAGGTTGTCCAACAATTTTTGCATTAAGAGCTCCATTTATTAATATTACTTTTCTAACCTTATCTATTTCATCGTTATTTAGGATATATGCTCCTCTTTCAGCAAATTCCTTTCTAACTTCATCGTAAACTGAATCCAATACTATAACTGATTGTTCGGAAGCACAGATTACACCGTTGTCAAAGGTTTTTGAAAGAAGTATTGAGTTTACTGCCATCTTTAAATGAGCAGTCTCGTCTATTATTGCAGGTGTATTACCAGCACCAACACCTATTGCAGGCTTTCCTGAAGAGTAAGCAGCCTTAACCATTCCAGGACCACCAGTAGCTAGAGTTAGATCAGCTTCACTCATTACAAGCTGTGAAAGTTCAATTGATGGCTCATCGATCCAACCAATTATTCCCTCTGGAGCACCAGCATCAACTGCTGCATTTAAAACTATTTTAGCAGCTTCTATAGTAGACTTCTTTGCTCTTGGGTGTGGTGAGAATATAATACCATTTCTTGTTTTTAAAGCTATTAACGCCTTAAAGATTGCTGTTGCTGTTGGGTTTGTTGTTGGAACAACTGCGGCAATTACTCCTATTGGTTCTGCAATCTTTGTAATACCAAAGGAAGCATCCTTTTCTATTATTCCACAAGTCTTCTCATCTTTATATTTGTTATAAATATATTCTGATGCGAAATGGTTCTTAATAACCTTGTCTTCAACTATTCCCATTCCTGTTTCTTCTACAGCCATTTTAGCAAGAGAAATTCTAGCATTATTTGCTGCCATAGCGGCTTGCCTAAATATTTCGTCTACCTGCTCCTGTGTGTATGTAGCAAACTTTTTCTGAGCAGCTCTAATCTCTTCTAACTTCTTTGTTAGTTCTTCAACATTGGTTACTCTCATTGTAATCTACACCTACCTTAATTATTTATTGAAATTAATAGGATATTCAATTTTCTAATTAACATTATGCAACATTGTTTGTTAAATGTCAATCAGTAAAATAGCAAAAATGTATAAAATTCTACTTAATATTGACATAAATATGCTTAAATAGGACTAAAATCGCCAAGTATATGGTAAATTATCAAAAGAATATTGTTAAAAAAATAACAATTAGGAATTTAAAACGTGAATAAATCTAGAAGAAGGAGGCTGAAAAATAAAATATCTACAAAATAACAGTGCTATAACAATTAAAAAAATACCATGCATTGCAGTTAATCTATATAAGTTTACTAGAATGATTAAATATATTAGAAATACATGCTCAATAATCTACATTGTTAAATTGAGTTCATACAAATATAGATAACTTTAAGTGTGAAAATAGAAATTTTAAATAACAGCAATTAAAATTTTCTTATTTAGGGAAACTATATTATGTATAACGTACTGAAATTCTTTTAACAATCTGTTAGGTATACTTAAGCTTGTTTACATTAATGAATATGTACGTTGTAAGAAGAAAATGGCTGTTTAGATTATTCATTAAGGAAGAGGTGTGTTTACATGCAAGTAACAAATGTTGAAGAGTTGAAACAGAAAATTCAAGAGATCAGAAAAGCTCAGAAACTATTTGCAAACTATTCACAGGATATAGTGGATGAAATTTTTAGGCAGGCAGCAATGGCAGCAAACGATTCAAGGATTATTCTTTCCAAGATGGCCGTTGAGGAAACGGGAATGGGGATAGTTGAAGACAAGGTTATAAAAAATCATTTCGCATCAGAATATATTTATAACAAATATAAAGATGAAAAGACATGCGGTGTTATAGAAAGAGATGAGTCCTTTGGAATTGCCAAGGTAGCAGAGCCCATTGGAGTAGTGGCTGCAATAGTTCCAACAACAAATCCTACCTCTACTGCTATATTTAAATCCTTGATTGCTTTAAAAACAAGGAACGGTATTATTTTTTATCCTCATCCAAGAGCTAAAAAATCAACTATAGCTGCAGCAAAAATAATATTGGATGCAGCGGTAAAGGCTGGTGCTCCTGAAGGAATAATAGGGTGGATTGATGAACCCTCAGTTGAGCTTTCGCAGGAGGTAATGAGAGAGGCAGATATTATTCTTGCAACTGGTGGACCGGGTATGGTAAGGGCGGCCTATTCCTCTGGAAGACCTGCAATAGGAGTTGGAGCAGGCAACACCCCGGCAATTATAGATGAAACAGCACATATAAAGATGGCTGTAAGTTCAATTCTTTTATCAAAGACCTTTGATAATGGTGTTATTTGTGCTTCCGAACAATCTGTGATTGTGTTGGATAAGATTTATCAAGAGGTAAGAGACGAGTTTCAAGAGAGAGGAGCATACATATTAAAGGGTGATGAGATAGATAAAGTTAGAAATGTAATACTTGTTAACGGAATACTTAATTCCAATATAGTTGGACAGAGTGCACAAAAGATAGCTGAAATAGCGGGGTTTAGTGTACCGGATACGGTTAAGGTTCTTATTGGAGAGGTTGAATCTGCTGAACTTGAGGAACCCTTTTCCCATGAAAAACTATCTCCAATACTTGCGATGTACAGGGTTAATACCTTTGATGAGGCTTTAAATAAAGCTATAAGACTTGTTGAACTTGGTGGCTTTGGACACACGTCTGTTTTGTATACCGATCAGGTTAAATCAAGGGACAGAATAAATAAATTTGGAGCAGTAATGAAAACGGGAAGGACGATTATAAACATGCCTTCTTCCCAAGGAGCCATAGGTGATGTATATAACTTCAAACTTGCGCCATCCTTAACCCTGGGCTGTGGCAGCTGGGGAGGAAACTCTGTATCAGAAAACGTTGGCCCTAAGCATTTGTTAAACATAAAGAGTGTTGCTGAGAGGAGAGAAAACATGCTCTGGTTTAGAATTCCGGAAAAGATTTACTTCAAATATGGCTGCCTTGGTGTTGCTCTAAGAGAATTGAAGGAAATGAACAAAAAGAAGGCATTTATTGTAACTGATAAGGTTCTTTACCAGTTGGGGTTTGTTGATAGTGTTACAAACGTTTTAGATGAAATAGGAGTAAATTATAAAATATTCTTTGATGTTGAACCAGACCCGACCCTTGCAACTGCAAGGAAGGGTGCAGCGGAAATGCAGAGCTTCAATCCTGATGTAATAATTGCAGTTGGTGGAGGCTCTCCAATGGATGCTGCAAAGATTATGTGGGTACTATATGAACATCCAGAAGTAAGGTTTGAAGATCTGGCAATGAGATTTATGGATATAAGAAAAAGAGTATATACATTCCCAAAGATGGGAGAAAAGGCAATGATGGTTTCGATGCCTACATCAGCAGGAACTGGTTCAGAGGTTACACCCTTTGCAGTTATTACAGATGAAAAAACAGGAATCAAATATCCTCTTGCAGACTATGAATTAACACCTGATATGGCAATTATAGATGCTGAATTAATGATGAATATGCCAAAGGGCTTAACTTCTGCATCTGGTATAGATGCTCTCACCCATGCCATCGAAGCATATGTATCCGTTCTTGCTTCTGAATATACAAATGGTCTGGCGCTGGAAGCTATAAGGCTAGTGTTTAAATATCTTCCTCAGGCATATAATGATGGACCTAACAATATAAAAGCCAGGGAAAAGATGGCACATGCTTCTACTATGGCAGGAATGGCCTTTGCAAATGCATTTCTTGGAGTATGCCACTCAATGGCACACAAGCTTGGAGCAATGCATCATGTACCCCATGGAGTTGCCAATGGGCTTCTAATTGATGAAGTAATAAGGTTCAATGCACAAAACAATCCAAGAAAGCAGGCGGCATTCCCACAGTATAAATATCCTAATGCAAAGTGGAGATATACTGTAATTTCAGATTACTTAGGTTTAGGCGGAAGTACAGAGGATGAGAAGATAGAGCTTTTGATTAAAGCCATCGATGATTTAAAGAACAAGGTAAATATGCCTAAGACCATAAGTGCGGCAGGTGTATCGAAGGAAAAGTTCTATTCAACCCTTGATGAAATGTGTGAATCAGCTTTCGATGACCAATGTACAGGAGCCAATCCAAGATATCCATTAATAAGTGAGATAAAGCAAATGTATATAAACGCCTTTGAAGAATAGCCCGGTATTCTCGTGACTTCAGTCATGAGTTAAGGACAATAAATATCAAATAATACTTCATAATAATAAAGTTGGGTAGGAAGTGTCCGAATTGTTACGCTCGTGGAGTTAGTAGGTTGCGGGAATGTAGAAGTGGGAAACTCTAGGATTAATCCTAGAAGCCTGTCACTTTAGTGATAGGAGCTTCATGGCACAGAAGTGTAGTTTTTGAAAGATTGTTTAAAGTAAGTTTATACCCCTAATGCCTTTCCCGGGTGACAGGCTCTTGAGTTTTGAGTTATTTGAGGAAAACTATCTTTTGGCACACATCTTTCATAAATAACTCAAAACTCAAGTGCCTGTTACCCTCTATTACCTAGAAGTACACTCTATATTTTTTCTTTATGGACAACCTTTTTCTCTGTTCCTTAGAACCAGATCCTATAAAATGCCTATATAGTCTTACATGAAAAAGTGGAATGTGGAAGTTATAAGAATTATAATGTGGTTATAGGAAATATACTTAAAATGGAGTGAACTTTTTGAAATTAACCTGCGTTTAATTGCTAAAGGAAGTGAAATGGATTGTGAGTGAGCAGGAAAATATAGAGAAGGCTAAACATGGAAATAAAAGCGCAATGAATACACTTTTGAATGAAAATTTAACTGCTTTAAAGGGGTATGTTATAAAAATGACTGGAGATCAGCATTTATCCCAGGACATTATTCAGGATACTATGATTAAAGCAGTACTTAATATAAAAAAATTTGAGCCTAGAGTAAAATTTTCAACATGGTTGATTAAAATATCAATTAATGTTTATAGAGATTATCTGAGGAAAAATAAGATACATGAATTGCTGGATGAAACCATTGAAGATAGAGGTCATCAGGTTGAGGACTTGGTTATCTCAAACTATGAGCGCAAGGAAATTACGAATATACTATTAAAGCTTCCTACGGAAAAGAGGGCAGCATTTATATTAAAACATTTTTATGGATATAAGTATGAAGAGATAGCTGAAACATTAAACTGTCCTGTAGGGACTGTAAGGTCAAGACTTCATAATGCTGTAAAGTTTGTTATAACCGAGCTTGAAAGAAAGGGGATTGTGTAGATGAAGGATTTAGAAAAAATAAAAGATATATTGATTGATGATTTCTATAATGAAGAGCATGATGAAATTGAAGATGATATAATTAAGGATCATGAATTTATAGAGTTTAATGAAAAACTGAACTTATTAGAGGAAAAACTAGATTTAGTGGAAAATGAAACATATGATTTTGATATTGATACATTGGATATAATTGAAAAAGCTGAATCCATAAATGAAAAAAGAAAAATAAAAAAAGAGCTCATTCTTTTTTCTGCTGTTGCAGCTGTAGTTTTATTCCTTTATTCTGCAGCAACATTAAAACTTGGTATTAGGTTCCTGGCGATTTCTCAGGGGATAGTTGTAGCGCTTATTCCTTGGATTGTAATACCAATTGCAATCTTAAATAGAAAAGGAAGTGAAATATAGATGAATCTTTCAATGGGCCAATTTCTAATTTTATTATCATGCATGATTCTTGTTTTAGCTCAAGGAATATGGATTTTTTATGATGCTAGAAAACGAAAAGAAAAGTATTACTGGCTATGGGGGATCTTTGGACTAACGAATGTCCCAAGCAGCCTTATTGTATATTTACTTGTTACAAGGGTCATTTTAAATAAAAATAAAAAGGACTAGACTAATAAAATATACTATCAATAACTGAATTGATGTACTGCTTTATAAGAAAGGATGATTAAATATGAAGAGTAACAAACATATGTATTTAACACTGGTTAATTATGCATTGGCAACAATGGTATTTATAAATTTATTTATGCAAAATAGAAATAATAATAAGACCTTTTTTCTAATTGTATTATTTCTATGTTTTGCAGGATTAATAGTTAATATCTTTGTGGTAATTAAAGCGAGATATAAGCGATATAATAAAAATTAACTTATTAATAGAAATACCAAAATCATCAGTAGTAAAGTATCTACTGATGATTTTTTAATTTTAGTGAACTTTTTCGTTGATTAATACGTTTAATCAATGAAAAGGGGGTGAAAAAGATGTTTGGAATGAGTACGGAGGAGCTTATAAAGGTACTTGCACCATTAATAATATTTCAGCTAGGACTAATGATATTTTGCCTATTTAGACTAAAGAAGGATAAAGTAAAACACTTGCCTAAATGGGTATGGGCTATAATTATAATATTTGGAGAACTATTAGGGCCAATTGTTTATTTGATAATCGGAAGAGACGGTGAGCAATAGATGATTAATGTAAAAAATCTTAGAAAAAGCTATGGGAGCGTTGAAGTTTTAAAGGGAATTTCCTTTGAAATTAAAAAAGGAACAATTTATGGATTCCTAGGACCAAATGGAGCCGGAAAAACAACAACCATGAATATTCTATCGGGTTTAGTCGGTTTTAACCAAGGAGAAATATTTATTTGTGGGAAGAATTTTAAAGAAAATAAAGCTGAACTTCTTAAAAGGGTAGGATATCTTCCTCAAAATCCTGTTTTTTATAATTATATGAATGCCAATGAATATTTAAGCTTTATTGGAGACATAAGCGATTTTCCTCAAAAGAAAATTAAGGGGAGAACAGAAGAGCTATTAGACATTGTGGGACTTAAGGATTCGGCAAAACGCAAAATAGGAGGATATTCTGGAGGGATGAAGCAGAGACTTGGAATTGCAGTAGCTTTATTTAACAATCCAGATATTATCATTTTAGATGAGCCTACTTCTGCCCTTGATCCAGAGGGAAGGCATGAGATTCTTGACTTTGTAAAGAAATTAAAGTCCTTTGATAAGGCTGTATTTTTTTCAACTCACATATTAAATGATGTTGAAAGGGTCTGTGATGAGGTAAGTATCTTGGATAAGGGAGAAATATTAGTAAGCGACAATATTGATAGCCTTAAAAACAAGTATACACAACCTATTTTTGATGTTGAATTTGAAAGGGATTGCATAGAACTTAAGGAAAAGCTCTTGAATGTAAATTGGGTTGAAAAAGTTATTGCTAAGGATAAATCATTATCAATTTATGTTAATGATCTTGAAACTGCTAAAACTGAGCTGCTAAAGCTTTTAACAAAGGTTAATAATCCAATTCTATCCTTTAACCTGAGAAAGAGTAATCTAGAAGATATATTTATAAGGCTGGTGAACGGTAATGTCAACATTTAAGGCATATTTTAAAAAGGAATATATTGAATCATTAAGGCAGTATAGGTATGTAATACTTGCTGTAGGGATTATAGGATTTGCGATATTAGACCCTGTAATGCTGAAACTGCTTCCTAAATTGGTTGGAGATAAGCTTCCTGGAGATATTAGCGCACTTATGATTTTTACTCCAAAGAGGGCGATAAACAACTATATTAAGGACTTAACCCAGATTAGTGTAATGGTTATTGCATTTGTACTAGGAGGAGTTCTTTCTGAAGAAAGAACCTCGGAAAAATTTGTTTTCCCATATTCCAAAGGGGGAAGCCCAATGGGTATAGTACTTGCAAAATGTATTTATTACACAATTATGATTTCTCTGTTTGTACTTTTAGGCTTTATAATAGCCTATTACTATGCTGGAATATTATTTAAGGGTGAGACTGTAGGAGTAATGGAAATTTTAAAATCAACATTATTAATATCAGTATATTTTTTCTTTATAATATCCCTGGTTATGTTCTTGAGCAGCATGGTTAAAAGGGGTACAGCATCAGGTTTTATAGCCCTTATAATAATATTTATACTAAACGGTCTTTCTGGAGTTAAAAGTATAGGAAAGTTTTTACCTGGTAGTTTAGTAGCAAATGCAAATTTATTTACCTTGAATGAATCAGGTCTTGCAGTTGCTTTGGCAATATTATGTGGAATAACTTTTGTTATGCTTGCTGTTATCAGGATGAAAAGAAGTGAAGTGATATAAAAAAGGGGTGCCACACAAGCTACCTCTTGGTGACAGGCTCTTGAGTTGTGAGCTATTTAAGAAAAACTATCTTCTAATGCCTAGCTTTCATAAATAACCCATAACTCAAGTGCCTGTTACCAAGAGATATAAGGAATTACCTTTCTTTGTGGGACACCTCTTTAAACTTATCTATTTAAATCTATTTCTTCATATTCCTTTAAAGCTTTATTATCCTTAGGTGACTTGTCCTCTGATTTTTGAGCAAACATTTTAAGAGGAGCGATGGTTTTTCTTGATGACCATAAGGTTGCAGGTCCTCCAATACATCCGTCTTGACACATCATGCCCTCAATAAAATTACCAGCAAGTTTTCCTGACTTAGCCATTAAAAGAGTCTTTTTAAGATCATCCTGACCATTTATCTTAACAGGTTTTACATCAACACCCATATCAGATGCCATTAAAGCAACTGCATTGGTTACTCCGCCTGATTGTGCAAAGCTTCTTCCTGGCAAGGATGCATCGTTTACAGAAAGGTCAGTGCATTGTTCTACATCGATTTCAAAGGCATCAAACAGTGATGAAATTTCTTCGAATGTAAGTACATAGTCCACTGCACCTTCAAGTTCTGGCCTTTTAATTTCTCCTTTTTTAGCCGTGCATGGTCCGATGAAAATAACCATGGAATTAGGATTTTTCTTTTTAAGATATCTTGCAACAGCAATCATTGGTGATACTGTACCGGATATTTTATCCTTAAGCTCAGGGAATTTCTTTTCTATATAAGCAACAAATCCTGGACAGCAAGAGGAGGTCATGAATTTTTCTCCTTCGTCCAATCTTTCTTTTAATTCTTCTACTTCATGAACAGCAACTGCATCTGCTCCGCAGGCAGCTTCAATCATATCTGTAAATCCAAGCTTTAATATGGCATCCTTTATTTGACCGACGGATACCTTTGGGCCAAATTGTCCTGTTATCGCTGGAGCTACAATTGCGTGAATCTCTTTTTTCTCCATAAGTGCATTTACTACTGGTACAATGTAACTTATATCTGATATGGCTCCGAATGGACATGCGTGCATACATGCTCCGCAGTTTATACATTCCTTTGGGTCTATAGCAGCTCTTCTGTCAATTTTGTTAACATGTAAAGCCCCTGTTGGACATGATCTTTTGCAAGGTCTCATAACTTCCGAGATTGCATTATATGGACAGGCTTTTTTGCACATTCCACATTCTTTACAAAGCTCCTGGTTAATATATGATCTCCCATTTACCTTTGTTATAGCTCCTGCAGGACAAACTTCCATACAGGTATGAGCTATGCAGCCACGGCATGCTTCTGTAACTGTAAATCTGTCAATTGGACATCTATCACATGCAGAACCAATTACATGTATAATTTGTTCATCCTCTTTTATATCGGTAAGGTCTTCGTTTGTTCCATTACCATCTGGTAGAAAACCTGCAGCGAGCTTGGCTCTTTCATAAACAATTGCTCTTTCCTTATAAACACAACATCTATATTGTGGTTTATCACCGGATATTATCTTGTATTGGATGTTTAGTAATTCATCTTGATTTAGATTATTCTCCTTTGCAAGAAGTGCAACATTTTTTAAAACTTCATGCTTCAACTTTTTTATTGGTGTTTCAAAGTTAAGCATTTTCATCCCTCCCCCCAGTAATATAACATATGATTAAATATGTATAACAGATGCACAAACGTGTGCAAATTTTGCTCATTCAAATTATAACACACACAATAAAAATATGAAACAGTAAAAGTTTATGAATAAGCTATGAATAATTCAATGAAGTTGTAAATAAGGAAAAAACTGAAATAAAGCGAAAAACAAGGGCTTTTATTAATAGAAATAATTGTAGTTTTAAAAATGAAACAATGAAATTTGAAAATGTAACAGGAGGGTTATGGAGGGATGTTATATTTTGAATTAAAAATATAACACATTATATATGAATATAATACAGTAATATTGTCCTCTTGTAATGATAAGCTACATATGCTGCAAATCACTATAGGTTATATTATATAAAGCTAACCTATAAAGTCCATTAATCATATATTGTAAATATAAACTCAATACAGGAGTATGGGTTTTACCAACATTTTAAGGAGAGTCATAAATAATGAATATTATTCAATGGATTTTATGTGGTTCTTTTTCCTTTATTTCTAGTATGTACTATCGAAGTTTTCAAAATGATGTAAAAAACGCTGAGGAAGTAAACGGAGAAGTTCTAATGAAGATTCTAGATATGAACAAAGAAAGTGAATATGGACAAAAGTATAATTTTAAGGATATAAAAGGTATTGAGGACTTTAGAAAAACTGTTCCAATAACCAGCTATAGTGACTATACAGAATGTATTAAAAAAATTACAAGGGGAGAAAAAAATATACTGACCTGTGAAGCAGTGGAGTTCTTTGGACTAAGCTCCGGGACAACAGGAAATCAAAAATATATTCCGGTTACATCTAAAGCTAGATTTATTACTAATAATTATATGAACTTTCTAAGTAAGGGAATATTGTCCCATATCAAGAAAAATACAAAAAAAGATGGAAAGGGATTGTTCTTAATTAATATTTCAAAACCATCGGCGATAACGCCATGTGGAATTCCAGCAGGGGCAGGGACATCAGAGGGAATTAAAAAATTAAAGAGTATATTTCCATATATATGGACCTCCCCTATTGAGGTGCTTGAAATTTCCAATCAACAGACTGCAAATTACCTACACCTTCTATTTGCCCTAAAGGAAAAAAGACTATCCTTCATTATGGCTCCATTTTGTTCTACTATAGTAAAGATGTTTGGAGTGTTAGAGGGGGAGTGTAGTCAACTGGTAAAGGATATTTCAAGTGGAAGAATAAGCGGACATATAAAAATAGATATGGAAACCAGGATTTTATTAGAAAAAAAGCTAAAGCCAGATCCGACAAGGGCTGAAGAGCTTAAAAGACAATTTTTAAAGGGTATGAAGGGAATTGTTGATAGAATATGGCCTGAAATATCCTATATAGGCTGTGTAGCAGGAGGAAGCTTCAATATATATGTAGATAAACTGAAATATTTTATTGGGGAGATTCCTATCTATTCAGCAGTATATGGTTCTACCGAATCTCTTGTCGGTATGGCGATTAAGTTTAATAATATGAGCTATGTTATTATTCCTAAGGCTGCATATTTTGAATTTATACCGGTTAATCAAATTGAATTTAAAAAGCCTATAGCCTTTGGAATTGATAAGCTAAAGATAGGAGAAAGCTACGAGGTAGTAATAACTAATTATTCTGGTTTTTACCGATATCGTCTAGGAGATATAGTTAAGGTAGTGGATTACTATTATAAAAGTCCGGTTATAGAATTTTTGTATAGGAAAGGTCAGATTCTTAATATAGCAGCTGAAAAAACACAGGAGTCAGCGGTACAATATGCATTAATGGAAGCTAAAAAGAAATGGAATTCACATCTGGTAGACTATACGGTTACTCATGACTTAAGTTCCCCTGTAGGCTGCTACTGCTTCTATGTTGAAGTAGGTAATCCGGATTTATTTATGAACAACCTTAAAAGGAATAGGGACGCTTTAGAGAAGGCTTTAGGTGAAGCAAATCCTCGTTACTTAGCAGGAATTAAGGCTAATCGAATTGCACCTTTAAAATTAAAGGTAGTTAGAACTGGAACCTTTCAAAGACTAAAAAATCAACTTTCAAAGGGTGGTACTTCAATTAATCAATTGAAAATCCCAAGGGTAATAAAGGATAGGAAGTTAATTTTGCTTTTAGAGCAAAGCATTGAGAAGGATAGAAATGCTACTGGGAAAAAAGCCATTTGATTAAAGCTTAGGTATTAATTTTAAGGTCTCTACTAGTGGTGAGTAGAGACCCTGATATTAGTAATTTTCTTGTTTATATGTTTGTGAAGGTGAAATATAATAAGAATTTTGAAACACAGAAAGGATGCTATTTCATCCTTGTACCGGTTTCGTCTTGATATATTAAATTCTTTTTCATAAGACCACCCAGTGAATTTTTAAAGTGTTTCTTGCTTATTTTAAATGCATTATATATATCTTCTGGGCTGCTTTTATCGTTAAATGGCATAAAGCCATCATGACTTCTTAAGTATTCTAAAATTGTTTCTTGAAGGTCAGCAACCTCGGTTCTGGCTATCTTCCTCGGTGTAAGACCTAATCTGCCATCCTCGTAGAATTTAATTACTCTTAAATCTAAAACATCTCCATGTTTTATATCTGTAAAGTATTCGTTTCGTAGAATTATGCCTTTATATTTATTATCAACAGCTACTAGGGCATTCTTGTTGCTCTGGAAATCATACACAGTTGCTGTAACTGTATCTCCCATTTTGTATTCTTTTGTTGTTTCCAGATATTTGTCAATATTGGTAGTGGCAGCTATTCTGTCAGTTTTATCAAGATATATGTAGAATAAATAGTATTTATCATTTTGCAGTGCATAGAGCTTTTCCTTCATAGGAACCAATATGTCTCTTTCTAAACCAAAATCAATAAAACTTCCTATGCTTGTTGTTGAAACAGCTTTAAGATAAGCAAGATCTCCAACCTTAGCCTCAGGCTTCTTTAATGTAGCTATTAGTCTATCCTTAGAGTCGCGATATATAAATGCTTCAACTTTATCTCCTATTTCCAGATCAAATCCCTGACAGCTGCTGTTTGGAAGAAGTATATCATCGCTTGTATTACCTGTGCCTCCCTCAAGATAATAACCAAAGTCTGCTTTTCTTACGATTTCTAATGTATTGTAATCACCTATTTTTATCAAATTAATTACCTCACTTTATTTTATATATGTATTTTATCTTCTTTTGCCATTTTTTATTCTAGCACAATTTTTAGGCGTATTAAAGAAAATAACTTGGGCTAACTTGAGCTTTCTATATATGTTGCATTAAAATTCTTTACATTCCGCCTTTTCAAACAGCCCTGCTAAATTGGTTCGACTCTAGGATGTTTGAAAGGGCGGAATGTAATAGAATTTTTGCAACATATATACTGACGAAGTATGACACAAAATAGACCAAAATATTGACTTGTTATTTTCTTTAATACGCCTTAATACAATAAAACAATAAAGGCCAGCGCTATATAAGAGTAGTGCTGACCTGTTGCAGACATTATTTTTCAAGACATTCAGATAAACAATCTTCAATAACATCTTCTGTAACATCTTCTGTGATTAATAATGTTTTTTCATCCTTCATATAAATACCTCCTACTATTTCCTATAGAAATGCCGCAACATAATAGCTGCTTTTCAGTATACAAAATTATTACATTCTACTCTTGTAAACAACCATATTAAAATAATTTAATACAAGTATGTTTAAAAGAATTGAATGTAATAGAATTTGTGCACTGTATATAATATAAAAGCATCTATACTTCTATAGTACAAATCGAAGGAAACTTTAAAAATTAGGTATTAAAATAGAATTTAGAAATTAGAGACTCTAAGAATTGTTAATTGAAGATTCGTCAGTTTCTAATATTTATAACTCTAATATTTAAATAATTCTGATTTTACATATTGTACTTTGCAGCTATTCTATAAGATAAATTATTTAACAACCTAATTATTATACCACCATTTATTTAAAATGCAAAGGATTATTTTGATAATTACTTAAATGTGCTTGGACAATTTTTAAAAAGTAAATGATATTATAAGAAAATCAGCCTTAATTTGCACGATAAATTTTTAGAGATATTTAGACATTATGTTTAAATATGATTGAGAAACTTGAGGGCATACAGTCAATAAAGTATCTATAACGTAGTCAATGTTGCTGTCATCAATTTTCTTTGCACTATTGCCTTCATATGAAATCATATCTTCACTGTTTAAGGATTTATAGATGTTATCTACAACAGGTGATTCCACTGATTTTGGATTATCTGAACATTCTTCTGAGAAATACAGTGCGCCATCAACTGTTATAAATTGTCCATATACATACTCCTTCTTACATACATCTGAATCCTTTCCAGAGTTGTCCTTTACTTCATACTGTGTATGTTCCACATGCTTCACATCAAACCTGTTATCATAGTCCTCCCTTGTAAGAACAGTTCTGACATCGAGCTCTAATAATCTTTTTTTCATATGCTCAGAGAAATTCTCCCCAAACTTTGAAACAAATTGCTTCATTGAGATTGTCTTTTTTATTCTATAATTCTTTTTCACTATGAAAACCTCCTCACCTTTAATTTTTACCATTACAACAAGAAATATGACATTATAAATAAAAACCACCTTTATAAAGGTGGCAAAACATACAATATCCAAGTATTTAAATGTTTTGAGTTATATTATAATCTTACTACGTTAGCTGCTTGAGGACCCTTAGGGCCTTCTTCTACATCAAACTGAACTTGTTCACCTTCGTTAAGGTTCTTTCTTCCTTCAGCTCCTTGAATAGCTGTGAAGTGAACGAAAACATCCTTTTCGCCTTCAACTTCGATAAATCCAAATCCTTTTTCTGAGTTAAACCATTTTACTGTTCCAGTTTTCATTTAGTATCCTCCTAAAAATCAAACACATATTATTGATATAAATTAGCTTTATCAATCGTGTTTCTTATTTCTAATATTATTATATCACAATAATTAAAAATTATAAACTTTTTATTAATAAAGATGCCAAGCATTTCTAATTATAGCACTCTGCAATAGGATGATATATAATTATTGTGTATTTAATTTATAAGATTTAAGTGTCAAAACTATATTTAAGGCAGCTATAATATAGAATTTTTAATGTTTAAGCCAAAAAAGTAATGGGGGTAGCAAAATGCAATATTTAAAAAAGTACATAAAAAAATATTGGAAACCATTTTTGACAGCAGTATTGTTTTTGTCCTTAGAAGCTGTCTGCGATTTAATGCAGCCTACAATAATGTCAAAAATAGTAGACATAGGTGTTGCTAATAGAAACTTGAATTATGTACTTTCCATGGGAGGTATAATGCTTGTTGTTACTGGAATTGGTGCAGCAGCAGCTATTACTAGAAATATTATATCAAGTAATGTATCCCAAAGGTTTGGAACAGAATTAAGAGGAGATCTATTTAAAAAGGTGCAGTCATTTTCCTTTGATAATATAAATAAGTTTGATGCTGCATCCCTTGTTACAAGGCTTACTAACGATGTAACACAAGTACAGAACTTTGCCCATGGGCTGATGAGGATTTTTGTAAAGGCGCCTATTCTTTGCATAGGAAGTCTTGTAATGTCCATAATTCTAAATCCTCCTATGGCATTGGTATTAGTGATTGTTGTTCCTATAATAGGCATTTTAATATATATGAGTATGCGTATAGGCTATCCTTTCTTTAGAAAAGTACAGGGCTCTCTTGACAAGGTAAATGGTGTAATGAGAGAGTATCTGGCTGGAGTAAGAGTGGTAAAAGCCTTTGGAAGGTTTAATTATGAAAAGAAACGATTTGAAAAATCAAATAAAGAGCTTGCAGCTTTATCAACAACTGCAATGCGTATTATGGCAGCTTTTTCACCAGGTATAACTCTAACTGTAAATATCGGTATAGCAGCGGTTTTGTGGTTTGGAGGAATACGCATCAATAATGGACAGATGCAGGTTGGAAAGATAATGGCCTTTACAAATTATATGACACAAATGCTTCATTCCCTTATGATGATATCCTTCGTTTTTACAATGCTTGTAAGGGCAAGAGCCTCTGCAGAACGTATAGGAGAGGTGTTTTCTGAGGAAAACAGTATGCCTCTTTCAGATAACCCTGTGGAATTATCAAATGTTGAGGGTAGAGTAGATTTTGAAAATGTATATTTTTCATATTCGGGCAGTTCTGGAGAGCCTGTTATTAAAGATGTTACCTTTACCTTAAGATCAGGTGAAACACTAGGAATAATCGGTTCAACAGGTTCAGGAAAGACCAGCCTTGTAAACCTGATACCGCGTTTTTATGATGTTGCTTCTGGAGCAGTAAAGGTTGATGGAATCGATATAAGAAATGTTGATACAAAGGAGTTAAGAGAAAAGATAGCAATAGTCACACAAAAGACGATGCTGTTTACTGGTACAATTTTGGACAACTTAAGGTGGGGTAGAGAGGATGCAGAAATTAAGGATGTAAAGAGAGCAGCAATGGCAGCCCAGGCCCATGAATTTATTTCATCATTTAAAGAGGGCTATGACACAATGCTTGGTCAGGGAGGTGTAAACCTTTCAGGTGGTCAAAAACAGCGTATTTCAATTGCTCGTGCCCTGGTTAGAAAACCTAAGATCCTCATACTTGATGATTGTACAAGCGCCGTGGATGTGGCTACTGAAGCTAAGATAAGGGAAGCATTAAAGGAATACTCAGACAATCTTACATGTATAATAATTGCTCAGCGTATAACATCGGTTATGGAAGCTGATAGAATAATTGTATTGGATAATGGGGAAATAGTCGGCATGGGTAAACATGAAAAACTTATGGATGCCTGTGAGGTTTATCAGGATATATTCCATTCCCAGATTGGCAAAGGGGGAATGCACAATGTCTCAGGAAAATAACAAGAAAAATACAGATGAAAGGCAGAACAGCAATGCACAGCCAATTGGCATAGGAAGAGGTATTGGAGGCCCTGGAAGAGGCTTTGGAGGACCAAGAGGAATGATGCCTGTTGTAAAGGCAAGGGATTTTAAAGGTACTATGCTGAGGCTCTGGAAATATTTTAGTAAGGAACACAAACTCCTTGGAATTATATTTATTTTAGTAACAGTAAGCTCTGCATTAGGTGTGGCAATACCATATCTAATTGGGCGTTCAATTAATGTTTTATCCCTTGGAAAAGGGGCAGTAAACTTTAAAATACTTAAAATTATGATAACGATACTTATAGCTGCATATATTTCTGATTCAGCTATTAACTTTTTTCAAGGTTGGCTTATGGCAGGGGTGTCCCAGCGTATAGTTTTAAACCTCAGAAAAACACTTTTTGAA
Organism: Clostridiaceae bacterium; assembly: GCA_032095175.1. GTDB lineage: Bacteria > Bacillota > Clostridia > Clostridiales > Caloramatoraceae > DAMCZI01. The sequence continues at coordinate 164,902 of DAMCZI010000001.1, forward strand.
AAGCTTCAAAATCTGCCCATAGCATTTTTTGATACCCATACCCATGGAGAGGTTATGAGCAGGTTATCCAATGATATAGATAATGTAAGTACAACGATATCCCAGGCAACAACCCAGATGATGTCAAGTATCATAACAATCCTTGGCTCATTTATAATGATGCTTATTCTAAGCCCAATCCTTACTGCAGCAAGCATTATTACAATACCCATGGTGTTTCTTGTTACACGTACAATAGCTAAGAAAACAAAGGTTATGTTCAAGGAGCAGCAGGTTGTACTTGGAAAGCTAAATGGGCAAATTGAGGAAAATATATCTGGAATTGAGGTAGTTAAAGCATTTAACCATGAAGATAAGGTAATTGAAGAATTTGATGCCATTAACTCAAAGCTTTGCAATGTAGGTATAAAGGCGCAGGTTTGGTCTGGATTTCTTATGCCATTAATGAATGTAATAAACAACATAGGCTTTGCAGCTGTTGCAGGGGTAGGAGGAATTCTTGCAGTACGAAATTTAATTAATGTTGGTATTATAGCAAGCTTTTTAATCTATTCAAGGCAGTTTGCAAGACCTCTAAATGAAATGGCAAATATATTCAATACCCTTCAATCAGCAGTTGCAGGAGCAGAGAGGGTATTTGAGATTATGGATGAAAATGAAGAACCAGATGATAGAGAAGGGGCACAGGTCCTAGAAAATCCTAAGGGTCATGTTGTTTTTGATAATGTTTCATTTGGCTATCGCCCTGATGTACCAATATTAAAAAATGTTAGCTTTGAATCTCCTGCTGGCAGCACCACAGCATTAGTTGGACCAACAGGAGCAGGAAAAACAACAATTGTAAACCTTCTTACAAGATTCTATGATGTTTCTGATGGAAGGATAATGATTGATGGAATCGATATAAGGGACTACACAAGGGAAAGCCTTAGAAAGTGCTTTGGAATAGTTCTTCAGGACACATACCTGTTCTCAGGTACAATAAAGGAAAATATCAGATATGGAAGGCTTGATGCCTCAGATGATGAGGTTGAGAAAGCAGCAGCCATGGCAAATGCAGATGTATTTATTAGAAGACTCCCAAATGGTTATGATACAATGCTTTCAGAAAGCGGAGGAAATCTAAGCCAGGGTCAAAGGCAGCTTTTAGCCATTGCCAGAGCTATTCTAGCCAATCCATCCATACTAATACTGGATGAAGCAACAAGCAGTGTCGATACCCGTACCGAGCTTCACATTCAAGAGGCAATGATAAAACTAATGAAGGGAAGAACAAGCTTTATAATTGCCCATAGACTAAGTACTATTCGTGATGCAGATACTATAATGGTAATAGATAATGGAGAAATAGTTGAAAAAGGAAGTCATGATGAGCTAATTGCAATGGATGGAGTATATCATAATATGTATTTCAGCCAATTTAAAAATATTGATGTAAACTAAGTATATGTTTTGCATAAATGATTCTATATCGTTTGATTCTAAACATTTATGCTGTATCATTTTCCTTGATTTATTAATTACAACATCCAATATACGATCTTTAGTGTGATTAATATAATAAGTAATACTGTAAGGTGGGAAAAGCATGAAGATAGGATTTCGAAATATAAAAACAGCTATTGCAGTTTTCTTATGTGTAGTAATATCAAGAATTCTTAATCTTGAATATGCATTCTACGCTGTAATTGCATCTATAATTGCCATGGAAAGTACAATATCCCGTTCCTTTATAACAGGAAAAAACAGAATGCTGGGAACCATAGTTGGAGCAATTGTAGGCCTTTGCTTTGCACTAATTAAACCAGGAAGTGCTCTTCTATGTGCAATAGGGATAATAATAATAATATTTTTATTAAACAAGTTAAAATGGAGTAAATCAGTTACCATCGCTGGAATAGTTTTTACAGCAATAATGGTTAACATGAACGGAAAGAACCCTTGGCAATACAGCTTTAACAGAATTATTGATACCTTCATAGGAATAAGCATCGCAGTTCTAGTTAACTATTTCATTGTCCCTCCAAACGGTTTAAATAAACTCCATGAACACAGTTTATCCTTGGCAGATGATTTTTCGAAGATAATTGACAATGAAATTGATGATATTAAATCCGATGAAATAGCATCACTATGCAAGCAATATGAAGCACTTAAAGATGAGCTAAAAGTCCAGGAAGAGGATTTTAAGTTTCAAAAAAAAGAGGCTATTGAAATAGAAAATATAAAAAAAGCCATTAGTTTGTATGATGAAATCCTTTGTCATCTAAAGGTGATGAAGAGTATTCAGAATGCTCATGGGTTAAGTAAAACAATTATAGATGAAGAATGTAAGTGTAAATCAGAAGGTGAAGATGCTGGTAAAAATGCAATAAGGTATATTAGGTATAACATGGAGATTATAAAAAATAGCTTGGAAGATATAAGGAAGCTTTTAATGCTGCCAGTAAATGGAGAGTTGGGGAAATAGAAAAGTGATTGAAGGTTGCTTTCAATTAATCTAGGCTATATATAGCACCAAAAAGAGAGTGTATGAGAACTTTGATGTCAAAACAACGAAGTCCATTATGCTCAGAAGGCCGTATGATGTTGTTAGCAAGGAACCTTATCCACATGATAAGATGATTAAAACAGGTCAGCTAATCATGTTTAAAGAAGTTGCTCTAGAGAGAAGAAATCTTGATGATACAGTGATGATATTGAATGTTTTGCAAGATAGTAAAATCAAAAATCAAGGTAATGATAACATCGAAATAAACATGAACAAAATGATGGAAAAAGTGTTAGATGATTTCACAATTGACTACGTTTTTGAGCACTCATTTATAGGTAGTAGTACAAAACAAAAGTATATTTTCAATTACCATATAAATCCAATGATAACTTTGAAAATGGATATCAGCATAATGACTTGCAACTTGGAAAGTTAAGTATAATTGGAGTTTATAGGGGAGAAATAGATTTTTCCAAGCGAGATAGTGTTTCATCTAAGTTTCTTGAGATGATGTCAGATACATATAATAATTCCACAAACTCTCCAAATGATGATATCATGAAAATGAGTGTAGGACAAGCTACACAACAATTGATGCCATTTGAATTTAAGTATAAGAAGTTAAAAGAAAAACTTCATTTAATTAATGTAATAGCTATTATTCAAGAATTGAATATAGATATGAAGGTATAATGTGGACGGGGCATTGTATGTTTATAGTTATGAGAAAATTGGAGATCTAAAAATATAATTTTCAGAAAGTAGCTTTATAGGTTTTGGATTTATTCTTAACGAAGCACCCAATATAGATGACATTGCAGAGATGGACGACTATTTTTATAACTGTATCGTGGATATCACTGTATTATCAATTGAAAGCGGATACTATAAATTGTTTATAGATCGCTATTTATATGTGTTGATGAACAAATTTAATAATATTAAGTTTTCAGTAGTCAGTGAGCATAAGAAGGCTCTACTTAATCGTTTTATGTATTTGTTTAGTGATATTAATGAGAAATTTTCCTTAGACATAATTGACGATGTTCAAATTACAGAGCCTATTGTATATGACAATCTCAATTATAGTGTTGAAAGTATTCCATTGGTATTATATAACAAATCTATGCTGGACAATGGCATGGAAAAATATAAGGGTATATCAATAAGCTGCCTGTTTAGTGGAGTTGATTATTTAAATTATAAGTTTAACTCTGAGAGTATAAAATCGCTCTTAGAATCAGAAGAGCTTCAATATATTGATATTACCCCTATCATAGAATTGTTTAAATTAAGAAGTGACATGGTATTAACTTTTGAGATTTTGCTTAGACAAATTTATATTCTAAAAAAAGAAATTAGCTTTTTGATTCATGATGAACAATTAGAAAATATCAAAAAGTATTTACCATTTACATTTAAAATTGATGATGCACTTGCTATGAATGAAATCGATAAATCAGGCTTATATGATGGTGTTTTTAACATTAGCGAAATAAAACGAATTGCAGATTTGATTAATGATAGCTTAAAGGGCCATGATGAGTTTAAAAAAGACTTTGAATTTAATTTAAAGAAATTTGTTTTTTTAAATTAAATTCAAAGAGCGTAAAATTTTTTCAATATTTCTAACAGGTGAATCTGGTATTGGTAAAACAGAATTTGCTAAAATGCTATCGGATATTATGTACCCAGAACAAGACTTAATAAAAATCAATTTTGGAAATTATTCTACAGAAGGTGTATTAAACAGCCTTATAGGCTCTCCACCTGGCTATATAGGTAGTACTGAAGGAGGAGAATTAATAAATAAGATGAAGATTTCAAAATCTAAAATAGTTCTTATTGATGAATTTGAAAAGGCAACCCCAAGTGTTTTTCATTTCTTTTATGAATTATTGGAAGATGGGCAATTTACTGACAGGCATGGTGTTGAACATAATTTAGATGGATATATTATCATATTCACTTCAAATATGACACGGAAAAAGTACATTGAGAATGTTCCAAACCCTTTAAAATCCAGATTTGATATGGTTTACTGCTTTGTTGAACTACCGCGTGACGAAAAAGAAAGGTTTATAATTGATATGGCTACAGATTTAATTGATAAAATATTCAAAAGCACAGGTGTAAAAGTGGATATAAATTGTGTTCGATCAGAAATAAATACTCTCATTAAAAACGACAATCTTCGTAGCATTAAGAGAAAAATAGAAGATATTGTAATAGCTCAATACTATTCAAACATTAATCAATAAAGGCTACGAACGATTTCCACGGTTATATGATTGATTACTAAACCCAACTTCGTATAATGTTTATAACCGACAAATCCTGTTGAGTTGTGAACTTCTCATTATCCATATAATTTGCAGTTGTATTACATAGCAAACTAGATGAATTGCAATCGGTTAAAGAGAAAATTAAGTAGTAAATAAAATGAAAAAATAAATAGAGTGATAATTTGAAACATAGTAGATCTATTACTATAATGTAAGGGGGAATTTGTGACTTATAATATTCTGAACCTTATACATGGACAACCAAAATAATAAGAGATGATTTGATTAAATAATAGGAAATAAGCCAATGATATTAAAGGATCATTGGCTTATGTTATAATTAAGCAATAAAGGAGTTGGCGTAAAATGGAAAGCTTAATATAGAAAAGGTAGGTGGAACTAATGGACAGAGATTTATCTACTAAGCTTAAGAAGCATATATTAGAAATTGGTGGGAGCACAATATCTTTACAAAAGATTTATGAGTTAATTTCAGATGTTTTTAAAATGAACATCAATGACCTCACAGTCCAAAATTACAACATTTGTGTAGAATCCATTGAAGGGCTTTTATCAGAGGGAGTTATTACAACACGTGGAAGTAAGACAAATGGGAGAAAATTGTCATTGAACTATAATATAAAAAGGGAAAAGATAGCGCTTAACGAGCAGGATAAAAGGCTTCTTATGTCACTAGACAAAATAAACACGGGATATTATGTAAATAGGGCAAAGGAGTTTATGAATGACAAAGACATCCTTTTCAAAATCAATTCTTTTTTAAGACAATCCGATGTGGCTCCTCTCAGTTTGAATGAACGCAGCTATGAGCTTTTTGGTGATGAAAAGGCAATTAAAAATCTTGATAAACGGACTCATGTTCAGGAAGTGCTTTACAGGATTAAGACAAATGATAGCATCTTCAGATATATTGACAATGGAACTCCGTTATTGAGTTTTGTTTATCCGAACTTTTATGTGAAAGAATCAAGAAGGATTCTTATTGTCGAAAACCTTGATACTTATTGGAGTATCCACAGGGCTCTTTCCAGTGTGGCTCATAATATTGACATGCTTGTTTTCGGACAGGGCTATAGTGTTACGAGTAATCTAAAAGGCTGTATTCTATATGATATTAAAGATAAAGATAATATCAGCTACTATGGAGATTTGGACCTTGAAGGCATATATATTTTTCTAAAGTTAAAAACAGAATATCCAAGTCTTAACATAGAGCCAAACGTTATGTTCTATCGAATGATGCTTGAAGTAGCAAAAAAAAACGATCCAAGAAAAAGTAGTTCAGACAAACAGAAAGCTCTATCCAAAGATGAACTTGACTTGTTTCTTCTTTATTTTGACAACGAGAACGAGCGGGAGTTTATAACTGAAATATTGATGGACAGAAGATATATACCTCAAGAAGCAGTAAATTATTCTGTTCTTATAGAAAAGCTGAGAGGTGGGTATGAATGAATAAGGATTATGTTAAGACAATGCAAAACACTATAAATGAATGTGATGCAAGAATGGCTTCCCTTAGAAAATTTGTACCTTTCTTTGAAGTAGATAGGCTCAATAGTACTTCACAGAAGTACAAGCGGTATGACATGGGCGTTATATGTATGGCATTTATATCATTCATGTTCTACGAGGGAAAATTAAAAAGCAAAAACTTAACATTCGAAGAATTGGCTTTATTTCTAGGAGAAATTGTTGAAAACTTTTATGGTTATTGTATGGATAGTGACGAAATAAAAGAATTCACATCATACTGCATCGACAAGATGGGAAATGATGGGCTTGGTTATGATAGCAACCATTATAGTCCTGTTGAAAAGAAAGTCTATGATAGAGGGGATACAGTTAGATACATTGAAAGCTCTTTCAATCAAAAGACTGAGGGATTCAACTATTTTCTAACTACCGAAGCAATAGATTTTTTCTTGCAAACCAAGGAGTTTGGAGAAGAGAGCAAAGTTACAATCCACCTCTTGCTGCTTAAGAAACTCATTGAAAACAGTGAGTATGACAGTGCTCTCATATCCTTAAATAATGTATGTGCCGAGGTTATAAAACAAATCTCTTTGGTATCTGACCTCGAGAGCCTTCTATTATATGGTGGTAAGTCAGGGTATGAGGCTTATACCAAATATATGGAATCGGCGAACAAACGCTTTATAGATGAGAAGGAGCTTTTTACAGAGACAGTGCACCAAATTATAAATTTGAGGGAAGGTTATGCAGATAAGGTCAGCAAGGAAGAGCTTGGTGAGAAAGAGAAAAATGCGATGCGCTGCCTTGATATGATGGATACAGAACTTAAAAGGGTTGTTGAGATTCATCAAAAACTTCTTGCTACAATAGTTATGCTAATGAAAAGAGCAGGTGAGATTCAACAGGGAAAGATGGCGAACCTATTGAAAGTCAGTTTCAATTTCTCTACCTTTTTAGATTCAGTTGGGAAAAAGAATGATCCGAGTATTCTTGCTGGCATTGTCCTGCCACTTCTTAAAATGAATATTAAAAAGTCCTTCCCACTGGAGAAGATAGAGGATATGTTTCTTCTGAATAATATTCCAGATGCAGAGGATACAGCAACGGAAATTATGGATAATCTAGAGGTAGAAGAAAGGGTTCTTTTTAAGGACGAGTTAAAAGAGAGAGTTATTGCAAACTATGTATATCTTATCGAAATAATATACTCACATCTCATAAAAAAAGACAGCATTGATATCAAATACCTTGTCGAAGCGGAGGATATAGATAAGAAGATTATCTTAAACCCTGATTTTGTAAGCTTCATTGTTGATATGAAAAGGAATAACAAAGTGGAGATTCTTGCAACAATGAAGAAGAGCGATGATCATCCCAACTTAGTTGAGGCGGCTATGGAAAGGTTCCGCCAGAGTAATGTAGGAAATAAACACGATAGAAGAAAGCTTGCTGTCAAAGTCCTAAGAAATGAATATGTTGAGATTTCTGATGGGTTTGAAATTACAAATGTCGAGTTCAGTTTAAATTGATTGGGGTGAATATATTGGATAGTAATATGAAAAAGGCTCTTGAAATATTCGCAATCCTTATCAAAGGGGAAAGTATCAATACAGTGCTAAACAACGACTTATATAATGAATACAGATTGAATAGCAGTATTCAGATGGACCTTGAGGAAATAGTTAATGTATTTGACTTGAATCTATACAGTTACGATGAAGCAGGTCTGTTTGTATCAGCTGGAGTCGATAATAAGGTGTTTGGGTTTTCAAATGATGAACTTAAGAGCATTTTGAAGCTTAAAAGGAATGAACAGTTGTATCTATGTTACTTTATAATCTATTCAACAGTGATGTTTTTTTATATACAGAGCGGGTACAGAACAAATGTGAAGTATATTAAACCATCCCAAGTTGTTGATAAAGTTGAGGAAAAGCTGATGGCGATACAAAACAGGGATGATGAGGGGAGTTCTGATAAAAGCTTTAAAATCCTTTGCAAAATATGGAGAGTCCTTCCATTATCAAATACTGCAAATAAGGATAAAATCAATGAAGAGGAGAATTCCTTTGAATCGAAAATCGGTTTTGTGAATAAGACCTTAAAGTTCATGGTTTCCAACAATCTGTTATTCAGAAATAAAGACATGGGGGTATATATGCCAACTCCAAAATTAGATGCAGCAATTGACAGTTACTTTAATGAGAGGGATGTTAAGAACTCCCTGATGAAGCTTCTGTCAGATAATATGGAGAACGAAGATTCATTTCTAGAAGGAGGTATGCAAGATGCCGAGTATTAACAGAATTAGAATCTGTAATGTGTATTACAATGATAGAAAAGATTTTTTTGATGATCTTATATTAAATGCATTTGGGGATGACATGCTTACAGAGATGTTTAATGGCGGGGGTAAGTCGCTGATACTGCAGTGTATTGCTCAGACTGTGCTGCCAAATTCTATGATTCAGGAAGAATGGGAATTCAAGAAACTCTTTTCAAAGACAAATAACAACAATAATATCCACATCATGGTTGAATGGAATCTTGATGAGGGAATGGAACATAAATACATGATTGCAGGATTCTGTGCCTACAGAGATGACAGTAGAAATGATGAATCGAATGACGATGAAAAAGGCGACAGAATCAAGAGTCCTTTGTACTACAACTATATTTGTATGTATGACGAATTAAATCAGTATGACATTGCCGGGTTTCCTCTAGTGCAAAGGGATACGGAAAACCGAATTGTTTCCAGAATGAGCCATAGTGACCTCCGTAAGTTTTTGCGAAATATAAAGACAGACAAATATTACACTGAGATTTTTGATAGTACAAGAGATTGCCATCAAAGGCTCTCTCAGTATTATATTAACCCAGTTGAATGGGATATCCTGAGGGAAGTGAATGCTGACGAAAAATTTGTTGCAAAGGTGTTCAGGGAAAAGAAGACAGCAAAGGATTTTCTCTTGAAGTTTCTTGTTCCAAAGGTTGAAAAATGCTACTCAAACCAGATTTCTACTGACTATCAGGATAATGAGGCCCTTGCGGACTCCCTTTTGAATCTTCGAACACAGCTTGATGAGTTGATTCAGAAGAAGGAGCAAATATCTGAGTATGACTATTTCATTTCATTGGTACAGAGGCTTGTTCAATCACTCGAAAATATAAGACTTTCACAGGAGAAGAAGGAACAGCTTCATGTGAAGATTGGTAGTCATGTGAATTATCTTGTGAATATGCAAAGAGAACTTGAACTGCAAAAGAAAAGCCTGAGCCAGGAGCATCAATCTCTGCAAAATGAAAAGAAGCGACTTTCAATGTGTAAGGATTCTCTTGAACTTTTCAACAAGAGTCTTGAACTGCAAGGACTAAAGAAAATTGAAAGTGAGGCACTGAAGGTAAAGACAGAATTAGAGGGGAAAATAGAGTCAGAACTAGCTGTGATCAGAAGGATGAAGGCGGAAAACGCTTATTATCAGTATATTACAGCTAAATCGAAAATAGATGAGGAAAAGCATAAGCTTGAGGATGTCGAAAAAAGCAATACTGAGCTTACCAGCAAGAGAAGATTTATTGGTGGCAAGATAAAAAGATACATAGAAAGAAAAATTGATGAATATGATATTCTCGTTGAAAGCGAAAAGAAAAGTCAGAGCAAGATACTGGAAAGCATTAAAGCTGTGGAAAAAAATGTGATTAACTACAGTTCAAATGTAAAAGCTTGTGTAAGGACAATAGAAGAAAAAGAAAATCAAGCTAACAAAATACAAGATACAATTATCTCAGGAAAGTTCGAGGATATAGCAGGGTTTGCAAAATCAGAAGATACAATCGAAAAACTGGTTTTAGAGGCTGATGAAGTGAAAAATGCCATAAATTCAAATGAAAAGACTCAGGATGAGATAAAAGATTCGTTAAAGAACCTCGAAATGCACCTAAAAATATCCAATAATGAACTTTCTCAAAAACAGAGTGACCTAAATACACTTAACAGAGAATATGAGAAGGTTCATCAGGAAACAAAGGATATAAAAGAACAGTGTGAAAAATACGAGAAGGTTAGTTTTATAGAACTTAAGTCATATCTTTTTGATGAACACAATAGAACAAATCTACGGATAGCTGAACTCGGTAAAGAAATAGATAGGATTGAGAAATATATAGAAAGTCTTTTGAACAATTCAATCAGAGTTAATTCCGATACATACGAAGTGCTTGAAATTCTTAAGACAAAGTTCAATAGTGCCGATCTTGGAATGGATTTTATAGAATCTTGTCCAACGGAAGAGAAAAAATATTTTCTCGATAAGAATTCACTCTTGCCATATTCAATACTACTTAATGACAAGGATTTCAGTGCTGTTAAAATGGATGCTGGTATATTGAAAGATTACAATGGTGGAGCAATTCCTATTATCAATATGGATAAGATTCACGATGTGGACATGTTCAAGTCAAACACAATATTCACCATCAGAGACACTGACTTTTTTGTCAATGAGGATAGAATCAAGGAGGAAAGAAAAAGACAAGAAAATCTTCTTTCTGACAAACAGTATGAGCAGGATGAGTTAAAGGATGCCTGCAAAGGAGTTTTAGAGGAATATGAAACAGTCCAGCAATTTTTGAGCAGATATAGTGAAAATTCAGATGAAGGGTTATGTCTTGAAATCGTTTGCATGAAAGAAGAAGTAGAAAACCTTACTTCGCATTGCAATTTAATCAAAAGACAGATTGAGGAAACAAAACATAAGGAAGTGGCTTTGAATGATGAAATGAGAGGATTAAACGATGCTTTAGCAATTAAGAATCATTCGCTAAACTTGTTACGTGAATATCTTGAACTGTATCATGAAGAAAAAGACTTAAGGGAAGCAGTTCGAAATTTAGTTAAGGAAAAGGAATCAAATGAGAAATTGCTTGAAGTTGAGAACAAAAATCTTGAAGAACTAAGGGTAGAAAACGGTAACATTGATAAGAGAATTAGAGAAACCTTGACTAATAAAGGAAGAACTGAACTAGAATTTGAATCGTATGCTTTATTCGATGCTAATACTGATGGAAATATTTTAAGCGATAAAGAATATCAAGATTTATTGCCTGAATATAAATCAGTTAATACATTATTAGGTGGCCTAAAAACTACAATTGCAGACATTGAAGAGAGAATTGGTGGTTATTGCAATAACTGCGAAACAGCAGAAAGTAATGTAAAAATAGAGAAACACACACTCAATGATTTTGGGTATATTAATCTATTTGGTTTCACTCAGCACAGCAGTGATAGTATCAATAATGTAGATAATAATACTGAGAAGTATAAAAAAGAACTGAAAGTGGCGAATGTGGATTTCGTTGAAAAAGAGGATAGAAGGAAAAAGTTACAGTGGAGAATTGACGACGATGAAAAATCATTCATTGGCAGCTATGCAACACCAAGTGAAGTAGTAGCAAATCAGATAATATCTGAAAACGACAGCATCGATATAAATATAGTAATCAATGAGTATATTACACTATTGCAAGAAAACGGGGCATCAATCGAATCAATGGAATCTCAAATGGACAAGACTAAAGAATTGTTAGAAAAGATTTCAGATGAGTTTTTCGAATTCAAGAGTCTTGTAGACAGTGAGCATATCAATATGCAAAAAATAACTGAAACAAAGGCAGCCGAGGAAACAAGTAGTCATATGAGAAGTGAACTCCAAATTATAACGAACAATATTGAAAGATTCCAAAGGGAATATAACAAGATAATCAGAGATAGTGAAGAAAAGGTGGAAAGCACACACATTTATGCATTCCGTATTGCAATAGAGGAGATTAAAAATATACCACAGAACTCATATGAGTTACAGGACAGGATTGATAGGCTTGCTGGAAATGGAAACACAGAACAGAGTAGTATGCTCGATATGCTGTCGATTCAAAAGGAGCAGATAGCTGAGGATATCAAAAATCTTGAGAAACAGGAACGGAACTTTGTTGACTTATGTATTCAAAAATGCACCAATATATACAGAGATTTGAAGAAGCTTCAAAGCATATCCAGAATTGATTTCTTGGGACGAAAGCAAGATATTCTCGAAATCAACATAAAAAGGCTATCCGATGAAGAATGTATTGAAAAGATGAGAAATTACATCGAGCAGCTTATTGATAAAGGTAGAGAAGCAGCAAGCGACAAGGATAGAAGGACACTTATAGTAAATGGACTAGCGACTGAAAGACTATTGCCACAGATTTTGGAAGGCCTCAGATATGATTCCGTTAAAGTGTACAAGATTGAAGATGTTTATAACGATAGTAAGAACAGATTCCTTAACTGGCAGGAAGCGGTTGGCTCAAAGGGTCAGACGAATTCGATGTATATCTGTGTTTTAATTTGCGTCATGACATTTTTACGAAGACTGCAAACTGCTAATGCAAATAACAGTAAAATATTTCTAATGCTTGACAACCCTTTTGCAGGAACGTCAACTGAGGACTTGTGGGTAGGAATACTAGAGCTTATCAAGCAAAACAATATTCAGTTCTTAAGTGTTGGTCATGAGGTAAAGGGTCAATTAGCAAACTGTTTTGCCACCAGGTACATTTTGGAAAAAGAGAGGAAAAGAGGTATTGAATATACAGTTGTAATTGATTTTGTATCAAAATATGATTTGAGAATGCTTGAGTATCATCCTCTCAATGGCAGGTATATGTCAGAACAAATTAGTTTTGGCATTTAGAATAATTTTGAAGGCGAATGTAAATTCGTCTTCTTTTCAGTCATAGGCTTGATTGTGACGCTTTTATGATCGTTACAGAGAACTGTATACATGGACTACCCAAATAATAAGAGATAATTGTAAGCGTAACAATAAACGTACCTTGAAAAAGAAAAAAGCCTCGGTTTAATAATGGTTATCAAATAAACATCAAAGCGAAAAACACGTATAAATACGCTGATACCATCGAAAAATTCCCTTCATTTATACAAGAAATGATTGAAAAGGGATATGGCTGTGGAATAAAAAGAGGGATAAGCGATCATTGTAATGGAGGCTGCCAAGGGTTTCGTTTTTCACTGGATGACTCAATCATTGATATAAGAAATGCTATCGAAACTTGGATTGACGCGGAATTGTTATTTGTATAGTATGAGATTAGTTCTCACCATGAAATCCACAAAAATCTAAAATTTGAATTTTCGTGGGTTAATATAAGTAAGGCTTTGTGATATTCATTTTTTAGATGCTTCTTTATATATTCTGAAGGTATCATTCCTAATATTCTATGAAATATCTCTGTAAATAACTACAACTAGAAAATCCAACTGAAATAGCTACTTCTGTAATGCTTTAATGATGGAATGACTTTAGAAATAGAAAAGCTTATTTTGTGAATCAAAGCAATCGTATGATAAGATATAATTAATATTTATCTCTAGGGGGACATAATAGTGAGCATAAAAGAAAAAATTAAAAAACTGCCTTCTTCACCGGGAGTATATCTTATGAAAGATTCTCTAGATACTATTATTTATGTAGGAAAATCTAAAAATCTAAGAAATAGAGTTGGATCCTATTTTATAAATTCGAAATCACATTCTCCAAAGGTAATAAAATTAGTGAAAAACCTTAAGGACTTTGATTATATACTAACAGATACAGAATTTGAAGCTTTATTGCTTGAATGCAAATTAATCAAGGAAATTAAACCAATATATAATAGGCAAATGAAAAGTCCAAAAGGTTATTGCTATATAAAAATAAGAATGGATGAGAAATATCCAGATATTGAAATCTGCAATGAGCTTGAAAGCTCTGATGGAAAGCTTTATTTTGGACCCTATACTAATAAGAATACAGTAGAAAAAGGGCTTTATGCTATAAAGGAGCATAGCAAAATTTTGTGTACTAATAGTTCTCGAAGAGCTTCAGGCTGTCTAAAGTATTCTATGAACTTGTGTATTGGTATGTGCACAGCTAATCCTTCTGAAGAGTATTATTTTGCTTTGATAGAAAAAATAATAAAATTGCTTAGTGGTACTGATTCGACTATTCTTGATGAAATGGAACAGAAAATGAATGTTGCTGCTGCAAATTTTGATTTTGAAGGTGCAGCTAAATATAGAGATTATATAAGAGCAGTAAAGCATTTGACCAATACTGCAAAAATTATTAGATTTCTAGAAGAAAATAAAAATATTGCTGTGATAGAGTTTCTAAATAATAAAGAAATTAAGTTATTTTTGATAAGATATAATAAACTACTTTTCAATGAAAGGTATAAACTTAGCGATTTTAGTATCAACGAAATAAAACATTTATTTAAAAGCAATATCATATCCCATTTTCGTAACGATTTGAAAAGCTCATTTAATGTAGGCAAGAATGAAATAGATGAAGTCTATATAATATATAATTATTTAAAAAGTAAAGAAAGCGCATGTAAATATATGTCTATTGCAGAACAATGGATTAATGATATGGATAGCTCAAACATTAACAGAGCTGTTGATGAATTTATCTTAGATAATTTGTAATCTATAAAACTGGACAAGTGCATTGCATGCAAGACGAAAGGTGCGATACGGAGGTATTCCTTGAATTTCCAAAAGCAATATAGCCTTGTATCATGAAGGTAGGCTAGTAATGACACTGGATAATTCTTGTATTCGCCATGCAAAATTACTCAAGGACAGCCTAGGGGATACCCCTAGGCTATAACTTGTATTTCTGCCATCTTACAGCTCTAAACTAAATCTTATAGAAAGAGTATGTAGAAATAATTTATTTGTTTCCAATCAATGATATTAATCCACTTGCTAAAGTCTCTCCCCAGCATAAGTAGTCATGTCCACTGTTAAATTCCTCGTACTTAACCTCATATCCCTTTGATTCTAATGTATCTCTTAAATTTTTATTAACATTAATCATATTCTCTTTTTCTTCAAGAACTCCAGTATTTAAATAGAACTTAAGTGGTAACTTTTCTATTTTATCAAATTCAGTACTCATCCAACAAACATTTCCATCTGCTTTAAAACATTTTGGCTTATACCAATATGCTCCTGATTGTGAAAGCACATTTCCAAAAACATTTGAATGTTTTAATCCTATATATGTTGCAGTAAGTCCTCCTAAACTTAATCCACCAATTACTCTATCTTTAGCCATATGCGAAATGTTATACTTTTCTCTAACCCATGGAATTAATTCATTAATAATAATATCTATAAAATTCTCATTACATGTTAATTCTTCATCTCTTGTATCAGTTGAATCAATAAACAATGCAATTATTGGTGGAATCATCTTACTTGCAATCAAATTATCTAATACTGTTTTAGCTGAAAGTACATTGATATATTCATCCCCATCAGTTAAAAGTAAAAACTTATATGGTTTATTAGTTTTTTTATATCCATATGGGGTATAAATTCTAATTCTACGACTTTTTTTAAACTTCTCACTATCAAACTTATATTCATTTATATTTCCTTTTAGAATATTCAGCTTCTCTTTTACCCAAACATGTTCTTTTGCCTTTGGCATAACAACATAAGAAACCTTTTTTTGAGTTCCATCGTCTTCATTAAAAACTAAATATTTTTTATTTAATCTGTCATGTATTAAATTTTCTTCTCTTTTTTCCCATCCTTCATCACTATCAATAAGTGAATCATTCACAGAAATAGTGTAATCAAATCGAATGTCATTTTTTATTTTACAAGAAATATACCATAAATCAGTATTTAATAATTGTTCCATTCTATATTTTAAGAAATTTTCCCAATCTACAGGAGGTATTAATATAACATTTTTAACTTCTTCATCAGCTCTATAAATAAATGTTACTAAACAATGTTTCGTATCCCCCTGTAATTCTTCTATTAAGGGTGCGCCACTTCTCTCTATATTGATCCAAAAATTTTGTAAAGCATCATTAGTGTCTTTTTCTATATTAACTTTTAGATTTTCAATTATTTCACTCATTACTAATGACCTCTCCATAGTATCCATAGTAACTCCCCCTTATATTAATAAGTTGTATTGATTTTAAATAGAAACTGCAGACATTACCCACCAATTATTTGAATTATTACTCTTTCCCATAGCGTTTCAAGCTAACCGTACTATTTTACCTGCAGCTTTTTAATAAGTTTTACAGGATTAATGATTTTGCCTGAATGCTCTTTGCTACCATCTTTAAACTTCATTAAATCCCCTGTATCTAACGCTTCTTTCCAAAATACTTCAGGAGTAATACTTGGATTTACCTGACATGCCAGTGCATATACTCCTGCAAGGTACGGTTCAACCCAACTCCAGCCGCCGAATCTGTAAAAAACATAATCCTCATTGCCTGTTGGACTAGCAGTACACCTCGAATCTATAGGCACCATTAGTATTTCATTGGGTGCATTTTTAGCATATTCAGCCTCATAATATTTATCAAATCCACCAATATGCTTAACAAGGGGAATCCATTTATCCCAGGGAATAGTGCTGTAAGATGATAGACTATCAGGATCTGATAATGCATCTTTTTGTAATCCACGATAATAAAAATGATAATCCTTAAACATATTTGCACTTACCACAAATATACCTTCCTCTTTTGCATTGCCAACTGCTTTCTCAATTTCCTTATAGCCCTTGTTTTCTGGACACCAGCATGCGGATATGGAAAGGACTCTAATTTTATCATTTTGTTCAAGAGTACGGTTTATTTCAATAATTCTCTCAATAGCCTTTGCAGTATGAGTAAAATCAATTTCAGGGCCTCCCTCCAAAGGATTGAAATTAGATGAACCTATAAAATAAAGGTTTGCTTCTGGAGCAACACCAACACTCTTTCCTACAGCAAGAGAGGCAACAGCAGGAGCATGCATTTGGGCACGTTTGTCCAAACAGTGTATTTCCTCATACATTTTTACCCTATCCCCATATTCCACATGATCAACAAGAAGGGTATAATCTATAATTGCTATGTTTATTCCCTTTCCTGTTATACCCTTATTATGTAGACTTTTGATGGCTAACCCAGGGTTTTTATTGATTTCCATGATTTTTTCTGGATTAAACCCATTAGGAAGTTTTTCTGGCCATTTAGTTTTATTATCGAAACTGGAGTTTTTTAAAGTCTCTAATTTATCACTGAGATTGAGTGATGATAGGTTATATCCTCTCAAATCTCCCTGCCACTTTTTTTCTGAATTAGGGTCATATTCAGGCAGCGATTCTAACGAGCCCCTACCAAAATCATCAGGTGGCGGGCGTTTAACAATATTTGGTTTAGTATTTTCTATATTAGGTTGTTTACTTTGAGTTTTTCCTTGATTAGATGTGATTTTCACTTTATCAGAAATGCTACAGCTTGATGTCAAAAGGAATAGTAGAACTAACAGCAATGAAATTACTTTTTTCATAATATCCCCCCTAGAAATTGTTAATAACAGTATAACACAAAATTTAGCGTTGGTTAAATGTGGATACAAGGGCCATAGGACGTTCTCCATATTGTGTATTCTTTTCAAGCATTCTAGCTATAGTAATATCAGTTTTATCTTCTTCATCCATGGCAGTATCACGCATGGTTATATAACCTGCAATACCAGATTATATAAGTTTTTTAGAAGGCTTAGGATCTAGACGTATATTTATAAGTACAAATTTACCTTTAAGATCAACTAAATTTACATCAAGTCCATCTTCTATATACAAAATCTGTAGTTATTCTGCCTTCAGGTGTACTAACTGAGCAGTCATATAGTAGAAGGAAGGGTGACGGCCACGCGAGTTATGAGCAGTTTTTTCAAAAATAATTTGATGAAATGAATAGAAATTTAAGAAATGGACAAAATCAAAAGAAAAGACAAAGGTGGTGTACTTTGGTTGATAAATTATGCATTTAAAAGAATAAAAATATTATATAATAGTCGTTTAAGAGAACGTCACAACATGGAACAAGGTATTATTTTACTAATTGCATTTACAATTCTTTTAGGTATGCTTGAAATCAAGTTGGTATCTATACTTATATCAGATTTAGGCTTAATAATATGTTATTATGTCTTTATTTGTCAAAAAAGTATAGTTCTAAAATTTGATAATAGTAAGAATAAGGTAACAAGTTTGATTAGTAGTATGATTTTACCAACATTAATCTTTACAATTGTTTTGTATTTTGTACTTGATAAGGAAATTTTTAAAAACATACTGACAACATTAGTTGGAGGGATAATTCCGATAATTGGAGGATTTCTACTTGCTAGAGAGCAAATTATTTATAATGAGAAAAAAGATAAAGAAAAAGATGAAAATCAAAAGAAACAAACATTAATGATGTTAGCACATTTTCTTGGAAATGAAATTAACATAAACTCAATAAGGCTAGCTTCAGATAATAATGAAGCACTTGAAGTTAAAGAATGGGAAAATCTCAAATATAAATTGATATTTTTATTGGATGAAACTGAATTTAATGAGAATATGTTTGATATAGTCGAAGTATATGAAAATATATATGAATACAATGAGAAAATTAAAAGTAATCAAATAGAAATAAAAGGATTTAAAAGCGAGTTAATAAATAAAATTAATCAAGTAAATAAGATTACAAACTGTATTGCTAATAAAATTTCTTAGAATAAAGCAGTGCAGGTAATATCCTCTTGATATATGATATTCATAATTTCATATATCAAGAGGATATTACTTTTACTAAAGTAAAATAAAAAAGAACATTAGTTCGTATATTTTTCTTCCCAATGGAAATAATGGTATATATAACACTGGAAAGGGTGGATGCATATGGATTATAATAAGGTTGAGGATGCAGTATTGAAAAAAGCAATGGAGTTTTTTAAGGATAATGCGGTAAATTTCTTTGGCATCAATACACGAATAATAGCTCCAGCAGAAACCGAAATTAAGAGTATAGATATTAAAACAAACTATATGGATTATTTGTTTTATACCGAGGATGGAAACTATCTTCACTTTGAGTTTCAAACTACAGACAAAAAGGAAGATATAAGAAGGTTTTTATATTATGATGCATCATTGGTTCGTAATGACAATAGGAGAGTTAGGACAATGGTGATTTATTCAGCAGACATAGAGAATGTTGAAACCTATATTGATGCAGGAACAATAAAATATGAAGTATAAGCTTTTTATATGAAGAATTTAGACGGAGATGAAAAACTAAAATATTTAAGACATAAGATAACTAATGGAGAGCATCTTTCAGCAGAAGATATTTTATCTTTAAGCTTTGTACCATTAATGAGTGGGAAAGATAACAGAAGCAAAAGGACTTTATATAGTATAGAATTAGCTGATAAAATAGTTGAAAGCAGCGAAAAAACTCAGTGTTTGACATTGTTGTATGCACTACTTGAAAAGTTTGGGGATGAATTTGCCAAGAGAAAGTTTAAGGAGGTTTTTAGCATGACCGAGATAGGAAAAATGATAAGGGAAGATGGAATAAGAGAAGGAAAAGCTGAAGGTATAGCCGAAGGTAAAACTGAAGGCAAATCAGAAATTCTCATAAAGCAATTGATTAAAAAGTTTAAGACAATACCTAATGAATACAGAGAAAAAATAAAATCTCTTCCGGAGGATGCAATAGATATAATAGCTACAGATATATTTGAAATCGAAAAACTGGAGGATTTGAAAAAGTATTTTGGGTAAATGAATAATATATGGATGCTAATACCTAGAGATAATCAAAATTTAGGTAGTTGGCATCCTTTTTATTTGAAAAGAAGTAGATGGGAAGAGGAATAAGATAAAAACACAAGTGGTTTCTTAGCAATATTAGAATATTATAAAAAGATAGATTTCATCGTCAAGTTTGATGAAATTTGTCACAAGAAACTACATCAATTTGTGAAGGTAATTGTATATTTTTATAGAATGATATAGATATATGGAAATTTGTATATGAATTTAAAGCGTATATATGTAAGAAATTTTTAATAATTGCACTTATTTTATGACCATAATAGTATAAAAAAATAGCCTGTCATAAGTAGATTGAGGTAGCTATTAAACACACCTAGGGTTTTATAATTAGGACTATAATATAAAAAAGGAGATTATCATGAGTATAAATAAAGATCAGTTGAAAGCACATGCACAAAATCAACTTATTAAAAAATGGGGATGCAGTTCAAATGTTTTTAATAGGAATGAAAATGTTATATTAAAGAGTGATACAGATTTTTTCTATATGTGCACTTTTGGAGAACATATAATAATCAAATGTGGAGAGCAGATGTATCAGTGGGCGAAGGAACTATTTACAAATGAATCTGCAAAAGACATAATGGATGGTAAAAACTTATATATTATCGAGAAAAAACTTCGTGAATATGGAAAACAATTGTGTGGGGAACACTTGAGATTTCTATTATTGAATCAGTTACCCAAGGGGGAGGCGATACCAGGATATCATTTTAAGTTATTTGGAAAGAATGAAATAGAGAGTTTGTATGAATTAATTGGTTCAAATCGGGAGTCATTTGAAAATGCACTTAATTTTAATCGTGATGTCATTGCATATGGTGCTTTTGAAGGAGAACATCTAGTTGCCTTAGCTGCAGCTGATGATTATCTAGAAACTATGTGGCAGATAGGAATTGATACTCTACCAGAATATAGAGGAAAAGGTATTGCTAAGTTTCTGGTACAATCATTGACTAAAGAAATAATAAAACAAGATAGAATACCTTATTATACGACCTGGAGTGCAAATCTTGCTTCTATCAATGTAGCTTTAGCAACAGGTTTTCGACCAGTTTGGGTAGAGTATTTTGCAGAGTAATATATCTATCAGAATGAAATATGCTTATATACAAAATATAAAAAACCTAGAGTTAAGTACTGGTTATGTCGTAAAATCAAATTTTACTCGTAATGCATATGTTTCTTAGGCTAATAGCAAAAAATTAAGAAATATAAAAATTTTATTTAAAAAAGGCATCGACAATGTAAGCAGTTATGAATTTTTCTAAGTGTTACTTTTGCCTTACAAAATGTATATATTTACACTTTAGCTAAATATGCCATTATTTGTAGCATGAAACTATAGTAATTTGTGAAGGTTATTGTTAATTCTTATAGAATGATATAAATATGTGGAATTTTTATGGATTATCTACAATGTAAGTATTTAATAGTTTTTTTAGATTTTTATATATTAAGATATCTATTTGGATATGAACATGTCTATAATAGAAAGTCTAAAAACATTGAGATCAGACACTGTTTGTAGTTTATACTTTTGCCAAAGCTACAATAAAATTTGCTATGACTAGGAAAAAGAAAACTAATTAATCGCTATAAGTAAAGGACTACACTAACATCAATGGTAATTATCTACAGCAAATATAATATTAGTTTTCATTTGTGTTAGCATAGTATTTAACTTATTATTGGTATTGTTTTTAATGAAATATAAATGTAAAAAGTGAGGAGATAAAAAATGTATTTTACAGAAGATGATATTGATCTTAAAAAGATAAGTAGTCAAAAATTCGAGGAACTATGTTTTGATTTGCTATTGAAAATGAGATTTTATAATCTAATATGGAGAAAAGGCGGACCAGATAATGGAAGAGATATTGAAGCAAGTTTCTTGGTAGTAAATCCTCTAACAGGATATTATGAGGAAAAATGGTTTATAGAATGTAAGAATTATTCTGGTGGTATTCCAGTTACAGAACTAGACTCTAAATTTTCATGGGCAGATGCAGAAAAGCCTAATCATTTACTCATAATTGCAAGCCCGTACATTTCCAACTCAAGTAGAACATGGATAGATAAAAGAAAAGAAATTGTACCATATAGAGTTCATTTGTTAGAAGGTATTAATCTAAAAAAAATGCTTCTTAATAATGAAGATATAGTTACTAAATATTTTTTAAGTAAAGCCGAAAAATTGTTGAAACATACAATAAATGGCTGGGTTTCTTTAGATATATTGCCGGATGGAAAAATACTACATTACATTAGAAATAGTTTAAATATAAGCAAATTAAGTCCATGGGAAGTTTCATTTTTATGGAATTCATATATGTTTAGTAAGGGTCTTTATATTACTGAACTAGAGTATGATTTTGAAAGTTTATTTGATACAGTATGTAGTTGCTCGAATTGCTCTGAAGTCATTACTAAAGAAGACATATGTACTGTCACTCGGGTGGGATTTGGAGAAGTATATCAGTTTAAACAAAATACATATTGTTTAAATTCAAAAGTTGTTATATTAATTGATGATTATAAATATCCAGCATTGTATAGTTTGGTATTTAATGAAAAAACAGGTAATGGTGTTGAAGTTCTAACTGTCCAAAATAATACTATAAACACAAGAATTTTATATACTGAAAATAATGTAAATCAGATATATAATAAAATGTCAGAATTGTTGTTTGGTGTTTGGAGACAAGATAATCAACAGTAAGCAGGACAAGAAAATTTGTAGTAGTGACATACAGAAAACATGGGACAGTTACTCGTTATTTATTAACATTATGTAATTGATATGTATAAACAGTAAGTAACTGTTCCTTTTGTCGTTACAGGGAGATTAGAAGGCTAGAACTTGAAGTATTAAAAATGCTTATTAATTCTAGTGATAAGATAGTGATAGACATTTCCCTATATTGCAAAGTAAATGTGAACCAGTTTTTCTGCATTGAGATTGAAGAATTTCCTGCACAGATTGCTCAGGTAGGAATGTGGCTTATGGATCATCAAATGAACAACCTAGTTGCGGAACACTTTGGCTTGAGTTATTCCAGGTTGCCACTAAGACAATCAGCAGCCATAATATGTGGGAATGCTTTGAATATAGAGTGGACGAGTATTCTACCTAAATCCGAAATGAGTTATATTCTTGGGAACCCTCCTTTTGTCGGTAAAAAATATCAAAGCAAAGGTCAAAAGGAAGATATGATTGCCGTATTTGGTAAAAATTTTAAAGGGGTCGGGAGTCTTGATTATGTTACAGCTTGGTTTGAAAAAGCAGCAGATTTAATTCAACATTCAAATATTAAGGTTGCCTTTGTGGCAACTAATAGCATTGTTCAGGGTGAGCAGGTTTCGCTTATTTGCAAACACCTATTTGAAAAGTACTCAATGCATATTGATTTTGCATATAGAACTTTTGTATGGAGTAATGAAGCTAGAGGTAAAGCAGCGGTACATTGTGTAATTATTGGATTTTCACAAACAAGTAGTACAAGAGCCAAATTGATTTTCAAGGGTGATACTATTGTTAATGCAAAGAATATAAATGCTTACTTACTAGATGGACCTAATTATTTAATAACTTCGAGAATTAATCCGATATGTGAAGTCCCAAAAATGTCATCAGGAAATAAGCCTGTTGATTATAACTATCTTAAAATTGAAGAAAATGAATATTATAGTTTTATAAAACATGATCCTTCATCCATAAAATATATAAAACGAATGATGGGGGCAAGTGAGTTTATTAATAATGAAATTAGATACTGTTTATGGTTAATAGGTTGTCCGCCAAATGAATTAAAACAAATGCCACAGGTTATGGAAAGAGTTGAAGCTTGTAAAAAAGCAAGAATAGAAAGTGGAACACCAGAAGCTCTAAAATTAGCTGAAACACCAACCTTAT
The DNA here is from genome assembly GCA_032095175.1 of Clostridiaceae bacterium. Classification (GTDB taxonomy): domain Bacteria; phylum Bacillota; class Clostridia; order Clostridiales; family Caloramatoraceae; genus DAMCZI01. The sequence continues at coordinate 188,848 of DAMCZI010000001.1, forward strand.
TTAGAGAAATGATGAATCCAAGTAATTATATTATCATACCTGCAGCATCCTCGGAAAAAAGAAAATACATACCAATTGGGTTTCAAAATCAAGATGTAATACCAGTGATGAGTGTTCTAATTATACCAGATGCAACGTTATACCACTTTGGTATTCTGTCCTCTAGCATTCACATGTCATGGCTGAGAGTCATTGGTGGAAGACTAAAAAGCGATTATAGGTATAGTAAAGATATTGTGTATAATAACTTCCCATGGCCTAACCCAACTAAGGAACAAAAGGAAATTATAGAAAAAGCTGCACAAGAAGTTTTAAATGCCAGAGGCTTATATCCAGATAGTTCTTTGGCAGATTTATATGATTCTATCGCAATGCCTCCAGAACTTGTGAAAGCTCACAATAAATTGGATAGAATTGTGGAAAAAGCTTATGGTGATAAAAAATTTAAAAACGAATTAGAAATTATTTCAAATTTGATGGAAAGATATAAGCAGTTGGTAATTGACAAGTAGTATAGGAACCATGAGTCGGTTACTTATTATTTAATAATATTATGTATTTGATATGTATGAATAGTAAGCAACTATCCCTTTTGTCCAGAATGCATTATGCATGCGCATTAATTATTTTTGAACCGTCATATAACAGATGATATGTATGGTTATATGAGAGGTAGATAGGTGAGTAATCACCTATCTACTACTCAATTAAAAATGGAGATTTGTGGCATGCCTAAATTTCAGTTGTATTAAGGATGTAGCCAGTTTTGTTTAAGAATGAGTGTTCTATTGATGCTTAATTTGCACATTCTATTAGCCACTCAGGAATATTATATATTTGCTTTGCTTTGGCAAATCTTTCTTTAACTGATAATTCTTCAGGGTCGCTTACTTTCTTTCGTAGGCATAACCATCCAAGAACTAGATCGCCTTCTAAGTCGCCTTGATTTGATAAATTCTGCCACCAATTAACTGCAGAATCAATATCACTTGTATTATCATAATCAATTAAAGAAATACAATAATCTGCTTCTATCCAATCAATGGTCGTATTTAAGTTAGAAATTAAATATAATGAATAATTAATTAAAGCAAAAGTATATCTATTGATTTTAACTAAATCACCTAATAGTTCTTCGATATTAGGAGTACCGCTATAATTTGGGTATTCTCCTTTCCTTATCATATAGGAGAGATTAATTTTAGATAAGTAGTTACCTAATAGCATACCTTTTTTAAAGAAATTCACGCTTTGTATAAAATTTCCACTTTTGTAGAAATAAAAGCCCAAAGTATTAGCGGCATCAGCATTTCCTTTATCTATAGAAGCTATACATAACTTTATACCCTCTGGAATGTCTTGTCTCATTCTGTCTCCATCAATTAATCTAGAACCAAGAACTGCCATAGCTTGATTGTAACCAGCCTTAGCAGCTTTTCTAAGCCAATTTTCTCCTTCTATGTTGTCTTGACTTACTCCATCTCCATCAATTAATCTAGTGCCGAGTTCTGCTATGGCTTGATTATAACCAATCCCAGCAGCTTTTCTAAGCCATTTTTCTCCTTCTATGTTGTCTTGATTTATGCCATCTCCATCAATTAATCTAGAACCAAGAACTGCCATAGCTTGATTGTAACCAGCCTCAGCAGCTTTTCTAAGCCAATTTTCTCCTTCTATGTTGTCTTGATTTACACCATCTCCATCAATTAATCTAGAGCCAAGAACTGCCATAGCTTGATTACAACCCAATTCAGCAGCTTTTCTAAGGTATTTTTCTCCTTCTATGTTGTCTTGATTTATTCCATTTCCATCGATTAATCTAGAACCAAGAACTGCCATAGCTTGATTATAACCAATCCCAGCGGCTTTTCTAAGCCATTTTTCTCCTTCTATGTTGTCTTGATCTACGCCATCTCCATCAATTAATCTAGAACCAAGAACTGCCATAGCTTGATTGTAACCAGCCTCAGCAGCTTTTCTAAGCCAATTTTCTCCTTCTATGTTGTCTTGGCTTACTCCATCCCCATCAATTAATCTAGAGCCAAGCTCTACCATAGCTTGATTGTAACCAGCCTCAGCAGCTTTTCTAAGCCATTTTTCTCCTTCTACACAATCTTGTCCTAGCTTATCCCCATCAATTAATTTAGAGCCAAGAACTGCCATAGCTTGATTGTAACCAGCCATAGCAGCTTTTCTAAGCCAATTTTCTCCTTCTATGTTGTCTTGACCTACTCCATCTCCATCAATTAATCTAGAGCCAAGCTCTGCCATAGCTTGATTACAACCCAATTCAGCAGCTTTTCTAAGCCATTTTTCTCCTTCTACGCAATCTTGCCTTAGCTTATCTCCATCGATTAATTTAGAGCCAAGCATTCCCATAGCTTGATTATAGCCAGCCACAGCAGCTTTTCTAAGCCATTTTTCTCCTTCTATGTAATCTTGTCCTAGCCCATCTCCGTTTATTAATCTAGAGCCAAGCTCTGCCATAGCTTGATTATAGCCAGCCACAGCAGCTTTTCTAAGCCATTTTTCTCCTTCTATAGGGTCTCGTTTTACTCTATCTCCTCTAATTAAGCGTGACCCAAGTATAGCCATACCTGCTATATCATTTTTATCAGCTAATTTATGAAGAAAAGTTATAGCTTTATCAATATTATAAAACTTACTATTTTTATTTGAAAAAATGTTGTACTTTATACCAATTACATTATTGGTTGTATCATCCTGAATTTTGTCAAGTAGTTTTAGTGCCTTTTCTTCATCTGTTTTGACATATTTTGTTCCAACACTAAGCATACTTGCATAGATTAAAAGTGCTTTTAGATTTCCGTTTTCACAGAGTTCTTTATAAAAATCAATTGCTTTTCTTTTTGAATCATCTGTTTTTATAATGTTATATAAGTAACTTGCATAGAGTAATTTTGCATTTTCATCCTGTTTTAAAGCAAAAGTAAGACATTTCTCTATTGTATAATCTAGCTTATTTTTTGATATCAGTAAGCCTGCAATTTGTATTAGTATTTCATTTTTATTTTTATTGATTAACAAATCAATAATTTGTTCAACACTGTTTTTTATTTGTACATCAATATTATTACGCCAAGCTAGATAAAACGGTGCTATAATTTCAATATTGTCATCAATACTATTTATTATCCAACATACTATATTACTGATTATCCTCCTTAATTCAATAGTTGTAAATCCAGTTTTATTGTCTGTTATATATTCAGCAAAACTTGCATATTTTAGTTTATACAACCCTCCATCATCCGATATGAGTTGGTCAGATACACAATCGAGGATTCTATCAATTTCCTCAGAATGTATGTAGGAATAATCTAAATTAGTCAATAAGTAAGAATGTATATTATTTCTTGATAAGTAGGACGCACATGCAAATACAGAAAATAATTCAAGTAGTTTCCAACGACAACAATCAGTACTGCCATTTTCTTTCCACATATTTTTTTTACGAGAAAAAACTGAATTTAGGCTACTTTCAATTTTTACTTTTGAAAAGTCTTTATGAAATTTTTCAAGTTGCTTTTTAATATCACAAACAATTAAAGGCCATCCATTTGTTCTTTTTAAAACATCTTTAATAAATTTTTCAACACCTTTTTCATTAAAGGATAAACCATAGAAATCTGTTATTGCTTTTTCATCTTTATATGTAAAGCCTGAGTGTTTAATATTAAATATATTCCTTTTTCCATCATTATAGTTTCTTGCAAATTTTCTAGCACTTACAAACACTGTTATACCCTGTGGTAGACTTTCAGGTAAAAAAGCTAAATCATTTGCATTAAATTCATCCACAGCATCAATGACGATGACAATACTGCCTAATTCTTTAGATAAAGCTTCAAATGTTGTATAGACGATTGTATTTAAATCTTGTGATGTATTATTTTCATATGAAATAGGATTTACAAGTAGCAAGTTTGCTTGTTCAACAATCATTCTAATAGCAATATTTACATCAGAGCATTGTTTACCAAATACAACAATTACATTTGGAAGCCAAGGTAAAATGTTTGCTATTTTACTACTACTTAAATATGAATTATTTTCAATCATATAGCCAATTAATTTTGATAAAAGAGATGTTTTACCATAACCTTCATCAGCTGCAATGCAATAGTAATTAGATTCTTTTTGCAATACTATGTTTATTAGATAATTAAGTTGATCTTCAAAACCAAAAAAATAATTATTTTCATCTAATATTATTTTTTTGGTAAGGCTTAAGTGATTCAATATGTTTTTATCAGCTATATTGCAACCTAATATAAATTTTGAAGCAAGCTCAAATAATGCATTATAATTATCAATAATCGGCTGAATAATTATATCTATTGGTTTATCTGGTTTATCGAAAATAGAATTGCTTACATTAACAGTTTCTAAGCTAAAATTGTCGAGTAGTTCGCATATTAGTTTATACCAATCGTTTATTATATTATAAAGCATAATTTTTTCTAGTTTTTCTGAAAATAAATTATTATTCGGAAATAATAATTTTAAGTATTTTAAATATCTATATTTAATATTTTCATAGAATTTATTATAAATTCTATCACAGAGAATAAGATGCTTTTCCTCAATTCCAGCAATTGTAGAATAGATATATGCAGAATTATTCTGAAATATATTTTTTTTGTTTTCTATCTTCGTCATTATATTATTAGAGATAAATGTTTGTAGAGATATAATATTGGAATAAGTATCATTAATGTTGACATTTCGAATGTCTTTATTATTAAATAATCTTTTAGCTCCGAAAGTACTACTATACGATACAGCTAGTTCCTTATTAATATATGGAGGGGTGGGTTGTAGTCTTTTTGGAGTAAAATAATAGATGCCATTTTTAAAAGGATATCTTGCATCAGACATTATGTTCCAACTATTGTTATTTGTAGAGTAGAAGTATATTGTTGTTGCGCAACTATGAGTCTCCAAATTATATTCAGTTGTCATAAAGCTTGGTGAATTATAATTATCTTTAAAGATACCACCACACATAAACTGTGAAATGCCATTTTCAGAACTATCCCATTTTTGGAAACCTATCTCATGATTATGACCACATAAATATATATCAATGTTCATACTATCAAATAAAGTAATTAATTGATTTTGGTCCCCCTTATGGATACAGTCGATGCCGTGGTGACCTATTGCAATATTTAGCTTATTAGAATTATTGACATTATTTTTACTGAGTTGAAACAAATGATTATCACAGACAAGCAGTTTCCCTTCTTCACTACCTTGACCAAGTCCTGATAATATACATGTGTTAATATTATATATGTTGTAATGTTCCCTTTCTTCAAGAAAATGAGCATTTTCACTGTAGCTTCTATCTGTTAATTTTTTAAAAGTGTTAATAAATTTTTCATGTCCGACATTAAATAATAGCTTAAGTCCATAATCATCTATACTATAATGAGCATCTTTTTCCTTACAACTATTTGCTTTAATTATTAAATCTGACCTAAAATCATTTCTGCCAATATCATGGTTCCCACAGCATATAAAAAGATTTTTTTTATTACAATTAGTCTTTTCTAGAATTTCATTAATAAATATAAAGGTATCTTCTGCGAAAATACCTTTATTAGCAATATCACCTGTTATAACAATAAAATCAAAATTAATGTTATCTTCACAAATTTTTTTTAATAATTTCTCACGTAAAACTTTTGTCTGAAAATTATCATTATATCGAAAATGCAAATCGGAAAAGTGTCCCCATCTAATAATATTACTCATATATTTTACCCCTTTAATTAATATTATAAGTCAAAAAATAAACATTAACCCTGTGATTTTCTTCATTACTTTCTTTTAATGCAAGCTGTTGAAGAAAAGTTAAGTTATGGGAATGAATTTTTTATACATTTTAATAGTTTTAAATAATAGGACTATGACTAAAGCTGATCAAAACTACCCTTAATATTTCAACTATCATATTACATTCTAACATGCTTATTCAGACTGTTATTTATTATTATTTTAAATTAACTGTTAACCCACCTTTACTAATATTGCTTATTATATTAAATACCACATTATACCACTACTATATATTTTATTACAAATATTTGTATAAAACAATTACTTAACAATTAATTTAATGTTTGAATGAGATATTATCATATAAAATAGTAAATATTCGTATGGCTAGGGATGGCTAAGGAGCTTTACACTAAATTCTATAGGTAGTGATTTCATTTTTAAAAGATAGTTCCTTCCTTTTGATAGTTCAGATTTGTGAACTTCTCATTATAGATACAATGAGAAAAATCAAAATTAAATATGTATGGAATTTTTAAGATGCTACCACTATGAGAGAAGAAAAAACTTCTTTCCCGAGTGTTTAGCACCTTATATTATATACGAAGAGATTGCTTGAGATTTAAATTATTATATCATGTTAAATAATTAACACGATGAACTTTATGAACATTATTGCTTTATTGTAAGTATTATTATACAAAAATTAATAGAAGAAGCTTGTTTATATTTATAGGCCTAAAAAGTATAGAATTTTACTGCCTTTAAATAATAAATTAATGTATATAGCTTTAGCTTTTATTAATCTCAACTTAAATTATCTTATACAAGAAAATAGAAGTAATATGTATGTAATGGTATTAACATACATATTGCCATGTTAATAAAATATCAATATTCCTTCAAACTCAATCCTCCCAACATTTTGTTCATTTTTTAAAATTGTATAAAGGCAATAACCGTGCTATATTACAAATGAATAGGAGGGTTAGAGGTGTTTAAAATCAATGCTTTCCTATGAAAATTGCTGATTAAATATTAAAATATTTTTGGGTTGAGGAGGGAAAAAATGTCTGAGACAACTTATACTGTGTCACCGTTAACTCAAAGGTTATCATATAAAACGGTGAGAAGAAAAATGATTGATGTATTGATTGCACTGCTTCCAGCGACAGCAGTGGGGGTTTACTACCTTAAGATGCAGGCTTTGCTTATAATTCTTGTATCTGTTTTAACATGCGTTATTACAGAGGCAATATGGCAAAAGATATACCATCAGGAAATTAGGATTGGTGATTTTAGTGCGGTGGTAACTGGACTGCTTATAGCACTTAATCTGCCTTCAACTGTGCCACTTTGGATTCCAGTTGCAGGTGGAATATTTGCAATTATTTTTGTAAAGCAGGTCTTTGGTGGAATTGGCCAGAACTTTATGAATCCTGCTCTTGCTGCGAGAGCTTTTCTTTTGGCTGCATGGGCTGGACCAATGTCTAAGACAGCTGTGGATGCAGGTTCTTCTGCAAGTCAGAAGGTATTAACACTGATGGAAACCTTTAAGGGACCAATTGGTGTGTATATTGGAGAGCTATCGGTAGCGGCACTGCTTATTGGGGGGTTATACCTAGTAGTAAGGCGTGTGATAACTCTAAGAGTTCCTTTGGCTTATGTTGGGACTGTTTTTGTAATGTCATGGATGCTTGGTGAAAAGGGATTTGCAACGGGAGATCCTGTACGTGGAATATTATCTGGGGCTTTAATGATTGGAGCATTTTTCATGGCTACAGATCCATCTACTTGCCCAACAACTGCTGTTGGACAGTATGTTATGGGAATAGGCTGTGGAATACTGACTTCAATATTTAGTATTTATGGACATAATCCAGAGGGATTTGTTTATGCAATACTTATAATGAATCTGGTTGCACCTCTTATAGAGAAATATACAACTCCTAAAAAGCATGGGGAGGCGGTATAAATGAGAGAAAATCTAAGGCTTGGATTAATTTTATTTATGATAACAGCAATAGCTGGAATGCTTTTAGGTACAGTTTTTGAGATAACTAAAGATCCTATAGCAAAGCAGGAAAGACTTGAAAGCTCAGCTGTAGGAGATGTTCTTCCTGGAGCTAAGGATATAAAGAAGCTAAATGTAAAGATACCAGAGGACTCAGTGGTAAAGGAAATAAATGAAGCCTATGATGGGAATACAGTAGTTGGACACACAATAAAGCTTACAGCAAAGGGATTTCATGGAGCTGTTGAAATGATTGTGGGAATTACCAAGGATGGCAAAATAGGTGGTATTAAAATATTAAACCATTCAGAGACTCCTGGATTAGGAGCGAATATAGAAAAGGATAGCTTTAAAGGTCAGTTTAAGGATAAACTCATTGATAATCCACTTGTGGTTGTAAAGAGTGAAGCCTCTAAGGATAATGAAATTCAGGGGATTTCAGGTGCAACAATATCATCAAATGGTGTTGCAAGTGGTATAAATAAGGCGATAGAGTTTTATAAGACTGTAGTTAAGGGTGAAGCAACTAAGCCTGAAAAAACAAAGGAAGGTTTAGTAAAGGAATTGCTTCCTGAAGCTGATAAAATTGAAGCTTTGAAGGCTGAAATACCACAAAATACTTCTATAAAGGAAGTTGATAGCGTATATTCTTCGGACAAGCTTCTTGGATATGCATTTAAGGTTGCAACAAAGGGATATGGCGGAGATATTGATACAATAGTTGTTATTAGTGTTGATGATAAAATTAAAGGAATCAGGATATTAAAGCATTCAGAGACACCGGGACTTGGTGCAGAAATAGAGAAGAATGAATTTACATCACAGTTTAGCGGAAAAGCTACAAATACCCCAATTGAAGCAGCAAAGGGAGAAGCTAAGGATAATCAGGTAAATGCTATTTCTGGAGCATCAAATACTGTAAATGGATTGATTACTGGAGTTAACGAGGCATCAAACTTTTACAATAATCAACTCAAGGGTAAAGGGGGTAAATAATAATGAACAAGTTTGTAGAAAGATTGTACAACGGGATAATAAAAGAGAATACAACATTTGTTCAGGTAATTGCAATGTGCCCAACCCTTGCTGTTACAACCAGTGCAAAGAACGGCATAGGAATGGGACTAGCAGCTACTGCGGTTTTAATTGCCTCTAATGCGGTTATATCTGCATTGAGAAAATTTATACCAAGCAAAATTCGTATTCCTGCATATATAGTAATTATTGCAAGCTTTGTTACAATAATTGAGTTTATATTAAAGGGATTCATTCCGGGACTTTATAAGTCACTTGGAATTTTCATACCTCTTATTGTTGTTAACTGTGTAATCTTAGGACGTGCAGAGGCATATGCTTCACAAAATGCTGTTCCTGAATCCATATATGATGGACTTGGAATAGGTTTGGGTTTCACTGCATCATTGACACTGCTTGGGATTATAAGAGAGCTTTTTGGTGTTGGAACTGTATTCGGATATCAGATTATGCCGAAAATATATCAGCCAGCAACAATTATGATTCTAGCTCCAGGTGGATTTTTTACACTTGGTATTTTAAATGCAATTCTTAACCATTACAAAATTAAAAAAGGAAGAAGACTTAATGAAACTGCTGGTTGTTCACACTGCAGTGGATGTAATGGATGCAAAGAAAGCGCTGATGAGACAATTTAATTAAGCTATATTAATCGCACTAAAGATTCTACATTGGGTACTGTGCGATTAATAAATCAAGGAATATGATTTCACATAAATGTTTAGGGTCGAGCAATGTAAAATCATTTATGTGAAACATATACATAAACAAGGAAAGGTGGTTTACAATGGGGATTTTTGTTATCTTTTTAAGTGCCATGCTGGTCAATAACTTTGTATTGTCAAGATTCCTTGGTATATGTTCATTCTTTGGAATATCAAAGAAGATTGATACTGCTGTTGGAATGGGACTGGCTGTAACCTTTGTTATGACAATAGCCTCAATAGGTTCATATATAGTATACAATGGAATTTTAGCTCCTCTACATCTTGAATATCTGTACAACATTGCTTTTATACTGGTTATAGCAGCACTGGTACAGCTTGTTGAAATGATTATTAAAAAATACAGTCCAGGGCTATATAAGGCTCTAGGAATATATCTTCCATTGATTACAACAAACTGTGTTATACTTGCTGTTGCAGTTATAAACATGAAGGAGAGCTATAACCTCTTAGAATCCATAGTAAATGGACTTGGAGCATCTCTTGGCTATATGCTTGCAATTGTACTGTTTGCAGGAATAAGAGAGAGAATTGATAGAAGTAACATACCTGAAGCATATAAGGGACTTCCTGTTACTATGATTACAGCAGGATTAATGTCCATTGCATTTCTTGGCTTTAACGGACTATTATCTTAAGGCGGTGGTAGTATGAATATAATGAATATAGTTTATGCCAGCTTAAGCCTTGGAGGGCTTGGGTTAATATTTGGAGTAGGCCTTGGATATGCATCAAAGAAGTTTGCAATTAAAGAGGATCCAAGAGTTGGATTAGTAAGAGCTGCACTTCCTGGTGCCAACTGTGGAGGCTGTGGTTATCCTGGATGTGATGCATGTGCATCTGCCATAGTAAATAGAGAAGCAAAGTTTGATGCTTGTACTGTAGGCGGAGCCAAGGTTGCAAAGGAAGTTGGTAAGATACTTGGAATAGAAACCGGAGAAATAAAGGAAAAAGAAAGAAGAGCAGCTTTTGTAAAGTGTGGAGGAAGTTTAAAGCATAGAACTGCAAGAGCTGATTACAAGGGCGCGAAGGACTGTGCTGAGGCAGCAGCAATGGATATTACTGGATCAGCTGACTGTTCCTTTGGATGTATTGGTCTTGGAAGCTGTGTTGGTGTATGTAAATTTGGAGCAATAAGCATAGTTGATGGTATTGCTTTAGTTGATGAGGAAAAGTGCACAAGCTGTGGAGCCTGTGTCAAGGAATGTCCTAAGGGATTAATTGAGGTTGTACCAGTGAAAAACAGGGTGCGTGTTGTATGCAGTTCAAAGGAAAAAGGTAAGGCTGTTAAGGATGCATGCTCAGCAGGATGTATTGGGTGTACATTATGTGTGAAAGCTTGTAAATATGATGCAATTATATTTGAAGACAACCTTGCAAAGGTAGATTATAAGAAGTGTGTACAATGTATGGAATGTGTAAAGAAATGTCCAACAAAGGCAATTAGGGCTATAATAGATGCTGTAGATGAAGCTGCAGCAAGTAAATAATTTTTAATAAAGGGATGTGGTGATTAATGCCACATCCCTTTATTTATAAGTAATGTGGAAATGTTTTCTAATTATACTACATACAAGTTTCAATCAGCACTTCTGCTCTTATTTTTAATCCTAAACATGATAGTTTTGTACCTTCACTATTTTCAAAACAATATGGCTAGTTGCATGAGACATATTGTATGTTGGATGTAAATTGTTTTATAGCTGTTACTTGTGGAAGTTCTATCCCAAAAGATATTAAGTATTTTTTTAAATCATCAATTATCTTTTGAGGAAGTGTATCATTAGCTTCATCATAATTTATGGAACAGCTATTTTCCATGTACACTGCATTAGGATATATTTTATTTTTAATTACATCATAAAACTCCTGCTTTTTCTTTAAAGAATTAAGTACAAAGTTAAATTGAAAAAATCCATATCCCATTGGATCAAGTTCATTATAATTCTTATTGAAATATTCTTTTTCATCACATTTAGAATATACAGGATTCGGTATACGTGCAAGGAAAACTTCCATATTCTTCATTAAATACTCAAGATGTTGATCTTGTTTATTTTGTCGCCAAAAGGCTACTGCAAAATCATTTACATTCTGTTCTTCATCCCAAGCATCTTTACTTGTTGTTCTGTACTTTCTTCTTAAAATATGCCCCATTTCATGTACTACATTAAACCAATAAAAATATCTCTTGTAAAACATTTCTACATTTTTAATGCTTTCTCCCAGTATATCAGCAATAGCTAACTTTAATTGTTCCGGAACTTCTTCCCAAGCTGCATAATATAAGCAATAATCGCCCATACCCAACCGCCTCTTCACATAAATTTTTATTTTATTAATCTTAAGCTCTAGCATAAATTATAGCAATAGATTCCATAAATGTCTATTACATGATAGTTATTTAAAATATAGCCAATTATTAAAAAAATTCTTCAGCTTTATGAAGTTAAACATTTTGACTTGTCACTCACAGGGTTGTAAAATTTTTTTAGGTGGTATTATTTAAAATCAATTCATAGATCTCAGAGGTAAAATCATAAAACTAAATGAGAGAGTGTCGGTGATTATATGAAAAATAAAGTCATATCGGATTTTTTAAAAAAGTATTGGACAAAATATCTGGCAGGAATAGCTTTTCTTATACTAAGTGCATATATTCAGACCCTTGCGCCAGCTATTCTGGGAAAGATAATTGATCTCTTGGAAAAATCAACTATAAATTCAAAAGCTGTTTTAACCTATACAGGTTATATGATTCTTGCAGCATTGGGTACCTTTGTTACAAGGTTTATATGGAGATATTTCATCATGGGAAATGCAAGAAATATGGAATGCTATTTAAGACAGAGATTATTTGAGCATTTTCAAAGTTTACCTGTTGAGTTTTATAACACAAGAAAAACAGGAGACCTTGTGGCATATGCAGTAAATGATATATCGGCAGTAAGGCAAACCTTTGGTCCAGGTGTGGCATTGATAATAAATGGAGTAGGATTAGGAACAATTTCTGTTATATCAATGATCGGGTCAGTTAATCTAAAGTTAACAGTTCTTTCACTATTGCCAATCCCAATAATAGTATTTATGATGATGAAAATAGGCGGTGAAATACAAAAGAGATTTAGAAAAGTACAGGAAAACTTTGCGGCAATTTCTGATAGAGCACAGGAAAACATTTCTGGAATAAGAGTCATAAAATCATATGTGCAGGAGGATATGGAGGTAGAAAGGTTTGAAAAGCTAAATGATGATATGAAGGCATCCAATGTAAAAATGGTTAGGGTATCATCACTTACTTCTCCTTTAACACAGGCTCTGTTTGGAGTTAGCTTTATGATAAATCTTATATATGGAAGCAGCCTTGTAAAGCAGGGTGTTATTACTCTTGGAGATTTTGTTGCTTTTAATGGCTACCTTACTATGATAATGAGACCTGTTATATCCATAGGAAGGGTTATAAACATATTTCAAAGAGGAATGGCATCATACAAAAGGCTTAATGAAATATTTGAAGTTCAGCCAGCAGAAAAGGATTTAAACAAGATACCAACAACGGATAGGCTTGGTGGCAGCTTGGAAATCAAAAATTTAACCTTCAATTATCCAAATGCTGAAGAACCTGCATTAAAAAATATTAATCTAAAGCTTAACAGGGGGCAGGTACTAGGTATAATGGGTAAAACAGGAAGTGGTAAAACAACGCTTATTAATGTTCTTTTAAGGCTTTATGATATTGAAGAGGGTAAGGTATTCTTTGATGGAAAGGATATTAATGATGTAACTGTGGATGTATTGAGGGAAAGTATTGGTTGTGTGCCGCAGGATAACTTCCTTTTTTCAGCTACAATTGATAACAATATAAGATTCTTTAGTGATGAGTATTCCGATGAGGATGTAGAAAACGCAGCAAAAATGAGCTTGATTTATCAATCAGTAATGGATTTCCCTGAGAAATTTGAAACCCTTGTCGGAGAAAGGGGAGTAAACCTTTCTGGAGGACAGAAACAAAGAATTTCAATTGCCAGGGCTATTATTAAAAACCCTTCAATTTTAATACTTGATGATTCCCTTTCAGCAGTAGACACAAAGACAGAAGAAAGTATACTTGAAAACTTAAAAGAAATATTACAGGAAAGAACAGGGATAATAATTGCAAACAGAGTTTCAGCAGTTAAAAATGCAGATCAGATAGTCATAATGGATTCTGGTAGAATAGTTGAGAGGGGAACTCATGATGAGCTAATGGAGAAAAAGGGAATATACTTTGACCTGTATCAGGAGCAGATTGAGAGGGGAAAGAGGGTGGAACATATTGGGTGCTAAAAGCTTAATAAATAGAAGTGTTTTGAGACTTATAAAAATGATGAAGCCCTACAAAGGAAAGGTAGTACTTGCTGCTATTTTTGTAATACTTGTAAATACAGCACAGCTTGCAAAACCATACATATTAAAGATTGTTATAGATGATTTTTTAATAAACGGGAAGATAGAGAGCGGGTTGTATTCAATTACTTCCATGGGAGTTTTATACATGCTGGTCACCGCGGCAAGCTCAACTCTTACAATAGGTCAGGTAAATCTGATGAATCGTGCCAGTCAGGAGATTCTTTGCAGCCTAAGAAAGGGACTTTTTGAGCACATACAGCACCTTCCTTTAAAAACATTGGACAGGTTTTCTTCAGGAAGGCTTATAACAAGGGTTACAAATGATGTAGAAGCATTGGATGAGATGTTTACAGAGGTCCTTTTAAATATGTTTAAGGATGTTTTTCTACTTCTAGGAATTATTGTTGTAATGCTTAGAATGAATATAAAGCTGGCCCTTATAAGTTTTAGTGTTATACCCTTTATATTTATGATAACCTTCTACCTTAAAGGAAGGATAAAAAGCAATTTTAAGGTTATGAAGGCTTTAATAGGAAGAATAAATGGATTCTTTGCAGAGAACATATCTGGAATGAAGGTTGTTCAGATTTTCAGAAGAGAAGAAGAAAAAAGAAAAGAATTTGAAGATCTAAATGATGAGTATTTTAATTCAACGATATTTAATGTTAGAATGAACAGCTTTTTAAGACCACTTATTGAGATATTTGAAACCATAGCTATTTCACTTTTAATATGGTACGGAATGGGTAAAATAGCAGGCCATACACTTGAACTTGGTGTACTGTATGCATTTACAAACTATATAAAGCAGTTCTTTGAGCCTGTAAATGATATGGCTGAAAACTATAGTACAATACAGTCTGCAGTTGTTTCAGCAGAAAGAATATTTGAACTTTTAGACTTGAATGAGGATATTGAGGATTTGGATAGTGGAATGGAGGTTCCTGCCTTTAGAGGTGAGATAGAATTTAAAAATGTTTGGTTTGCTTATAAAGATGAGAAATGGATTCTTAAGGATGTAAGCTTTAAGATTAAAAAAGGAGAAACAGCAGCCTTCGTTGGAGCAACTGGAGCTGGAAAGACAACAATAATAAGTCTTCTTTCAAGATTTTATAAAATACAAAAGGGTGAAATATTAATAGATGGAATAAATATAAATGATATAAGTCTTAGATCCCTAAGAAGAAATATAGGGGTTATCCTTCAGGATGTATTTCTTTTTTCTGGAGATATCAAGGGAAACATTGCCTTAAATACCGATATTTCAAATGAAGATATAGCTAAAGCCATAGAATTGTCTCAGGCAGATTCCTTTATAAATGAGTTTTCAGATGGAATAGATGAAAGGGTTATGGAAAGGGGAAGCACCTTTTCAGCAGGACAGAGGCAGCTTTTATCCTTTGCAAGGGCCATTGCCCATAACCCCTCAATAATGATACTTGACGAGGCAACAGCAAACATAGATACAAAGACTGAAATGCTCATACAAAAATCCATTGAAAATATATCAAAAAATCGTACAACAATAATAATCGCCCATAGGCTTTCAACTATTAGAAATGCTGATAAGATAATTGTTTTAAAGCATGGCAAAATAGTAGAAATGGGCAATCATGATGAACTCTTGAAAGTTGAAGGATATTATAGGGAGCTTTATACTGCTCAATTTGCATCATAACAATAATGAAATAAAAAGCATATGCTATATTTAAATAATAATATTATATCGCCCCAGTGCCAGACGTGTGGCAAGTTGATAACCTTAGTTTACTTCTAAGGCTATCAGTTTACTACTTGCTACGTGTCTGGCACTTTTCAGTTTTCGGTGTGGTTTTTATTAATTTATTATTCAAAAGCCAATGCAAAATTTATTAAAGTGTCGAAAAATGACGAAATAGTATGAATAATTCAAATAAATATTAAATATAAATGTTGCAAAATATTATAAATATTATGTATAATAGAAATCGCGTTGTGATATATTTTATAAGCCAAAGCTTAAAGGAGGAAAAATATGAGCTCAAAGGCAAAAACTACAAACAAGTTAACGCTGGTATCATTAATTCTTATGATTTTTACCTCGGTATTTGGATTTAATAACATACCAAGGGCATTTTACAAAATGGGATATGGTGCAATACCATGGTATATCCTTTCTGCAATTACATTCTTCATCCCATTTGCATTTATGATGGCAGAGTATGGCGCTGCTTTTAAGAATGAAAAGGGTGGTATCTACTCCTGGATGGAAAAATCCGTTGGAGCGAAGTATGCATTTGTTGGAACCTTCATGTGGTACGCATCCTACATCATTTGGATGGTTAATGTTGCTACAGTAGTATGGATACCTTTATCAAATGCTATATTTGGAAAGGATACAACAGGAACATGGTCACTGTTTGGACTTAATACAACTCAGACTCTAGGAGTATTAGGTGTAATTTGGATATTATTTGTAACATTTACTGCAACAAAGGGTTTGGAAAAGATTAAGAAGATAACCTCAGCAGGTGGTACTGCAGTTGCACTTTTAAATATTGTGTTGTTAGTTGGAGCGATAGCTGTTTTAATAGGAAACCATGGACAATTAGCACAGCCTATTGTTAATGCTTCTTCATTTATTCAGTCTCCAAATCCTAAATTTGTTGGAAACACAGTTGCTATATTAGGATTCCTAGTTTATGCTGTATTCGCCTATGGCGGTATAGAGGTAGTTGGTGGATTGGTTGATCAGACTGAAAATGCTGAAAAGACATTCCCTAAGGGTGTTGCAATGTCAGCTATAGTAATAGCTATTGGATACTCAGTTGGTATATTCATGGTTGGTATATTTACAAACTGGGCTAGTGTACTAAATGTAAAGGGTGTACACATGGGAAACATCGGTTATGTAGTTATGGCTAACCTTGGATTCCAAATTGGACAGGCATTTGGAGCAACTCAGGCTGCTTCCTTAACAATAGGTGCATGGTTTGCAAGATTCGTTGGTGTTTCAATGTTCCTTGCATATACAGGAGCATTCTTTACACTAACTTATGCACCACTTAAGCAGATGATTGAGGGTACTCCAGCTCAATTATGGCCAGGAAAGCTTGGACAGGTAAAGGATGGAATGCCAGTATATGCTATGTGGATTCAGGGTGTTATAGTTATAGCAATGATACTACTTGTATCCTTTGGTGGAGAAGGCGCAGCAAAGTTCTTTGACAAGCTTGTATTGATGACAAACGTTGCGATGACAATACCATATATGTTTATAGCTGGAGCATTTGCTTCCTTTAAGAGAAAATCAGAAATTCATAAGCCATTTGAAGTATTTAAGAGCTATAATAGTGCATTGATTTCTATGATAATAGTTATATTTACAGTAGGATTTGCTAACTTCTTCTCAATAATAGAACCAGCACTAGGTGGAGATATTGCATCAACAATTTGGAGTATAGCTGGACCTGTATTCTTTACAATAGTTGCACTAATAATGTTTGGAAGATATGAAAAGAAGTGCAATCAACAAATTGATGTAAATAAAGCTGCTTAATAAAAAATGATTTTGAATTTTTAGCAGTAAAACCATATATAAATAAAGCCAGGTATATTATAGAATTTAGTTCTTTAGTATACCTGGCTTTTTTATTATTTGGAGTTTTAATAAGTATTACATTGGTTTTTGTGATAAAATAAGTAATAGTTGTTTTGAAAGGAATGTTGATGATATGAAAAAGATATTGGTATTGGCTGAAAAGCCTTCCGTTGGAAGGGATTTGGCAAGGGTATTGAATTGCAATAGAAAGGGAAATGGATGCCTTGAGGGTGAAAAATATATTGTTACCTGGGCACTAGGCCACTTAGTTACACTGGCTGACCCAGAGGAGTATGATAAAAAATATAAAGCATGGAGAATAGAGGATTTACCAATGCTTCCAGAGTACATGAAGCTTGTTGTTATAAGGCAGAGTGCTAAGCAGTATAATGCTGTTAAGGAGCAAATGAATAGAAATGATGTAGAGGAAATAGTTATTGCAACAGATGCTGGAAGAGAAGGAGAGCTTGTTGCAAGATGGATAATAGAAAAGGCTCATATTAGAAAGCCTTTAAAGCGTTTATGGATTTCCTCTGTTACCGATAAGGCTATAAAGGATGGATTTAGAAGCCTTAGGGATGGAAGAGACTATGAGAATCTTTATGCATCAGCAGTTGCAAGAGCAGAGGCAGATTGGATAGTTGGAATAAATGCAACACGTGCATTAACCTGTAAATATAATGCCCAGCTTTCATGCGGAAGGGTTCAGACTCCAACCCTTGCTATAATAGCTAAAAGGGAAGAGGAGATTAAAAATTTCAAGCCCAAAACCTTTTATGGTATAAAAGCAGTATCCGATGGATTAAGGCTTACATGGCAGGATGGCAAAACAAAGGATACCAGGACATTCGATAGAAATAAATGTGATAAAATCATTGCAGATTTAAAAAATAAAAAGGCTGAGATTATTGAGGTAGATAGAACACAGAAGAAATCATATTCACCTCAGCTGTATGATCTAACAGAGCTTCAAAGGGATGCAAATAAAAGGTACAATTTTTCTGCCAAGGAAACATTGTCAATTATGCAGAGGCTTTATGAACACCATAAGGTATTAACTTACCCAAGAACAGATTCAAGGTATGTAACAACGGATATTGTTGATACACTTAAGGACAGGGTTAAAGCCTGTGGAGTTGGACCATTTACAAAGCCAGCTTTTGTTGTAATGAAAAATCCAATAAAGGCAAACAAGTCCTTCGTAGATAACAGCAGAGTCTCGGATCACCATGCAATAATACCTACGGAACAAAGTGTTTCACTGAGTTCATTAAGTGATACGGAAAGAAAAATATATGAACTTGTTGTTAGAAGATTCCTTGCTGTTTTATATCCTCCATATGAATATGAGGAAGTAACAGTAAGGGCAAAAATAGGGGATGAAGCTTTTTTTGCCAAAGGAAAAACTACAATTAAGCTTGGCTGGAAGGAGGTATACGAAAGAGATATTGATGATGAAGATTCAAGAGATGATGCTTCTGAAAAGATACCTCAGAATATTAAAAAGGGCGATGTTTTAAATGTATCAGCTATTACCCAGACAAAGGGTGAAACAAAGCCTACAGCACCATTTAATGAGGCAACGCTTCTTTCTGCTATGGAGAACCCGGCAAAATACATGGAAACTCAGAACAAGGAGCTAATCAAGACAATTGGCGAAACTGGAGGACTTGGTACCGTTGCAACAAGAGCGGACATTATTGAAAAGCTCTTTAATACCTTCCTTATTGAAAAAAGAGGAAAGGATATATTTGTGACATCAAAGGGACAGCAATTATTGGAACTTGTTCCTGAGGATTTGAAATCTCCTGAGTTAACTGCTCAGTGGGAGCAGAAGCTTACATCCATTTCAAAGGGAAAGCTTAACAAAAACCTATTTGTTGGAGATATGAGAAAATATGCAGTATCAGCTGTTAATCAGATAAAGGAAAGCGAAGAAAAGTTCAGACATGATAACCTTACAAGAACAAAATGCCCTGAATGCGGTAAATACATGCTTGAGGTTAATGGCAAAAAAGGTAAGATGCTTGTTTGTCAGGATAGAGAGTGCGGCTACAGAAGAGGAGTTTCAAGAATTACAAACGCTAGATGTCCTGAATGTCATAAGAAGCTAGAACTTCAAGGAGAAGGTGAAGGACAGATTTTTGTATGCGGATGCGGCTACAGAGAAAAGCTTTCTGCTTTTAATGAGAGAAAGAAACAGGAAAGCAACAAAGTTTCAAAAAATGATGTATCAAGGTTCTTAAGACAACAGCAAAAATCAAATGATGAACCTATGAATTCAGCTCTTGCAGATGCTTTATCAAAGCTTAAATTAAAATAAATGTGTAAATACTAAAAAAGGTCAGCAGTGCTGGCCTCTTTTAGTATAATCATAAAACTATTTACTACAAGGGTGGCAGTTCATAGTACCTTATTGAAAAATGTTGACATTGGGGATAAAAATATGATTATATTTAACTAATGTTATAAACAAAAAATACAAAGGGGGAGCTTTTAATGTGGAAGGAGTTTAAAGAATTTGCCGTTAAGGGGAATGCAGTGGATCTTGCTGTCGGCGTTGTTATAGGTGGTGCTTTTGGTAAGATTGTTTCATCCCTTGTAAACGACATAATAATGCCTCTTGTGGGAAGACTTTTAGGCAAGGTTGACTTCTCTAATTTCTTTATAAATCTTAGCGGTGGAAGTTATAAAACACTTGCAGCTGCTAAGGCAGCTGGAGCAGCAACTATAAACTATGGACTTTTTATAAATAATATTATTGACTTCTTAATAATAGCCTTTTCAATCTTTATAGTTATAAAGCAAATAAACAGATTTACAAAGAAGAAGGAAGAACCAGCACCTGTTAAAACAAAAAAATGCAAATATTGCTGTACAGAAATTGCAATTGAAGCAACAAGATGTCCACACTGTACATCAGTACTTGAAGATTAAAATAAAAAGGATTTTTTATATTGGATATATACAGGTTTCTGAAACAATTGAATGATTAGGAAAAGGAACCAACATTCTTCAAATACATAAAGTAAATATTGAATATTAGCCCTGGTAATACTATTAATCAAGTAGAATTTTTATAGTAGTATTTTCAGGGTTTCTATTTTAAAAAAAAGCATGGAAGGGTGAAGGTTTTGAAAAGAGTTGCTTTATATATATTTTTAATTATGACAATATTTCTTAACGGATGTACTAAAAAAGGATCAATGGATAACAATGCTTATTCAGAAACAATTGCCCATGAATATGAGATTACAATGAAAAGAGATATACTTTGCCTTGTGATGGCTTATCCTGAGTATATTTGCGATGTTGATGCAAAGAATGGGAATGTCTATATAGTTATGAAATCTGGAAGAAAAATATTATATGATGATAAAAAAACAAAGGGTTTTGATGAAAAAATCTCTAATCCGGATTTGCAGGATATGATGGAACAGATATATCCGCTTTCTGATATAAATGAATTGATGCCAGAAAATTTTGATCCGGGAAGAGGAAGGGTGTACTCACTATTTAAAGAGGTGTATGGAGGTACGAAGGGAGAGGTACAGTCAAACCTTATAAATGTTAGAACAGGATATGGAAACAGTCAATTTAATAAGAATAACAATGCAGCTCAATCACTGAAAAATGCAATGTCAGAGATAGCACCACTTTCAAAGGGAAACCACAAAATAGCGGCTGCGGCATTTCCTACAAATGGGACATTCAATTACCGTATGATAGCTGGGACTAACAGATTGAGCCCACATTCCTTTGGAACTGCAATAGACCTTGCAAGAGATAAGAGGGATTATTGGAAATGGGCATCAAGAAAGGAAGGCCAGGCGAGGCTTTCTGTATACCCAAGGGAGATAGTAAAGGCATTTGAAAAAAATAACTTTATATGGGGAGGTAAATGGGGACATTTTGATATTCTCCACTTTGAATACCGTCCTGAACTGATATTTAAATCAAAGTACTTTTCAGAAGATATTGTAAAAGAGCAATCGTGGTATTATGGAGTGCAGGTGGATGAAAATATAAAGAAATATATAGAATTGATAGATAGCAGGCTTGATTAAAATAAATAAGATAATATTTTAAGCTGTGAATAAACAAAGGATAATATGTAAAAATTTAAATAAAAGCACAGAATCTTGTGAAAATTAGGGTTATTATGGGTATTCTATATTGGACAATTGTGGATTTTAGTATTATAGTTAATTATATAATAAAAATAATTATAATTAGTGCTAGAATAATTTGGAGGGCTATATTTTAACTATTAATATAAAGCCACTTATTGTGGCTGGGGTGGAGGGTTACGATGCAAAAAATTGAATTAATTCACAAAAGAAACAAACTATTGGTCAAGCTTTTATGGTTTTCACTTATACTTGGTATTTTAGTTGATATTGTAAGCAAACTTCCTATCAAGGCTGTTTTAACTGTTGCAATAGCAGGAATAATTATATGTTCTATTACGACAGTTCTTGTAGTTACAAAAAAATTTATAACTAAGATAATGTATTTTATAGCAGTAGCATTAGGTATTCTTTCATATCTAATAATATATTCTTCCACAGGCCTAACTTCATTTACTAACATACTTATAATATATTTTGGTATTGCAATTATATCATTGTATCATGATTATCGCCCTATAATTCTTATGGGTATCATAGGCTTGTTTATAACTAATTTTACATTTTTCCAGTGCGCAGATACTATGTTTAAGGGGCTTTCAGCAAAAACACTTGTATCATTAAACCTGTATCTTATATTATTTACAGTTATGGTAGTAGCTCAAAGCATAATTGGAGAGAGAATGCACATTGAATCAGAAAAAAATCGCAATCAATCTGATGAAGCAAAAGATAAAATTCAAGCTACAATAGAGGATATAAAAAACACTGTTGGGTCTTTAAAGGAGTTTGAGGATAATTTAAAAGAAAAAATTACAGCAATTGGGCAGATATCTCAGGATGTTACAGTTGCATTTTCTGAAATAGCTAAGGGAATAGATTCACAGGCCCAAAGTGTAAACAGCATAGGAACTTCTTTAGAGGATGCTGACACTTCAATACAGGCTTCAGCGTCAGCTGGAAATTCAATGAAGGATGCATCAGGTGAAACCAGTGAAGTTATCCAACAAGCAGTTAAAGAAATGGAAACATTAACAATAGAAATGAATAAAGTTTATGAAATAATATCAAACACTGTTAATCTTGTTGATGATTTTAATCATAGAAATGAGAAGATAAGTGAGATATTAAGTACTATAGGAGCAATTGCTGAGCAGACAAACCTTTTGGCGTTGAATGCTGCTATAGAGGCTGCGAGAGCGGGAGAACAAGGAAGAGGGTTTGCAGTAGTTGCTGAAGAGGTTAGAAAGCTTGCGGAAAACACAAGAACATCAACTGAGGAAATAGAAACTATACTCGGTGGTGTTCAACAAAAGAGCAGGGATATTTCTGATCAGGTTAACTTAGGACAGAAAGCTGTTAATGTAAGTATGGAATCAAGAAACAGGGTTGAGAAGATATTTGATGATATAGAGAATAATAATAAAAAAATGGTAGAGATGGCATCAGAGGTAAACCAGAGACTCAGTGATTTGAAAAATGTTTCATCAAATATAACAGGTAATATGCAATCAATTGCAGCCTCTGCTGAAGAAAATTCTGCTTCTATAGAAGAGATAACTGCCAGTGTTGATGAACAAGATATACAGATAAATGATGTAGTTAACGAATTTAAGAAACTTGATGGTATTTCACAAAAACTTTATGAAATGACTAAAAACTAACATTCAGGGCTGTCGCAGATGGCCCTGAATGATAATTCATTATACTATGAACTTCTAAAGCAAAAAGCTGCACCTGAAATCTATTGTATTGGTGATGCAAGGCAGCCAGGAAGGGCATGGGAAGCAGTTACATCAGGAAATGAGGTTACAAGATTTATATAAAAATATTTAAATATTTTTAATAATATTATACATGCTAAAATTTTATAAAAATGTTTGTTTTATATAGAATATTTGTTATATATATACATAAGAGCTGTTGCAAAATGTGATTTTGACATTATGCAGCAGCTCTTATATAATTTAAAAGAAAGTATAAAAATGTAAAACATAGGTGAATAGTGTTAATTAATATCGAAAAAAATGTATAGTTAACACCTAATTTGTTGTTACGTGTCGAAATTAATCTAACGAATATATATGGAAGAAAGAAAGGTATTGCTTTAAAATAATAATAAGGAAGAGTAATTTTTGTAATATTATGCAAAGGAAGTGCTGAAATTAATGAATTCAGAAACAGAAGTTCTTTTATGTTCTGAAGATCAAAAAATAAATAAGGATAAATGGCTTATAGATATTGAAGTTCATAAAAAATTTATGGATATGCTTCCTGAGCCAGTCATAGCATGCAGAGATAACAAAATAATGCTAGCAAATAGATGTGCAATGGAACTTTTAGATTGTGATTCTATAGAAGATATAGTAGGAAAAGATCTATCAGAATTTATTTATTATGAGGGCAAAGAGAGTAAAAAAGATGAGATATGTAGGCACTTGTTCGGAGATGAAGTGGAAATTTTAAAGGCTGTAAAAATAATAACATCAAAGAATCGAATTATTGATGTTGAAGTAAAAGGCTCAATCTTTAAAGAATATAATTTACGATTGATGGTATTAAGTGATACATCAGAATTAAAAATATTAAAGAATAAACAGGAGAATATCGAGAAAAAATACAAAATCCTTTTTAGCAATGCAAACGATGCAATATTTTTAATAGATTTTGATAAGAAAAGATTTAATCTTTTAGATGTTAATGATGCTGCTTGTGAAAGCCTTGGATATTCAAAAAAGGAACTTTTGGAACTTTCGATATATGACATAGACTACAATACAAACAAGTTAAATGATATTACAAATAATTTGAATTATGATGGAAGGACTATATTTGAAACAATTCTTAAGAAAAAGGATGGAAAGCTAATAAATGCAGAGGTTAGCGCCCATGTATTTGAATTGAACGGAGGAAAGGTTTTATTATCAATAGCAAGGGATATAACCGAGCGTAAGGAAATAGAGAATCGATTAAAGGAAAGTGAGGATAGAAGCAGGAATATACTTGAAATACTTCCAGAGGGAATATTTGTTCATGATGGTGAAAAATTTTTGTTTGCAAACCCAGAAGGGATGAAACTGCTAAGAATTGATAAAAATCAAGATTTAATTGGAAAACCTATTATGGATTTTATTCATCCTCAATATAGAGATATTGTATATGAAAGAAAAGAAAAAATACTACAATATGGCTGTAATATTCCACTGAAGGATGCCAAGGTTATATTAAAGGATGGTACAGTGGTAGATGTGGAAGCTGTTGGAACATCAATAATATATGATGGAAAAAAAGCCGCAATAATAGCAATAAGAGATATTGGATATAGAAAAAGAACGGAAAAACTAAAGCGTGAAATAGAGAAAAAGGAAAGACTCCTTATAGAGACTATAGAGCATGAAAGACTTCGAACTGAATTTCTGTCTAATATATCTCACGAATTTAAAACCCCTTTAAATGCAATACTTACTGCTCAGCAATTACTTAGGCTTGTTTTAAAAAATGCAATGGAAAATAATCCGTCAATAGAAAACTATATGGCTATAATGAAAAAGAACTGCTTTAGGATTTTGAGAATGACAAATAATATTTTAGATATGGCTGAAATGGAAAATGAATGTTATAAACTGAATATTACAAACAGCGATATTGCTGAGGCGATTAATCAAATCATAAAACCAATTGGAGAGTATTTAGCTAATAGAAAAATTGATTTTTCATATAAAACTGACATTAATAAAATGGTTGTTGCTTGTGATCCAGGTGAAATACAAAGGGTGCTTTTAAATTTAATATCTAACTCTATTAAATCAATTGATTCAGGTGGAAAAATAGAAGTTTCTTTATATCATACAGAGAGAAACGTTAGAATAAATGTAAAGGATACTGGATGTGGTATACCAGAGGATAAACTTGAATATGTATTTGATGCTTTAAGGCAGGTGGACAAATCCTTTACAAGGAATAGTGAAGGAAGCGGGCTTGGACTTTATATAGTAAAATATATTATTAAGAAGCACGGAGGAAATGTTAAGGTAAAAAGTAAGCTTGGTGAAGGTAGTGAATTTGAAGTAATGCTTCCAATTAGAAGGATTGATGAAACCCAGAAGGATATAATAAACAAAAAAGTAGAGAATTATTTAAAAAATGATCCTTTGGAAAAGGTAAGTATTGAGTTCTCAGATATATATTAAAATTGTTGATAAAACTTGGTTAATTTTTGACCAAGTTTTTTATTTAGGTGACAGGGGGCTGTCGTACAACGAATAATTTCACCTTAAGTGCTAGGCACTTTTGAAAGTTATTTACTTTTGTGCGACAGCCCCCTGTTACCTTGTATAATAACACCATCTTTCAACATATATATAACAAGAACCTTTAATAAAGGAGTTTAGTATTATGCCTTTTAAGTACAGGTACTTTGACGAACTTGAGAGAATATCAATAAGGATTGAGACATTAAAAAATTCAATTGCCATGTCAAATTGTCATTTCGAGAAAAATTGTTATGAAGGGGAAATAGCAAAGGAGATAAGTAGAGCTGCTGATATTATAAAAACATTTCAGAGAAGTCAGGAGAAACAGGAAGATAAATATTTTAGACAGGCTAAGGAATTTACACTTGAAGAATTAGCAGCATTTAATGGAATTGATGGAAAGCCTGCTTATATTGCTGTAGGTGGAGTAGTATATGATGTCACAAGTGAGCCAACATGGGGAGGAGCAAGTCACTTTGAATTGACAGCAGGAAGGGATGTGACACAGGAATTTAACAGATGCCATGGAGGAGTGGCTGTTCTTTCGAAACTTTCACGTGTAGGTATTATTAGATCTTGATAGCATTTAATAGGAGGAAATATTTAATGGAGGATAGGGAATGTCCCTTGGTAAAAACAAAGGAAAATACTGCGGCAAGGCTGGCAGAAGAAGCAATAGATATAATGCAAAGACAGGGTATAGAAAAACCAAATGCCATATGGCTCGAAGTAACAGGATGCTCTGGCAACATAATATCTTTTTTAAATAGTGAAAATCCTGGGCTTATGTATAATCTGACTCATTTAATTAATCTTACCTTCAACAACACTCTTATGAGTTTACAAGGAGAATCAGCCTTTGAACAATTTTTAAAAACCCTTAATACAGATTTCATACTTCTTGTGGATGGGGCTGTGTCTACCAAAGATAATGGTATGTATAATATAATTGCCAGGTATAAGGATAAACCTGTTACAGCCCTTGAGGCTGTAAGAATGGCAGGAGAAAAGGCTAAATATGTTCTTGCAGTTGGTACCTGTGCATCCCATGGAGGCATTTCTGCTGCAAGACCCAACCCATCAGATAGTAAGGAGGTTTTTGCAGTTTTAAACAGACCGGTAATCAGACTCCCGGGATGCCCCTGCCATCCTGATTGGGTTACAGGAACACTTGCTCATCTAATATCCTATGGAATGCCGGAGCTTGATGAGCAAAACAGACCTCTTTTGTTCTATGGAGTAACAATACATGATAGATGTGCAAGAAGATCCTTTTTCAATAGGGGGATATTTGCAAAAAAATTTGGGGATAAGGAATGTATGTTCAAGCTTGGATGCAGAGGACCTGTAACAAAGACAGACTGCCCAACTAGGAAATGGAATGGATATGTTAACTGGCCCATTGGTGATAATACAAATTGCATTGGATGTGCTCAAACCTTTTTCCCCGATGGTATGGAACCCTTTGTAAGGTATTATACAAGGTAGAAGAGGGGGATGGATGTGTCAAGAACAATAACTATTGATCCTGTTTCGAGAATAAGTGGTTTTTTGGAAATAAAGGCTGAAGAGGAAAATGGAATAATTAAAAATGCATCAACAAGTGGCCTTTTATACAGAGGATTTGAGAAAATGCTTAAGGGAAGAGCCCCACTTGATGCTATTTATTTTACAGAAAGAATATGCGGAATATGCTCAACATCACACTCTATAGCATCATCTTTGGCATTGGAAGATGCATTAAAAATAGGTGTGGATATAAATGATAGATATATTCGTGATATAATGCATGGCTTTGAATTTATCAGCAACCATTTGAGACATTTTTATCTTTTTGTAGTACCGGATTATGTTAGATTACCCAATATAAGACCTATATATCCTCAGGAAATTAGGGATTTTAGAATTCCTGGAGGCTTTGAAAAAAAAATTGGGGAGCACTATATTCAAGCAATTGAATTAAGTAGGCTGGCGCATGAAGGGCTTTCAGAGCTTGGAGGCAAGGCACCCCATAACCATGGAGTTTTTGCAGGGGGAGTTACTGTAAACATAGATTCATACAAAATCATTAAGGTTAAATCCATTATTTCAAAGTTAAAGGAATTTATAATCGGTCTAATGTTTGAAGATATGAATATAATTGCTCAGTTCTATCCCGACTATTTTAAGAATGGAATATCCTATCCATATTATATGAGCTATGGTTTATTCGATTATAATGAGTCTGATATAAGCTTTATAAAACCAGGAGTATCAATTGATGGAATAAATCATCCTTTAAATACTGGTGAAATTGCAGAAAATATACAATTTTCATGGTATACAGATACAACTAACCTTCAAAAGCCAGGAACCGAATACAGAGATGATATTAATCTTAATAAAAAGGATGGATACACCTTTATTAAAGCTGGACGTTATGCAGAGCTTCCTATGGAGACAGGTCCCCTTGCCAGACTTATTATAAATGGAGAGTATAAGGGCGGAAACTCAACTATGGATAGAAATATTGCTCGAGTTGTTGAGACTAAAAAAATAATTGGTATAATGGAGAACATAATAAAAAGGATAGAATTAAAACCTGCAAACCAGAGGGTATATGAGATGCCAGAGGAAGCCAATGGAGCTGGGCTTGTCGATACAGTTAGAGGAGCTCTTGGGCATTGGATAAGGATAAAAAATAAGGTGATACAAAACTATGATATAATAACACCATCAGTGTGGAATTTTTCTCCAATAGATACAAGGGGGATACATGGTACTGCAGAAAAGGCATTGATAGGAACAAGAATAGCCAATACAGATCACCCTGTAGAACTCGGAAGAATCGTAAGATCCTTCGACCCTTGTATTTCATGTGCAACCCATTTCTACAGCCCTGGAAAAGAGCCTGTTGAAATAAGGATGCTATAAATGTCCATTAAGGTTATTGCAATAGGCAATGTAATCATGGGAGATGATGGCATAGGAATTAGGGTTCTCGAAAAGATACGTAATAAGCTTGAAGAAATGGGAATGGAGTGCATTATAGGAGAAACTGATTTTGATTACTGTATATCAAGGATAAGCAAAGAGGATTTTATATTTATAATCGATGCAGCATATTGTGGGAAAAACATTGGTGATGTAACAGTATTTCCTTTTGAAGAGTATGATTTGATGAAATATGGTATCTCGCAGCATGGCATATGTCTTTTTAATATGCTGCCATTAGGTTTAAGAACTGTAAAAGGTTATATTATTGGTATAGAGACAAAAAAAGTTAACTTTTCGATGTTATTAACAAAAGAAATTTCTGATAAACTTGATGATATATGTGAAAATGTTATAAATAGTATGAAAGGTTTGTAAAATTGCACTAGCCTTCTGGTATTGCCCAAAGGCTAGCGCATTACTATTTTATTATTATTAAGTTTCTATTTTTCTATAGTTTAATGAAATCATCCAATTTTATGACAAATATCGAAGCTCCCCCAATTTCAACTTCAACAAAATTATTTATGTGAGCTGCAGTGTAATCATCTGTTGATAGAAATGAAGAGACATATTTTTTTCTTTTTTTACATGTATGTTTTATTGTTTCGATAACTTCATCTATTCTTGATTTTTCCAGTGCAACTAGAAGAGTAGTGTTTCCACTTCTTAAAAATCCGCCTGTACTTGATATTTTAGTAGAGCCAATGCCTAAAGTGTTTAGAGAATTCATCAGATTTGATATATCTTCATTCTGAACTATTGCTATAAGAATATACATAAATTCCCCCTCCTGAAGCTTTAACTAAGGGTCTTTCATATAGCTTATATTTTCTATATATGTTTACTTCCTTGATTACCTTTTCCAGTCTATCATATATAGTTTCATTTATTGCATCTCTCTCATAGTGAAAATCTTTATCATATAGTAGATAACTATGGGTAACAGCAACAATTTTTTTGTTCTTAATAGCTGCTGCTTTTAACATTTTAATTAGTTTTTCAGATTCAAAATATTCAATTCTAAATTCTTCATTACTATCATATGCATACACAGGTAGTGGCATGAGAATAGGATTTGATATATCATATTCCTTTCTATAAACATTATGTGACTCCCATTGTATATTGCTTACTTTAACCAATGCTTTTTCAGTATCATTGTTTATAGAAAAATATCCTCCTCTGTAGCCAGTAATTGGTGATATTCCCCTTTTATAAAGATAGTCTAAAGATTCATATATTATAGATAGCTGCTGTTCATATGTGTAATGGGATAATAAAGGTTCCTCTTTATTAATAAAGTTGCATTTGTTAAGTATATCTTCAGGAAGATTATCTGGATGTATGTGAAGACCGAAAACAATTTTATAGTTGTTTTTAATCCTTTCCACAAGGTTTAACCTGTAAAGCATATCTGCAAAAAATGGTGTTATGAAAAGTACAGTATATATATCATTATCAGTAGTAAGTTTTAGATGTTTTTCAAGATTAAGTATGTTTTTGTCAAGATTTCTGTCAAAGTTAGTACCTTCGCAATCCATTGTTAGGATAAAATCAAAACCTTTTCTTTGGATAAACCGACTGAACATATCTTCTTTCAAATCCATCACTCCTCTTGAAATATGGAAAGGTATGGAATATAATATATATTAACTAACAACTCTAATATATCATACAAGTTGTTAGTTGTCAAAAAATTCTATTTAGGGGTGATGTTATGGTTATGATTGGTTTCCCAAGAATGCATAAGGAAGCTATGGAAAAGAGAGATTTTATTCCAGAATTTTTTAGACATTTAAATGAAGAGAATGCTGAATTTTATCTTGAATATGGGTATGGTTCGGGTATGGGATTTACACATGAGGATTATATAAATGCAAATCCTAAAATACAATTTGTTGATAATGGTGAATGTTACAAAAAGGATATAGCGGTTGTTCTACGTTCTCCTGAGTTTAATGAAATAGATAGTATGAAAGAGGGAAGTATACTTGTCAGCATGCTTCATTATCCAACAAGAAAAACAAGAACAGAGCTTCTTAAAAGAAAAAATATATTTGGGATATCCCTTGATTCCATTAGAAATGACTTACTTGAGAGGATTGTTGTAAACTATAGCGGTACATCAGGAAATGGCATTAAAATCGCTTTTGAGGAGTTATCGAAGTCTATGAAAAACTTCTATTCAAGGGATAGAGATGTTATAAATGTAAGTATTATAGGTATGGGAATGGTTGGACTTATGGCGGCAAAGGCAGCGAGGTATTTTGGTTCGGTGGAGATTAGCAGAAGAGTTAAAGCTAATGGAGGAAAAGGGGTGATTGTGAAAATGCTGCCTAAGAATATTACCCCTGATGAGGTAGAGATGATAGAAATAATGAAAAATACTGATATACTTGTAGATGCATCAACAAGGGGTTGTACTACAGGATATATAATAACAAATGATATGATAAAATATCTTAAGGATTATGCAGTAATACTTGATTTAACAGCAGATCCTTACCTTACAGACATAGAGCCAATACAAGTAAAGGGTATAGAGGGAATCCCAACCGGTACCCTTGATAAAACAGTTTTTTATCCTAATGATGAAGACTATAATTTAATCCCGGATGGTGTGTCAACAGAAAACAGGAGAATTGTTGTTAGCTGTAATGCATGGCCTGGAATAAATCCATTAAGCTGTATGGAACTGTATGGAAAACAGATGTTTCCTATAATGAAAAAAATAATAAGGGAAGATGTTAGAAAAGCAAGAGAAAATAGTGATGGATTTTTTACAAGAGCTATATACAGGGGAACCATTGAGTATTTTGAAAAGTTTGAAGCATAAGTATAAATACCATAAAATATCCCTATACTTGATTATTATAAGTATAAATGCTTATAATTAAAGTGTTGTAAAATATAAGGAACACAAATTGAGGAGGGTATTATGGCTGCGGAAGCTATTGTTAAACCTATATATCAGCAGATTGCTATAGATATAGCAAACAGGATATATAATGGAGAATTTGAAGTTGGAAGTAAAATATTTGGAAGATCTACCCTGGCAGGTGAATATAATGTTTCGCCTGAAACTATAAGACGTTCAATTATTCTTCTGCAGGATATGAATATAGTAGAAACAAGTCAGGGAAGCGGAATTGAAGTAAAATCCAGGGATGAAGCTTGCAGATTTATTGAAAAATTCAAACATATGGATAATGTTAACTCCATAAAAAACAGGATTTCTGAAATAGTGAAGGAAAAGCAAAAACTTGATGAGGATTTAAAGGTATATATAGACAAACTTATGGATTTTTCTGAAAGATTTAAGAATTCCAATCCCTTTGCACCATTTGAAATCAGGATTACTAAAGGGTCAATGATGGTTGGAAAGACTATTGCTGAATCAAAGTTTTGGCAAAATACAGGTGCCACTATTATTGGAATAAGAAGAAATAGAAAAGTGATACTTTCTCCAGGACCATATGCGGTATTTAATATAAATGATGATATAATAGCAGTTGGGGATGAAGGAGCTTTTGAAAGGACCAATAAATATATATATGAAAAGTAAAATAAAAAAGATGAAATCCTATTGTTATTGTGATTTCATCTTTTTTATCTATTTGCTTTCAAAGATAAATGAAAGTTCTGCTCGTCTATTTAAGGATTGACCTTCTCTGATACTATTGTCGCCAATTGGATTATTTGAACCATTACCCATAATTTTTATTCTTTCAGGTTTAATGCCATTCTCAATTAAATAGTCTCTAACAGTTTGGGCACGTTCTAGTGATAACTCCTTTGAAAATTCCGTTTCTTTACTTTTTGAAACGTTGGCTGTATAGCCAACTATTTTAATATGTAAATTATCAAGTACTTTTGCAAAAAAAACAAACTCGTCAAGAGATTTATAATCATTTGATTTTAATAGGGGCATATTAGGAGCAAAATTTACTGTTAAAATAGTACAACCTGAGGCACGTTTAATAATACCATCTAAAACATCCTTTTCTAAAGAATTCTCTGATGTTTTAGAAATATTTGATGAAATATCTTGCTTTGCTGGTGGATTGCTATGTTTTTGAGCATCTGCAGCTAGATTCTTAATTATTAAAACACAGAACAGCAGTAGCATCGATAAAAATACTAATATACATTTACCCAAATTAGTTAATCTATATTTACCCATTTAATTTACACTCAAACATAAAATTGGCTATTTTTCGGGGTTTATAAATTGTATAATGTTTTGTATCTTTTGTACCTCGTATTCTATGTTTGCACTCTGCTCTTCCTGTAACTTTTTTCTATCGTTTATATTCTTTTTGCATTTATTAATAGCCTGCATAAGCTTTTCTATTTCTGCTTCACACTCTGATATTAATTTGTTTGTATAGTTTGAAGAACCATTTTCAAAGTTTTTAAGAACACTTAGCCTCTCACTGCCATCCTTTAATAATTCCACTATATTCATACCAGAAGATGATATTATATTAAGTATAGACTGTCTTTTTATCTCCTGTGGTAAATAATCTGGTAGGGCTTTTGAAAAACTATCTATTATAAAAATAGTATCTTTATTGTCAGATTCAAGGTTGAATTTCTTATATATTTCTTCTACCTTGAGAAGTCTATCAACTTTAAATTGGTTTTGCTGGTCATATGCACTAACATTTTGCTTTGGAGTTTCTTCTTCTTTCACTTCTTCTGGTTCAACAACATTTTCAGAGACTGGCTCTGGGTTTTCCTCAACCCTTTCAATTAATTTTAATCGTTCAAGTAATGACTTCTTGGCCTCCATAAGTGTACCCCCTCCATTAATAAAAATGTATATATAGCCACCGTTTGGTGAATAAAATACTCTATCTTCTATTATATCGTAATTGGGATAATTTTCTTTAATATTTGACAAATTTTTAGAAAAATTTTTACATAAATTGAGCATATATTTTTGTAATGCCCTTTATATGATAAAATAACTGCCATATAGTAAATATAATTTCTAGATATTTTATAAGATATAGATTTTTGTGATATACAAATTATAATAATAACTTTCTCTATAATTTTAGAAGATGGTGTTTTAAGCTTTAATTAATGAATAATAGGTTTTATAAATCAAATAATAAGATAAGGAGGGATTATGATGGATGGAAAAACCAAGATAACAAAGGTTAGAAAAAATCCTGATGGGGATATAACGGATGTTATGCTTACAGATGGGAACATTTATTCAGTTGATCAGGCAATAATCCTTGCCAGGGATGGAGTTATAGAGGGAGTAAACGTTGGAAGAGCAAAAAATGGAAGAGAGTACTTAAGAAGCAATCCTAATGGAGATACTGGAGATAATCTTGATAATCTGCAGCAGTTTTAAAAGACAATAAAAATGAGGCTGTGGCACTAACGAATATTATTGCCTTGAGTGTCAGGTACATGGCAAGTGGCAAGTTGAAAAAGCCTAGAATATCAGGCTTTACTCAACTTGCCACTTGTCATGTGCCTGGTACTTTTGAAAGCTATTTTTGTTAGTGCGACAGCCCCATTTGACTAGTTCTTTAAAGCTGCTTTATCTTCTTCAATCTTAAGTTTATCAAAATCGGTACTCTTTCCAAAGAATCTAAGTATTGCCCACACTGCAGCTCCTCCAATTATAAGGCCTATCCATACTGGTATTCCCAATGCAACTGGTAAATACCCAAATACCAAGCTTACACCGAATACTGTAAGGGCATATGGCATTTGGGTTTTTACATGATCCATATGGTCAGAGGCAGAGGCCATTGAGGACATGATTGTGGTGTCCGATATTGGAGAGCAGTGATCTCCAAATATTGCACCTGTTAAAACTGTACCCATTGTTGCAAATATTATGCTGGCTGGTGCACCATTTTGCTGCATTGCATTTGCCAGAGGTATTGCAAGAGGCATCATGATTGCCATTGTACCCCAGGATGTACCTGTTGCAAAGGATATAACACCTGATATTATGAATACGAATATAGGAAGAAGAGTATATGGAAGTGATTGACTTAGTGCTCCAACAAGATAGTTTGCTGTTCCGACGTCATTTGTTACTGCACCAAGAGACCAAGCCATTGTAAGTATCATAACCGTTAATATAAGAGATTTTGCACCATCTATCCAGGCGTCAAATGTTTCTCCAAGTGTCAAAATCTTTTGGGATATTGCCATAACTCCTGCAACGATACTTGCAATTATGGAAGCCCATACAAGAACAATGGATGCATCTGAGTTACCGAAGGCTGTACGAATTCCTTCAAGTGTAAATGGCTCGTCAAGTCCATTTCCTGAATACCACAAACCTACAAAGCCTATTATTACAAGTGTTAAAACAGGAACTATAGCATTTCTCATTTTTGGTTTAAGCCCTTCCTTAAGCTGCTGGGAATCAATCTCCATTGATGCCATAGGCCTTGCAGTATCAGATATTGGCTTACCTTCAAGTCTTGCTCTTTTTTCTGCTTTAAACATTGGACCAAAATCCCTTGCCATAAGGGCGATAAGAAGTACCATTAGAAGAGTGAAAATGTCATAGAATCTATATGGAATGGATTTTATAAAGTATTCATAGGCATTTATCTTCATTCCAATGCTGCCAAATGCATCATTTATAACTCCAAGTTCATATCCAACCCAAGTTGAAATAAGAGCGAGTCCTGCTACAGGTGCTGCTGTTGCATCTACGATATAGGAAAGCTTTTCCCTTGAAACCTTCATCTTATCTGTAAGTGGTCTCATTGTAGGTCCAACTATCAAAGTGTTAGCGTAGTCATCAAAGAATACGATTAATCCCAATAACCATGTTACAACCTGAGCTCCCTTTGCAGTCTTGGCTTTTTTAGCAAGTGCTTCAGCAATTGCATGGGTTCCCCCCATTTTTGCGACTATACCTATCATACCGCCAATGCTTAGGGTAAATATAAGTATTCCAGCATGCCATTTATCAGCCACTGCACCAACAATATAGGTGTCAAGACTTCTTAGAAATCCATAGAATACATTCCACTTTTGGAGCATTGTAACTCCAACTAAAACACCAAGGAAAAGTGAAAGCAGAACTTGCTTTGTAATAAAGGAAAGAAGAATTGCAATGAGTGGAGGAAGAATGGATATTAAACCAAAGTTCGCTTTTTCATCTCCTGCAGAAGCTAGAATTGGAGATGCCATTAATAATACAAGGACAAAGATTAGCAAAATCTTTAGAGCCTTTTTAAATTTC
Source organism: Clostridiaceae bacterium (assembly GCA_032095175.1). Taxonomy (GTDB): domain Bacteria; phylum Bacillota; class Clostridia; order Clostridiales; family Caloramatoraceae; genus DAMCZI01. Next base: position 224,995 of record DAMCZI010000001.1, read on the forward strand.
ATGATATTCCCCCTTTACAATAATATGGTTTGGTAATAAATATTCTTTCCATTTGAATAAATTCCTTTAAATGGAAAAATTAAATATTGTTAATATATGTAATAAATTGGGCGGAAATATAGATTAATATAAGAACTTAAAAAATAATAGCTGCAAAAGCAGCTATTATTGCTGAGGCTTTATTAGTAAGCCATTATTAAAGTGATTCATAGAACCAACAAGGTCGATAATAGAGAGGACCTCTATAATTTGTTTTTCATCAAAACCGGCATCTTTTAACTGTTTAGTATACATGGTTACACATGCTTCACAGTTGTTTAAAACAGAAATGGTATAGGCTATTGCCATTTTTGTCTTTTTATCCAGAGTGGATTCTTCCATTACAGTATGCATTTTACCAAGTACAAGTCTTAAGTAATCAGGGTGGTTTGCCATTGCTTGAAAAGTTGGTGGAATCATCCCTCCAAAAGCTTTTTTTATCTCCTCAAACATTGCCTTTACCTCTCCACGAGCATCTTCTTCTGTAAGCAGCTTAACTGTAGGCATTAAAACTCCTCCTTCCATATAAATATTTAAACTCTTTATTAGTATTTTTCCATATAAGCTATAAATTATTAGTAAGGCGTATTAAAGAAAATAACAAGTCAAAGATTTTGAGGATATTTTGCGTCAGACGAGGAAATGAAAGCTCAAGCTAGTTGGGCTAACTTGAGCTTTCATTGACGAAGTATGACACAAAATAGACCAAAATATTGACTTGTTATTTTCTTTAATACGCCTAAAATAAAAAAGGGGCAAAGCCCTTAAAGCTTTGCCCTATTATCTTGGTATTAATCCTATTTTCTTTTGCATTTTTCTTAGAGTTTTAATTGCTACGCTACTTGCCTTTTCAGCACCTGCTCTATATATGCCTTCAAGGTACTCCTTGTTTGCCAAAAGCTCCTTAACCTTTGCTTGAATAGGTGACAATTCTCCAATAATTGCATCTGCAACATCGGATTTAAATTGAGCATAGCCCATTCCGTCATATTTCTTTTCTATATCAGAAGGACTCATGCCTGATATTGCACTTAAAATATTTATAAGGTTCATTACGCCAGGCTGTTCTTCGGAATATTTTACAACACCAATGGTATCAGTAACAGCACGGCTGATTTTCTTTTTAATAACCTCAGGTGGATCCATTATTAGTATATAACCATTTGAGTTATCATCATCTGATTTTGACATCTTCTTTGATGGATCCTGAAGGTCCATTATTTTTGCAGCTTCCTTTGGTATATATCCATCAGGCACTGTAAATGTTGGGCTGTATAGGTTATTAAACCTTTCTGCAATATCCCTTGCAAGCTCAAGATGCTGCTTTTGATCTTTTCCTACAGGTACAAGATCTGCATTGTAAATAAGTATATCCGCAGCCATCAAAACAGGATAGGTGAAGAGCCCTGAACTTATTGCTTCTCCAAGCTTTTGTGATTTATCCTTGTATTGAGTCATTCTGCTGAGCTCACCCATATAGGTGAAGCAGTTTAACAACCATCCGGCTTCACAATGAGCAGGAACATGTGATTGAATAAAGAGTGTATTCTTTTCAGGATCTATTCCTGAAGCGATATATATAGCTAGTATCTGAAGGCTCCTTGCCCTTAAATCCTTTGGCTCCTGTCTTACAGTTATTGCATGAAGGTCTGCAACACAGAAGTAGCAATAGTAGTCCTCTTGAAGTTTTCCCCAGTTCTTTATAGCACCAAGATAATTTCCAAGTGTAAGTTCTCCAGAAGGTTTAATCGCACTGAATATAACCTTTTGCTTTTCGTTTTCCATAATAGCCACCTCCAAAAATATTTTAATATAAAATAAAAAGCCCCATGGAATAAATCCATAGGGCGTAATTTACGCGGTACCACCTAAATTCAAGAAGCATCGGCTTCTCCTCAAAGGATACGTGCTCATATCCTGTCCTTGTAACGTGGGACAAACGTTTGGGACTACTGTACTTCACCCCAATCCTCCTGGACCCATTCAGTATAAGCATAGCTGCTGCAATTCCACCATCTGCAGCTCTCTAAAAACCTGTTTTTAAACCTACTTGCTTCCAGTCATTGGATTTATATTTTTGCTTTAATATATATTATTACATTAATTCTATTTTGTCAATGATAAATAGTTTTTTTAAAAAGAATATATTTAATTCTTTTGTAACCATTTTTAATCATACTGTAAATGAGAAAATTAAAGGAAGGTGTAACATATTATTATATGCTTGGATATTTTTTTTATTCATTAATTTATTGTTTAAAAGTTAAAGCTGTAATACAATCTTATTGATAAGATATTTCAAAATGGAGTGATTGTATGAAATTAGAAGATATAAAGGTACTTGTTGTTGAAGATGAGAGTTCGATAAGAAAGTTTATTACTATAAATCTTGTTAGAAATGGATTTAAGGTTCTTGAAGCAGAATCTGGGGAAGTTGCCTTAAAAATAATGGAAGAGGAAAAACCAAAGGTTGTTGTACTTGATATAATGCTTCCTGGAATTGATGGGTATGAGGTATGTCAGAGAATCAGGGAAAAACATTATGATGCAATAATAATAATGCTTACAGCAAGAGGGCAGGATATGGATAAAATAATGGGACTTGATTTAGGTGCAGATGATTATATGGTAAAACCCTTCAACCCTTTAGAGCTTGTGGCAAGAATAAGGGCAGTTTTAAGAAGAATAGAGGGAATGAGGCCTGAGAAAAAGAATACGATTACCTTTGAGAATTTAACCATAGATTTAAAATCCCAGAAGGTCTTTAAGGATGGTCTGGAGATTGAATTGACACCTACTGAATTTTCTATATTGAAAATATTTATGAATAATCCGGATAAAGCCTTTAGCAGAGATGAATTACTTGATTCCGTCTGGGGTGAGGATTATTTTGGAGAAACTAAAACTGTTGATGTCCATATAAGGCGCTTAAGGGAAAAGATTGAGAATAATCCATCACAGCCGAAGTTTATAGAGACTGTATGGGGATTTGGATATAGATGGCAGGGAGATAAATAAATGAAGAGCATAAGGAAAAGACTTGTTATAAATTTCGTGTTTATTGTTATTATTACTGTGTCTATATTGGAGGTTTTGCTTATAGGCATGGTAAGGCATAACTTCTATAAAAACCTTGAGGAAAATATGTATAATCAGCTTAAGATTTCTGCAGATTTATATTCACGATATTTTTCAGATGCTTCCCTATATGATAATGTATTGAACAATGTAGATACATTTTGGAAACAGAGCACTGCACAGGTTGAAATATTAGATACCCAGGGGAGAGTGCTTATGGATTCAATTGGTGTAATGCCATCAAGTCCTATAGATAAAGAGGATGTTAAAAGAGCCCTTGAGGGGAAAAAGGGCGTTTGGATAGGAAACGTTGAATATGATTCTAAAAAGGTTATGGCAATATCCTATCCGTTAAAATCAGGGGAAGAAATAGTAGGGGTATTAAGATATATTACTTCACTTAGAGAATTAAATAAGGATCTTCTAAAGGTAATATTTACATTTATAATCATAGGCTCAATTGTTGTAGTTATCACAAGTATTCTAGGTGTATTTTTAGCAAACACAATTGTGGAGCCTCTAAAGGAAGTAACGACGGCTGCAGAAAAAATGGCAGAAGGAAATTATAATGTTGAATGTGCAAAAAGATATGATGATGAGATTGGAAAATTATCAGATGTACTTAATTATATGGCAGAAGAGATTGTAAAAAGAGAACAGCTAAAAAATGATTTTATTTCCTCGGTATCACATGAATTAAGAACTCCCTTAACATCCATAAAGGGATGGGCAATAACACTTAAGGATGTTAATTTTGAAGATATGGATATGCTTCAGGATGGGCTTGACATAATAGAAAAGGAAAGCGACAGGCTTACAGGAATGGTTGAAGAACTGTTGGATTTTTCTAAATTTGTTTCAGGAAAGATAAAGTTAAAAAGAGAAAAGGTTGATGTTGAGAAATTGATGCTGCATATTAAAAAGCAGCTTTCACCCAGGGCAGTAAGGGATGATATAGCTTTTAAAGTATCCTGGGAGCAAAGGTTGCCCTTTGTATATTCTGATGGAAACAGGCTTAAGCAGGTGTTTATTAATATACTGGATAATGCCTTTAACTTTACCCCAGCTGGAGGTAGTGTTGAGTTTACAGCAGATAAGAAGGATGGAAAAATCATTTTTAGTATCAAGGATACAGGATGTGGTATACCAGAAGATGAACTACCCAAAATTAAAGAAAAGTTTTATAAGGGAAAAACAAGTAAATCCAAAAATGGAATTGGGCTTTCAATATGTGATGAGATTATAGGGTTAATGGGTGGACTCTTTGAAATAAAAAGCCAGGTTGGAGAGGGAACAGAGGTTTATGTTGTCCTTCCAATACAGGAGTGTGATTAAATTTGAAAAGATTTTTTGTAATATTAGCAGCTGTAATCATGATTCTTTTTACAAGCAGCTGTGCAAATCCTTCACTTGATACTGGTGAGAAAATTGTTTCACCTTTAAACAATGCACTTCCAATAGAGGGAAAATGGGAAATATTCACATGCCCATCTGCAGATGCTTCGTTAAAAAATGAAGTGAAGGATGAATTAATTGGAAAAAGTGTACAGTTTTCAAGTAGTGCAGTAATGATTGGCGAACATATATGGAAGAGCCCTAATTATAAAATAAAAAAAGTTAAAACTGATGAATATCTAGTTTCACGATATGAACTATCAAAGGAAAATATAAAAATAAAGGAAAAAGAAAGTTATGTTATAACTGTTACTTCTGATGGTACATTTATATGTGAGTTTTTAAAGATTGATAGCAAGGAAATGATTGGTTTTATACAAAATAGTATTTACCACATGAAAAAGGTTTCAGATGGGATAGACACATCCTTTGTAAAAATGTCTGAAGGTGATACAAAATCCGCGGCCAGCAGTTATACATCGGTAAGTAGTGGACAGCATAAAACTGGAGTTATGCTTGGCTTAAGATATCCAAAAGGCAGCTCAAAAAACTCCATTGAATATGGATATAAAACGTTTTGGATATCTGCAAATGATGGAACATTAAACCCAGTTCTTGAAACCAAGGATATATTTTTCCCTAGGAAGAGTGGATTTTGGAAATTGGAATCTGTAAGAGTGAAGGAAGCCGATAAAGTTGAGGATGTTCTTATAGCCTATAATACTGCTAAAGTTAAATCGTCAAGTGATAAGAATATAAGGATTACTCCTTCAAGGTGGAGTAATAGAAAAGGCAGCATTTATAGGAAGATATACTATATTGGTAATGATTATGTTTCATTTGAGACAAATGGTAGTGGAAAGAATATAGATAATGGCCAAAGGTGGCAGGATAACAGGCTTCAGCTCCAACCAATTGATAACATAGCCACTATGAGGGGAGTTAAAATATCTGATTTATTTGGTGAAAATGGATTGGCTGCCATGGAAAGTGCAAAGGATGAGCTGATCGAGGAGCTTAACGGGAGAAACATGCAGGAAGTAAATATAAGTGACAATGAGGAAAACTTTGGACTTGTAAGAAAAACAGGTCATTGGTACTTTAAGGGAAGGTTCAACTACATTGAAGGGGGAAACCTCTCCTATATGGACTATTATATAAACCTTATACCGCCTGCTAAGCTGGTGTTCTATGATTCCCTTCATATTGCATGGAGAGATATAAAGGATAAGGTTCCAGAGGCGGTAGATGCTTTTACATCACCTAATAAGGACATAGCTATAATAACTACTAGAAATAAAATAAATATTTATGCTATAAATAATGGAGAACTTGGAGAAAGCCCATTAAAAAGCATTCCTCTTAAGGATGGCGAAATGGTTATAATGGCTGAATGGGCAAGCGGCAGCTATGTTGAAAATTGGGAAAGCAGCTTTATCAGCAATATTAAAAAGTAAATTAATTTAAGGCGTATTAAAGAACCTTGGAGTAAAAAACTCCAGGGTTCTTTATTAAGAAAAAAGTAACCGTCCTAACTCTAGACAGTTACTTAATTTTGTTAGATGTCTTGTCAGCTGTAAAGTAAAGAATTATAATTGTAGTAGGTTTTGGTGTGTATTTGAATTAAAGGATAATTATATAGAAATATGTTTAGGGGGATGAGTAATATGAAGTTGATTTCTAAAAAGGATTTTCTTGAAAAAAGTAATGCTGCTCTGTCAACAATGTATGATACGTTTCTTGCCTTGGATAAATTAAAAATTGAAGAATTTGATAAGGAAGATACAGCATTAATTGTTGTGGATCTTGTAAATGGATTTATACGTGAAGGTATGCTTAAGAGCAGCAGGGTTGAAGAAATTATAGAATCCTGTAAGGAGCTTATGAGAAAATGTGAGGAGCATGGGATGGAGATTTTAGCCTTTGCAGATTGGCATGAGGATAATTCAGCAGAGTTTCAGTCATACCCTCCACACTGCATAGGTGGAACCAGTGAGGCAGAGTTAGTTGATGAAATAAGAGAATTGGGTAAATACAAATTAATTAAGAAAAACTCAACAAATGGATTTATGGAAGATGAATTTAGAAATTGGCTTTTTGAGCATGACAATATAAAAAACTTCATAGTAATTGGAGATTGTACTGATATATGTGTCATGCATTTTGCTTTATCATTGAAAACGTATTTTAACAGTAAAAATCAAATAAAAAGGATAATCATACCCATAGATTCCGTTGAGACCTATGATTTAAATGAGCATGAAGGTGATTTAATGAATATTATGTCACTTCAAATGCTTATGTGGAATGGAATCGATGTTGTAGGACAAATAGTATAGATTAAATAATATTGCTGCATTAAAGGCTTAATAATAAGCTGCATGATTATATTAAGCCTTTAAATATATTTATAATAGGGGGTTTTGACCATGGATAAAAAAAGTATGTGGTCCCTTAAGTTTACAACGGCATCATTAGTACTTATTCCTGCAGCTGTTGGTATCAACTACATTGGAAAGCTATTTGCTGGAGTTTTAAAGCTTCCTCTTTGGCTTGACTCAATAGGAACAGTTCTTGCAAGTATGCTGTCCGGTCCTATTATTGGAGCTATTTGTGGAGCCATAAACAACATAATATATGGCCTTACAATGGATCCTGTTTCATTTATCTATGCACTTACAAGCATAGCAATTGGTATTGCAGTTGGTATAATGGCATACAAGGGCTGGATTAAAAACATAGGGAAGGCAATTGTAGTAGGACTTGTAGCTGCACTTGTAGCAGCAATTGTTTCAACTCCAATAAACATAGGTTTCTGGGGAGGGCAGACAGGGAACATATGGGGAGATGCTCTTTATGCTTCACTGGTTGCAAATAAATGGCCAGTATGGATTGCTTCCTTCCTTGATGAAATTATTGTTGATATACCAGATAAGGTTGCTACTGTATTGGTTTCATATTTAATATTTAAGGGACTGCCAAAGAAGCTTACAGTACTTTATTCCAATAAAAACGAAATTGAAAGATTATAGTTATATTTTCAATTATAAATCATAAGACTGGTTAATCCAGTCTTATGATTTATAGGGAGGTAATGCTTATGAAAACTTTAAGCTTGTATCAGGAAAAAAATACAGTTATACATAGAATAGATCCCATAAGCAAGTTGTTCTATATATTAGCTGCAATCGTGATTCCTATTATCGTACCAGAAAGAACTATTGCTTTAATATGTTTATTGTTTAGTGCCTGCCTGCTTATTTTAGGAAGAGTGTTTAGAAAAGTACTGCCTATTGTAAGCTTCAGCCTTATAGTTTTATTATCAATTATAGTAATTCAAGGTTTGTTTAAGGCAGAAAACAAAACGGTCTTATTCAATATTGGATTTTTAATTTTTTATAAAGAGGGATTAATGTATGCACTGGATATATGTATAAGAGTTTTAAACATACTTTTTGCCTTTTCAATTCTTGTATTAACAACAAAGCCCTCAGATTTAATAGAATCCCTGGTAAGAAGGGGTATGTCCCCTAGAATTGGGTATGTTTTAAGCTCTGTGCTGCAAATTATACCTCAGATGACCTCAACAATGGGGACAATAATGGATGCACAAAGGTCAAGAGGTATGGAAACAGAGGGAAAGCTAATGGTAAGAATAAAAGCCTTTTTTCCATTGATAGGGCCTGTTGTTATGAGTTCATTAACTAATACAAGGGAAAGGGCAATGGCTCTTGAGGTAAGGGGATTTAACTCTAGAAACAGTAAAACATTTTTAAATGAAGAAAAGTATTCTTCACACAACAAAATAATACGTTTAATACTAATTCTTTTGATTATTTTTGCTGTTATATGGAGGATTATATTATGAAAAAAATATTGGTGGAGAATTTAAAATATAGATATCCATTGAATGACAAGCTTGCACTTAAGGGAATATCCTTTGAGGTAAATGAGGGAGAATTTATAGGAATAATTGGACAGAATCTATCGGGAAAATCCACTCTGTGCCAGGCAATAGTTGGACTTGTGCCCCATTTTTATAAGGGAGCCTATGGTGGAAGAGTTGTAATTGATGGAATAGAAGTTGGTAAAAGCGAAGTACTGGAAATTTCAAAAAAGGTGGGAATAGTTTTTCAAAATCCATTTACGCAGGTAACTGGTTCAAAGCTTACAGTATATGAGGAAATAGCCTTTGGATTAGAAAATATGGGAATATCGAGGGATGAGATGATAGAGAGAATAGATTATTCTCTTAAGCTCCTTGATATATATAAATATAAGGATAGAAATCCATTTGATCTTTCAGGGGGGCAAATGCAGAGAATGGCTATTGCAAGTATTATTGCAATGAGGCCTGATATTATAGTTCTTGATGAACCAACATCACAGCTGGACCCGCAGGGTTCTGAGGAAGTGTTTAGGGCTGTTCAGGATTTAAGCAATCAAGGTATGACCGTTATAATGGTAGAGCATAAAATTGAGAAGATAGCAAAATATTCTAATAGAGTAATGCTTCTAGATGATGGCAAAATCATTGATTTTGATGTTCCGTCAAAGATATTTTCAAGGGATGATCTAATTGATCATGGTATTGCTGCTCCAGCATTTACAAGAATTTGCAGAGGGTTGGGTATAAAAAATAATAAAACAGGACTTTATCCTATAACTCTAGAGGAAGCATATGATATGGTGGTGAAGGATGATGAAAAAGATAGCTGTAAATAATCTTCGTTTTAGCTATAACATTGGAGAGGAAATACTTAAGGGCATAAACCTTGAATTTGATGATAGATCAACTGCAATTATAGGGCAGAATGGTGCTGGAAAAACAACATTTGTAAAAATCTTAAAAGGATTATTGAAACCAACAGCTGGAGATGTTTTTATAAATGATATAAATACAAAAAATGTAACAGTGGCAGAACTTTCAAAGCATATAGGCCTTGTATTTCAAAATCCCAATGATCAGATATTTAAAAACAAGGTAATAGATGAAGTTATGTTTGGACCATTAAATCTAGGACAAACTATTGAGAAGGCCAAAGAAAACTCAATAAATGCTCTTAAAATGGTTGGAATGCATGATAGAATAGAGGAAAACCCTTATGATTTGAGCTTATCAGAAAGAAAGCTGATAAGTATAGCCTCAATTGTGGCAATGGATACAGATATAATAATATTCGATGAACCTACCATAGCTCAAGATTATATTGGAAAAGAGAAAATAAAAAGAATAATAAAGGAGCTAAGTGAAAGAGGTAAGCTTATCATTACAATTATACATGATATGGATTTTGTAGCAGAAACCTTCGAGAGGACTATTGTATTCAGTGAAGGACATGTACTCCTTGATGGCAGCACAAGGGAGGTTTATTCAAAAAGAGATGAGCTGGAATCTGCATATCTTGAACCACCTCATGTTACACAGCTGTGCCAGAAGCTAGGGTATAAGGATACATTTTTGACTGTTGAGGAGTTTATTGAGTTTAAAGATAAGGCTAAACTTTTATTGATTTAAACTAGTATTACTGTTATTATAAAAGAAAAACAAAAAATAAAGGCACTAGGGGAGCCGGAAAGGCCGGCTGAGATAAAGGTCCTAAAAAATCTTTAACCCTCATACCTGATCTGGATAATACCAGCGTAGGAAAGTGAAGCATACATATTATTTTTTTATGTATACAAATTAGCACGAGTCTATAAGCTGGATTCGTGTTTTTTATTTTTTGTACATAATAATCGCACTAAAGATTTTAAATAGGGTATTGTGTGATTAATAAATTAAGGAATATGATTTCGCATAAATGTTTATGGTCGAGCAAGTAGAATCATTTATGCGAAACATATAGAAGGGGGAAGTTTTAAAATGAAAACAAAAAAAATTGCATTTTCCGCACTACTAATTTCAGCGGCAACCTTATCATCACATCTTATCTTTATACCTGTGGGAGGGGCAAAGTGTTTCCCGGTTCAGCATGCTGTAAATGTACTTTCAGCGGTACTTTTGGGGCCTGGTTATGCAGTAATGAATGCTTTTTTAATTTCACTTTTAAGAAATATTTTAGGGACAGGTTCGATTCTTGCTTTTCCAGGAAGTATGATAGGAGCTCTTGCAGCAGGAACCATATTTAAAAAAACCGGAAAAATGCATTTTGCAGCACTGGGTGAAGCAGTCGGAACAGGTATACTTGGTGGAATAGCTGCATACCCCTTCGCAAAATTCATGCTGGGTAAGGAAGTAGGTGTGTTTTTCTTTGTAATCCCATTCCTTGTTAGTACAGTAGGGGGAAGCATAATAGGATACTTAATTTTGAAGACACTTGAAAGAAGTAAAGCTATTACAAACCTAAGCGATATTGGAAGATAAAAATAGTATTAACTAAAGCAGGTTTTCTGATAAGAAATAAGGAAAGCCTGCTTTTACAATTGAAATAGGTTCGCCATCCAGCAGGGTACCTTTAGAAATTAGCCAGTTCCCGAGAATATGGAATGAAAATAAATTAATACCGATGCATCTTGCGCATAAGGTATTTAAGGGAGAATTTTAATACACCTAAAGCCACCTATTTATTATTACTATTGTTGATAATAAATAGGTGGTTTGATATTATATTGAAAAGCGACAAAATAATAAATCCCCATAGGTTGTAAACAAAAAAAGATATGATGGGGATTACGGGGGGATTTTATGCAAACTGCTTTAACTGTTTTGTTGATAGGATTAAATATTATAGTAATTATACTTTTAATTATTATTAATGGGAAGAAATCAGCTGGAAACAATACAAAACTTGAAAATCAAGTGTTATTTGTTTTAAAGGAGCAGGAAAGACTTGAGAAAGTAATCAGGGAGGAAATTTCATCAAACAGAGAGGAAAGTATTAAAAATGCTAAAAGGGACAGGGAAGAATCGGGAAGCAACCTTAGGCTTTTTAGTGACAGCATCATGTCTCAAATGAAGATAATTGCAGATCTTCAGAAAAATCAACTTGAAGCCTTCTCCGGGCAGCTTTCAAAGTTAACGCAGATTAATGACCAGGGTATGGAAAGAATGAGACAAATCGTTGAAGAAAGGCTAAAGGAGCTGCAGAAGGATAACAACTTAAAGCTTGAACAAATGAGAGCCACTGTTGATGAAAAACTTCATAATACACTTGAGCAGAGGCTTGGAGAATCCTTTAAATCCATTAGCCAGAGACTGGAGGCTCTTTATAAGGAACTAGGTGAGGTTCAATCCCTTGCAAATGGTGTTAATGATCTTAAAAAGGCGCTTACAAACGTTAAAACGAGGGGAGTATGGGGCGAAATACAACTTGGAAATATAATAGATGAGATATTAACCAGAGAGCAGTATGATGTTAATGTTGCAACAAAAAAAGGAAGTAGTGACAGAGTAGAATTTGCAGTTAAGCTTCCAGGTCAGGAGGAAGGCAGTGGAGGATGCCTATGGCTTCCAATAGATGCGAAATTTCCACAGGAAGATTATCAAAAGCTGTTGGAGGCACAGGATGTTGGGGACAAGGCGCTTATTGATGAATATTCAAAACAGCTTGAAGTTAGGATAAAATCAGAGGCAAAGGATATAAGGGACAAATATCTTGATCCTCCAAACACAACTGATTTTGGCATAATGTTTTTACCAACAGAAAGTCTGTATGCAGAGGTTATAAAAAGACCGGGCTTGTGGGATATGCTGCAGAGAGAGTATAAGGTTATAATAACAGGACCTACTACCCTTGCAGCTCTTCTAAACAGCCTTCAAATGGGATTTAGAACCCTTGCAATAGAAAAAAGATCGAGTGAGGTTTGGACTCTCCTTGGAGCGGTAAAAACGGAGTTTGGAAGGTTTGCACAAATACTTGAAAAGACACAAAAAAAGCTTCATGAAGCAAGTGAGAACATAGAAACAGCAACAAGAAAAAGCAGAACAATAGAAAGAAAATTAAAAAATGTTCAGGAACTGCAAATGGATACTGCCACTGAGTTGCTTGAAAATTCGGAACTTGAATAATTTGTATAGTTTACTTATAATTAAAGATAATAGTAACTTATCTTTACAGATATTTTTCACTATATATAACGCAATAAAGATTTTAAATTAAGGTATTTATTGTGTTATATGAGTTTAGGAAAATATTTTGCATAAATGATTTATAAAAATGTAAAACCATTTATGCAAAATATATAGATACTGTACAATTAATCAAAGAAAATAATTTCACATAAATGCTTTGAGCTTAGAAGTGTAAAAGCATATAGAAAAAAAGAGGAGTGAATTAAATGAGTGTACATATAGGAGCAAAGGCAGGAGATATTGCAGAGACTATTCTGCTTCCTGGAGACCCAATGAGAGCAAAGTTTATAGCTGATAATTTCCTTGAAAATGCCATTTGTTATAATGATGTTAGAGGAATGTACGGATTCACAGGTACATATAAGGGTAAGAGAGTATCTGTTCAAGGTTCTGGTATGGGAGTACCTTCCATATCCATATATACAAATGAGCTTATATCCTCCTATGGAGTAAAGAATCTAATAAGAATAGGAACATGTGGTTCAATGCAAAAGGATATTAAGGTAAGAGATATAGTTCTTGCAATGACTTCATGTACTGATTCCAACATAAACAAGCTAAGATTTAATGGAATGGATTATGCTCCAACAGCATCCTTCAAGCTTCTTATGAAGGCATACGAGGCTGCCAAGGAAAAAGGAATAACACCATGGGTAGGAAGTATATTAACTTCTGATACCTTCTATCATGATGAACCAGATACATGGAAACACTGGGCAAAGTTTGGAGTAATGGCAGTGGAGATGGAAACAACAGCCCTATATACACTTGCAGCAAAGTTTGGAGTTAACGCATTAACTGTATTAACTGTAAGCGATAGTCTTGTTACTGGTGAAGAAACAACCGCAGAGGAAAGACAAAAAACATTTACTGACATGGTTGAAATAGCACTACAGCTAGCTGAATAAGGCATATTAAAGGAAATACCAAGTCAAAGATTTTGGTATTTTCTTTAATATGCCCAAAATAGTATTTTAGTCCTGATTGGTTAACTACCAATCAGGCTTTTATAATATTATATTGATTTAATTTTGTTTTATAGATAAAATACTGTTAGTAGAGTTATTTTAACAACTTTGCTTGTTTATGTTAATCACACTAAAGATTGCACATTAGTGGCTGTGTGATTGATGAATTAGGAAGGATGATTTCACATACATGTTTAGAGTTAAAAAAAGTAGAAACACTTATGTGAAACATTTAGATATGTTGTGATTAAAATATGGCAAAAAACAGGAGGCCATTCTATGAGATATTTGGAAGTTAAAGAATGTAAAAGACTAGAAGGAAAAATAACTGCTCCGGGAGCAAAAAATAGTTCATTAGGGCTTATTGCTGCATGCTGCCTTTGTGATTCTAAGGTGGTTTTGAGAAACATTCCTGACATATTGGATTTAAAGGCTATATATGAAATAGCAGATGGTATAGGATTAAAGATTATAAATACTGGGGAATACATGCTTGTAGACCCTACAGCTATTAATAATTCTGAAATAGATATTAAAAAGTCATCTATGTTTAGAGCATCCTATTATTTTATTGGTTCTCTTCTTAATAAATTTAAAAAGGTTTCACTTGGATATCCAGGTGGAGATGATTTTGGTTCTAGGCCAATAGATCAGCATATCAAGGGCTTTAAGGCGATGGGAGCAGAAATTAATTTCCATAAGGATTATTATACCGTTGAAGCTGATGAACTTACAGGTGCTGATATATATTTTGATGTTATCACATCTGGAGCTACCATAAATCTTATGCTTGCTGCAGTTAAGGCAAAGGGAAGGACTATTTTAAGAAATGCTGCAAGAGATCCTGAAGTAGTTGACATTGCAATATTTTTAAATAAGATGGGAGCAAAAATAAAAGGTGCAGGAATGAATACCATAGTTATAGATGGGGTTGATCACTTGGATGGATGTGATCATACAGTAATTCCTGACAGGTTAATTGCAGGAGCTTTTTTAATGGCTGCTGGAATAACAGGAGGAACTGTAACAGTTGAAGATATTATACCAGAGCACCTTGATTCCTGTATTGCAAAATTGGCTGAAACAGGTATTGATTTTGAAATAGGAGAAAATTATATAACTGCGCATGGACCTAAAGAGTTGGTGGAAATAAATGTTAAAACAGGTATGTATCCTGAATTTGGTACGGACTTCCAACAGCCGTTAACTGCTATACTTACAATAGCATCTGGAAATAGTAAGGTAATCGATCCAATTTGGCCAGGAAGATTTGGACACTGTGTTCAGTTAAATAGAATGGGCGCAGATATAATAGTAAAGGAAGGTAGTGCTGTGATTCCAGGAAGGCGTCACCTTAAAGGCGCTTGGGTTCATGCTTCTGATGTAAGAGCTGGAATATGCCTTATTTTAGCTGGCTTAGCAGCAGAGGGCACTACTTACATAACGGGAGTTGAACATATTGAAAGAGGTTATGCAGATATTGTAGATGCATTTAATGCATTGGGAGCATCCATAAAAATGCATGATAATGACATTGACTTGGAGTGCATATATAAAAGCGCCATAAAATGAGAAAAATATAACATATATGGCGTATTAAAGAGAATAACAAATCAATATTTCGGCCTATTTTGTGTCATATTTCGTCAATGAAAGCTCCAACTAGCTTGAGCTTTCATTTCCTCGTCCGACGCAAATTATCCTCAAAATCTTTGACTTGTTATTTTCTTTAATACGCCTAAATTCTATATAAATGTAATGTGGCATTTTATACAGTTTTGCATATATTAAACTGATAGTAATAATTGGTGTGATGTATTTTTGATCATCCACGTTGTAAAATCAGGAGAAAGCTTATATTCCATTGCAAAGCGCTATGGGGTTTCATATGAGAAGGTAGTAAGAGACAATGAACTCGAAACTCCAAACAGGCTTGTAGTAGGGCAGACTATTGTTATACTTGAAGGAGAAAGGCAGCACAGGGTAGCTCCTGGAGAGTCTATGTACAGCATTGCAAGAAAATATGGTGTAACTGTGAATCAAATACTTGCTGCCAATCCCCAGATTACAAACCCTGCTGCGATTAGAGTAGGGCAGGTTTTGGTAATCCCTGAAAGAACCTCAAAGCTCGGAACAATTGAGGTAAATGGTTATACCTTCCCTAATACTTCCATGGAGGTTATAAGGAAAACCCTTCCATACTTAACTTATCTAAGTATATTCAGCTACGAGGTAAACCCAGATGGTACATTAAGGACAATAAATGATGAACCACTTATAAGAGCTGCAAGGCAGGCAAGGGTTGCACCTTTGATGGTAATAACAAATATGGAAGCTGGCGGGGGATTCAGCAGTGATGTGGCAAGGTCTATTTTAAGAAACGAAGGAAATCAGGATAGGTTGATTAATAATGTAATTAACAACTTAAAAAGTAAAAACTACTATGGTTTGGACATCGATTTTGAATATATATATCCTGAAGACAGGGAATATTACAATAGGTTTTTAAGAAAGGTAGTTTCAAGATTAAAACCTTTAGGATACACTGTTACTACAGCTCTTGCACCAAAAACCTCAGCAGAACAAAAGGGAGTTCTCTATGAAGCCCATGACTATCCTGTTCACGGTGCTCTTACAAATCATGTGATACTCATGACCTATGAGTGGGGATTTACCTATAGTCCACCACAGGCTGTTGCACCTATCAACGAGGTTAGAAAGGTTTTGAACTATGCAGTAACAGCAATTCCAAGAAATAAGATATTAATGGGTATACCAAACTACGGATATGATTGGACTCTACCCTATAAGGAGGGTACAGCTGCAAGAACTGTATCAAATACAGGTGCTGTAAGGCTTGCGCTAAATGAGAATGCTGCAATTAAATACGATGAAAAAGCCCAATCACCATTTTTCAATTACTATGATGATAATAGAAGGCAGCATGAAGTTTGGTTTGAGGATGCAAGGAGTATAAATGCTAAACTAAGGGTTGCCCATGAATATGGACTTGCAGGAGTAAGCTACTGGACAATAGGAAGGTATTTCCCACAGAATTGGCTTGTATTAAGATCTCTGTATGATGTTAGAAAGGTTCTTTAGTGTAGAATAGGTTAAAGTTATACTCTTGAAAGATTATTTCAACCTGTATGTATCCCCTTTGAAAACACTGAGTCGAATGTTTTCAAAGGGGATACGTGTAGGTTTCCACTATTTTTACAGGGTCATAATTAATATTATTTTAAAAATATAATGTTTATATAAATATTTTGTGGGATAGTATTTAATAGATACGTCTATATATATAGATTGAGAGATAGGATAATAGAGATTTTGTAGGTGACTGTTGGTAAAGATTTTTGATGCGGTCATCGGTATGGGAATTAGGGGTGAGCGTTATTGGATGAGAAAACTTTGGTTGAGGGAATAAAAAATGGAGATGAGGAAAGTTTTATAGAGGTTGTGGATATGTTTAAGAGAAAGATACTCTCTCTTTGTTATTCCTATACCAAGGATTATCAGGAGGCAGAGGATTTATCCCAGGAGGTCTTTATAAAGCTTTTTAACAGCATAGATAATTTTAGAGGCGAGTGTTCTCTGGCAACATATATATATAAAATAACTGTTTCAAAGTGTTTGGATTATGTGAGAAAAAATCGTTTTAAAAACCTTTTTACTGGATTGATAAAGGATGAGGAAGACAGAACCGAATCCTTTGAGGATAAAGGTTACATAAAGCAATGCATAGTAGCACTTCCCGAAAAATTTAAGACTCCAGTTATTCTTCATTACTATATGGGGTTAAGCTATAAGGAGATAGGAGATATTTTAAATATAACTGCAAAAAATGTTGAGGGAAGAATATATAGGGCAAAGCAAAGATTAAAAAAGGAACTTGAAAGTGAGGGGTATTTTGAATGCAGCAGAAATGGGATGATTTAGATAAGATAATAGCAAACTCCTTTGAAATGGTAGATGCAGATGAAAATTATAATAAAAGGCTTTTAAAAAAGATTGATAGTAAAAAACATGAGAGCAGCCAAAGGTACACCTTTGCCTTTAGTCTGATTTTTGCGGGCTTTTTGCTTATGTTTATATATACCTCCAATTTTCAATATAAAATTTATGATATTCAATGCAAAATAAAAACTAATATAATGTCTATTCGTCTTAACAACGATTATTTTAAAAATATATTTGGGGAGTGATAATATTGGGAAAAAGAAATGGTTTTTTAACATTTTTAACAGCACTTGTTCCAGGAATAGGGTATATGTATCTTGGACTCCTAAAAAAAGGAATACAATTTTTTGCATTATATATTTTGATAACACCTGTGTTTAGAATTTTAGGAATTAGTATTCTAGCCTGGCTTGTAAAATTGCCAATATGGTTTTATACTTTTTTTGATACATTCAATGTTGCTTCAAAATTAGACCGTGGAGAACACGTTGAGGATACAGATTATATATTTGATAAGCTTAATAACGGCAGTTATGATATTAGGTTTAAAACAGATAAAAAGTTTATCATAACTATTGCATGGGTATTAATAGCTGTAGGTATATTAGCAATATTCAATACTTATTTTAGTGGAACACCACTCTATAATTATATTAAAGTTGAAATGGCAAAATACATATTCCCATCCCTATTAATACTAGGAGGAATATTTGTATTATTAAGAAGTAAGAGGTAAGAAGTAAGAGGTAAGAAGTAAGAGGTAAGAAGTAAGAGGTAAGAGGTAAGAGGTAAGAAGTAAGAGGTGAGAAATTCATAGATTCTATATAAAAAAGAACTTTGATTGCTTAGTTGAGTGTCGAAGTTCTTTTTTTGCAAATAATAATTTTTGTAAAAGTATTAAGGATTATAATTGTAAGCCATAATTTTCTATGCTAATATTATAATTACAATAAGACTGTTAATAATAAATAAAACAGGAAAGGATTTTGCTGTTATGAAAATTATAGTGGATAGCTGCTGCGATTTGAATAGGGATTTAATTGAAGAGTTCAATATTGACGTTGTTCCTCTTACTATTGAGTTTGGGGATTGCATATATAGGGACGATGAAAATCTTGATATGGATGCATTTTTAAATAACATGAGAAACACAAAGGAAAGAATAAGAACATCATGCCCATCACCTAATGACTTTATGGAGAAGTTCAAGGGCCCGGATAGTGCATTTGTAGTTACATTATCCTCGGCACTAAGTGGTACAAACAGGAGTGCATGTATTGCAAAAAAGATGTATTTTGAAGAGTTTGGTGAAAAATTTATACATGTGTTTGATTCCTTTAGTGCTTCAATTGGAGAAACAATTATAGCAATGAAAATAGGCGAATTTATTAAAAATGGCTATGATGAGTTAGGAATAGCCGAGAAGGTTGATGAATATATAAAAGGAATGAAAACATTTTTTATGCTGGAGTCCTTTGATAACCTTGTTAAAGCAGGAAGGGTAAATCCAATAGTTGCAAAGATAACCTCTGCTCTTTCTGTTAAACCTATAATGGCTGGTACTGCTGAGGGAACAATAAAACTCTATGAAAAGGTTATTGGTGCTAAAAGAGCTTTTAAGAGGTTTGTAGATGTAATTGAAGAGCAGGAGCTAAAGCTTGAGGATAGAATTCTTGGAATTTCACACTGCAATTGTCCTGAAAAAGCATTACAGTTCAAAGAAGAGGCTCAGAAAAGATATAATTTTAAAGATATAGTTATAATGGAAACAAGAGGAATAAGTTCTGTTTATGCCAATGAGGGAGGCATTGTTATAGCCTTTTAATAAGTTCCTTTTAAATGAAAAGCCGCCGTATATTAATGACGGCGGCTTATAAAATATTATTTTTTATTGTTTATTTCATCGGATGAATTAGAAGACTTTTTTATTAAAATAAGTCCACCAACCATGAATATGACAACAAGAGCAAGAATTACTATCTTATCTGCTGACATGATTCCACCTCCTCTTTATTGAAATACAACAAAGAGGAATGCATCTTTATATTTGCTCCCATTGAAATATGTAGCTATTAGTCTCGTAATCCTTTGGCGCAGATCTATTTGATAGGAATCAATATAGTAGCAGCGCAAAATTAAAAGACTTAAGAGAATAAGGTGCTTTATAATTAATTTATCATCCAATTTAGGAGTAAACTTAATGTCAGGAGAATTTCGAAACTTCTGCACAATAAGCGGAGCTATAACTCCTGTGTCGGCAAACAATTCTTCTCTACTGTTCTGATTAAAATATATGGAAATAGAGGGTCTATACAGATATGGTCTGAATATAATGACACACAATATTATGGTTAATAAGATATACTTTGAAATCTTTTTTTCCATTTTGTACCCTCCCTCCATGGTTCTATAGCAATATTATACATTTTTGATTGATAGAATGAAAGAAATATTTAGGACAAGATTAAATAAAATCATATAAATTCTAAAAAATAAATTATTTAATATATACAAATCAAAAATTCTATTACATTCTGTCTTTTTAAACATCCTAAAGTCGAACCAATTTAGCAGGGCTGTTTAAAAAAACAAAATGTAAAGAATTCTACGATTTATATATAGTACTGTTATTTAAAGTATAGAGAGGAAGGTAACGAAGATGTTAAAAGAAACATTAAAAAAATACTATAGTCAGGAAAAGGATCTTAACTGTGCAGAAACGATTTTATATGCTGCAAGTGATGAGTATGGATTAGACATTGATAAGGCAGGTTTTAAGACTATGGCTGCCTTTGGTGGCGGCATGGGAGTAGAAGGAGTGTGTGGTGCAATAACTGGAGCTCTTGCAGTATTAGGTATCATGTTTGTTAAAGATAGAGCTCATGAAAGCACAAAGATAAAGGAACTGTCAAAGAAGTTTATAGAGGACTTTAAAGAGGAACTTGGAACAGACAACTGCAGAGAGTTGAAGGAAAAATACAGAAATGATGAAAAAAGATGCTGGAGGATGATCGAAACTGCAGGTGAGGTGCTTGAAGGTATTATTGAATCAGAAAAAAATGAATGTAGGGATTAACAAGGCACATTAAAAAAATAAGTGAGTCAGATTGCCAAGTAATTTTAATTATTTTCTAGGCACTCAATCACGTGCATACTAACTGTATGTAAGTGATTGAGTAACGACGAAAAGAATTAAAAGGACGA
>DAMCZI010000002.1:0-213927 GCA_032095175.1 Clostridiaceae bacterium
TGCGAGCGGAGTAGTCGACGGAAGCAATATTTCTTGACCTTCACGGTCTATTACATATAAACCCAGGTAGGATGCTACGCATTATCCCTATTTTATGTAGTATTTTTTTCATTTTTATTCACGTTGCCTGTCCAACCGTCATAAATTAATAAATAGAATCATGTTTATAGGTGGTGGAATTTCTTGCACTACCAGTTAAAAAAAGTTCCAAAGAAGCTTGAAGATATAGCATTGAGTCTTTGTTGTATTTCAACCAACAACATTATATGGAATTGTCTTTACTCTGGGATGGGGATAATACACTCCCTTTCAGAAAAGGAATTTAAAAAAATGGTTGGGGAATTAGAAATATTCGAAAGGGATAAGGAGCTGTTTAATAACCTTGTAATATTAAAATGCATCTACAAAAAAGGTAAGCCAACCTTTTCAAAGCCCCCTGAGGAAATATTAAATCCAGGCTCCTACATGTGGGACTTCAAAAGCTTTAATAGGCTTGTATGTCCTTCTGTACAGTCCTTTGGGATTCTTTCTCTATGCAGCGGGGCTGATATGGTTTCCATTAACAACATGGCGCTAGGAAGATTAATGGTTAAAAACTCACAAACATATTGGGATTTTACTTCCACATATTTAAGGAATAGTGACGGACTATTTTCAGCTGTAGAGGACAAAAGTAAAACCTTAAGTGGAGAACTTAAAGTAAAGGAATCCAAAAATTCCCCAAAGCTAATAGATCAGCTTTTCATTTTTGAAGCTCTACTTATGCTATATCATTCAGGAATAAAAAACAGCAGTGAAAAGAAACATGAAGAACTCTATACAAAATATACAGGAGAAGCTCTAAATATCTTTAATTATATATTTGAAAACTATAATCAACTTATGGAGCTTACTTCTAAGGAAATAAGCCTCTGTATATCTTCTCTTTCAAGATGCTGCAGCCTTGAACATAATGAAGAGATGATTGCGTCCTACCGCCATCTCATTGCTCTCCTCTGTGCTGAGCTTGAGACAAGAATAAAGGTAACAGGGGAGGTAGAAAGAAACTTTAATGATCTATCAGCATCATCCTTCACAACTCATTTTAGAGCAGCATCTGCCCTTATGGAGGGTTATATTGAAACTGGAATAGAAAAATTCAAGGAACTTTCTCTTAGAATCTATAATTATGTTGAATATTTCTTTGACCCTATAAGCGGCCTTTTCATACAGGGAGATTCATCGGATATATCCTGTTCAATAAGAGATACCGCAGAGATACTTAAATCATTGTTACTGTACTATACTGCAGCAGAAAATGAAGGTATACTGGAAATGCTTTCAGGCTTTTATACAGCCTCAATTCAAAACTCAGGAATTGTTCAGTCTATATATAAAAGGAATGAAAACCTTCTAGGACATGATATCACTTTATCCGAAAACATCCCCCTCATGGAAGAAACTCAGCGTGCTCCAGTTTTTATGAGAAGCTTTAGAATTTCAAGAGAAAAAGTATCAACCTGTACTGTTTCAAAAAATTATCATAGCTTCTATGGATTATACTCAAGTTATTTATTTTTACACTATTTTAAGTGGATTATTAAAAGTAAAGAATATATTTCATAAATATTTTACCTCAGAAATTATAATACTATTTACAAAGGAGGGGATGATACGATGACGAACATCAACTGTTCGGCAAGTTGCATTCACGAAAAAAGTGGGAAATGTACTCTAAACCACGTTAGCATCACTGCCAACATTATGGGTTATGGCACAGATTGTGCATATTTTTCTCCTCGAAATACAAATGTAGATGCTCCTCCTGAAAAAAAATAAGCCCACAAATGTGGGCTTATTTTTTATTTCTGAACATATGCCTTGTCAAAATATACAAATCCAAGCATTGATTTTCTTGCACCCTTTACATAATCCTTTACCATAGCAATATTCTTGTAGTAATAAAGTGGTATTATAGGTGCATCTGCCATCAACATATTTTCTGCATCATGGAGTAATACAGCTCTCTTTGCAGGGTCTGCTTCCTTTTTTGCTGCTGCTATTTTAGCATCATATGCAGTATTTTTATATCCAGGATTGTTGTTTCCACTATCACTTGTAAATACATCAAGGAAGGTTGTTGGATCAAGGTAGTCTCCAATCCATCCATCTCTTGCTATTACATAATCCTTACTGGTTCTTGTTGTCTGGAACACCTTCCATTCTTGGTTCTGAAGTTCTACGTTTATTCCAAGGTTCTTCTTCCACATATCCTGTACTGCCTGTGCTACATTCTGGTGGCCTGAACCTGAGTTATAAAGTAGAACTATCTTAGGGAATCCCTGTCCGTTAGGGTATCCTGCAGAAGCAAGAAGTGACTTTGCCTGTGCAACATCACCTTTTGGTGCATAGTAATCCTTATTTTTAAAATCTGGTATATTTGTACCTGCTGGAACTCCAGGTGGCACAAATGTTGTAGCAGGTTCCTGTCCGCCTTTTACAACGTTTTTAACCAGTGCATCCCTGTCAATTGCAAGGGATAATGCCTTTCTTACCTTTACATCCTTTAATACCTTTGCAGCCTGTGGGTCAACACTTGCTAGCTTTGATGTAACGTTTATTGAGAAGAAGTATGTTCCAAGGTATGGTATTGCTTTTGCCTCTCCCTTTGCTAGAAGATTTGGTATCTCCTGGCTTGGAGGTGATTCTATATAATCAAGCTGTCCTGATTTATATGCTGCAAGTCTACTTGTAGCCTCTTCAATCATAGTCATTTCTAATCTATCTAGTTTTACTTCCTTGGTATTCCAATAGTTTGCATTCTTTTCAAGAACGAGTCTGTCCTTTGGTCTCCATTCCTTTAAAACAAATGGTCCATTTGATACATATGTTTCTGGTTTTGTTGCCCATGTATCCTTATTTGCTTCAACAACATCCTTTTTAACTGGCATGTATGTTGGGAATGAAGTTAAAGCAAGAAAATACGGTGTTGGATTTTCAAGTGTAACAACAAGAGTAGTATCATCTGTAGCCTTTACTCCAACAGCATCAGCATTTGCTTTGTTCTTGTTGTAAGCTTCTCCATTTTTAATATAGTAGAAGTAGTTTGCATACTCAGCAGCTGTTGCAGGATTCATAGCTCTTTTCCAAGCGTATTCGAAATCCTTTGCTGTTAATGCTTTTCCATCTGACCACTTTGCATCGCTTCTAAGTTTAAATGTGTAGGTTAATCCATCTGGTGATACGTCCCAGCTGGTAGCAACTCCAGGGATTGGCTTTTCATTTTCATCCGTTCTTGTTAATCCCTCAAAGCAATTAAGAATCACAGTACCACTCTCAACAGCGCTGTTTAAAGCTGGATCGATGGTTTTAGGTTCAGCTCCAATGTCATACCTAATGGTGTTTTTGGAGGTTGTGGTTTTTCCCGCACAGCCTGCTAGAGAAGCTGCTATAACGGTAATTGCAAGCATAATTACTAGAAATTTTCTGCTTTTTTTACACATAGATGTTTCCTCCTTTATGTTATTGATACCTGTGAATAATATATGTATATCGGCGGGAAATCCCGCCGGTATAACCTCATTAATACAAATGACAGGCCACCTGATGTCCCCCTCCAAGGTCCTTAAGTTCTGGAATAACTTCTGCACACTTAGCTGTTGCATATCTGCATCTGTTTCTAAATCTGCAGCCTGATGGCGGATTGATAGGTGAAGGAATCTCTCCTTCAAGAACAATCCTTTCCTTAGAAGCAGTTTCATCAGGATCTGGGACTGGTATTGCAGAAAGTAGTGCCTGTGTATATGGGTGAAGAGGCTTTGTATAAAGTTCATTGCTTTCAGCCAATTCCACCATTTTACCAAGGTACATTACCCCAACTCTGTTTGAAATATGCTTAACCATCGAAAGATCATGGGCAATGAAAAGGTATGTCAATCCAAGATCCTTTTGAAGGTCCTCAAGCATATTTACAACCTGAGCCTGTATAGAAACGTCAAGGGCTGAAATTGGCTCATCACAGATTATAAATTCAGGTTCTACTGCAAGCGCCCTTGCTATTCCTATTCTCTGTCTCTGTCCACCAGAGAATTCATGTGGATATCTGTTGGCATGCTCACTGTTTAGTCCAACTCTATCAAGAAGGTACTGTACTCTTTCCAGTCTCTCCTTACCTGCCATGAGCTTGTGTATGTCTATTGCCTCACCTATGATATCACCAACAGTCATTCTGGCATCAAGAGAAGCATATGGATCCTGGAATATCATCTGCATTTTCTTTCTATATGGAAGCATCTTCTTTGAATCAAATTTTGCAATATCAACGCCATCATATATAATCTGACCGTCAGTTGGTTCATAAAGCTTTATTATGGTTCTTCCAGTTGTTGTCTTACCACATCCGGACTCCCCAACAAGACCTAATGTTTCTCCTTTGTTTATTGCAAAGGAAATATCATCAACTGCCTTTACATGGTTTACTGTCTTGTTGAACAAGCCCTGTTTAACAGGAAAGTACATTTTAAGGTTTTTTATATCAATTAAAGTATTATTCTTGCTCATTATTTGTCCCCCTTTCCAAAGGGTGCCTCAACCCTTGGTGCGTCTGGATGGTTAAGCCAGCATGCAGCACCATGTCCTTCAGAAACCTCAAACATTGGAGGTCTGTTGGTCATACATATCTTCATTGCATACTCACACCTTGGAGCAAATGGGCATCCAGCAGGTGGTTTTAAAAGATCAGGTGGCTGACCATCGATTGGCTTAAGTCTCTCCTTAGCGAGGGTCTTTGGATTTGGAATACTCTTTAAGAGTCCCCATGTATAAGGATGTCTTGGTCTGTAGAAAATGTCTCCCTTAGTACCTGTTTCAGCTATAAGACCTCCATACATAACGTTTATTCTGTTGCATACATCTGCAACTACACCAAGGTCATGTGTAATCAATATAATTGATGTATTTATTTTCTCCTTAAGTTCCTTCATTAATTCAAGAATTTGAGCCTGTATTGTAACATCAAGTGCGGTTGTTGGCTCGTCTGCAATTAAAAGCTTTGGTTCACAGCTTAATGCCATTGCAATCATTACTCTCTGTCTCATACCACCAGAAAACTCATGTGGATACTGTTTCATTCTACTTTCAGGACTTGGTATTCCAACAATTGAAAGCATATGAACAGCTCTCTCAAATGCTTGACTTTTTGACATTTTCTTATGCCTCATAAGTGGCTCCATAAGCTGATCTCCAACTGTTAAAACAGGGTTTAATGAAGTCATTGGATCTTGGAATATCATGCCTATTTCATTTCCCCTAATCTTCTGCATTTCTTCTTCAGAAACCTTTGCAAGATCCTTGCCTTCAAATATTATTTCTCCATCCTTTATCTTGCCGTTTTCAGATAAAAGCCTCATAAGAGACATCATTGTAATACTCTTACCACTTCCTGATTCTCCTACTATTCCAAGGGCTTCCCCCTTATCAAGGTAAAAGGAAACTCCTCCCACAGCCTTAACCTCTCCAGCATGAGTAAAGAAGGACGTATTCAAATTCTTTATATCAAGTAATCTCTCCATACTCTCACTCCTAACTATTTACGCATCTTTGGATCTAGTGCATCTCTTAATCCATCACCAAGCAGCTGGAAGGCAAATATAGTTAAACATATTGCCAAGGCTGGAAATAACAGTTGGTATGGATATAACTGATAACCTTCCATTGCTTCTGATGCAAGTGTTCCCCATGATGCCATTGGTGCTGAAACACCAAGACCTATAAAGCTTAGGAAGGATTCTGTAAATATAGCTGATGGTATTGTAAGTGTAAGTGTAACTATTATCGGTCCCATACTGTTTGGAATAAGGTGTTTTAAAAGTATTCTCATATCAGAGGCTCCTAGAGTCTTTGCTGCAAGAACGAATTCCTGCTGCTTTAAAGAAAGTATCTGAGCTCTAACTATTCTAGCCATTGAAGTCCAGTAGGAAATTGCTAGTGCCATTATTATACTTCCAAGTCCAGCCTTTAATATAAGCATAAGAAGAATAACGTATATCATCATTGGAATAGAATACAATATATCTACTATTCTCATCATGAAATTGTCTATCTTTCCGCCAAAGTATCCAGCAATTCCACCATAGAGAACTCCTATTGTAATGTTAAGGATACTTGCTGCAAAGCCTACTGTTAATGATATTCTTGCACCATAAAGTATTCTTACAAATATATCTCTACCAAACTGGTCGGTACCAAACCAATGTGCTCCAGTAGGTCCCTGGTTTGCAACCATAAAGTCCTGTGAGAAGTAGTTATACTTTGATAACATTGGTCCAAATATAGCTGTAAGAGTTATAAATATTACAAAGAAAAGTCCTGCCATAGCTGGCTTGTTTTCTTTAAGTCTCCTCCATGCATCCTGCCAGTAGGTTACGCTGGGTCTTACTATTTTATTGAGTTCCTTCTCTTCAGCAGGAACTTTTTCAAACACGTCCTTTGTGAATTCCATGTATACCCCTCCTAACCCTCAAGTTTTATTCTTGGGTCAATCACAGCATATAGTATATCTACCAAGAAGTTCGCACCAATTAGTATCGCACTATCAAATACTGTAAGTCCCAATATCATCATGTAGTCTCTGTTAGTTATACCTGTTACGAACTCTCTACCAAGTCCTGGTATTGCAAAAATCTTTTCTATAACGAAGCTTCCTGTAAGGATTCCTGCTGTAAGAGGTCCGATATATGTTACAATCGGTATAAGTGCATTTCTTAAAGCATGCTTATAGATAACAACATTTTTTGAAAGTCCTTTTGCCTTTGCTGTTCTTATATAGTCCTGTCTTATTACATCAAGTAAGCTTGATCTAGTAAGTCTTGCAACAAATGATACTGAATATCCTCCAAGGGCTAGTACAGGCATTACATAGTTTGCAGGCCCTTCAAAACCAACAGCCGGAAGCATGTTAAGTTTCACTGCAAACAGGTATATTAGGAATGTTGCCATAACAAAGCTCGGAACTGTAACACCCAGAGTAGCTATTATCATGGTAAGCCTGTCCTGCCATTTTCCCTGATTTAAAGCAGCAGTGATTCCCATATATACACCAACTGCAACAGAAAATAGAACTGACACTGCTCCAAGCTTAGCTGATGCTGGGAAGGAGTATTTTATAATATCATTTACTGTTCTACCCTCATATCTCATTGAAGGTCCAAGATCACCATGCAAAAGATTTTTAATGAACATTGTGTACTGATGTGAAAGTGGCTTGTCCAAACCAAACTTTGCTTCCAAATTCGCCTTTACCTGTGGTGCTAACTGCTTCTCTCCATCAAACGGTCCACCCGGTAGGGCATGAATTAGAAAGAACGTCAGCGTCACAACCACCCATAGCGTTACAATGCTGGTAACGAATCTTTTTATAACGTAGTTAAACATTTTTTCTCCCCCTTGCTATTAAGAGTTTTAGGTGTTGTGTCGATTTTTGTTATTTTATTTAAATCAATATTATAACATTATTTCATTTTTTTCAATGATTAATTTTGCTAATTTCGACATTATTTTTATATTTTCTTTTATTTTTCAAACTATTCTGCAAGTTATAATTAAACTTTCATCTTAATACGTATTTGACAAAGATTTAGCAAATAGCATGCCCTTTGTATTAACCCGAAACCTTAGCCATGATTCTTTTTATTGACAAATAAAAAGGACTTGCTTTTGCAAGTCATATGATGTTATATTGCAATTATTTTTTTAAATAAAAATTCAGACACTTGAATCATTCGTTATTTAAAAGTGCCATGTATATGGAAAGAGGCAAGATGGGGGATCTTGGCTAAACCAAAGGTCCCCTATCTTGCCTCTTTCCACGTGCTCGGCACTAAATCATATTATTCTTCTACATATGCATGATCAAAGCTTATTCCTCCAAGTGGTGTTCTATGGATTCCCTTAATATTTGGCTTAATAAGTGATTTGTTTACATAGAAATATAAAGGTCCAACTGGCATCTCGTCCATTAATATCTTTTCAGCTTCATGCATATATTCCATTCTCTTTTCCTGACTTGCTTCTGCCTTTGCCATTTTAATAAGCTCATCATATCTTGCATTTGACCATCCTGTATCGTTGTTACCATCGTTCGTTACATACATATCAAGGAAGGTCATTGGATCAATATAGTCTCCTATCCATCCTGATCTGCAGCACTCATATCCTAACTGGTCTTGGCTATCAAGGAATACCTTCCATTCCTGGTTGGCAAGCTTTACTTCAATACCAAGGTTCTGCTTCCACATATCCTGAAGAGCTTCAGCAATTTTCTTATGTGATTCGTTTGTATTGTATAGGTATGTTACCTGTGGAAATCCCTTTCCATCTGGATATCCAGCCTCAGCAAGAAGCTTCTTTGCGGTTTCTACATCCTGATTTGATACGATATCTCCTCCAACCGTTCTAAACTCCGTACCAGCTCCTGCATCTGCAATTCCTGGAGGTACCATTGCGGTTGCTATCTTTTCACCTGTTCTTAGAACTGCATCAATTAACTGCTGTCTGTTTACTGCAAGTGTTAATGCCTTTCTTACTCTTGGGTCATTAAGCGGTGCCTTTGTAACATTAAATCTTATATAGTAAACTCCAAGCTTTGGAGTAAGGGTTAATTTGCCTTCCTGAAGAAGTCTTGGTGCCTCTGCTCCAGGTACTGAATCTAAGAAGTCAATTGCTCCACCTTCCCATGCTGCAAGAGCTGACATCTCATCATTTACCATTACCCATTTCATCTTGTCAAGCTTGATATTTTTAGCATCCCAGTAATAAGTATTCTTTTCAAATTCCATTGAATCGTTGTGTACCCATTTAGTCATCTTAAATGGTCCGTTTCCTACAAATGTTGCAGGATCTGTGTACCATGAATCTGGATTCTTTTCAATAACATCCTTTCTTACTGGCATCAATGTATGGAATGCGCAAAGTTCAAGGAAATATGAACATGGAGCCTCTAATGTTACCTCAAGAGTGTAATCATCAATTACCTTTATTCCTATATCTTCAGGCTTTGCCTTTCCTTCAAATGCTGCCTTTGCATTCTTTACATAGAACAGCTGATTTGCATATTCTGATGCTGTTTTTGGGTCTAATACTCTTCTCCAAGCGTAGTCAAAATCCTTTGCTGTTACCTTTTCTCCATCAGACCATTTTGCATCATTTCTAAGCTTGAAGTTATATACAAGAGCATCATCAGATAATGTCCATTCCTTTGCTACACCAGGACCTGGAACGTTTTTTTCTGTTATTCTTGTAAGTCCTTCAAAGCAGGCAATTCCAACAGTCCCCGCACCAACTGATGTTGACTTTCCAGGGTCAATTGCATCTGGTTCAGTTGCCATGTTATATATTATCTTCTGCTCAACAGTTGGCTTTGTGTCCACTTCCTTTTTGCCACAGCCTATAAATGAAAGTGACGTAAGAACAAAGGTGCATAACAGAGCTAGAACTTTAATAAGCTTCTTGTTTTTCATATTAACCCCCCTTATATTATTTTCTAAAATTCTTGCATCTTATCCTGCGAGCCATCAATTTTATGAACAATTAGCATCATTATGGCTAGCAAGAATAAAACACTGGAATTTTTAAAACTTATTTAACTTCCTTCTATAATTTATTAGCAGTGTTCATAAATTATTCAAATAAATGACATGCAGCAAAATGTCCAGGAGAAATTTCCTTTAATACAGGTTCCTCAGAATTACATATTTCCTTAGAATATCTGCATCTCTTTTTAAATCTACATCCCGGGGGAGGATCTATTGCCGATGGGATTTCCCCCTGTAATATAATTCTTTTTTTCATCATAGAATCATCAGGATCAGGAATTGGAATTGCAGACAATAGTGCCTGGGTATATGGATGCTCCGGATTTGTATAAAGTTCATTGCTTTCTGCAATTTCAACAAGTTTTCCAAGGTACATTACTCCGACTCTGTTTGAAATATGCTTAACCATTGA
Source organism: Clostridiaceae bacterium (assembly GCA_032095175.1). GTDB lineage: Bacteria > Bacillota > Clostridia > Clostridiales > Caloramatoraceae > DAMCZI01. The sequence continues at coordinate 9,982 of DAMCZI010000002.1, forward strand.
GAGGTCATGAGCTATAAAAAGATAGGTTAGCCCCATATCCCTCTGAAGATCCTCAAGCATATTTACTATTTGAGCCTGTATCGAAACATCCAGTGCAGATATAGGTTCATCACAAACAATAAACTCAGGCTGAACAGCAAGAGCCCTTGCTATCCCAATTCTCTGTCTCTGTCCCCCTGAAAATTCATGGGGGTATCTGTTAGCATGTTCACTACTTAATCCAACCCTCTGGAGAAGATACTGGACTCTTTCATTTCGCTCCTTACTTCCCATAATCTTATGAATATCTATAGCTTCACCTACAATATCCCCAACTGTCATTCTTGGGTCTAATGATGCATATGGATCCTGAAATATAATTTGCATCTTTTTTCTATACGACATCATTTGGCTCAGACTTAGCTCTGTTATATCTACTCCATCATATATTATCTTTCCACCAGTTGGTTCATACAGCCTTAGTATTGTTCTTCCACAGGTTGTTTTTCCACATCCTGATTCCCCGACAAGCCCCAATGTTTCTCCCTTTTTAATTTCAAAGGATACATCATCAACAGCCTTGTTATAACCCTTTTTCTTTCCAAAAACGCCCTTCTTAACCGGGAAAAACTTTTTAAGCCCTTTAATTTCTAATATATACTCACTACTTTTAACTTCACACATTACTTTCTCCTCCCTTCCCCAAAACCTGCTGCTCTGGGAGCTTCGGGATGATTCAGCCAGCAAGAAGCCATATGTCCATCTTCAATTTCAAAATGTTGAGGTATTTGTATATCACATATTCTCATTGCATATGAACATCTTGGAGCAAAAGGACACCCTGCAGGAGGTTTAAGCAAGTCTGGGGGCTGACCATCTATTGGTCTAAGCCTTTCTTTTGCAATTGTTTTAGGATTTGGTACACTTTGCAGAAGTCCCATTGTGTACGGATGCCTTGGATTATAAAAGATATCTCTGCTAGAGCCTGACTCAACTATGATTCCCCCATACATTACATTTATTCTGCTGCAAAGATCGGCAACAACTCCCAAGTCATGGGTTATTAGTATTATTGATGTATTTATTTTATTTTTAAGTTCCTTCATCAAATCAAGTATCTGAGCTTGAATAGTAACATCTAAGGCCGTTGTAGGTTCATCGGCTATTAGAAGAGCAGGATCACAGGATAGGGCCATAGCTATCATAACTCTTTGCCTCATACCGCCAGAAAACTCATAAGGATACTGCCTTAACCTTTTTTCAGCTTCTGGTATACCAACAACATTTAAAAGCTCTAAAGCTCTTTTCTTAGCATTTTCTCTTGATAACCTTTTATGCTTAAGCAGTGGTTCTATTAATTGATTTTCTATTGTATAAACAGGATTAAGCGATGTCATTGGGTCCTGAAATATCATGCTTATTTCATTTCCTCTTATTCTTAACATTTCATTTTCATCCATCTTAACAAGATCTTTTCCATTGAAAAGAGCTTTTCCACTCTTTATCTTTCCAGTATCAGCAAGAAGTCTTAGAAGTGATAACATGGTAACGCTTTTCCCACATCCTGACTCTCCAACAAGCCCAACAGCTTCGCCCTTATTTACATCGAAGCTTACCCCTCTAACTGCCTTTACTTCACCTGCATAGGTGAAAAAGGAGGTGCTTAAGTCCCTTATTTGTAATAATCTATCCATTACCCCCACCTCTACTTTCTCATCTTAGGATCAAGGGCATCTCTCAACCCATCACCAAAAAGATTGAAGGATATCATAATAATACAAAGAGTTATTGCTGGATAGAATAATTGGAAAGGATAGCTTCTATAGGTTTGTACAGCCTCATTACATAGTACCCCAAGAGAAGCCATAGGTGCTGATACTCCAAGTCCAATGTAGCTTAAAAAGGCCTCAGTAAATATAGCTGTTGGTATAGACATTGTAAGTGTAACTATTATAGGCCCCATACAATTTGGAATTAAGTGTCTTAACATAAGCCTCTTATTTCCTGCGCCTAATGCTTTTGCTGCTAATATAAACTCCTGCTGCTTTAATGTTAAGACCTGACCTCTTACCATTCTTGCCATTCCAACCCAATATGAAATTCCAAGTGCTATAAATGTATTTGTGAGATTTGCACCATCAAGTATTACCATTAGTAATATTACATAGAGGGTTACAGGTATGCTGTAGAGAATATCTACAATACGCATCATAATATTGTCAGTACGTCCTCCATAGTATCCAGAAATACCACCATATATAACACCTATCACTAGATTAATAATTGCTGAAACTATTCCTACAGAGAGTGAAATTCTCATTCCATACAGTACCCTTACGAAAAGATCTCTGCCTAAACTATCAGTACCAAACCAATGCAGAGATGATGGAGGCTTATCAAGCATTGAAATGTTATTTGTTCTGTAATCAAACTTGGAAAGCATTGGTCCAAATATTGATAGAAGTATTAACAATGTTAGTATAACAAGTGATAATATTGCTACTTTATTCTGTTTCAGTCTTCTCCATACATCCTGCCAATAGGTTTCACTAGGCCTTACAATTTCACTGAGACTTTTATTATCCCGATTAAGAGGCTCAAAGAGACTCTTGTCAATATTACCCTCCATCCCTACACCTCCTGCTCCTCAAATCTTATTCTTGGATCAACAAATCCATAAAGGATATCAACAATCAGGTTGCATATAATTAAAAATGCAGAGTAGAATATTGTAACTCCCAATATTGCTGTATAATCTCTGTTTGTTATACTCTCAACAAACTGTCTTCCTAATCCTGGTATTGTAAAGATCCTCTCAATAACAAAGCTTCCAGTTAAAATTCCTGCAATTAGTGGTCCTAGGTATGTAAGAACAGGTATTATGGCATTTTTCAAAGCATGCTTGTATATAACAACTCTATCTGTAAGTCCTTTAGCCCTTGCAGTCCTTATATAATCCTGTCTAATAACCTCCAACAAGCTTGATCTTGTAAGTCTGGATATCATAGATGTAGGCCCACCTGCCAGTGCTATTGATGGTAATACAAAGTGAGCCGCTGTTCCCCAACTTATTGGAGGAAATAAAGGTATCTTTAGGGTGAAAAAATATAGTAGTAGTGTAGCTAGAACAAAGCTTGGAATTGTTATTCCAAGGGTTGCCAGAAACATAACAAATCTATCCTGCCATTTTCCCTGCCTTAAAGCAGAAACAATACCAAAGGGTATTCCTATAACCATGGACAAAATTATGGCAGACACTCCTAGTTGTGCTGAAATAGGGAAACCATTGTGTATCAATTGATTTACAGTCATGCCCTCATATGAGAAGGATGGACCAAGGTCAAACTTCACAAGATTTTTTAGATAATCCTGATACTGCCACCATATTGGCTTATTTAAGTTGTACCTTTCCTCAATGGACTTTTTGATTATTTCCGGCAGATTTCTATCGAAATCAAAGGGTCCACCTGGAATTGTGTGAATTAAAAGAAATGTTATAGTAATTACAACCCACAGCGTAATCACAGATGCAATGATCCTTTTAATAATGTAATTAAGCAAAATTACATCCCCCCTCAGGTTGATAGTATTACTTATGGAGAATACAAATCAAAAATGTCATTTTTGCACTTTATACTTATCCATTTTCTTCTAAGTCCTAGAGATTTCTTTACAAGTTCAAAGCAATCAATTAGTTCAACCCAATATCCCCTCATTATCCCTCCCATCCTATGATAGTTATATATTTTTTCTTCAAAGGTGCCGCAGGTGATGTAAAAGGCTCTGTTTACTCTATTTTTTTCAGCAAGGGTTATAAATTCTTCATATTGATCTTGAAATACGATTTGACATTTGTGGTATCTAAATAAATATCTCCTAGTGGAGCCTTTCCATGATAGTATGTCCACATATTCTGAATTCTCCTTCAAAATATTAAAACCATCATGCTTTTTTGTAAGACTCCCCATGTATAAAGCAGCTAACTTCTTTACCGAAAGTTTTTTCATGTATTTCATGCCATCCTCAACAGCTCTTTTGTTTAATAAGTAATATATCCTATTACAAAGCCTCATATCTATCACCATAAAATAAACTAATTTTATAGATTTATATGTATAATATTACCATATTAATACCAATTTGGAAATAGTTTACATTAATTCATTTCAGAAAACAATAAATAATTTCATGTACAAAATAAAAAGAACCGCTTCATTTGAAACGATTCTTTTTTGTAAAATATAATTTCATTTTAAAATAGATATTCGGTGTATTAAAGAAAATAATTGCTCTTAACCAATCAACACTTATCTTTTTAAAACTTCTCTTCTCTCCCCCATAAACGCAAGGGAAATCATACCAGGTCCAACATGGGAAGCAATTGTAGCCCCCAATTCAGTTATTATAATCTTTTTAACATTAAAATGGGACATTACCATTGATTTTAGCTCTTCTGCATCATTAGGACAGTCACCATGTCCTATGATTATAATAGTCTCCTCTTCATTTACTATATGTTCCTTAGCCTTATCTAGCAAAAAGCTGAGGGATTTTTTTCTTCCTCTAACATTTGCATAAGGTTTTAGCTTACCTTCATCATCAAGAGTAATTATGGGTTTTACATTTAAAAGAGTCCCAAAGGCAGCGGTTGCTGCTGATATCCTCCCACCCTTTTTTAGAAAGGTAAGAGTATCTACTGCAAACCAGTGATTAGAATTCAATTTATTATCCTCAACCCATTTTATTATTTCATCCCTTGAACATCCTTTTCTAAGCATTTCAGCAGCGTGAACAACTAATAAGCCTTCTCCAACAGAAGCAGATACAGTATCAATTATAGTAATATCTGCATCAGGATGTTCTTCCATAAACATATTCCATGCAACTACTGCACTATTGTATGTACCACTTAAGCCTGAAGAAAACCCTAAATATATCAATGTATTTTTCTTTTCGTAGCTTTCTCTGAATTTTTCCATAAACCTATGTGAATTTATCTGTGATGTTGTTGGCATTATTTCTTTTCTCAAGTATCCATAAAACTCCTCATGGCTCATTGTTTTTCCGAAATCATCATAGCAATCAATTCCTTCGATATTTATAGGCATTCCTATGGTATCGATTACATCTCTATTTTCTTCAATATACTCAAGTGGAAGATCGCTACATGAATCTACAAGAAGCATTATGCCCATTTTTAAAAACCTCCTTATAATAAATCGCTAACATCTCCTTTTTAGGCACATTAAAAAAATAAATGAGTCAGATTGCGAAGTAATTTTGATTATTTTCTAGGCACTCAATCACGCGCATACTAACTGTATGTAAGTGATTGAGTAACGACGAAAAGAATCAAAAGGACGAGTAAGATGACTTATTTATTTTTTTAATGTGCCTTAGTATAGTATGTTTCAAATTAATATTACCACAACATAAAACCATGTAGCAATGCAACTTAAAACTAAATATAAATCAAAAATTCTATTACATTTTGCCTTTTTAAACATCTTAAGGTCGAACCAATACTGTAGGGCTGTTTAAAAAACCAAAATGTAAAGAATTTTACGATTTATATATATTAGGTGCATTAACACTATTTTTACAATTTTGAAATAACAAGAATTAAAATATATAATAATAAAGACAATATAGTAAGCTAATTCTTTATAAATGCATAATACTTTCAAGAGTTTATGCCGCTTCTCATAAATCAATATTCTTTACAAATTTAATCTGTTTTATATACTCATGTAATATTTGGACAGGTTGAAGCAGTTCCCGTTGTGAATACAATCCTATTGTGGTAATATATACTAACAAACATCAGTTTTATCAAACTTTCCACTTATTTTTCTTTTGCAACTGAATATTAATGTAGAATAATAATTTCAGGAAGGATGTATTGTATGTATAAGAGGTTAATTTTATTATCTCTGACATTTTTCATTTTTTTAACAGGATGTACATATGGAAAGCAAAAGACTGCTGGTATTACTAATAAAAAAGCTGCACTTTCACAGAATGAAACTAAGGATTTAAACAAAGAGATAGAATTACTAAAAAAACAGCTTGTTCAAGATGATAAAACAATTCAAGAGCTTACAGATAAATCTAAGGAATTTGAACTTTTCAAAAATTATACTTGGGAAGAACTCGATTATTATCTTCAGTTTATCGATAAGGCCACAAAGTACCTAAGCGAGGCAGAGCTTCTTTCTCTTGCAAGAGATGAGTGGAAATATACTCTTGAGATTGATGGAAACCCCATTTCTAAAAATGCTTTGGTAGAATTAGATAAATCTAATTTTAAAATAGTAATATCCGAAGAGCAGGTTCCATTTCCTGCATTATCAAATGAGCTTCATAAAAAAGGTAAACTCCCTGGAAAACGTTTTGTTGAACAATTAAAATTTATAAACTATAAGCCATTGGAAGTATCTGATGAGCTTGTTGCAACAACAAAACTATCTACTCAATATGATTTTAGAGGTGTCCCAAAAGGAACTACAATTAAAATTGAAGTTACAAAGGAACTTCAGGAAAGACTTGGTCTTGCAAAAAATATAGTAAGTATAGCCGTAAAATAAAAAGAGCCAGATATATGACAAGTTAGATAACCCAAAATTTCCTAGTCTAAGCTAACTTGCCACATATCTGGCTCTTATTCTTATCTTCTATTCAATTCATCTAATACAAGCCTGTTAACAATTTGTGGGTTTGCTCTGCCCTTTGATGCCTTCATCACCTGACCTATAATAAATCCAACTGCCTTTGCCTTTCCATTTTTATAGTCCTCAACTGATTGTGGATTTTCATCAATAACTTTGTAAATCATACTTTTTATTTCTGTTTCATCTGAAACCTGTAAAAGCCCCTTTGCTTTAACTATGCTTTCAGGATCTTCTCCAGTTTCAAACATATAATTGAAGACCTTTTTAGCCATGGTTCCTGATATTGTACCTTTATCTATTAAACTTATGAGTCTCACAATATCAATTGGTTTTATTTTAACATCCTCTATTTCCATTTCATTTTCATTAAGACTTCTCATAAGTTCACCCATAACCCAGTTGCTTATATCCTTTGGATTCCCTCCATGGTATATACATTTTTCAAAGAAAGATGAAAGTGCCTTTGATGATGTTAGTATTTCAGAATCATATTCTGGAAGGCCAAAATCATTAATATATCTTTTCCTTTTTACATCTGGAAGTTCTGGAATTTTCCTTCTTATCTCATCTATCCATTCATCATCAATCTTAAGATATACCATATCAGGCTCAGGAAAACACCTATAGTCATGGGCTTCTTCCTTGCTTCTCATGACTGCAGTTACATTTTTTTCATCATCCCATCTTCTTGTTTCCTGTACTATTCTATTTCCAATTTCAAGTTCATGTTTTTGCCTTTTTATTTCATATTCCAAAGCCTTTTCAAGTGCCTTAAAGGAATTCATGTTCTTTATCTCTGTTTTAACTCCAAACTCAGCCGAGCCAATAGGTCTTAATGAAATATTAGCATCACATCTTAAAGAGCCCTCCTCCATTTTGCAGTCTGAAACCTCTATATACTGCAGTACAGCCTTTAGCTTTTCAAGATATATTCTCGCTTCCTGTGGTGAAGGAATATCCGGTCTTGAAACTATTTCAGCAAGCGGAACACCTGCTCTATTATAATCCATATATGAGCCGTTTTCTCGGTGGAGTGCTTTTCCTGCATCCTCCTCTATATGTATTCGCTGTATTCCTATTCTTTTAACTCCTTTATCAGATTCAATCTCTATATAGCCATTGCTGCATATTGGAGTATTATCCTGGGTAATCTGATAATTCTTAGGACAATCAGGATAGAAATAATTCTTTCTTGCCATATGTGTTTCTTTATTTATAGTGCAATTCAGTGCAAGTCCTGCTTTTATAGCATACTCCACAACCCTTTTGTTTAAAACTGGAAGAGCACCTGGCAATCCCATACATACAGGACAGCAGTGTGTATTCTGTTCCCCTCCAAATTCTGTTGTACATCCACAATATATCTTGGTCTTTGTTGAAAGCTCAGCATGAACCTCAAGACCTATTATTACTTCATATTCCATATAAACACCCCCCTATGCTTTTTTCAAAGGCATAGGCAGCTTTGATTAATGTACCTTCTTCAAAATAGTTGCCTATAAACTGAATACCAACAGGAAGTTCATTTATTTTTCCTGCAGGTACTGAAATTGCAGTGATACCAGCAATATTTACTGGTACAGTATAGATATCTGATAAATACATCTCAAGGGGTTTTTCTATTTTTTCTCCAATTTTAAATGGAAGGATTGGAGAAGTCGGAGATACTATTATATCTACATCCATAAATGTTCTCTTAAATTCCTCAATTATAAGAGTCTTTACCTTAAGTGCCTTTTTATAATATTCATCATAGTATCCAGCAGAAAGGGAATATGTTCCCAGCATTATTCTTCTTTTTACTTCATCTCCAAATGCCTGGCTTCTTGATTTAAAATATATATCAATTGCATCTTTATAATCCTTCGCCCTGTATCCATATTTTATACCATCAAATCTTGCAAGGTTTGAGCTTGCCTCCGAGCTTGTAAGAATGTGATATACTGCAAGAGCATAGGAGGACATGGGAAGCTTTATTACCTTTATCTCTGCTCCCAAGGATTTTAAGACCTCAATCCCGTTCAATATAGTCTTTCTAACTCCTTCATCCATGCCTTCTCCAAAGTATTCCTCAGGCATTCCTATCCTCATACCCCTTATGTCTTCTGTAAGATACTTAGTATAATCTTCTACCCTTACATCAGCAGAGGTCGAATCCCTTTTGTCTTTACCAGAAATGGCATTCATAACAATTGCACAATCCTCAACATCCTTTGTAATCGGTCCTATCTGGTCTAAGGATGATGCAAAGGCAACGAGTCCATATCTTGAGACTCTTCCATAGGTTGGCTTTAAACCTACAACTCCACAAAAAGCTGAAGGCTGTCTAACAGATCCTCCTGTATCTGAACCTAAGGAATAATATACTTCTCCTGCTGCAACAGAAGCCGCTGAGCCTCCTGATGAGCCACCTGGTACCCTTTCAATATCATATGGATTTCTTACCTTCTTATATGCTGATGTTTCATTAGACGATCCCATTGCAAATTCATCCATATTTAGCTTCCCAATTATAACTGCTCCATTTTCCTTTAGCTTCTCAACAACATGTGCATCATAGGGCGATGTATAATTTTCTAGTATCCTTGAACCACAGGTTGTCTTAGTCCCACTCATACACATATTATCCTTTATTCCCATTGGTATCCCTGCTAAATCAGGAAGGCTTTCACCATAAGCAATTCTTTCATCTATTTTTTGTGCAGACTTTAATGCTTCATCAGGGTATGCGCTTAGAAATGCACCTATTTTGTCATCTATATTCTCTATTCTATTTATAATATTTTTAGTAATTTCAACAGATGAAACTTCCTTTTTTCTTATCAAATCCCTTATTTCATGTGCTGTTCTATTATGCATTTTCTCACCCCTAACCTATAACCTTTGGTACCTTAACGTATCCATTTTTCTCATCTGGCGAAGCTTCTAAAAGCCTCTCTCTATCCATTGAGGGAATAACTTGGTCATCCCTTAAAGCATTGTATATCGGGTATGAGCATATGCTTGCTTCTACTCCGTCAGTATTTACCTCAGATAGTTTTTCTATATATTTAAATATATTATTTAATTCACAAACTAAATTTTTCTTTTCCTCATCATTGAATTCAAGTCTTGCAAGCTTTGCAACATGTTCAACATCCTTAATATCCATATTCTCCGCCGGCTACATATAAATAGCCAGTGCTCTTCACCTGCCCTTCTGTAGTGCCAGACACATAGAAAGTGGCAAGCTGGATAATCCTGAACAGCCAGGATTTATCCAACTTGCCACATACCTGGCACTTTTAATATATTCCTAATAGTGCAAATACAATAAGCCCTCCGCCTAAAATAAATGCATAGAAAAAAGTATATTTGCTATTTCTTGTATATGGGTTTATTAAACTGTTTATACCCCATAATATAAACGTACCTGAAAGACTAATTTCAAGGGGCAAAAATGTCGAAAAAAGCTCTATATAAACACCTGTTCCAAATAGTACAAGCAATGTTAATATGGAAACTATTAATGATATTCCAAACATAAGCCACATTAAATAATCAGATACTTTAGTCATTAGTTTTCACCTTCCAGCATCTTTTCAAAATCATCCTCAGAAATTATATTAATTCCAAGATCCTGAGCTTTTTTAAGCTTGCTTCCAGCATCCTCACCTGCAAGAACATAGGTTGTTTTCTTTGAAACGCTTGAAGAAACCTTTCCTCCAAACTTCTCAACCAATTCCTGGGCTTCACTTCTTGTATACTTTGAAAGGGCACCTGTAAGAACAAAGGTCATACCTTCAAATATTTTATTTCCTTCTACTTCATTTGATATATATTCAAAATTCAAACCAGCCGCCCTAAACTTTTCAATCAGTTCTCTATTATGCTCCTCCTTAAAAAAGGATTCTAAGCTTTCAGCCATCTTATCTCCTATTTCCTCCACAGCTGTAAGCTCATCACTGTCTGCATTTATTAACTTATCTATGGATTTTAGAGCTTTTGCAAGGTTTTTCCCTGCTTTCCCTCCAATATACCTTATACCAAGCCCAAATATGAACTTATCAATGTTATTCTTCTTAGTCTCTTCTATTGCATTAAGAAGCTTTTCTGCCGACTTTTTACCCATTCTTTCAAGCTTTACTATGTCATCAAATTTTAAGTAGTAAAGATCAGCTGCATCCTTTATAAGTCCATTGTCCATAAGAAGGGCTATTATCTGAGGTCCAAGTCCATCTATATTCATTGCATCCCTTGATGCAAAATGAATTATGCTTCTTTTAAGCTGTGCAGGACAGGACATGTTAGTACACCTGGATGCTGCCTCTCCTTCTTCTCTTACAACATCACCTCCACATTCAGGACATTTTTCCGGCATTTTAAACTCAATTTCATCTCCAACTCTATCTTCTAGAACAACCTCAACAACTTCTGGTATTATTTCTCCTGCCTTTTGTATTATTACACTGTCACCTATTCTTATATCCTTTTCCTTTATGTAATCCTCGTTGTGAAGGGTTGCCCTTGAAACTGTAGAACCTGCTATTCTAACAGGTTCAAGTATTGCTGTTGGTGTTATGGCACCTGTTCTTCCAACCTGAACGATTATATCCTTAACCCTTGTCTTTTTCTTCTCTGCAGGGAATTTATATGCAACAGCCCATCTAGGAGTTTTTGCTGTCTGTCCAAGTTTTTCTCTCTTATCTATCTCATCAACCTTAATAACAATACCATCTATATCAAAGGATAATTCTCCACGGGTTTCTCCCATTTCCTTTATAGCTTCTATAACTTCGTTTATATCATTATATACAACTCTTTTAGGGCTTACTCTAAAGCCAAGTGATTCAAGGTAATCAAGCCCCTTTTTATGACTTTCAACCCTCTCTCCTTCATACCTTTGAATATTAAATACAAATATTCCAAGACTTCTTTCTGCAGTAATCTTTGAATCAAGCTGTCTTAATGAGCCTGCTGCAGCATTTCTCGGGTTTGCAAACACAGGCTGCTCCAGTTCCTCTCTTACAGCATTAAGCCTTTCAAAGGCCTCTTTTGGCATATAAACCTCTCCCCTTACCTCAAGGAGGGATCTATCCTTTATTCTTAGCGGAATGCTCTTTATTGTCCTTATATTCTGTGTAACATCCTCACCTATTAGTCCGTCTCCTCTTGTAGCACCCCTTACAAGTTCTCCATTTTCATACAGGAGCGCAACAGATAATCCATCAATTTTTAGTTCAACAACATATTTTGCATCACCAACTGCTGCTTTAACCCTATTGTCCCAATCTATAAGTTCCTCAAAGCTGAACACATCCTGAAGGCTAAGCATTGGTACAACATGCTGAACCTGATTAAATTCCTTTAGAGGTTTTCCTCCAACTCTCTGTGTAGGAGAGCTTGGAGTTATATATTCAGGGTGTTCCTTTTCAAGCTTTTTTAATTCATTCATAAGCATATCATATTCGTAGTCACTTATGCTTGGATTATCTAAAACATAGTATTTATAGCTGTTTTCCTCTAATATTTCTCTTATCTCATCAATCCTCTTTTTTACATCATCCATAATATCACCTCGGATAATAATATGTTTTATAAAATCTCTATGGGTGCTGCACTTAAAAGTAATTTTTTAAGTCCTTGACCCTCAAAGTGTGCAGTTATCTGTTTATCACTTCCAGAATCCTGAACTGCTATTACAATTCCTTTTCCAAATGTGCTGTGCTTTATCTTCATACCAGCCCTGATATCTTCCTTATTAATATTGTTTTTAGGGGCTGAGTTTACATTTGTATTTTTCATTACCGGCTTATTTATATGCATCCTTGTGGAGCTAACAGCTGGTTCATCATATCCATAAACCCTGTTGAAGCTTGCCCTTACTGGAGAAACATCTTCTATTAAATCCTCTGGTATTTCCTCCATAAAGGATGAAACATCGTTAAACATAGTTCTTCCAAACATCATCCTCTGCCTTGCGCAGGTCATGAAAAGAATCTCCTTTGCCCTTGTTATTCCAACATAACAAAGTCTTCTCTCCTCCTCAAGCTCACTTGAATCCTCCTGCGCTGAAAAATGAGGGAATATTCCCTGCTCCACACCTGCAATGAAAACGACAGGAAATTCGAGGCCTTTTGCTGTGTGAAGGGTCATCAATACAACTCCTCCCGCTTCTGACAACGTATCCTGGTCTGAAACCAATGCTACTCTCTCAAGGAAAGCTGAAAGGCTCTTGTCATCATTTGTCTCCTCAAATTCAACTGCTGCAGAATACAATTCCTCAAGGTTTTCAATTCTTCCAAGGCTTTCCTTTGTATTTTCATCCTTTAGCTCCTTTAGATATTCGGTTCTTTCCATAATATCCTTTATAAGCTCAGAAACCTTCATTTTATCCCTGTTTAAAAGGAAGTAATTCATAAGACCTATAAACTTGTTAACAGCATTCTGTGCTCTCTTGGTTATTCCATCAATATCATCAATCTCAAGCATGCTGCTGTATAATCCTAAATCTCTTTCATTACCATATTGTTTTATTTTATCGATTGTAGAATCTCCAATTCCCCTTTTAGGAGTATTTACAACTCTTGATAGACTTATAGCATCTAGAGGGTTATTTATCACCTTAAGGTATGCAAGTATGTCCTTAACTTCCTTTCTGTCATAGAACTTAAGTCCCCCAATAACCCTGTATGGAATCCCTGATGTTACAAAAGCTTCTTCAAGTATACGAGACATTGCATTTGTTCTGTACAATATTGCAAAATCCCTATATGGTCTTCCTTCCTCAGCAAGGCTTACTATTTTATTTAAAATAAAATCAGCCTCAAGCCTATCCGTATCTGCCCTGTAAAATCTAATTGTATCCCCTTGAGGATTCTCCGTCCAAAGCCTTTTTTCCTTTCTAGTCTCATTATTTGCTATAACATAATTTGCAGCCTCAAGTATTCTCTTGGTACACCTGTAGTTCTGCTCTAGCTTAACAACCTTACATGCAGGATAATCCTTTTCGAAATCTAATATATTTCTAATATCAGCGCCTCTCCATCCATATATTGATTGATCATCATCGCCAACGACACACAAGTTGTTGTGTGCCTGCGCCAAGATATTAATTAACTCATACTGTGCCTTATTTGTATCCTGATACTCATCCACCATTATATATCTAAACTTTCTCTGGTAATAGCTCAATACATCCGGGTTTTCCTTTAATAGCCTTATTGCATTGAGTATTATATCATCAAAGTCCATTGCATTGTTTGTCTTTAGCTTTTTTTGGTATAGGCTGTATAATTCAGCTATCCTTCTATTTTTAAAGTCGTTTGCATTCCTCCTGTAATAAGTATCTGCATCAACTAATATGTCCTTTTGTGAACCTATCTTTGAGAGTATGTCCTTTGGGGGGAACATCTTTTCATCCAGATTTAATTCCTTTAGACATTCCTTCATAAGCTTTTGCTGATCATCTGTATCATATATAACAAAGTGCTTGTCATATCCAATCTTCTCTATATCCTGTCTAAGTATCCTTACACATGCAGAGTGGAAGGTACTAATCCACATTTTTCTTGCATCATCACCTACAAGGTCTATAACTCTTTCCTTCATCTCTCCCGCTGCCTTGTTGGTAAAGGTTATTGCAAGTATGTTTCCAGGATATATTCCCTGTTCTATAAGATAGGCTATTCTATATGTTAAAACCCTGGTCTTACCCGATCCTGCTCCCGCTAATATCAAGAGTGGGCCTTCTGTTGAAATAACAGCTTCCCTCTGCTCTTTATTCAATGTATTTAAATCTATCATAATTTCCTCCTGCCATGTATTTTCCTTAATATTATAGCATTATTGCTAAAAAATCAAAACACATGTTTGCATTCTCTTCACATCTTCCTTATAAATTGCAGGTTATTTTATTAATCATTGATTGTAATAGAATCATTTTTTATATTTATGCACTATCCAATATAATACCTTTATAAATATCCAAAACCAACAGTCAACCATATGCATGTTTATTTGGCATGTATTCAACATTTTATTTTATACTTCCTAGAATATTAAAAATGTGCACAACTCCATGCATTTATTATAATTCTTCAAATTAGCATTACCAACTCTTCTAAGTTGCCTCAAAACCATCACATTCCAACCATTCCATAGTGCACAAATTATGCCATCATATTTATTCACATTATTTTATTTTTACATATTGCATAATTATAAATATCTATGTATAATATACACATTGATAAACGAAAGGAGAGCTATTCATGAAAAAAGTATTTAGTTTAATTTTAATTGTACTTATGTTAGTTACATCCCTTGCTGGATGTGAAAAAAAGGAAAGTAAGAATATTAATTCTCTAGATAGGGTAAAGGAAGCAGGGAAAATATCCTTTGGTCTTGATGATTCCTTCCCTCCTATGGAATATAGGGATGATAAAAATAATCTCGTTGGATTTGATATCGATTTAGGAAATGAAATTGCAAAGAAGCTTGGAGTTAAAGCAGAATTTGTAACTACAGATTTTAATGGAATATTACTCTCACTACAGAGTGGAAAATTTGATTCAATACTATCAACCTTGAGTATAACCGATGAAAGAAAGAAATCAATAGATTTTTCTGAGCCATATATAATGGAAGGAATTATAGCTGTAGTTAAAAATGGTGATTCCTCTATAGCAGGACTTCAGGATTTAAGCAGAAAAGTTATTGCTTGCCAAATGGGTTCAACAAGTGAGGCTGCTGCATCAAAGATACAAGGAATCAAGGAGCTTAAAAAGTATGACAAAATTACAGAAGCCCTACATGATTTGGCAATAGGAAGAATAGATGCTGTTGTTGTAGATGAGCTCGTTGGAAGATACTATATATCCCAAAAAGCAAATGATTACAAGGTTTTAGCTGGAAAGCTAAACGATGAGCCTGTTGGACTTGGTTTTAAAAAGGAAGATAAGGAATTAAATGCTGCTGTACAGAAGGCAATCAATGATTTAAAGGCAGATGGAACTCTTTCAAACATATCTAAGAAGTGGTTTGGTGTTGATATCTACAATAAATAATATAGATTGATGGGTCCTGCTGCTTCCCCTTCAGGGCCCAATAAAACCAACATCAATTCATAGGTAACTTACTACATTAATAAAAAAGGAGGGATAGCCTTGGAAACTGGGATAATGTTAAAAACACTTCCCATTCTTTTAAAGGGAAGTGTAATGACGATAGAACTTACAGTAATAACAGTTATACTTGGAAGTATTCTTGGAATCATATTTGCATTATTTAAATTATCTAAGAACAAAGTTATATATTCTTTGGCATCATTTTATATTTGGATTTTTAGAGGTACTCCTCTATTACTTCAGCTTTTCTTCTTCTATTACGGACTGCCTATGCTTGGAATAGAGCTTAATCCAATGTCTGCAGCAATCATTGGACTTGGTTTAAACTGTGGAGCTTACATGGCTGAAATAATTAGAGGTGGAATTATATCAATTGACAAGGGACAGTTTGAGGCAACAAAAGCATTAGGCTTTAGCTATATTCAATCAATGAGAAGGGTAATACTTCCACAGGCTTATAGAAGGCTTATTCCTCCTGTTGGAAATATGTTTATAGGAACTCTTAAGGATACTTCCCTCGTATCATCAATTGCAATGGTTGAGCTTATGCGTTCAACGCAGCAGATGTATGCAACTACCTTTAAACCCATTGAAATATTTACATCTGCAGCATGTATATATCTCATTATGACAACCATCTTTACAGGAGTATTCTCAATATTGGAAAAGAAGCTTTCAGCTTATGAATAGAGGTGAATATGATGAAAATGATTGAAGCTAAAAACATAACAAAAAAGTTTAAGGATTTAATAGTTCTTGATGGAATAAATATAGATGTTAATAAAGGTGAGGTTCTTGTAATCATAGGTCCATCCGGCTCTGGAAAAAGTACATTTTTAAGATGTTTAAATACCCTTGAAAAGATTGATGGTGGAGAAATATTGATTGAAGAAGAAAAGCTTGACCATGATAACAAAAACATATCAAAAAAACTTATTCTTAAGATGGGAATGGTTTTTCAAAACTTCAACCTCTTTCCTCATATGACAGCGCTGGAAAACGTTATGGAGGCCCCCATTGTTGTAAAAAAGGAGAATCAGGAAGATGTTAAAAAAAGAGCAGAACTCCTTCTTGAAAAGGTAGGCTTAAAGGATAAAATGGACTGCTATCCTTCAAAGCTGTCTGGAGGGCAAAAGCAAAGAGTTGCAATAGCAAGAGCACTTGCAATGAATCCAGACATAATGCTGTTTGATGAACCAACCTCAGCTCTTGATCCTGAACTTGTTGGTGAGGTATTAAAGGTCATGAAGGATCTTGCAGCAGAAGGTATGACAATGGTTGTTGTTACCCATGAAATGGGCTTTGCAAAGGAAGTAGGAGACAGGGTTATCTTTATGGAGGGTGGAAAAATAGTTGAAGAAGATATTCCTGATAATATATTTAAAAACCCTAAGGAACCTAGAACAAAGCAATTTTTAGAAAAAGTTATAGCATAGGAGGAGTTAATCATGGCAGAAAAAGTTGTTTTAGCATATTCAGGTGGACTTGATACATCAATTATAGTTCCCTGGCTTAAGGAAAACTATGATCTTGAGGTTATAGCAGTATATGTCGATGTTGGACAAGCTGAAGATTTAACTGGAGTAAAGGAAAAGGCAATAAAGATTGGTGCTTCAAAAATATATGTAGAAGATGTAAGAGAAGAATTTATAAAGGACTACCTTTTTAAAGCAATAAAAAGCGGAGCTGTATATGAAGGAAAATATATGCTTGGTACATCCTTTGCAAGACCTGTTATTTCAAAAAGACTAGTTGAAATTGCGCATCTTGAGGGTGCTAAATATATATGCCACGGATGTACAGGAAAGGGAAATGACCAGGTAAGATTTGAGCTTTCGATAATGGCACTGGATCCAGATATAAAAATAATTGCTCCCTGGAGAATATGGGATATAAAATCAAGGGAAGATGCAATAGATTATGCCAATGCAAGAGGTATAGATATACCAGTAACTAAAGAAAAGATATATTCAAGAGATAAAAACATTTGGCACGTAAGCCATGAAGGTGGAGACCTTGAGAATCCTGAAAACGAACATAAAAGGGATATGTATCTTATGACTACACCACCAGAGCAGGCTAAGGATGAAGCTTCTTATGTTGAAATATCCTTTGAAAAAGGTATTCCGGTTAAAATAAACAATGAAGAACTCTCGCCAATTGATATGATAAGCCTTTTAAACAAGCTTGGTGGAGAAAACGGAATAGGTGTAATAGATATAGTTGAAAACAGACTTGTTGGAATGAAATCAAGAGGAGTATATGAAACTCCTGGAGGAACAATACTCTATGCAGCCCATAAGGAGCTTGAATATCTAACCATTGATAGAACAACAATGCACTACAAGGAACTTGTATCACAAAAATATGCAGAGCTTGTCTATGACGGATTATGGTTCACAACATTAAGGGAAGCCCTTGATGCATTTATTGATGTAACACAGGAAAATGTAACAGGAACAGTAAAGCTTAAGCTCTACAAGGGTAATATAATGGTTGCAGGAACTAGCTCCCCATATGCGCTATATGATGAAGGAATTTCTTCCTTTGGAGCAAGTGACTTATATAACCACAAAGATTCAGAAGGCTTTATAAATCTCTTTGGTCTTCCTCTGAAGATAAAAGCTATGATGAATAAAAATTCTAATATATAAAAAGATAAGCAGGTTTACACCTGCTTATTCGTTGTTCTTTTGTTTTTCTTTAATTCTTTCGAACGCTATATCATATCCATTATTGCCATAGTTTAACGATCTGTTGACTCTACTTATTGTGGCAGTGCTTGCGCCGGTGGTATGAGCTATATCTATATACGTTCTCCTCTCCTTAAGCATTGCTGCAACCTGAAGCCTTTGGGCAATGGATTGCAACTCACTTATTGTACATACATCCTCGAAGAACCTATAGCATTCCTCCATCGTTTCTAATGAAAGTATAGCCTCAAATAAAAAATCAACTTCATTATTTTTTAATCTTGAGCTGAACTCACTCACATTATCACCCCGACCTCATTATACTCTTGTCCAACATCAAATTGTATTATTAGCCTTATTATAACATATTTCATTTTATCATTACAAAAAAATATTTTAAAATCTCCTAAGGCGTATTAATCATCATTTGAAGGCATTTCTTTGTGTAGTGTCATTATTCTCATTATATCTTCACAGCTTGCCCCAAGCAATCCAAGGGTTTCCTCGATGTATTTATCTGCAGCCTGAGGTATGAATTCTGGCGAAGTTGCTGTTGTGAGCATATCAATTTCATTGAACTCTGGAAGATTATCAAGGGTGCATATACTGTATTGTATGTTCTTTTCTCCAACTCTTGTTTTAACCGAGAAATTTATATTCAGCATGTTATCAGTATAGCTGCAGCTTTCAAGCATATCACTTGATATAAACCTATATGCCAATTCCTTATTCTCTAGATTATATAATCCATCAGGGATAACCCAATATATTCTTGATATAAATCCATCCCTTATGGCATACCAAATATAATCATCACAGCTCATGTCTGTATCACTTAGCTGTGTTAATTCCCTGCTCCTATTTCTATAAAGATCACTGTGGGCATCAATGTGTACAAGTGTCATATCCATGTACTTTTTTATCCACCAGTATGTATAGCTTTTTCTATGGTTTGTAAAAAACTTTCTTTCCTTTGCACCAAGAAGTCCCTTTTTCATCAGTTGTTCAACAAACTTGTTTATATCGTAAACGCTGCATTCATCATTTTTATACACTCTTATGTTATTTATGCTCTTTTGCCTAACCGGTGTTACCAAATAATCCAAATCTATATCCAAATATATCCCCATAATACACATCCTTTTGCAAAATCAACTTTTCCTCGTATCATATTATACAATATTCCTAAGAAAGTATAAATTACTATATAGAATACAAATAATATAATGAAGTTATATGTTTCGCATAAATAATTCTACATTGCTTGACCCTAAACATTTATGCTAAATCATATTCCTTGATTCATAAATCGCAATATGCATTATTCAATATCTTTATTGCGCTTTATATATTTATATAATATGTGTTTTTAGGAGGATTTTTCTGTGGAGAATGGAAGGATAACAAAAATAGAAAAGGATTTAACAACCATAGTTACTGATAATTTTAGAGTGATACAGACAAACACCCTTTTTTTACCTGTAAGATTTAAAGAAGGCGATAATGTTGAACTCGAAGGCGATAGAATTGTTTTAAGGTTTTAAGGCGTATTAAAGAAAACACCGGAGAAAAAAATTATCTTTTCCCGGTGTTTTTATTTTTATTCTTCTCTTCCCACAGCTTCAAAAAGACTTTTTAGTTCCCAGTCATAAAGCTCTCTATAATCTCCTGTTTCAAGTGTTGAATCAAGCTTTAGTGGACCCATTTCAATTCTTTTAAGATAGACTACCTTTTTTTCCACTGCCTCGAACATCCTTTTCACCTGATGAAACTTACCCTCATACAAAACCGTTTCAATTTCAGAGATTTCATCTGAGTTTATAATATAAAGCTCGGCAGGAAGCGCTTTATACCCATCTTCTAATGTAACACCCTCTTTGAACTTTATGACATCTTCCTCTGTAACCCTTCCACTGATTCTTGCATAGTATCTCTTAGGTACATGCTTCTTAGGCGACAAAAGCTTATGGTTTAAATCTCCATCATTTGTGATTAAAAGCAGCCCCTCGGTATCCTTATCAAGCCTGCCAACTGGAGCTGGGTTAAAGTTACTAAGTCCATCATCAATTATATCGATAACTGTTTTATCATAATCATCCTCAGTTGCAGATATAACTCCCTGGGGCTTATTCATAATTATATACACATACTTTCTATAATTAATCCTCTCACCAGATATCTCTATAACATCAGCTTCTGCATCCACATGGACAGAGGAATCCTTAATCACCTTTCCATTAACCAATACCTCTCCAGACTTGGTCATGGCTTTAACTTCCTTCCTCGTTCCATACCCTGCATTAGCGAGCACCTTATCAAGCCTTTCCTTCGCCATATCTTTCCTCCTATATGTATTTAAAATTTTAGTCTATATTATTATATTACAACCTACTTAGCAGAAAGCCCACTCCTTTAGGCAAGGGCGTTTCAGAAAAAAACAGCTCCGATAATACTAATTATTGTTAGTATTACCGGAGGTGAATTTTTATATATGCATTAATAAGTGTCTTGGCAAATTTTATTCTAAAGTAGGTGCCGAACTCTCTTCTATCTCACCAACCATGGAGGAAGTATCCCCAATTTCCGGATTCCTAGATAGAACTAGAGAAATAAACATATTTGCTATTGCTATCTTTGGGAAAGCCATTGCAACAAATCTTCTAAATCTCTTAATCTTCTCATCACTTTCATTGATGTATGGATTATATGAAATCAAAAATTTGCCTTCTATTATGCTCATTTTTATTTCTCTATCAAATTCTACTTGATTTCTGCTCATTATAAGCCTTTTTAAATTCTTAATATACTCATTAAAATCATTGCTGTTCTTTATTTTATTATATTCTTCCATTATAGCATCAATCAATTCATTTAGTTTATATGAATGATGTCTGCTTATTCCAAGCTGCTCTGCAGTAATTTCCGCCATTGCCGGAAAAACTGAGCTTCCATTTAATTTTTCGCTTACATACTGCTGTATTGTTCTCATTATTTTATCTATTATAATTTTGTTAACACCTGATGATTTTCCACTCCAGTCCATTCCTAAAAATGTATACATATTTTTAAAATCATCTATGCCTATATTTTTAAAATATAGCTCTCTAACATCCAAATCATCAGATGGCAACAGATAGTACCTGCTCCCACCAAGCTTTCCAAAGGCTTTCATTGTATCAAGATATCCAAGCTCCATATTAATAATTGACCTATCGGCATTAAATCTTAACACACCGCCTAAATCTTCTGAATTTTTAATATAAATAATTTTAGGATTACCTTTATTAACCTTTCTAGTAAATCCAGGTCCTGAAACATCAACACCTATTATGTTTTTCATTCCCTTACCTATCATTAATGAAATGGGAACATTATCATATACTCCACCATCTATAAACTTTTTATCATCAATCTCTTGTTTTCTAAATAAAGGAAAACATGCACTTGCAATAAGATAATCCACAAGCTTCCCTTCAGGTATATCCTTTTTAAACAATTTAACAGGTTTCAAATCTGTTAATGAGAAGGTTACCAACCCGAAATTCACACTGGATTTTCTTATTTTCTCCTCATCAATCACATCATGAAGCAATTTTTCTAGGGGAGTTATGTCTAATCCACCTGAAGCTATGGTATTCTTTGCAAAATCCAGCATACTTGAAAACCTTTTTCTTTTTTCACTTGCTTCTACTATTCCCTTTTCAAACTCTATTACCTTTTCCATCGATATGGTTGTCCATAAATCGCAAGCAATATCAAGGTCACCCTGTACCATCATAGCTCCGTTTAAAGCTCCTACAGAAGTCCCTACAACACAGCTTATTGGTATCTCAAGTTCCCTTAAAGCCTTCCATACCCCTATTTCATAGCTGCCTTTAGCGCCTCCACCACCCAGTGCAACACCAAATCCATTCATCCTTGTCCCTCCCTAAAGGGTATTATAGCTTCTTATACTTTTCATAGTTTTCCATAACATTTTTCACATAATTTCTTGTCTCTTTAGGCATCAGTGAAATTTCTTCAACAGTATCAACTCCAAGTCTTCTCATTCTACCTGTACCCCCACTATATGCTGCAAGAGCAAGTCTTGTATTTCCATTAAAGGAATCCATAAGCTTTTTTATGTATCTAGTTCCGCCATCCAAATTTTGAAGTACATCAAATGGATTTTTAACCCCAAGCGCCTCTGCCGTTTTAGGCATAAGCTGCATTAATCCCATTGCTCCTGCTTTTGAAACAACATTGGGCTTAAATCTTGATTCATGATAAACAATACATCTAATAAAATCTGGATCTACACCATATTTTTCTGATACCTTTTCTATAGCATCATTTATATTATTAGATAATTCCTTATTTGAAGAATTACTAACCTTATAACTTTTTACATTTGTATCTGAATTATCATTGGAATTTTGTAAACCATATCCATCAATGCTACTCTTTAATAAACTCTCAAATAAAACCGATGATGATGTACTGCTTAATAAACCATTACCACCATCACTATTTAGGCCCTGTGCCAAATATATAGGCAGGAGTTTTAATAATATTTCTTTAATACCATCACTTCCAAGGTTCTCAGCTGTTTCAGGTATTATTTGCATCAAATCTGCAGTTTTTAAATTGGAAAAGGATGTTGTATTATCCCCTAGTCCTTGTTTTATAATAGCTTTCATCGATTCACTATCTAACCCATTTTTTTCACAGGCTTTATTTATAACATCCTCTAGTTCCTTTGACATTCCATTATATGAAGAACTACTCTTATAACTACTTTCATTTGCTTGTACACTATTATCATTATACTGAGAAGAATAGCCCTGCATAACACTATTCAACACATTCTGAAAGGAACCCGACGACGAAGGTTTACTTACCCCATCTTGATTATTTAAACTTTGCAGCAAATATACTTGAAGAATCTTTGAAATTGCTTCAGCTTCCACAATCATACCCCCTTCGTTTATATAAATTATAACACAAAAACTCATGCATTAATTATTATTTTTACACCAAAATTGGTTAATATTTTACAAACAAATTACACATATTATCTAAAGTAACAAATTCATATAGTTTTCTACCTTTTTAACATATGAAATTAACGAGGAGTGAATATCATGGAAAAGCGCCCCAAAATAAATAAGTTTGGAGATCATTATGCTGATGATGTTGAACTTAGTCAGATTGACGAAAAGGTAATAGATATTGATGAAGTTGACAACCTCGATTACCCTCTTCTTGAAAGAATAAATAATGGTATTTTCTGGCCCGAAACTCCTAAGGGAAGAGTTGATTTGCTAGACACATATGAAATATCCTCTGTTCCAGAAGACCCAGACACTCCAATGGAATCAGTTGAGTTTTTAGAAGACAAGGGGATAATGCCAAAGTAAAAATGTGGATACTGCATAGGTTTGCAGTATCCACTTATTCTTTACAAAAAATTTCACATTAAAACACTTATTAATACTAATTTAAAACACCTCTGTATTTAAGACATTTAGGAAAATAACAGCATTTTTATTGAGAAGCTATAAACTGATTACATAAAAGTTTTAGATTTCAAATACCTTCCCCCTCAAAAATAAATTCTGCTTTTTTATATGTACTTTTCTATTTTACTTATTGCATTAACCATACTTTTAAAATTCAATTTATACCAATCAGAAGCATCCCAATTGTTTAAAATATGAGCAAACACTATACCTGCATAGTTTAGTAATCTTGAACAGTTGAAATCCATCATAAATTCATCCATTAATAATTCAGGTAAGGAATTCTTTTTAACCCCTTCAAAGTATGCCTTTAATATATCTTGCTCCCATTTGTTATTAACCCAATAGGTTCCCTTTTCATCCTTAAAGTCGCTTAATAGCCTTCCTATATCCTGTGTATAAATTCCAACAGCTGCATTTCCCCAATCAATAATCTTAATTTGTTTATCACTAATCATTATGTTTATAGGTAATAAATCATTTTCAATTAATGTCCTTGGTCTTTTATTCAACCTTTTTACAGCATACTCTAAAATTCTTAGAGTATCCTTCGGCCAATTCAATTTATACTCCATATGTTTTTCTATTATTTTATTTAATTTGACTGATATTTTTCCATTACTATCATTAACAAATGAATATTCTTTCTTATCAATACTTAATCCCATAAACTTTGAATGCAGTACTGCTAATTCATAAGCAGCATTACAGTAATTCTCTAGGTCTTCATTCGTAAATACTTTCCCGTCTATATACTCTAATAAAAACCATGTAGAATTATCTAAGATTTTTGTCTTTCCATAATACTTGGGTACAGCTATATCTTCATCATTTAAAATCATTTCATATATATTTGCTTCATATTCTGATTTTTTTAAAACATATTTATTACTACTGGTTTCAATAAAATAAGCATCATATTTCTTACTCAATTCTTTATCATCTATTTGTTTGAATTTTAATATAGTTTCGCCTGTATTATTATGTAAAATTAATTCATGCACCTTTTGATGTAAATCATTTGTACTCTGTTCTTCAATCATAATATTCCACCAACCTATTTAGCACCTTATAATATAAACTACACATTCTTCTTATTCATATAGCTTTTAATAATATTCAGCAACCATTTTTCCTCTCCTGGAACTTTGTCTCTGAGCCTTGCAGCAGCTACTGGAAGTACCCAATCATCAACATCCTTTACATGAATTTTTGAAATCTTTACATATTCCCTAAGATAAGCAGAACACAGTAAACGTTTGATTATTTTAGAAATTTTAATTAACAAATTAGGAGTCCCTTTGGGCATATATGGTGTACGAATTATTAAGCAAGTTCTTGCTACATCTCCTAATGGATTTCCTGAATGGGCGTTTATCCAATCTATTACAACTGGCTTCTCTGATGATATAAGAATATTATCTGGATGAAAATCTCCATGACACACACATGTGTCCTCGGAAAGATTTTTTAGATAATTTATAATCCTCTTTGTTTTATCTCCAAGAATATCACTCGATTCAATTATTTGAGCTTCAAATTTTTCCTTCTGATTAGGTAGTGTATCTACATGAATCTTATGCATTTTACTATGAATATGAGCCATCTCTCGCGCATACTTTATCACCTTCCATGGTTTTTTTTCAATTAGTTTAAGCATTGAACTCCCATTTATGCGCTGATATATTATACCTTTTCGGCCTTCTTCATCAACAATGCCATAAACAGCAGGAGATGATATCCCTGCTGTGTTTACGGCTTCTGCTACTTCTTCTTCATGCTTTATCCACTGCTCTTTAAACCACTTATAATAAAGCTTAATAATCTTATCCTGCTCCCATTCATAAACCTCAGCAGTCATCCCTTTACCAAGAAATACTCCCTTAACCACATAAATTCTCCCCTTAAATTTAAATTGGAAATGCTGTAATCCTTCTGAGACTTTCTATAATGCCAAGACTCCATATATTTTATGCTTTTAACGAATAAATGCCTTATCCTGAAATGCTAGAGCGTCTAATAACCAACGGGGGTGCATAGATAGTAAATCCTTCGGTAAATCATCACATGGAAAATATTTATATTCCAATGATTCCTTTGGATCACATTTCAATTCTCCCCCAATTACTTCTGCCAGGAAACAGGTTGTAATAAAATGAACTACTTCCCCATTAGGATATGAAAAAATTTGAGAATCAGGTTCAGAGTAAACTCCTATTAAATGCTTTATTGCTATATCCATCCCTGTTTCTTCTTTAACCTCTCTAATGGCAGCCTGACTAACTGTTTCTCCTGGTTCAATATGTCCGGAGGGTATTCCCCACAGTCCTACATCTCTACGTTTCTGTAATAACACTCTTTTCTCATTATCCAAAATAATAACAGCAATTCCTGGATAAATATAATCTATTTTCTTCATTTTTTTCTCCTTTGTTTACATACTATATGTTTCGCATAAATGATTCTACACTGCTCTACCCTAAACATTTATGCGAAATCATATTCCTTGATTCATTAATCGCACAACACCCTATGTAAATCTTTAGTGTGATTAATATAATAAATTTTTTTAAATACTTTTATAAATATCATGGGTTCCGTCTAACTCTGATGAGAGCTGTTCATTAAATTTTTCGATAAAATCCATCTTCTCCTTAAGAAGCTTTTTCCCATATGAAGTATTTAATTGATGCATTTTTCTCTCGCAAAATTCCAATTCAAAGGTACTTAGCCTTTCTAATAAGTCATTAAAGAAAAATGGTGAATGCTTATTTACTCTATTGGATGCCATAAATATTGACAGTGCTCCTATTTCATCTAATATATCCGCATCTTTTATAATCTTAGAGCACAAATCCTTCTCTTTTTCCTCTTTATCTGAATGTGTTTCAATAACCCTAATCAATTTATTAGTATCTTTAATTCTTCCAGCTATATTAGTATTGCTATCTAGCCACCGCCTAACAATTTCTGCACTATATTTTGCATGTTTCTCGCCACTTTGTATTTTCCCTATATCATGGAGTATTGCAGCTATCTCAATTATACTCCTATCATCATCGGAAATGCTGCAGAATTCATTTTCTATTATTTTAGTTGCATAAGAATGTACCCTAAGGGAATGAAGTATGATAAACTTTGAATCTTTTCTCCAAGGATGCGTGATTTCATAATCACAAATTTTTCCCTCTAAATATGCTGCTAAAAACTTCTTTGCTTCTTCAATCATATTCAAATCCATTTCTTATTCTCCTATTCTTATGTATTAATTAGCTTGTTACTATAATTAATATTAAAATGCTTAACATTAACCCCTATCAATTTAAAAATTAAGTTATATTGGGATTCTTATATCTCCCCTTTTTTATTGTTCCTTTACCATACTGTATAGCTTTAGCAGGACATCGATGGATACAAGCCAGGCACTTTGTACATTGATTACCCCATGAAGGCTTTTTATCAAATTTAATATTACCTGAACTGCACACTTTCTCACATAATCCACAACTTATACAATTGTCTGTAGCATAAAATTTTTTGGTGCTCATACCAAAGGCATTGAAAAGAGGATTGATTACTGACGTTAAAAATGTTGGGAAAGCTCCCTTTTCGAGCTGAAAGATATTGTTTTCTCTTTTCTCAATAATTCTATTGATTTCTCCTATTCTTTCCTCAGCCTTAAGAAGCTTTTCCTTTTCCATTTCTTTAGAGTCCACATCAAACATAATTATATAGGTATTAGGCATTCTGATAGAAAATCCACTATTTAACTTAAAACCTCTGTTATTTAATGTTTTCTCTAGAACAATCATGGTGTTCCCAATTTCATCCCCGCAGGTAGCTATAGAAAAAATATAATTATTCTTATAATTATGAAAGCGTACTCTTCTTATAAAATCCAGTACTATCTTAGGTGGTGCCCATGCATATACAGGATAAATAAATCCTATAATTTCATCATCATCTAAATAATACTCCAAGTTACCAGAATTTCTCTTCATCTCCTCTGAAATTGAAACTATCCTGTCATTATTATATTGTGATATTTTCTTTGCAACATAAAGGGAGTTACCTGTACCTGTAAAATAAAATATCATTGTCCTCACCTCGTCCTTATCTTATTCAAAATGAATTTACTATCATTACTATGTCTTGGTAGATAATAAATTAGTTACTCTCATCTATTACTTGAGGAAATAATTTAGTCTTATAGCTATATATTATATGATCATTTTACCATTAATTGTATCAAACTTACCACTACTTATCAGGGATAATTGAACTTAT
Source organism: Clostridiaceae bacterium (assembly GCA_032095175.1). Classification (GTDB taxonomy): domain Bacteria; phylum Bacillota; class Clostridia; order Clostridiales; family Caloramatoraceae; genus DAMCZI01. The sequence goes on from DAMCZI010000002.1 coordinate 38,220, forward strand.
TTTTCTGAAATAGGCATATTAAATTTATATTCCATTTCAATAAATTTATTGCTTTTTTGTTCTATGCATTGTAAATTAATAGCACTACCATATTAATCAATATAGTAGTGCATATTTTGCTCAACCTAAGGCATATATAAAATTCCATGTGAATTTTACTAATCCACAGTTTTACAATTGATTGCTTTAACAATATCCTCATGGATATTTAGTATCTCTATCATTGGGATCATTCCAACTGCCCTCTGCTCCTTAACAAAATCAATATTAGGAAACAAGCTTTGAAGATACTCATTAACTTTAGGTGAAGCAGCTTTTGAAGCTTTTATAATATTTTGTATGTCAAATTGTTTTAAAATATTTTTGGCTATGTCTTTATCTAAGGTAACAATGTCTTCAAAATCAAATATATATTGTGATATTTTATTATATAATTCTAAATTATTTTCTTTTACTAACAGCAGCAGCTTTGCTCTTTCATCAGAATCAATTTTTTTCAAAGTATCCATCAATAGTTCTTCAGTATCAACTGTTTTTTTATAAACATCTTCAAAGTAAGTCATAATTTCTTCAAAAAGATTATTGTCAATCTGCCCATTTTTAATTATAGATTCATAATACTGCATTCTAAATTTATCAGGCAAAAATCTTATAATATCATCATTATCAATATTCATAAACCTTGCTCCCTTCCCCTCTAACTCCCTTATTTTATCCAACCATAAATCAACCTCAATTTCTTTAAAGGATACGTTTCGTTCTGCCATTACCATACATAAATCCTTTGCTAGACTTATGCTTTCAATTTGGTTTTTAAATTTATCCATTTGATTTTTAAGCACATCTCCAAGTCCAATTTCTCTCGATTGCAATAAACGAATATCTTCAATACTAATACCCAATTGCCTAAAAAGCTTTATTTCTTTTAAATTTTTAATATCTTTTTCAGAATACTCTCTATATCCATTCTCTGAATTCCTTTCAGGAGTTATCAACCCCTCCTTTTCATAAAACCTTATATTCTTGCTGGTAATGCCAATACTTTCTTCAACTTCCTTAATCCTCATTTTTGACCCCCTAGATAAATTAAATACCTTCCACAAGGTGGAAGGTCAAGCTTTTTCTATATTTCTATTTTGTTATGCATACACCATTTTCAGAAGGACAATAATTATACCAAAACACAATACGTCCATCCTTCAAAACGCCAAGAATATGGGTTTGCCCTGCCTTTACAGAGATGATTTTAGGTTCAAGCTTAAAGTTTTTAAAATTAAGGCGATTTATATAAAACATATTGTTTGCATTATCTTTTCCATCCCAGGTTTGAGTTATAAATGCAGCATAGTTAGAACCAACATAGCATTGATCAATATCTCTAATGTATCCAGTATCTCCTGTGTCTTCTAGTTTAATTTCCGTTACAGCATCGGTTTTAACGTTATAGTATAGTGTTTTATAACCATTTTCATTAGAAATGTATGCATTTACCCCGAGAACTCCTGTATCATAGTGAATAGTTTCAGTAGAAATATCAGCTCTTATATCTAATTTTTTTGAGATATTCTTCTCAATATCACATATATTACAATCTACAATACCTTCATAGCCAAGAATACTTGTTATTATTTTCTTATCATCTGAAACAAATCTAGGACTAAGATGATAGGAATGTTTCTCCCATACCTTATTTGTATCATTTACTATTGTTTTGCAAAGAAGCTCCTCCCTCTTGCTTTTAACATCAAACAATTTCACTCCTGCTTCATCAGAATATACAAATTTAGTCCTATCCTTTGATATGTCATAGCCACCAAAATAAATGTCAGCTAGTCCATTGCTATCATATTTAGGCTTTCGTTTTATTTTATCTACAATTACATTTGGCAATTGTAGATTTTCAACCTGCTTAAGTGTTTTATCTATTACTACAACTTTGTCTTTAAGACATACATAAATATTATCCTCAATCATTTTAAAATAACAGCCTGCAAATTCCTTATTTAATTCAAGTTTTTCTTCTACTGTAAGTGTGCTAGGATTAACAAGCATAATTGAAGCTGTTTTCTCTCCATCATAAGGCATCTGTGCTAAAACTAATCTTCCTTCAATCTCTCCAATCATTGAAAGTTGATCCATTCCCCCATCAAAGCCTGAAATTTTATCAAAGCGCTTATAATCTCCATTTAGGGTAACAAGCTTGTTATTTACATACTCCATACTACAGCTTAAAAAATATAAGCTCCCATCCTGACGTTTCTTTAATTTATATGTTTGTTTAGCTTGAATTCGTTTTGTTGCGTATGTATCGTATTGTACAAAAATAGCTGTAATTGTATCATCATCACTTTTTATAACCTTATCGAGCTGCATACAAAAGCTGTTTTTGTCAGTATAATGAGGGATTTTTTCTTCACTAGACTCTCCAAGAATGAACCCACATCTATTTTTATCATATAGTTCACCGCTTACCTTCGACACATCAATGCTATCTAGATTAAAATACCTATTTGAATAATTAAGGACTATATCCATAGGAAACACCTTAAGGGTACTGTCCATACTAAATGGCTCTAGTTTATTTTCTTTTCCATGCTCCGCCATATACTGATGCCAACAATATATAGCCACGTTAACAGGGTCAATCTCCTTTGGAGAGCTAAACTCCCCATCATTTCCTACTGTGGCAATTGTATAATATAAGTATTCCTCCCAAAGCTTTTCCAGGTCAGTCGGAGAAGTTATTTCTTCAGTTTTTAGAGGATTTGATTCTTTAGAGGATATATCCTGTGTATTGCTTTTACACCCCACCATAACTACAAGCATTATAGCCATAAGAATAAATATTACAATCTTTTTGGTTTTCATAAAATAACACCCACCCAAAATAGTATTTTCTATTTGCTCAATCTTCTTGTTTATAATTTTTCTATAATAGTAATCCATAATTGCTATTTCAAAGATCTTTTTCATATGTAAACTGCTAATTAATCTATGATATACTGCACCATTAAAAACAAATAGAACTTCCATATAATGTTATGTAATTTGGTGTTAATACTGAAATTAGGATTTGAAAAACTAGAGTATTATATTAAGCATAAAACTAATATTATCGAACTGCATTGTTTGCTTTCTCTAAGTATTCACTTGGTGTCCAATATTCTTTTTCTTCTAAATAGATAAATTTTGATTTTAATTTTTCTTCTATATCAAGTCCACAATTTAGGATAAATCCTTCATATTCCTTCTTTGAAGGAAAGACAAAAGCATGGGCTGCATTTAATGGCAGTTTTTTATATACCTTCAGTGCATGCAAACCATCACAACAAATTCCATTTACATTTTTAATCTCATCTATGTGAAAATATGTTCTTACCCCTGGCTTATATTTTATATCACTATCATCATTTATTTTCCCAAATTGTCTCGATGCAACTACTATTTCTGAGCTTATGCTGCTATCAATACATAAATCTATGTAATCAAAATAATCTTCCGGCTCTTTTAATTCATGTCTAACCGTATTTATTGTTCTATTCAACCGAATTTGTTCACTATAGCTTAATAAAGCTCCATCTTTTAAAATACTATAAAAATTTTCAATACAAGTAGAATGACAAAGATATTTACTATCGCATAGTAACAAATTATCTATTGTTTTATTAATTGCTAATTCTTCATTTATACTTTTATACATATTAAGAGCTTTATCCATATTCTCTGACCAAATTATTACTTTTCTATTGTTACTATTTTCATATTTCAAAAACATATATACTCGCTTTAGTTCATCAGGCAGGCCAACACACCATATTCCTGATTTGCTTCTGCCCATAAATACTCCTAAATCATTTATACAAAGGAGTGTTTCAAATCCTTTAATTTTTGCCGTTTTTTCTGCTTCTTCTCTTTTTTTAGGCCATTTATCTACTTCAAATATGTTAATGTAGTTCTTTATCATTTTTACACACCCCCTCTTTCATCACCATTTTCCGTACTTTCCATAATCCCTATTCTTATATTCTTCAATCCTTCTTTTTGTCCCTGGTGAAATATTTGATGGTAAATTATTAATATCAAAATAGTTAAATGCCTCAATTTCCCTATCTGTTTTTCCTGATATGGAAAATTCGTCACATACGAATATAACAATAGTATCATTTTTATTCTCATAAAAGTTGTTATAAACTCCAAATAATCTAATTTCTCCTAATTGACCACCCAGTTCTTCTTTAATCTCTCTTCTTATAGCTTGATCAAAGGTTTCCCCTTTTTTTATTCCTCCACCTGGCAAATACCATTGGTCTTGATATGTATGCTTAACTAATAAAACTTTATTGTTATCTATAAGAATTATTCTGGCCCCTGCTGTTATCGGTTTTGTTAACTTCCATATAAACCTTGCAATCATATATATCACTTTAGAAAAAATTCTCATTGCAGTCCCCCAATTTTATTTAAAAAATAAATCTATTTGTCCTATTAAAATGCAATTTCTTCTATATATTCAAGCTTAATATCACCGAACTCAAAACATAAAATGTATGGCATTTTGTCAATTATTCCCCAAAAGTCATCATGCCCAAACCCAGGGTTAAAGTAATTTATAATTGTACTTAATGCAGTGCCATGTGTTCCAATAACTATACTTTTTCCTGGATTTTTCTTTATAACGTCAAAAAGTGCAGCAATGTTACGTTCTTGCACTTCTCTTAATGATTCTCCTTGAGAGAGCTTAAAATCAAAATTCTCCCACTGATTTTTGCAATAAGTTTTAAAATCCTCTACCCATTCACCATTCTTTCTTTCACAGAAATCATCAATTTGCATAATATCAAATCCATTATTATCAGCAAAATCCTTCACTGTATCAACTGCTCTTTTGCATGGACTAGAATAAACAGCAGTAATTTTTTTATCCATTAGTGCATATGTAACCTTCTTAGCATCTGCCGCTCCCTTTACTGACAAAGGGCGAAGCATATCATCCTTTATTGAAATATCTGGTTCTGCATGTCGAACAAAATAAACATAAGTTTTCATTTTTAGTACCCCCAATATTATCTCATTATCTAATATGTTTTAACTTTATCATTACACGATCATATAATTTTCTAATCTTTGTTCTATTATCGGGCAATAGATTTATATTTGACTGAAGCGCTATCTCATGAACAACTTGTTCAATTGATAGATTGTCAGTATCTATATGCTTTTTAAATATTTCATTTGATAATCCTTCTAAGCATCTATCAATTTGCTGCGCTGACCAGGAGTTTTTTCCATCACCTCTGCTTTTCAACCTTTTTAGTAAAGTTTCCTTTGAAGCACGTAACACAAAATGCTTAACTTCAATACCATCATTTCTTAAATTTTCTATAATCTCATTGAAATATTGTGAATTGACTATTGTCATTGGCACAATAATTATACCATTATATTCCTTGGATATATACTTAAGCATAGAAAAATTAAACTCTCTCCATATTGTGTAGTTTTGAAAATCCCTTTTATTTAATTCATTGGGTATATTCTTTCTAATATAAAAGCCTATATTTTCCGGATCGTATACAAACGAATTAGGAAGTCTTCTATGTAATTCAAAGGCTGTTTGTGTCTTTCCAGAACCAAATGCTCCATTTATCCATATTATCATAAGCATACCCCCAACTATATAAATTCACTTGCTATGTTTTAGCTACTTTAAATTGTATATTCTAATAAAAATCATGTAGAAGTGTATTGATTTCTGCCATCCTATCTCTCATTAGCTCTAAGTCTCGTAAATACTTGGGCTGCCTTATTGCTAAAACCTTCAGAAACATTAACTTTTCAAATAATATAATAAGAAAGTCATCTGTTTCAATGGCACCTTCCGAGAGAAAATCATATTCAAATAGGCATATACTTTTCCATATTTCAAACTCATCTTTACAAACTCCAAAATCACCCCATATTTCTTTTATATGATATGGATACTTGTATGATAATCTTTCATAATCATCTTCGGTAATGACAAAATCAATATCACTACCTGCTTCCCTGATTTGATAATACTCCATTGCCATTCCGCCTATTAGCAGAGGTTTTGATTCAAAGCAAAAATCTAATTTATTTACTTTAGTTAGGCAAAATTTAAATCATAATTGGCAAGACTACCAAAAAATAAAAATTGGCAAAGTCCATACTTTGTGTTAAATAAAAAGTTACGACACAATTTAACAACACGGAGGTACGGACTATGCCAAATACATCAATAAATATTTTAAACCCTAATAATGAAATTAGCAACTATATAGATAATGTAAACTATGGTATATCAAGACCACAATTAAATCATTTATCCAATTTGATGAATGGCTTAATTAATGTATCTGGCAATAAATCAATATCTTCAATCGCTGAAAGCGTTCTATCTGCAAAAGACAGAAGCTGTATTTACAGGTTTCTGAGCCAATCCAATTGGGATGACTCTTTAATTGATAGGAACCGTATTGCTTACTTGAATATGTTTCTTGAGAGATATACCAAGCCCAACTCCGTTGGATTTTTAGCCATTGATGATACTGTAAATCCCAAACCTGATGCTAAAAAAATTCAAGGACTCAATTATCATTTTTCTCATACTAAAGGAAAAAGTGTTTGGTCTCACTGTGTTGTTACTTCCAATTTTGTCACAGGGGATATCTCTATACCTGTTTCATTTAAACCCTACTATAGGAAAGAACAATGCGAAAGCATCAGCAAAACTTTCAAAAGCAAGATGCAGTTAGCTCAAGAACTTGTAAGTAGTTTTACAAAACCATCAAATTGTGAGAAACTATATGTCCTTACAGATTCATGGTATACCAACAGTGCGATCATAGACGAATGCTTAAGCAATGGTTACCATATGATTGGAGCAGTAAAATCAAATAGAATTATAGCACCAAAAGGTATCAAACTTCAGCTCTCTCAATTTACTCAATATATTAATCCTGGAGAACTTGATGTCGTTACCGTCAAGGATACAGATTACAGAGTATTTGTTTATGAGGGCCCTATTTCAAAATTTGAGAATTCTAAAATTCTTATTTGCTATGAAGTTGAGGGTAAAGGTTTAAAATCTCCAGTTTATCTAATGTCAACTGATGTTGAACTTGATCCAAAAACTATAATTGAATATTACCTTCACAGATGGTCAATAGAAACAAACTACAAATATTTAAAAAGTAATTTAGGCTTTGACAAATATAGAGTACGCAGTATTATATCAATTGAAAGATATTTTCTCATAGTTTTCTTAGCAGTAAATTTTCTTGAGATATTTCGCATATCTGAAAAGGCATTAATGTTAAGAAACATTAGTGAAACAATACCATATCAAAATAACCTGTCGGTTAAGGAATTAGTTTTATTTGTGTACTTAAAGGCTAAAGAGCATGTTTCTGTAGAAGAAATTTACAGCTATTTAAAGATTGCATAGTTCAATTTTAAAATGAGTATTTCTTTTTAGGGAGGATTCTATGCATACAGCTTGGATAAATATTGCTACGCAATTATATTTGTCCACTATTGGCAATTTGGCTTTTAAAATTGCCTAACTAAAGTTATTTAGATTAATATCAAGTTCATCTGGACTAATACAGTTTTCCAACAGCACTCTTGTAAAATCATTTCTCATATATTCTTCTCCCCCCTGTTTACATTCAAATATCTATTTCCCCTGGAATATAAGAATTATTACAACTAATCACTTTTCTATTTCCAAATGATTACAAAGCTAATAATTGGTGTATACAATTATTAGCTTTATCAATCTTCATTTCTCATATTTATTTAAAAAATCTATTGACCATTAACCATTTTTAAGCTATTATACTGTGAATATTCAAATACAAATCTGTTATTTCTCAACTACTTTTTAAAGCTAGTGTTAGCCTTTAATTAGACAAATTCAATTCTCCAGTATAATATTTGTTATAAAAAGGAGATAGAATATCATTTATTTCCTTAACAGATAATTTATAATTTGCTCGATCGCTTCCATCAGAATACATCCTATTCTGAATTTTTTCTAAGTCTTTCTTTAAAGAAACTAAAAAGGCAATTTCTTTTTCAGATAGTTTGCCATCTTCTAAAAAGCCATCACAGATTTTTTGATCATTACGAGTAAATCCTCCATCCATAATAGAGCTTATAGAATAAAATACACTTGGATACTCATAGAGTATATTCCTATCCATAAAATGATGTGCATCCCTTATCAGCTGGTCTACGACCTCAAGTTGATTAATTAAAGATTTAAATGCCCCCTGCTGAATCTTCTCATTTTTGGAATTTATTCTAGATAACTGAAAAATACAGTTATTAATTTCGCCATGTAAATAACTAACAAATGAGTACCTATAATTATCTAATTCTATATTCTTTTTATGCTGATTGTAAAAAGATAAGCTTAAAACGCCAAGTAATACAATACTTACAAACATCCAAACCTTTTTGGACATAAATATCCCCCTTATTTATTGATTTTTTCTCTATATGCAGCATAAGCCAACCTTAGTTAGTTCATAACTTAGGCTGGCTCATATTGTAAGAGTCATTTTATTTAATTAATTTTAGTTTTTCTTTTACTCTTCAAATACCTTCTTTAAATTAATAGTTAAGTCTTCAAATATTCCTATTTTAACATCATCATCCTTTGAATATATTTCAGGTCTATTATATTTTTTCTCGTTATTCAACTTATAGACCATAACAATTTCATCTATGGAATGAATAATCCAGTATTCCTTAAACCCATTTTTTTCATATAAAGATAGTTTTTTGATATAGTCAATCGAAGCTGTTCCAGGCGATATAATTTCTATAATAAAATCTGGACTACACTTGCAGCTCCTATCATCTAACTTGGATTTGTCACAAACAATTGAAATATCTGGCTGAACAACATTTTTTATTTTATCATCAGTTTCATTTGTCTCAGCAAATCTAACATCAAATGGTGCTCCATATACTCTACATGGTTTATCAACCAGGTAATTTGAAATCTGTCTTATTAATTCTACTTGTACCTCTTGATGTCTCCTGGAGGGAGCCGCACTCATATATGCTATTCCATCAAGCAACTCCCATCTTTCCTCCTCTGACCATGTCAAATAGTCAGCATATGAATAATTCCCTGACATTTTTTTTAGTGGCTCTCCCATTTGTTTCACTTCCTTCTAGATATATTATCTATATTATGCCATATATTTATATAATTTCACATACTCAGATTTAAATTTAACTCGTTGTGCTATATACAATCCAATAAAATTCTTACATTCTGTTTTTTCAAAAATCCCTGTGAAGCTGGTTCGACCCTAGGATGTTTGAAAGAACAGAATGTAATAGAATTTTTGGATTGTATATAGCTAGCCTTTTGTAGGAAAAACTGCGAATGAAAAGCTCCAACAAAATATTGTAACCTGTCATTAATAGACACAAAAATGATAGGAGGTCACAAAATATGCTGGAGCTTCATAAAAATTATTGTATCAAAAAAATTTAAAGTTTAGAATGCTTTATAACTGTCGCTTTTGTAATAATTGATGATATTACAAAAGGTAATCCCCATACATATTGCCAACTGTTAGATTTATTAATCTCCTTTTTCAATATTTTTTCTAAAAGTCTGTTGTCCATTAACCATTTTTAAGCTGTTATACTATGAACATTCAAATACAAATTCATTAAAAATCTACTAGCATGTTGCTTAAGCTCTTGATGTCCTTTTTATTGCCGATATAAGCAGCAAAAATCCTAAAGCAATTATTACTATCCTATTAGCTTTGATAGTCGCATTATTGTAATTAATACCATAATAGTTAATAAATATTTGGAGCTTCTTTGTTAACATTCCTTTAGAAATGTTTTCTACATAAACATATGAAAAAAATAATAGAAAAGCAAATCCCCCCCTTTTTAATACTATTACTAAGAAAAAAGCTAATGATGCAATAAAAAAACTTGTAGGAATGCTTAGTAAAAGTGAACTAAAGAATGATATATTACCGTAAAAATTATGTATTGCTATATTTTTTTTATTCCATACCATTGAGAAGAAAATGTTATCATATAAATCACCATATAAAATAGTACTATTCTAACCAGTTTCCCAACAAAGCAAAAATTAGTTTTAAATTCTGACATGCTTAGCAAAAGTTCATTCATATTGTACTTATAATCAATTGAAAAAACAAATATGATGTACATGCCTAAAAGTGATGGCAAATATATATCACAAATATGATTTAGTGATAATTGATAGAAACTGTTGTTAGTCATTCCAAATGATGTATAGTATATGGGGTTTGTGATAGTTAGAATATCAAAGAAATTATAAAACCCTTCGAGCAAAAGGGTTAAAAAATAAAGATATTTGCAATGAGCTTGACTTAGCAGAGTCAACACTCAAAAGACATATTACGTATATTAAAAGTAATGGGCTTTAAATAGCCTATTACTTTTTTATTTTCAACTCAAAAATATTATATATTAACTTTTAAAATAAAAAAGGCTCATTTTTTTCTCGGCTTGTATTATAGGGTACTTTAGTACCTGGTCCCTTTTAGAGGGACCCTTTTTTTAGGGGAGAGGGGCCCGGGATTTTGGCTAGTTTCTGCTATGGAGACTGGGCGAACCGTGTGTTAGGTGTTAAAATGGTCCAGGCTCGTTATCTCTACGCTCCTCTTCCCTTTTATCTAGAACATTGCTACTAGATAGGTGATAATCCCTATACCTTAAGTGCTTATGGATCTGCAATAGCATAACTTTGTGATTAAATTCCCTTCCAAAACAAGGGATTGCATTACTAGAAGTCTTTTGGTTCGATTCGGAAATGGTACTGGAGTAAGAAAAAGTTATATCTGAAGGTAGAAGACTTCTATTTTAGGAAGTACCTACAGGTTGGATGAGCACCCATTACGAAGAAAATATCCTACTAAACACTAGAGCGATGGTACAAAGAACGTGGAATAGAGGTAAAGCATGACTATAATACTCGTGGTTGTACCCATAGGAGCTTTGATAGAAGAATACTACGCCAAGTTTCCAACGACCTTGGGCATGATCGATTAAACATAATAGTAGGAGGTATTTGAAATTATTAGTTATCAAAAAGTAATCCAGTTATCAAAGGTTCCTGTATTAATTCCATATTCTATACATCATTGATGATTCTTTAATCCGTTGCTACGATATTTAAAGATGAGCTGATATTACTCATCGACAGATTTTCTTGCTGCTCGCATAAAATTAATCTCCATAAGTTGTAATAAAATGCTCGCTTACTGCTAGATCCTAGCAGTAAGCGAGCATTTGCTGGATGCGGGAAGTTTAAAATCGCTACTTCTATCCACTAAATAATCATTCCTCTAAACTCTGATTGATTATTAGACATCATATTGACATCCAACTACGACTTGATATCTATATGAAAATCAACTTACATGTCTAAAAAGCTCTTAATTACATTACACACATGCTGAACATCATCATAAGTTAAATTCATATGCAAAGGTAAAGATAATGTATGTTCGCTTACATAATCTGCATATGGACATGTACCCTGCGCATATTTATACATGCTATAATTTGTATTACTTATATAATGAACTCCAGGAAAAATGTTCTTTTCATTTAAGGTTTGAATCAATTCATCCCTATTATCTACACATATTTGAAAAAGATGACATGCGCTTTCACATTCAGGCTCAATTTTTACAAAGTTTACTTTATCATGACAGCATTCTAGTCCTTCCTTATACCACTTACACAATTGTCGTCTGTATTCATTATCACGGTCTACATATTTTAACTGAGTCAATGCAATAGCTGCCATAATTGAATTACCACAACCTTTTTCCCCAACGTATTCAACATCATATTTCCATTTATAATTTCCACCATTTAAACGAGAATATGTATCTTTATTAATACCAAGCCATGCCTTTTTTCTAACAATTGAGTCGAGATCTTTACGTTTAAAGCATACCATCCCCGCATCAGCTGTTGGCAAATTTTTTACTGTTTGAAATGAATAAATAACAACATCTGCTTCCTTGCCAGGCATTTTTCCATTATATCGTGTACCAACCATATGTGCAGCATCTAGAATAAGTTTTAACTTGTATTTTTTACATATCTCTACAATCTCATAATAATGTCCAATATTCCCCCCCATCCCTACATACATTACCGCTATTGTATCTTTTGTAAGTCTGGCAAGAACTGATTCTGGCGTCATACACATAGTATCATCAATATCTGCAAACACCGGTTTCAGATTTGATTTTAAAATTGCGTGATTCGTCGAAACAAAAGTAATAGGCGTTGTTATAATTTCATCATTATTTTTCCAACCATATTCATCTTTAAGAATATCTATCGCCATATTAAGACCAATAGTAGAGGAATTTGTAAAAAAAGCATTAGGGAACCCAGTATACTTTTTCCATTCATTTTCAAATTGTTCTGTTTTAAACCCTGTTCCAGTCCAACCAACTTCTAAACATTCTTTAATTCCTTGTAAACATTCGTCTATTTCATATTTAGGCATGAACAGTTGTATATTCTTCATAATACTTCTCCTCTAAATTAGCTAATTGGAATTTAACAAAAAGCAAACTCCACTTTATATAAAATATAATATTACTAAAACTTTTCTCAAAATAACATGTAATCTAATTTGCAAAATTCAGTTTAACTGACTACATACTTAGGAAAAACTAATCAATATTTTACCAATGTCTGACTAAGGCAAAATTAATCATTTCCCCTTGATTATTATTTTTTGGTTTTATTTACCTGTCAAGGCCAAAGCCGCTTCTACGGGGCGTTTACACCGCCTTTACTAGTATATAAAAATCAAGATACTGTTCTTCGAGAAAACTGATCAGTTTCTTCCAAATCAACTGATCAAGTGTTAACGAAATTAATGGTCAAGTCAGCCGAAATTTGCAATCTAATTCAAAAACGTATTATCTATTTCATAAATTTTGACTATAAAACATTTCTATTTTTATTGAAAAAATAAACTTCATCATATCTTTCTTTAGATAACAGTTTAAGTATTGTTGATGTTCTATCATCTTTTTTATACAATTTTAAACTTATAACTATATTTCCCAAAGAAAGTGCATATGCAATTTCTTGCCAACATCTAACAACATACTCCTTTTCATAAGGAATATCCCTCAATACCCTATCCAAATATGAAACCGCTCTGATAGTATTGTACGTCACCACTTTAGATATATCTTGATTTTTATAATTTTGCAAAACCAAGTTCTCCTTTTCGATTAATATCTTCAGTGCATAGCATCGTTTCATTAACGCATCCTGAGAAACATCAAAAGACATGCTGTGAAATGGTCGCAAATTCCAATTGTAATAAGTTTTCTGGTTAACTACTGCACTCGAAATGTACTTATAATAATCGAAATTAAAACAGCAATCTTCAGACCAATCACTTAATCTTAAATCAAATTTGACATCATGCTGCTTTATTAGTTTAGATTTGTATAAAGCATTCCAGATTCCTAAACTATTTGAGCTAATTAAGAAATCAAAAAACTGCTGAATATCCATACCAATTTCTTTAAATACTAATATATTTCCATTAGGACTTTCAGTTTTCTTAATTATTTTTTCTTCCGATGATATAACTACTTGTCGCCTATAGAAACGAACTATATCTACCTTATATTTTTCTGCTAATTCTATATTATCATAAATAAAATCTGTATCAAAAGTATCATCATTATCACAAAAACATATATAATCTCCTTTAGAGTAAGCAATTCCTAAATTTCTAGCATAATTGACCCCCCTATTTTCTATATGATATACCCTTACACGATTGTCAATATTTTTTATTTCATCACATATTTTTCCACTTGAATCAACAGAACCATCATCAATAATAATCAATTCAATATTTTTGTACGATTGTGATAAAATACTAAGAATTGCATCTTTAATATACAATTCACTATTGTACACAGGCATAATTATGCTTACTAATAAATTTTCCATATCCTAGTCCCCCATATCATTTAACATGTCTTTTAGCGCTTTATTATAATATAGATTTTTAAAAATATCAGTGGCTTCTTGCCTCGAATCTACTCTTCCTGATAAATAGAGACTTAGTGAAAAAGTGTTTTCCAAGCTACAAAGCCAAAAATCATCAGCACATTCTCCTCGAATTAGGGCTGAATTAAGTTTATATACATCAATGTCTGCATTATATTTATAATTTTTTTGATCAAATAAATACTCTACCGCTCTATTATTATGTATTACAATATTTTTTCCACATACAAGCTCGTCAATATTATTTTCACCAATGAGCCCCCCATAAATGTACCAATCATTCACATTATGAATCGTTTTCATTGATGAAACTTCAAGAGCCTTGTCCAAAAATATTGTACCTGTAAACTTAGTTTTATAACTAAATTCATTAATTAGATAGGTATCAAGTAGATAATTGAATGAATTATTTAGTCTTAATATATGCTCATAACGTCTCCACTTAGCACATTCATCCACATCCGCTGCCAAGAATCTCCATTTCCTAAAGAAGTCAACTTTATCTACATTTGCATGATATCCTAATTCCGAAAGAAAATCCGTACTTCCCATTAAACTTGTCCTTCTCTTACTCCCCACCTTAGCAACAGTTACTCCTGGGACTTGAGCAAGATACATGGATGCAATAGTTCCTATGTTGGGTTTTTTTAAACCAGAGCCTCCTGAACCAGACAATCCTATTTCAATTGGCTCTGATATAAACTCATGATAGGGATTAAATAAGTCTATAAACCCTTGCAAATCATTGGTCGACAGTTCTATATTTTGACTACTTAACATAAAGTCGAACAGAGCTATATCCTGTTCTTTCATAATAAAATCATATATTTTCTGAATGTACATTTTATTCATTTTTTATCGCAATTCTAGCATATAGGATACAAACTATCATAATAAAAGTCATAATTACATATGTATATCTAATTCCCATGATTGACAGGATAATTCCTAATACAAGTACCAACACACCTTTGAACAAAGCAACCAATAAGCTATACACAGATATAAGTGTGCTTTTCGTGTTTTGCGAAAACAAACTATTCATCAAAATATTTTTAACTACCAATCCAATGCTTCCAAAAACAACTTGTTGAATTACAATTGCAAGTAAAATTAACACTATATTATTTGAAAGGCCAAAAAGTAAATATGAAATCGCAACAAAAACTAACGAAATTATAAATAATCTTTTCTCTCCATAAGTTAATAATATTTTTTTTGATATTTTTGCACCAATTCCTCCCAAAATCATAAAGGAAGCATATAGATACCCATAGAATTTCGTCGAAAAATTCAAATTACTCAATACCATCTGATACAATTCAAAGTTAAAAATCAAAATAGATACAATAACTCCAGACAATAATGTAACATGAAATACTATCTTTTTTTTAAATACATACTTTATTACATCCATAGTATCTTTTATATACTTAACCTTTTCTGGTTCGTTAGAGCTGCTATCATTATTTTGATTTTTTATTTCTGGCAGTAAACAGATTGCACTAAATGATATTAATCCTAATAAAAATGTAAATATGAAATTTGACTTTGCATTAAATGTGAACAAATATCCACTTATAAGATATAATGCTGCATGAAAAAAACTTGAATAATATTCTATTTTACCTGCTATATCTATATATGTATCATGTGTATACTTGTGAATATAATCATCTAAATATCCATCATCAGCACCAGAAATAAAGGCCGAACTAAATGCCAATAATATTTGCGTCACTAAAAATCCTTCAAAACTTGGAAATACTGCATAAACCAAAGCATGTAATGCAAATAAAACGCACCCGATTTGTAGCGATAATTTTTTACTAACTCTGTCAGCAACTACACCAGTCGGTATTTCTGCTAGTGAAACAATAATCGAAAATATACCCTTTAAACATATAATGTTACCTTCTGATAATCCATAGGATAGCATATACACAACTCGTATACTATTAATCAAACAGGTAGTCAAAAGCGAAAATCCTATCAAAAATTTTATATAATCTTTTTTCACACTCATAATATTTATTCACCTCTTGTTATACTTAACGACACTTTTTTATTTCCCTTCCTTTTCCATTGTAGTTTACTAAATACGTAACCAAATAAAAAAGAGAAAAAACAGTACCCGATCAAAGTTTCCATTCTTTCTTATTACATCATTTAAGGCATTACCTCAAACAACAACTATTCGTTGTTAGTGTAGGTAACAGTTTGTCGCACAACAATCTCTGTCATAGCGTCGAAAATAATTTGTTCTTTTTTTTCATTATAATAACAATTATCTCTACCCACTAATAAGTCTTGTACCATTTCATTATATATTTTCAATGTTGGCCATTCTAGATTTTCTCCATTAATCACAATTTTTCCATTTCCTGCATAATGAATATATAAACACACCCTAAATGATGACATTCCTACTTTTCCACATACAACAAGTTGGTCTCCTAAATATCTAACATCCGATATAATTAATGACAAACTATTATCAAGCATTAACAACAAATCTAGTATATGCGGAAGTTGATGAAAAAAGGCATTAGAACGTTCCATAGTTGGAACTGTAATATTATAATGTGTGGCTACAGGTATATCTAATTTCATATATCTTCGACTATAAGGAACAATGCATCTTATACCATTGTCTTTTATTAATTTATTAATAATATTAAAATCTTTCAAATTTAGCGAAACAGGTTTCTCTAAAATTATTGCACGATTATATCCCCAATTAACAATATTCTGAACAATACTGCTCTTAGTCCCCAAAGGAGTGGAAACAATAACAACGTCAAATTTCATAATCTCCGTTGACAGTCTAGAATATAACAAAAATTTCAAATCATATTGTCTTGCCAATTGTATTGTTTGTCCGGTGTCGCAAGCAGATGATAATGTTAATTCACATGTAGAATATAGTAATAAGCTTTCACAGAAACACCGTCCACTCCTACCTCCACCAATAATAAGTACTTTATTCATAAATCAACCTCTCATAAATGAAATCATTAACTTTCTTTTCCATTCATCTATTTCTATTGCAGATAATTCATCCGTCGAGCAAATCGAAGGCTCAATAGTCCATTCATCATTCTCAAACCAATATTTATCTTTCAGCTTTACTCCGTATTTTTCAGGATACATATATATATCTGTTCCAGGTAAAGGTTTTAATTTATTTAAAGATATCAATGTCGGTTTTAATTCATTAATAAAGTTTGCCGTCTCTGCTAGATCTTCTTTTGTATCACCTGGATTTCCTACAATAAATGACGCATGAACTTCTAAATCATATTTTTTTATAATTTCAATTTTTTCAAGTATTTTTTCTTTAGATAAATTTTTATTTATTTTCTTTGACGAATTAGCGTTTATTGTTTCAATTCCAACAAAAAATCTATATGCCCCAGCCTCTTTTAAATATTTGATTTTTTCATCAGTTACATCAACTATACGCATATTTGACGTAAACCTAATCTTTAGATTTCTAGCTAACACTAGATCACGAAATTCTTTTACTCTAGCTTCCGAATATGAAAAGGAATCATCTGAAAAGAAAAATTGTGAAAATCCAAGTGATATTAATTCTTCAATTTCGTCACAAAACCTTTCTAAAGAAAATTCTCTAAACGGAGACAATTTGGTCTTATTACAAAAACTACATTTACCAGGACAACCTCTTGTTGAACGTACTATTGTTTCAACTGAGCGATCATAATATTTTTTTATATCGTACATTTTACGATCTGGATACGGCAAATCATTCAAGTTTTCTATTGGCTTTTCTAACGGAGTAACTATAATTTCCCCATTCATACGATATGCAATATTAGGAATATTACTAATATCCCCACTTTCTTCAATTGCATTTACTAAGGCTAATATTGTTTTTTCATTTTCAAAACGCATTACATAATCCAGAGTTTCAATATGTTCTAAACATTCACTTGGTAAAAAACTTGAAATCTCTCCTCTTAATGCAATAGGAACATCCTTATTTAACCTCTTACATTCTTTAATAACCTTTACCGCTTCACAATGATCTTGACTTGTACTTTCTATGCAAATAAAATCATATTGTATATCAGACAACAATCTGTCCAAATCGCAAATAGAATAATCATTAATTTTCATATCCAATAGTGATACTTTGTGTCCATTTTCTTTTAAAATTGAGGACATTACCGAAAATTCAAGAGACGGAAGTATAAGATAAGATTTAACTCCTTCTGGAAAATTGGGTAAAATAAACAAAATATTCATTTCAAATCTCCTTTATACAACTACAATGTGTATCCTTTCGTTCAATTATTTTTTCTAAATTCTCTAAGTAGCCATTTCCAATAACATATTGAGAAAAATCACAACTGTATATATCTCCATTAGGTGCAATGTTTATATTTTCTTTTTTATGGCATCTACACATAGATGAATACTTTTGAAATTCTGCTTCATCTATCGTTCCCTCATTTCTCATCTCATTAAGTAGTGAAATGAGTTCCACATCATGAAATGAAATTTCAATATGGTCTCGTTTTGAACGAATAATTGCTTCTCGAATACCATTAATATATTTTAGGTAATTCGCAAATTGTACGACCTTTCCATTCTCTCTACATCTTAAAAAGCTAATATAGCTTACATTATTATTTATAGCCAAGTCATACAATCCAATAATTTCTTCATAATTATCATTTGTTAACGTGCATGCCATACCTATGGAAATATTATAACTGCTTAGCAAACGTATTGCGTTTATTGCTTGTTCCCATGCCCCATTTCTACCTCTATTGGAATCATGTTTATTAGAATCGATGCTATCAATACTTATATATATACGTTTAATTCCACAATCAATAATTCTATTAACAATTTGCTCACTATTAATAAAATATCCGTTTGTCATCAATACTTGATATATCCCTTTTTCTGATACATATTTTGCAATCTCAAACAAATTATCGCAAAGAAGAGGCTCTCCATATGTGTAATATAGTATAAATAAACCTTTTCCATATAAATAATCAATAATTTCTTTATAATTCATAGAAAAGTAATCATCTTTTGTCTCTTTATCAACAAAGCAATGTTTACATTTCATGTTGCATTTATAGCTCAATCCGATATGTGCACTCAATATCATAATCTATATTTTCCTCCTATCACTATAATCTCTATTAAAAAAGGTTTCAAATAATATATTTTTTCAACATTCAATTACCTTTTCAATACTTGGGGATATATTTGCTCAGTATTCCCGACAAATTAATCTCATAATAATTCACAGCCAAATTCCTATCATGCAATTTTCATGTTTAAGTCTACTCAACTAACTTTGTCTACATCACCTGTATACAAAGTTAGTTGAATCAGACTAATCGGGTAGGAGGCGGTGACTAACCGCCGTCCTCCCACAACACCGTACGTGCCGTTCGGCATACGGCGTTTCAGTTGTTCAAAGATGTGCCTATGCCTTGCACTATCTATCCCTAACTCTAAGCGTTCTTATCCTTTATTCTCAGTTTCCAACCTACCCTCAAATAAGTAACCTCTTTCGAGCAACTGCTATCTTCAAGTATCAGGTAAATAGCATCTGTCTTATCCCAACTGTCAAGCCCTTCCCTCCATCTACTTTCATAGGTTTCTTCGGTACTACGACTTGAGCTGACTTCTGCATGTTCAAACTATACCTTACGATATAGCTTACTAAGGAGTGAATCTTTTATCACTCGGCAAAGCATACCATGCAGACCTCCCCAGTTAAGGTGCGTAATCTTTCCCTCCATCTATCTGCCACATTTACACAATATATCTTCGGATAGTTATTGGGCTTCAGTTTGTTTGGCAACCTTACCCGATATATCATGCCTTATATGTGATTTCTGTCCGTCAGACCAGAGGTTTGCCATCCGACTTCCTTCAGATTCCACCTCACGGTGGACACCCTTGTCATTGGCTATGTGTTTCCCACTATCAAGGCACACTACGGTCTTTCACCGATTAGACTACGCCCATGCTGGGCGAACCAAATAAAGGCTCTTACTTATTTGCAAGAGCCTCCTTTTGTTTGGACTTACCAAACATTAACAAAACATTGCAATTGCACGTGTTATAACGATAGGTTTTACCCACTTTTTCATATTATTTCACCTCCTTGTATAGTTTTTTATTATAATTCCTATAAGGAACCTAACCAAATTAAATATTATTTAGCCCGAATTATTCACGAGCACTCAAAACTAGAATAAATAATTTAAATTCAAGTTTTTTTGATTTATAACCATAGTAATATTGTATACACACCTAAAAAAGGGTATAGTATCCCTACGGGAATTATATACTACCATTTTTTAGTTATCAAAGAACGTTAGAAGTGCCTACTCAAGCTTTGGGCGTAGCCCCCTGATGTTATTCAAGGTTTCATAGAATTCATTCTTGTATGGGCAGCTACTACATAGTTTAAAGGTTATGTATCTTGCTGAATGTACTACTTTTGCTGCAATCTTGAGTAACTTCAAACGAATGGTATCTACTAATTGCTTACGCATATTAACTGGCAAAACTAGACGCTTAAACCAATTAAATATATTATATGCGAGAGCATGTACTTGAAGACGATTTGCATTAACAATTTTAGATGAACTACTAACGGCAGTAAAATCAAAGCCGTTCTTACTCTCTTTGATAAAGTTTTCCATTGTACCACGTTTACAATAAAACTTTATTACCTGTGATGGCATAGAATACATATTAGTTACTATAAATGTATACATATGGACGAATTGACCGGAAGGTTTTTCTATTTTACAACGGTCTTTTTGTTATGCAATTTTTTAGTAAAATAATTTTTCGTTATTTTACTTGACTATTATTAGCTGGTCTTATTTATATTCTTATTTTAGCTGATTAATAAAACATTCAAATCAATCAATTGCTTAATAAGCACTTCATAATCATGGAGAATCACATCACGTTCTTCTTCATACCCAGAACATAAAAGCTCATAAATTTCTTTAAGACTTTTTTCTTCTTTAAGTTTATCAACAATAAACTCTGACGTTTCATTAAACTCATACATATCACCACTATTTTCATTATATGCAAGTAATGTGTTATCGAGTTTTCTCATTATCAGCCCATCTCTTATTTTAACATTCTGATTTAAAAAACTTACTGCATCATCCATTCTACTACACCAATCCCTTCGTTTAATTCAATTTGAGTTTGCTACATTTTTATAAGTCAAATTTAAATGCATCTTGTACCTCAGCCATACCTAGATTAACTCTATCTGAGATTTTTTTACTATCTGGTATTACCCAGCTAATGACTGTTGTTCTTGCTGACCGCATTCATAAGCATAAGTATATTCGTAGTTTAAAACCTCTTATTGCTTAGATAATTTCTAAACTTTAACATAATTTTTAGATGTTTATTTCTTATACCCTTTTTTCGTACATAATCCAACTTTTATACATTGTACAATAAAAAAAGTTTATCTCTCAATTTTACCATGTTTTAACATATTTTCACTATTCCATTTCGCAATTACCTATTGATATTTATAGTAATGGCCAATAACTATAACTTTTTAATAATGCACATATAATGCCCACCAATTGAAAAATATCCTTGATTAATTTTAAATTGAATTTACCCTTACACAAATGTATATGGGATCAACATACTCATTTTAGTTTGTACTTTTTCTTGATATAGTATCAGTGTTGAAATTTCCTCGTTATGGATAAACACATACATAGTCTATTCTTATTTTTTATGCATGTTAAAACATTTAGTTTATGGGGTAAATACCATTCCAAATTGTGCTGTTTTATGCACAACTAAAGTTATTATAAAACTATATAAGTTTTGTACAAATCAGATAATTAAAAGAATTCATATAGTTTTAATCTTTTCTATAATATAAACTTTAGGTGGTTTTTCATCAGCAACTAGGCTATTTTTAAACGAGTATAGATTAAAAGAATTTAATAATGTCATTATTAAAAAGCCCATTATTATTTTTTTCTTCATATAAACTCTCCTCTCATTAATATGTTACTATAATTTTAGTACTAATATCATTTTTTGTTAAATCGTGTATTATGTGGTACAATTATATATATTAGTGTATTATTACATCTTATGTTGTAATCTTAATTATCCATCTTTTTTCAGCTAGACTTCTTTTAAAATATTAATCTTGTAATAATTAGTTACATAAGAGGGTGAAGAAAATTTTAAGTATTGGTAGTAAAGTCAAGGAATTAAGGCTTAAAAATAATATTTCTCAAAAAGATTTATGCGGGAATTATTTAAATCGAGTTATTTTAAGCAAAATTGAAAATGGTAAAATGCTCCCATCAATTCCACAGTTAATTTATATATCCAAAAAATTTGGAAAGCCGTTAAATTATTTTTTATCTGATTTCGATACAGAGGATACTTTAGATAAGAATACAGATACGGAAAAAAGCAATTTTGAAACTCTCTTCATACAGGAACACTTCTATGATATTGTTAAAAATTATGAATATAATACTTGCACATTCAGCAATTCTTTTGATATAACAAAATACTACTATGTTGGTATGTCATATTTCAATTTGTATATTTATTATGAAGCATTGAAACATCTAAAAAAATATTTTTCTCTTTACACAAAATCAGATTCCGATGTACAAGAAAAGCAAATATTGCTTATTCTGAATGCCTTGAATACATTATTTAAAATAATGCTTAAAAATAAGAATTATCAAAAGGGCAAGTCATATTTATTAATTGCAAAAAAATATATATATTTGTATAATGTTTCTGATACACTTATAAGTTTTATAATACACAACAATCTTGCTTATGTTTATTTATATAATGAAGAGTTCAATAGTACAATCAACTTACTTAATACCTTTCTAAACAATCATCAAAACCTTCAATATGTTAAAATAATGCCTGATATGTATATATCTCTTAACATTGCTTATTACAATATAGGTGATTATGAAAAATCAATTATGTTTATTAAAAAAGCTATCTCTATGTATTTATGTCAAGAAAATTACATAGAAGCCGGAGAATGCTATTTAAATTATATAAATGCCCTTAGATATTCAAAACGATTTACTGATGCACTTGAAGTTGTTGAAAAATGTAAGAAAGATTACATAAGTGATGAAACTTTGTATAATAGACTTCTTTTACAGGAGATAATAATCTACTTCAATTTATATGATTATGACAAAATACTTTCAAAAGCTTATGATATAAATTTAAAAGTACTGCCTAAAATCAGTAAATGTAACTACTATTTCATGCTAGGGATAACTGAAGTTATAAAGCAAAATTACAAAGCTGCTCATAATTATTTATTCAAGTGCCAAAAAAAATTTACAAGCGAAAATTATACATATGATTTAGCTGTTCTATATGAGGCCCTATATATAATTACTGGAGATACAGAATATAAAATTAGGACTGATATGTATCATAATATTATCGGAAGGAAAAACATTGTTATAGAATCTGAATGTAAATTTAAATGGGACTTGTAGAAATCTACAGAGATTCGACATAAAAATACTCCTCCTTGTAATAATTTGTTATTTCAAACATTTTAATTATTGCCAAAGAAGAGTACTTTTTATTAAGTTTACACAAAATTTTTTACAGGCTCGTTATACTTATTTGATTTGTTTATTTTCGAATCTGTAGTGTCCTGTAATAGGTGCACTCTTGGAATATTTAATTAGTGCATCCTCTTCCCTTACAGGTTGTGCACTATTATGTATAATATATGCAACCCCTCTACTATTTCGTTTATCAGAGACAACAGCAATATGGGAATAATTTTTACCAAATATAACTATATCCCCTGGCTGCCATTCACTAATTTTATAAGGATCCAAGCTGTATGAAACTGCATTGCTATCAAAAAATACCTTTAAGTTTGACACTCTTCTAAAATCAATATTCTTATCTGGCTTTCCAGCTACCCTTGGATACATTGATAAATTATTCCTTATATGTTCATCCACCATATCTTTAAGAGAATATCCCGCATTTTTAAAGGCTCTCCATACAACATCTGTGCAAACTCCCTCATTTTCCGGGGGATAGCCACCCTCATAATAGGCACTTCTGTACTTTGGCTTGTTTTCGGCATCTTTTCTGGCTCCTAACAAAATGTCATTATAATCATCTATTCCATTTTTATTATAATCGTTTTCACTTTTAATGGTTTCAATGTCAAAATCCTTTGCTGTATATGTTTTCTTAGGAATTAGATTCCAATATGAAAGAGTGTAGTAGCCGCCTATAAGAATAGCTGATATAGCAATAGAAATGAATATCTTCTTTTGTTTTAATCTCATACTACCATCTCCTATCCTATAAATGAGCTTTTATAGTCCCTTAGTGTTTACACAACTTGCCTATTTTACCTACCTTATTAATGCTTTTTTAAATTATTACCTTAAAATTGTTTATATTATATTTGTAAATTCTAAAATTTCCTATTTTATCATACCGCTCACTATTTGCAGTGATAAAATACTATAATCCCAAATGTGTTTACCTTCCTCTATAAAACCAAGTCTTTGATTAAATCTCTCTGCAATTAACTGCTTTAATTCAGCTAGTTCTATATCATTTAATCCTTCCTTATTTAGATTAACCCCCATATCTATCCCCTCAAACAACTGTGCCTTTTCTGCTTCAAGCATTGCTACTTTTTCGTCTAAACTGTTTCTAGCATCGTCAATAACCATTGGAATAGAAATCGCATCAATTTGTATATTTTTAAAGCCAAGTTCTTCAAATAATGTCGGCAACCCTATGGGATCAGGCCAATACTTAGCAACTTCATATTTTTTATTAGCATCATCACTTTCCTTAAACAGCTTATCTAAAAGTTCTATCTCTCTCTTACTTTGCTTTGGTAGCAAGTCAGGCTCGGTTTTTATATATTTATCCGGTCTTGCATACATTACAGATATCCTTCCCCCTGCTCTGCACACTCTTTTTTGCTCTAATAAGAATTCTCTGTTTGGTACATGTTCTATTACTGTGTGGGATACACAGGCATCCACTGAACTATCTTCCAATGGTAAATTTAGTGCATCTCCTTCATAGTAGCTTATATTATGCAAGCATTGTTCTTTAGCCTTTTTATTTGCATAATTAACAAATATAGTATCTCTATCTATTCCTATTATTTGTGACTTGTTTTCTAACCATTTTGACAGCTTTCTTGTAATAGCCCCAGGTCCACATCCAATATCAACTACAGTCATTCCCGGTTTTAGACTCAGCAAGCCTAAAAACAGATCCTTTCTATCATCTCTAAATCTCATTTCTCTGCTTAAATCCAAATTTAAAATCCCCTGTATATTTTCTGACCATATATTGTTTGCCATAATATACCTCCCTATGTACCAAAGTAGTGTTTTTTTAATTGTTATAATGCCCTAGCCCAATGCCCTATACTTTTTATTTCATTAAAGCCCACCTTTTTATACAATCCATATGCCTTTTCATTATGTCTATATACATGAAGTCTCCCAGTATCCATTCCATTGCTTCTACCTTTATCTAAAATAAACTCAATAAGCTTATATCCGTAGCCTTTATTTCTAAAATCCTTAAGAACAGCAATTTCTTCAATATATATAACCTTTTTATTCTCCTGTTTATTTCTTTTTTCATTTATATATGAGATTATAAAGCCTATGGGCTTATTGCTCTCGAATAGTACAAATACCAAATCGCTATTTGTGTGAGTCAATTCATCGATTTCTTCTTCTTTGTAATTGAAGATACTTCCTTCCATACATTCCTTCATGAAATTATGAATCCATTTTTTATCACCTATTTCATAGAAGGTTTTGCTGTCTATTCTTATATTTTCACTGGATAAATCTTGAATAGCTTTTTCCATCTGAATATGTTCTTTTTCCATTATAAAACCTGAATCCTTTAAGGCTTCTGTTAAACAACCTTTATCATTTAATCCAGTAAATTTGATTCTTTTAATATTGGTATTAGAGTAATATTCATGTACAAACTCCAACATATTTTTATATATATGGTAATCTCTATACTGTTTTTTAACATATATTGTTTCTACTATCGCTATATCAGTTTCTTTGAAAATTTCTACAAAACCAATATCTTCACTGCTGCAGGATAGCACAAATATATCTAGAAATTCTGACTTAATATTCTCCATATTAGTTTTCAAAAATTCATCCTTTGTTGTCTTTAGCACATATGGATCTTCAAAAGAAAGCTCATTATTTAGTTCTATATATCTTTCAATATTATCTAATGTTAATTTTTTCATCCCATTTCCCCCATTTTTGATTCATAATAAATACAATTATAGCATAATAACCTATTCCATTATATATTTGCATTTACATAAAATGAAAAACGCCTTAGAATTAAAGTGATGTGATAGACTGTTTTGTAAAGTGTAATGTAAGAATTTTATTACATTGTATAAGAAAGTAGGGATTACAAAATGAGGCTCTTTTTTGCAATAGAATTTGATAATGAGACAAAAGAGTATATTAAGGAAGTTCAAAATATTATAAGAGAAAATTCAGTTAAGGGTAATTTCAGTCATGAAGGAAATTTTCATCTCACACTAAAATTTATGGGCGAGATTGAGCAAGGAAATCTCACAAAACTAAAATCCTCCCTTGATAGAGCTGTAGGGCAAATTGATCCATTCTCCTTTAAATTTAATAAGCTTGGATTTTTCACCAAAGAATCTAAGAAAATCGTTTGGATAGGTATAAAAAATGAAGATAAAGTTCTTGATAGGCTATATAATACCCTCGAGACTATTCTATATGAAAATGACTTTCCAAAGGATTTCAGAGGCTATAGTCCTCATATAACTCTATCCCGTGAGACAGTTTTTAAGACTGGTTTTGATGAGCAACTTGGAAAAATTAAAATAAATTCAACGGAAATAAAGGTTAATAAAGTCTCCCTTATGGAAAGTACAAGAATAAATGGCAAATTAACTTATAGGGCTGTTTACATTAAGGAAATTCAACCATAACCATTAAGGCACAAGAAAAAATTTTTCCTTGTGCCATTTATTTTGGATTTTATTTTACAAACTCTATTTTAAATACCGCATCATTTTGTTCTTCTTTTATTACTTTAAATCCAGCCTTGATTCCCATATTCTTAAAATATTCAATATCTTGCATTTTGTCTTTTCTTAAGGTTCCATAACCAGTTTCTATTCGTTTATTTGTTGTGCTTATTTGAAGTTTAATTACAAATATATCTTTAATACTTCCATCATATTCTGGTATTTCAGTATCCCATAAAATAAACTTCCCATCTTTTCTAAGCACCCTATAAATCTCACTAAAAACCTTTTCATGATCGACCTTTTTAATATACATTAATATAAAAAATGCTGTTACTGCATCAAAGGCGTTTTCTAAAAATGCTAATTCTCTTGCATCCATAACTATTTTAAGTGGTCCCTCTGGAGCTTCTTCAAGTTCATCCTTTCTTGGATCGATGGCAACTACTTTTTCTCCATAGCACAAGCCAATTATTCCTTCTCCGCCACCGCCAATATCTAGAATTCTTTCTCCATTGATTTCTCTTTCTATGGTTACTTTCTGGTTTTCAACAACATACATTCTTTCATCTTGATTCATAAAAAGCACCTCGCAATTACGTTTACTCAATGTGTTCCTCTTTAAGCTTTATAATCTCTAACATGGGATATTTTTTATTAAGCATTTGAGTTAAATTCTCAAGCCCAAATATCTCTGTAAATGTATGACTGCCAACTATAAGATTTATTTTTCTGTACTTTGCATATTCAACAGTATAAAGTATTTTCTCTCCAGTAAGATATACATCACAGCCTAAATTAACAGCATCTTTTATGTCTATTGCAGAAAAACCAGCACCTGTAACTACCCCTATTCTTTTTATTAGCTTTTCATTATTTCTCCATGTACGTACAGGCTCTTCCAGTAATAACTCTATTTTACTAACAAGCTCATTAAATTCTATTGGATTATCTATTTCTCCTATTCTGCCACAATACATTCCTTCATCATTAGAGAATTTGTCTATGACTTTAAAGCCAAGCTTTTTTAATATTGATGTGTTGTTGCCAAATTCAGCATCATCCAATGGTATATGAATATAGAAGTGAGTTATATTATTCTGTTTTAAAATACCTAGCGCCTCTTCCTTAATTCCAGTCATCCACTCCCAAGCATCATGATGAGTTATTAGTAGATTAACATTATTTTTTGCTGCTTCTTGAGCAACCCCAATAGTTAAGTTGGTACAATATCCTACCTTTAAAATATTATCCTTTCCCATATTGGTAAAACCATATTCATTTTTTCCTTCTACAAGTTCTAATTTTTCTTTTGTAAATGTATCAATAATAAATTTCTCAAAATCTTTAATTAACACCTTTTTCCTCCTTGTATTTCAATTAATATTTTCCCCTCATTCCAATGTTTATTAAAAACCGCCCCAAATATAAACTTAAATCTCAAGGACTAATTATAATACTATTAAATCATAATATATTTATTTCATCATTATACATTGCCATCTTTCTTTATTGTTGATTCTCCTACAATTTTTTTATTTATTAAATAGCTGCATCCAAAATAAGAATCATCGAACAATTCTATCTTGGATAGCAAATCGATATCTTTTATTTTATTCCAGTTTATTTTTTTACTTAGTTCTTTCAGTATAAGTTCAGAATCAAACCCAGTATAGCCTCTACTGTAATAGTTTGTAATTTTAGGTTCTACATAACCTGTTAATCCTAAAGAATTATGCTTATGTATTAATTCAACATATAAATCATTCAAAGCTGTTTCTCGCTCTTTTCTTTCAGTTGAAGTTAGGGCCTTTTCTATTAAAGGAGAAACAATTTTAAATATTTTAAGCTTTTTAAAAGCTACTCCAAACCACTTACTATAGGGGAAGTATTTCTTTTCATAATAAAAACATATTTTCATCAACTTATTTATTATTCTATTGGTAATAATACTCTCACCTATTCTATCATCTTTTTCTGCACATCTTCCTATAAATGCCTGTTCTTCATTAATCGCTTTCCATAATATATAAGTGCGTAAAATTAAAACTTCATCTGGGAAAAATGCCAGAGCTCGTCTAGCTTTTGTTAAATCACTAAAGCCATCATAAAATACTTCTCCACTTGTTAACTCCAAGAGGTTCTGTATTGGGAAGGCTAACCAATCTTCGAAATTTATTTTCCAGTCTTCATCAATTATAATATCTCTATTAAAAAAAGAATTTACTGTCTCTATTTCTATAAAATGATTTATAGGATATTCTTTTTTATACTGCATATAAGCATTATTAAACCATCCTTCTACAGCCTTATAATTAGTCGGAAATCCTTTGTATTCAAAAGGCAAATTGTACTTGAATAAAGTATCCAGATTATCTTTTATAACATTGAAATCCTTTTTTTCTAAAAAAATTTGTAATCTTGGACCCCAAACATGATCTGTAGATTTATAATCATCAAATCCAAATACATCTGAACAATGCCCGGTTAGCGCTGCTGCATATTTAAGATTAGGATATTCTTTATTTATTAGTGGCTTAATAACATCATTATAAAATTCTTTATTTAACTGCAAACCTGGAATAAAATCTCTTTGACTTTTACATATAAAAATATCATTCATATTGTTTTTCCCTCCTTAAGAATTCGTGAACATACTAATAGCTTCGTTTAATACAACATCATGTCCATTTAGAACATCTTCTATTGTCGGATAAATTAACACATTAGGAAATAAGGCAATATCACCCTCGCAACTATGAGCTGGTCTTGTGAAAATTCTTGAAGACACCCTAAATTTAATATTGTAATTAGGAGTTTTAAACCGTAATGGATTCCCATAGGAGCACGGCTTACCTCCTGTTGGCTCTCCAACAATTTTTGCTATGTTATTGTCTTTAAGTACTGTCGCAAATATCCTTGCACTGCTGAAGGTTTTATTGGAAACAAGGCAGATGATTTTGCCTTTGAAAAGTTCTACATTCTTATATGTATTATTATTAATCAAGCATTTCTCTGAATTAATATTAATCAAGTCATCTTGATTTCGTTCTTTAACACCATAAAAATAATAGCTATCAATGCTGATGTATTTGAGAAATTCGGTTGCCACTCTTGAATCTCCACCCATATTTTCACGAAGATCAATGATAATGTTATATATATTTTGTTTCCTGACTAGATCAAAAAAATTATTAAGTTTTTCTATATATTCATCATTATATCTACACTCATCTAGTTTTAATATTGCAGTAGAGTTATCAACCCAAAAATCAATAAAATTTTCATTGCTTTTAAAATCTAAAAATCCATTGTACTTTTCTAAGGCTAATTCATATGTAAAAGTTTGATTATTTCTCAATACAGTAACCTTGACTGTTTTTGAATTCAATGCCTTTATATTGCTTAACATAAATTCACTAAAAATATGGTAATTTATAAATGGATATGTTGTAGTTCTCATTTTTACAAGATAAATATTTTCATGAGGAATGATTGTACATAACTGTTCTAACACTTGGTTTATTGCATGATATCCAATATCAATTATCTCATCACCCTTCAATATTCCATGACGATCTTCAACTGCATAAAGACCATCATTCAACCAAACACAAGGTAGATTAACACATAAATCATCTGGAGAATATTCGACTTCAATATTTGTATGGCTATCCTTCAGTAATGCTGTAAGCTTACATAGATTGACTATTAATTCATCTTCATCATGAATTTCAATGACAGCTAAGCTAGCATATTCATTAAAATCATATGGCAAGCCAGACACAGATGATGGATGTGTTGATTTTATAGTATTTACAACATAATTAAAGTCCTCTATAAAACTGCTGTCTTTCATAATATAAGACTCACACTCCAATAATATTTTTGTAGTGTTGAAATTACTCTTAAATGAACATTTAATATATACCATTATTTTCTCTCAACAAACTCAACTTGTCCTTTATCATTGTATAGTCTAAAGTTAAATCCATTGACACTTCCACTTACATTAATATATATTTCTTTTATATTTGCTATAAATAATAAATCCACTTCCTTTTTCTCTTTACTATTTAATATAAACTTTTTATCTGTTTTATAATCGTATTCTTTAGCTTTCAATTTTTCTTCAGTAAAATATTTTTTGTACCATCCTGGAACTTCAACTTCTATATAAAATTCCTGCTGCTTTTCACTACAGTTCTCTAATTCAATGGTACAGTTTAATATTTTCTTACCTTTATCAGTGTTATTAATATATAAAGTATTATTTACATCACGATTATAATAAATTGAGTTTAAGTCCTTTGACATGCTTTTTACTATTTTTATGCAAAAAATATTTAATGGATTAGCAAGATACATAACTATAATTGTAGCAACTATCCTTTTAATAACATTATCAAATAATTTATTTTGTCCAAATCGGTTTATGAATATAAACCCACAATAAATTAATAGCATAGAGACAGCACTTGCATAATATGTAGTTGATGAACCTCTTCTAATTGGCTTAAACACTTTTCCCACAAATGGTGTTGCATTGTTATTTGTATTGAATAATAAAACCATTCCAAGTATAACCAGAAGAATTGATAATATACATTTCCTCTTTTTTGAGAAATTTATTCTCATATTCTCACTTCCTATGATTATATTCTATATTGATATAAAATTAGTTTAACCATTCTACTTCTGCAGCATATATAAAGTATATGGATAAAATCCAAGCTTCCTATAAAATTGTATCGTAGATTCATTTTCCTGGGATACAGTTACTCCAATTGCCTTACATTTGTTTTCTTTCATCCATTGGATATGTTTGGACACAAGCTTCTTTCCAATCCCCTTTCCCCTATGAATCTCATTTACATGAAGCGAATCAAGTTCTCCCTTTCCATTGGTTATTGTTGATATACAGTAACCAACATATTCATTACCAATTCTTGCAACAGTTATTTTCATTGTCTCGCTGTCATACATACTAAAAGGTTTCATTCTTTCTTCAAAGTTAAAAGAGTGACATAATTCTTTAAAGTATTCTGAAATATTCTCATGATACTTTCTATTTTTTTCCCAAAGTTCCTTGATAACTTCAATCTCAGCATATGAAATATCAAATATTTCACACATAATTTTCCCTCCTCAAAATATTTTTTGCATCTTATCTATATGTTTTACATAAATGATTCTACATTGCTTAACCCTAAACATTTATGCGAAATCATATTCCTTGATTCATTAATCATAATATACATTATTCAAAATCTTTATTGCAATTTATATAGAGGTCAAAGGCTAAATTTCTTCTTTTATACATTAGTAAATTTCTGTATAGGTCCATCCCAATTTGATTCTTTAACTTCCTCGAAATTATCATTAGTATATTCTGATATAACATTTCTCCAAAAACGTTGGGCTGGGATATTTTTTTCGAGCTGCCCTACCTTCCACTCGCCTTTAAATGTATCAAATGTGGTTCTGGCCACTTTTTTGCCCACCCCCATTTTTCTATACTTTTTCATTACAAAGAACTCAGCAACTGAATAAATATTATTATCAAGTGCATTTAAGCCTTGATTTCGTATAAGTACAAATCCTGCCCACTTGTTGTCAACCTTTATTAAAAATGGATATCTATTTTCTTCTGTCCAATAATGATCTAAGTACTTATATCCATATAAGCCATATTCATTTACATCCTCACAATCAAACTCAGTAAAATCATAATTATATAATTCCATCAAATTTCTCAATATAGATTTTTGTTCTATTGATGCTTTCTCTAGCTTAATCTCCATTTTCATTCCTCCAATTTTGATAATCAACATTCATCACATTAGTATAATTATCGTTTTAAGCCCATTAATTTTACCTTCTATCTTTTATTTATAATCTCTACCGAATTTTCTTTACCAACAATAATAGTATCTGCTATATTAAGAAACACTCCATGTTCAACAACTCCGGGCATTGAGTTTAAATTGTTTTGCAATTCATATGGATTTTCAATTTCATTTAAATAGAGATCTATAATATAATGCCCTCCATCTGTTATAAAAAAGCTATTATTCTTCATCCTTACTTTAGGGTTAAAATCCATGTTTTTAAATTTGTTGAGAACCTGATTATATGCAAATGGAATAACTTCTACTGGCAATGGAAACCTTCCTAACTTCTTAACCATTTTACTTGAATCAACAACCCAAATCACTTTATCTGAGGAAACAGCTACAAGCTTTTCATATAATAAAGCTCCTCCACCACCTTTAATCCCATTTAAAGCATCATCTACCTCATCTGCTCCGTCTATAGTAATATCAATGTGATCTATTTCATTTAAAGAGACCAATGATATTCCAAGTTTTTCTGCTAGTTCTGTAGTTGATCTTGAAGTTGAAACTGCTTTGATTCTTAGCCCATTAGCAACCATCTCACCTAATTTGTTAATTGTATAATACACAGTTGAACCTGTTCCTAAGCCAACAATCATTCTATCCTTTATAAATTCTGTTGCTTTTTCCCCTGCCGCTCTTTTCTTATCCATTTCACACCTCCAGCATCTATCTTTTATAATAAATCCTATAGAACCTATTATTCCTCAATTACTTCTCCCTGAATTAAAACTCTTCCGTTATCTGGACACCTGGTTTGAAATTTTTTTGCTCTTATGTTTCCAAAGTCCAGATCACCATTATTCAGTAACGTATAGACACTAGGATATATACTTTGCCATAATTCATGGCATATAGGAGGGCAAATATCTTCGACTACGTAAACATCTCCTGCCTTATGATAATTTCCTCGACACTTACTTTCTAGGATAGTTAATTTAACCTTCACTGTGATTTCATCCTTCCTAATTTACTTGCAAAGCATCAATAATTCCCTTTGTAAGCTTATGTGAATTACCTGCTCCAAAAACTATTATTACATCCCCGGGATTTACTTTTGAGGTAATATTCTTTGCAACGTCATCAAAATCCTCAATATATTCCGCTTTACCTTCATCAATTCTTTTTATCAGTAAGTCCATATCAATTGGCTGAATTTTTTTATGGATTTCTCTTCCGACAAATGTTTTTGTAACTATTACCTTGTCAGCTTTATTAAGTGCTGAAGCAAACCCTTCTAAAAATAATTTTAACCTTGAAATTTGATGAGGTTCATAAATTGCCCAAATGCATCTATCTGGATAGCACATTTTAAAAGTATCCAGCGTAGCTGAAATTGCAGTTGGATGATGACCATAATCATCATAAACCTTTATACCCTTCACTTCTCCAACTAGTTCACCTCGTCTGCCAATACCTTTATAATTCTCAAAAGCACCACTTATAGCCTTTAAATCTACTCCTAATTTATAGGCTGCACATACAACCCCTAGGGAATTCATAAGATTGTGTTCACCTGGAATACCTAGCTTGAAATTATGCTTCCAATCCTCACCATCTAAATTGTATTCAATAGAATCCGGAGTATATCCTGTTACCTCTGCTCTATATTCAAAATCAAATGGGAAATCAAACTTATCCTTTATATAGTAGCCTACAACCTTAATGTCATTTTCGTTAAGCCATTCCTTCATTTCAATAAGAACATCCCTTATTCCCTGACTCTCTTCATTAACAACCAGTAACCCCTGTTTTTTTATATTTTTTATAAATCCTTTAAACGCATTCTTAAATTCATTAAAATCCTTAAAATATTCTGGGTGATCCATTTCAATATTATTGATAATAGCTACTGAGGGTGAATAATTTAAAAAATTACAGTTAAATTCATCAGCCTCACATACAAAATATTTTGAATTTCCAAAACGGAATCCGCTTCCCCATGGTTTATATATTGTTCCTGCTTCAACTATAGGGTCTAGGCCTCCTGCTTCAAAAGTTAGGCCTGCTAAAATAGTTGTAGTTGATTTTCCATGAGTTCCAGCTATGCAAATAAGCTCCTTTTTATCATGAAGATATTTACCCATAAATTCCTGCCATGTCATTAATATATTTCTCCTGCGTGCTTCTAAAAGCTCTGGATGATTTGGATTTATATCAAAAATTGCTGGTGATACAGCTACAACATCCACGTCTTCCAAGTGTTCAATATTATGGCCAATTTTTATTTCAATAGAATTTTCACGTAATTCATCTCCATAATAGCTTGATTTCTCAATGTCACAGCCTGATACTTCAAATCCAAGCTTTTTAGCTATTATTGCAACAGGAGCAGTTCCACTTCCTCCAATGCCCATAAAATGCACATGTAATTTTTTGTCCATATATTAGCCTCCAATTTTCATTATCAATATACTATTACATAACCACTCTTTAAATTTATACAAATCATTTTCCTTGGTTAATTGTACAACATATAATATAGAATCTTTAGTATGATTAATCTAAATATATTAAAATTATATCAGTATTTCTATCAGTTCATTCCAATCCTTTACTTCTAGATGTTCCCTTTTAGGAATATTTTTATTTTCCTTCTCTATTGCTCCCTTGTACCATACAGAAGACATACCAAAATCTGCTGCTCCGTCAACATCAAACACAGCGTTATCTCCACAATACCAAGCATCACATGGTTCAAGCTTTGCCTTACGAAGAGCAAGCTCAAATATTCTTTTATGGGGCTTTCTAAATGCATATTCACTGCTTGCAATTATAAACTCAAATTTATTTGAAGGTATATATGTATTAATACGATTCTTCAATAACTTACCACTAAAGGATATGTTACTTATTACACCAGTACGTATATTCTGGCTATCTAGAAACTGTAAAAATTCTGCTATATTTTTTGTTGGCTCTCCAGTGACTGCAGCTCTTTCGAATATTCTCTCAACTTCCTCAGGTGATTTTGTCAATTCAATACCAAAATATTCATAAAGGTAATTCTGAAAAATATGTATATGTACTTCCAGAAAAGAGTTCCTTTCAAAATCCTGTCCATATCTACGTATATCCTTCGCCAAATCATAGGCTAGAGCTTGTACTTCTTCTGCTGAAATATTATTTGGATTAACTGCAGCTTCTTTTAATACTGCCATTGTACCTTTTAGTGCATTAAAATGCTTTTCATTTACAAGAGTTTGACCGTAATCAAACAGAATCATCTTTGGTTTTTTCATGCTAACACCACCATATCTTTATATTTTCTTTTATTTTATTAGTTATGTACTCCAAAAATTCTTTTATGGCATTACTATTAAACTCTAAATAAGATGCTTTGCCTGTATAAACATCAAGGGCAGCCTCAATCAGTTGCCTATATTTATTTTGCAGCACATCTTTTCCCCATTCTCCGCCCTCTCTTTTTGATGTTACATACCTATTTTCTAAAAAATGCAAAACTCTGCATGCATTCAAAATATAATATTCTGGTTTATCTGTACATCCATCAAAAGCATCATCAAAATCATATAAAATAGCCTTTATATAATCTTCATCATTGACCTTGGGAAAAACCTTCTCTTTATCCTGGCCATATATAGTAATTCCTCTTTCATTTATCACCCTTATATGTGCTGATAGATCGGCATCCTCAAGTGACTCATCATTCCATATCTTGGCTGTTATTTGTGTAATTAACTTCTCATATTTTTTTCTCCAATACTCACTATAATGTAAATCATATTGAAAAGCATTACCCTCCCTTATAAGATTTTTTTCAGTTAAAAAACTTATCTCAACAGGTGAAGGGCTTAAAGATATACTCATTAATTTCCTTACTATTTCAATCTTTATTTCAGGTGATATTTTTTCTTTAACTACAACTATAAAATCCAAATCACTTCTATTAGGATTGAAGCATGCCATAGCCAATGAACCATGAAGATAAACACCTATTAGGTTGTCTAAAATATATCTTTTACACAAATCAACAACTGCTTCAATTTCATTTCTTACTTCATCTGTGCAATTATTATAACTATAAAACATAAATATATCCTCCAATCAATTTTGATTATACCATAATTAGCCATATACAAGAATAACTTGATACCCTATTAATCCTATATTTATTTACAACATGAATTAGGTTAAAATGTAAACATAGTGATAAATAAAGGTGGGATGGGAATGCAAAATAAGATTTTGCTTATTGAAGATGATACAAGTATTAGTGAGATGGTTTTTAATTACTTAACCAAGGAAGGATTTATAGTAGCAACTGCTTTTGATGGAGAAGAAGGAGTTAAAAACTTCTTAAGGGATAACTTTGATTTAGTTGTTCTTGATATAATGATGCCTAAGCTAGATGGCATAGAGGTTATGAAAATAATTAGAGAAAAAAGCTTAGTACCTATTCTAATAATGTCTGCTAAGGGCAGTGATGTTGATAAAGCCATAGGATTGGGACTCGGAGCTGACGACTATATTTCCAAGCCATTTTCAATGGTTGAATTTACTGCAAGGATAAAGTCTGCAATAAGACGTTCTACTCAATACTCAAAACCTGAAAAAGAAGAAGAAACAATTATTAAATTTCATGAACTCATAATTGATTTAAATAACTTTTCGGTTATTAAAAATGATAAAAACATACAGCTAACCTCAAAGGAGTTTGATATTCTAAAGCTTTTTATTGCAAACCCCAATAGAGTTTTTACAAAAGCACAAATATATAGCTTTATTTGGAATGATGATTATTTTGGAGATGAAAACGTGATAAACGTTCATATGAGAAGACTTCGTGAGAAAATAGAGGACGACCCCTCTAACCCTAAATATATTAAAACATTATGGGGAATTGGTTACAGGTTGGGGGAATTATAGAATGACTGTTTTTCTAATTTTAATAATTATTATTTTAGTTGGAGTAATATCTGCCCAGTACATATCCATAAAGAGAAGAACCGATAGCTTAAAATATATGTACAATAAACTGAACAGTATTATAGAAAATGAAACTAGTGAAAAACTATTAACCTTTACAAGTGATAGGGAAATAATAGCTTTTCTAAATTCAATTAATAATCTTCTGGAACATAATCAAAAAATGTTAGCCGAATACACTAAAAGTGAAATATCAATGCGAAAAATGCTTTCAAACATTTCTCATGACTTGAAAACTCCACTTACAGTAATACTTGGATATATCGAAACTATGAGGCTGGATAACAACATGGCTAATGAGGAAAGGGACTCAATGCTTTTAAAGGTACAAAGTAAAGCAAATGAGTTAATAGAACTTATTAATAAGTTTTTTGATCTAACAAAACTAGAGTCAGGTGATAAGGATATCCCATTAACCAGAATTAATATAAACGAAGTCTGCCGAAAAAATATATTAACCTTTTATGATATTTTAACCTGTAAAGGCATAGAAGTTATTGTTGATATTCCTGAAACCAACATTTATGTATTAGGAAATGAAGAAGCACTTGATAGAATAATAAACAACTTAATTTCAAATGCCATCAAATATGGAAGTAGCGGAAATATAATAGGGTTATCTTTAAAGGGTGATAATGAATTTGCCTGTGTTAGTATATGGGATAAGGGCAAAGGAATAAATGAAATACATAAGGATAACGTTTTTGAAAGAATGTATACCCTTGAGGATTCACGAAACAAGCAATATCAAGGCAGCGGGCTTGGTCTTACAATAACCAAAAGGCTTGTTGAGAAATTAGGTGGAACCATATCACTTTATAGTAAGCCCAATGAAAAGACTATATTCTCTTTTAAGTTAAAAAGGATCACCTATTAATAGGATAAGTTAGAACAAGATGCTTAAAAGCAGTATCTTGTTTTTTATACTGCTTTAACTTAAGAATTTTGTAAGATTTGATTAAGAAAAAAGATAAGCTCAATAGATAAACTAGAAATATAGTTAGTAATTGAGAGGTGAAACACAATATGTCATATGTATTAAAAACTAATAATTTAATAAAGGCCTACAGTGGTAAAGAAGTAGTGTCGAATGTAAGTATGAATATAAATAAAGGAGAAATTTATGGATTTCTAGGGCCAAATGGAGCAGGTAAAACAACTGTTATGAAAATAATGACAAATATTACAAAGCCAACAAGTGGAGAAATAGAGATTTTTGGTGAAAAGTTAACTAATACATCCTATGAAATATTAAAACGAATGGGGACAATTATTGAGTATCCTATATTTTATGAAAAATTAAGTGGCAGAGAGAATCTAGAACTTCACTGTGAGTACATGGGGTATTATAACAAGAAGGCTATTGATGAGGCACTAGACCTTGTAAACTTAAAGAACATCGAAAATAAATTAGTTAAAGACTTTTCACTTGGTATGAAGCAAAGACTTGGAATTGCCAGAGCAATTGCAACAAAACCTGAACTCTTAATATTGGATGAACCAATTAATGGTTTAGATCCAATAGGAATTAAGGAAATAAGGGATTTATTTAAAATGCTTAGTAAGGAATATGGAATAACAATATTAATCTCAAGCCATATTCTATCAGAAGTAGAGCAAATAGCTGATACAATAGGAGTTATAAATAAAGGAAGACTGATTGAGGAAGTATCCATGGATAATATCAGAGAGAGAACTACAGATTATATAGAATTAACTACTGATGATTGTAAAAAGGCATCATATATTTTGGCTAATAATCTGAATATAGCTAACTTTAAGGTTATAGATAATAGCTTGATAAGAATATATGATTCAGGAATATCCCAAAAAGAAGTGTCAAAAACTTTAGTTCTAAATGATATTTCCATTGAAGCAATAATTAGAAAAAATAGCTCCCTAGAGGACTACTTCTTAAAATTATTAAATGGTGGTGATTTAAGTGCTTAATCTAATAAAATTAGAGCTAAAGAAATTTAAAATTCAAGGCTCAATAAGAGGTGCTATGATTGCAAATTTGGTTATTCTAGGTTTCATAGCAATAATCAACTTTGGAGAAAGAGCAGAGGGAAAAATTGCTTTCAATAATTATGTATTTGCATTCTCAATCATTGATTCTTTAGTAAAGTCTACCTTTATAATTTTTGCTTCAGCATTAATTGCAAAGTATGTCATTGAAGAGTATAAAAGCAAAACAATTATGGTATTGTTTATGTATCCTATAAATAGGAAAAAACTAATAATATCAAAATTACTGGTTATAACAATATTCACTTTTGTATCGATAGTTATATCAGAAATTTTTATAGGTGGGGTTCTATGCCTTATAAATAATATCTATGAATTGATACCAGATAAATTAACAATCACATTAGTAATTAATAATCTTAAAAATATATGCATAAATGCATTGGCAGCTAGCGGAATGAGCTTGATACCTCTTTATTTTGGAATGAGAAAAAAATCGGTGCCAGCTACTATAATATCATCAATATTAATAGTTTCTATTGTATGTGGAAATAATGGTGGTTTTTCATTGAGTTCAATAATTGCAATACCATTATCCCTTGCTGTAATAGGAGTAGGAATTGCATATTTATCAATAAGAAATATTGAGAATGTTGATTTATTCTAAAAAATGAGAATGGGTGTAAGGCACATATATATGATGTACCTTACACCCATTATTTTATCAAATATAGTATCCTATATTTGATTTAACAATGCAGCATGTTATTCAAATTATAGATACGATTCTTTTATAAAACTAAAAATGTTTTTCTCATACTCACCCCAATTGTTTTCAGTAATATCTATTTTTAAAACAGGATACTCCCAATATTTTAAGGCTTTTCTTTTTAAATTCTGAGCATCGCTAAAAAACTCAATTAGCCCTTGCTTTCCTGTTCTGTTTCTTATCTTTTGGTAAGGATATGTCTCAAATAATGATGCTACACGTTCTCCCCATCCATTTTTTCTTATCTCATCAACCCTTTTAATTACAACTTCTGAATTTCCATCTAAAAATATCATTTGAGTATCAATTTCTCTGAATATATCACTTATATTTTTAAAGAAATCCATTATTTCTTCTTCAGAAGTTGTAAGAGCCATTAAATACTGGACATGATTCATAATAGAGTTATCAAATATATGTATCGAATTTGTATTTAAATATTTTGAAATATATTTTCTCCAAGCTGAGAGAAAAAGCTGTATTGCTTGGGTACTTGTCATAGAGTTATCTTCCCAAAAGTCGCCAAATATCTCTGTATCCTGAATATACTCATCATTTAAAATAAACTCAACTTTTCTTTTTTCAAAATCATTGCTTATTTTTGAAGCAAATGTTGATTTCCCTGACCCTGGTTGACCTTCAATTAATAATAGTTTCATAATTTTCACTCCCATTTTTATTTTGCAATCTGAACTCAATACTATGTATGTTGCAAAAATTCCATTACATTTCATCTTCACAAACACCCTAGTATCATATCAATGCATCATATATTGATAAATCTATATTACACTATTCAAAAGAATTATGTTTGTATATAGAAATAATATTTATAACTCACTCCCAAAATATATCGATTCATTTTTCATAAAGCTATCCAACTTAACTCTTAAATCAACAAGCCATTCAGGTTCATTGTCCCATATTTCAACTGATGACCTTAGAACACGAGTATAAGAATACAGATTAGCAAATCGTCTAAATATTGGCTGTAGAGAAAGCATTTCATCAGTAACCGAATATTCGCTTCTATATCCACTCAGGAAACATTCCTTAACATGCTCATACCTCATTGGATCAATTTCTTTTTTAATACTGTCCAGTGTTTGTTCAATATCTGTAATATACCAATTGTACATGGAATCATCAAAATCAATTACATTACAAGTATGTGTTGCTTCATCATAGAAAACATTATCCAAGTCAAAGTCATAATGAAACAACCCATAATTTTCAGGGGATTTAGAGAGTTTTGAAAAATAGTTTCTAAGTAAATCTACCTCTTTAAGAGCTAATTTCTGGTTTGGTAATTCTATTAAAGTATCATAAATCCATGAAAGCACATCTTCATATGACCATCTTCTATATGTTGGGGTAAAGTTTGATGATAACTTATGAAGCTTTCCTAATGATTTACCATATTCAAACATAATATCATCGCTAAAATCTGTGTCCTCAATCTGAACTCCTGAAACTCTATCAAATACAGTTGCATAATATTCTCCCCAGGGTGTCTTAGCTGTTACTAATTCCTCATGTTTTTTTGACAGCACTGTTTTTAATGCTGGATATTGATTTGCATGTAAATAACTGATAAACTCCAGCTCTGCTAAAATATTATCTTTGTCCTTTTCTGAAACAGGTGCAAACCTTAATAACTTAATTTTTCCTTTATTTCTAAATGGGTATATGGCATTAGAAGAAATCCTAAAGTATTTAAACATTTCAAGTGAATCTTCATCATATTCCCAGTTTCCTAATAGCATTTCAGCCAAATCTCTATTATCAAATAAATATTTTAATTTTATCATTTTACATTCCCCTTTTTCTTAAATTTTTTATTATATTCCTTTTTCTTTTGTCCTAATCTTGTTAGCTCCTTTTGCTGCATTAAATAAC
This sequence comes from Clostridiaceae bacterium, assembly GCA_032095175.1. Taxonomy (GTDB): domain Bacteria; phylum Bacillota; class Clostridia; order Clostridiales; family Caloramatoraceae; genus DAMCZI01. The sequence goes on from DAMCZI010000002.1 coordinate 80,947, forward strand.
GTTCGTATCGTTCCTGTGTTATAGTACCGCTTTGAAGAGCTGCCCTTACTGCACAGTTAGGCTCATTTTGATGAGTACAGTTTGAAAATTTGCACTGTGCTATTATATCCAAAATATCTTTATAAACAAAATCCAAATCATCAACATCTGCCCACAATTGCACCTCTCTCATTCCCGGAGTATCAATTATCATACAGCCAGAGGGAAGAAAAAACATTTGCCTATGAGTTGTAGTATGCCTGCCTTTACCAGAATAATCACTGGTTCTATCGGTTATCTGAACTTTCTCATCGGCGAGAGAATTAAGCAGCGTTGATTTTCCCACTCCAGAAGAGCCTAGGAATACTATTACCTTCCCTTTCGTCATATAAGCATTTAGCTGTTCAAGTCCTGTTTTCATAACTGCACTAACCTGTAATACCGGGATTTCACCAGCTATTTCAATTACTTGAGATAAATATTTTTCCAAGTTCTCACACAAATCAATTTTATTAAGCAGTATAACTCCTTGTAATTTTTTATGTCTTATAAGAGTTAAATACCTCTCAATTCTTGAAATATTAAAATTATTATCAAGCCCACACATTATGAATGCAGTATCGATATTAGCAGCAACTACCTGTTCTTCAGTTGTTCCACCATCAATCATTCCATTTTTTAATCTTCTTCCGCCTGAAATAGGCATCTTCCTTGAAAAACAATTCTTTCTTTTCATTACCCTGTGAATTAGCGCATTATCAGAGCCTTCAATGTTCTCTGCTAATACGAAATCCCCAACTACAGGATAATCCATAGTTTGCTTCACTAAAAAACGAAATTTGCCTGTTACCTTTGCAGTATACTCGCCTATAGGTGAGATGATATTATATACGTCGTTATGCTGAGATACTACTCTTGCCGGAAAATAATTTTTATACTCGTTATCTATAAGCTGTTCATTAAAAAATGAACTCCATCCCAATTCCTCTAAATCCATAGTCTCCTCCATATTTTATAATGCTAATTTTCATTATATTTTTGCACACAAAAAGACCGCAAGGCTATGCCTGCGGTCTAAAATTCTTACGCTATAGAATTGTGCATTGCAAACACAACTCCTCATCATAAAGAAATGAGCAGTGATATCCTCTATATGTGCAGACACTATTCTGCCTGCCGATATTCTTTTAAAGTAAAATCACCTTTTCACGTATTCTCTGGCGTTTCATGCCAATCACTCCCTTCAAGCATTAAGTATATATATATTGTACGCTTTATTTTTCATCCATACGATTGCTAAAATTATTATAATTATTCTTTCCATACTTTTTTCATCTTCATTCAGCAGATTGGGCATATGATGCGAATTTTCCTTCACCTTGATAGATAAGCATTTCTATTTTTTTATTCTCATTTTATTCATATAATCCAAAAGTACTTTTGTAGATTCGATATCCCCAGGATTTAATTGCATTTTTAAAAGATAGTCATGAAAATTCTTTTGATTATTATCAATAATATCCTTATATGGAGCATTCAACATTAAGTGATATAAGTTATCAAGGCTTACATCAAGTAAATCATTCTTTTTTTCATAAGTTGAAAGTTCTGAAAGCAAAGCTGCTGCATTTATATTTGCAAATGCTCGTTTATAGAAACTATCATCTTTTCTAAAGTCTATAGAAAAGTCTGAATATGCACTACTCAAACAGTATTTAAGTGTTTTATCTATATCATTTTGCATAGTGCTAATTTTTTTTGTTTTACTTACGTTTATAAAAATGAGACTTACATTAATAACTAGAGAAATACATAATATGATGATAGTTATTTTATTTTTTTTCAATTGTATCCCCCCTACCAAAATCACCACTCCATAGCATTACCCTAATGTTTTACTTCCAAAGGACATTATATTCATTAGTCCATGAATGCATACACTAGGAATTATACTACCATTAGCTTTTTTCTCATTCAATTGGAATTGCATATATCCCACAACCCCTGCTGAAACTATTAACGTAACACCAGAAATGTATTCACCATATGCTAGTATTATGGGCAATCCATGAGGTAATCCAAACAGAATTGATTGAGTTATGTTCCCTGCTAAATATCCAAATTTATTAGCAATTCTCTTCCCAATAAATCCTCTAAATAATATTTCTTCTGATAAAGCTGTTTGAATTACAGCTTTAAATAGAATTATAATAATAGTATCAATATTTAATCCTTTACCACTTAATTCCTTTGTGAATAACATCTCTTTAGGTATTTTCCCTGCAGATTGAAGTAGTATTAATGGTACAAGCATAACGATAAATGCTGAAATCAGAACAATCATTCCATATTTTATCCATGAGTAATTCACCGGTTTATAAAGACCAATCCATTTAAAATAGCTTTCTTTCTTCCTACCAAAAAACAGGTACAATAAAAATGTCGCTATTATCACAATCATAAGTTGCATCAAAGAACTAACAATAACATCCTTCATAATACATAACCTCCTCATAATAAATTTATGTATTACAGAAAAAATCATGTTTTTCAAATCTGTTTATTCTTATCAATCTTTCTATTAAAAATATTTTTTTCAATAAATTTAGCAACTCCATCTTCATCGTTACAAGCAGTAACATAATCAGCTGCACTTAATACTTCTTCTACTGCATTTGAAACAGCAACACCATAACGGCATTGTTTAAGCATTTCTAAATCATTTAAGTCATCCCCAAATGCAATAATATTTGATAATTCAATATTCAAATAACTTGCTAATGATTTAATTGCTTGAACTTTATCTGCATTTTTACTAACAAAGCCATATCTATCTTCTCCTCTATAGGAAATCAATCTACAATCCGGAAATTTACTTGCTATTTTTAAGGCAGTTTCTTTGTTAGGTAATTCAGTTACTATCTTATATGCGCTGCAATGTAATGGCTTTAAAAAATCATTATAGATAGCTTTATACAATATTGTCGACTCGGTAATGTGTTGGCTGTTCCATAAAATCCCCATATCTGTTGCTACTGTTAGTTCCTGTGTTTTGCTAATATTTCTTATTTCACTAATAATCTGATTAGTTGTCATCAAATTAAATCCACAGCCATGTATTAATTCATCATTGCAATATATCATCGTTCCATCAGTAGTAATTTCGAAATCAGGTTTTATAATATTAATAAACTTTTCTGCACCTATTCTATATCTTGCTGTCGCAATTGCTGTCTTAATTCCATATTCGGAGCATTTTGCAAATATTTTTTGAGTATACTCAGAAATGCTTTTATTTGTATGAAGCAATGTAAAATCCAAATCTGAAATGACTAATTTTATATTTTCCATAATACTCTCCTAGCAATTATAAATTCATAGACATTATTAGTTCCTTGGTATCCACTTCTTCATCAATCTTAAAACCAAGCCTTGTATATGCTTTTATCGCTCTCTCGTTAAATGGAAATACTTCTAATGTAAGTTTTTTTAAGTTAAGTAGTCTTTTGCATATTACTTTAAAAGCTCTATGGCTCCATATTTTAAAAATATATCCTGCATAAATAACTGTTTATGCAGGATATACAAAGCGATAACTATAATATTAGATACTAGTGTCCATATTATTAGTTTTCCAACTGCGAATAAATTCATCAGAATTTCTTTTAAATAGGTTTTCACGTTCTTTAGAATAACCAATCAAGCATGTATTTACATGTTCTGAAATGTACTGCAAAGTCTCATCGACTATATTACCCTTCTTATAAAAATCAATTTCATATCTACCCTTATCTGAAAAAACAAATACTAATCCATTTGTTTTTCTAAGAAATGCACTTTTTTTAATAACCTTTTTATAAACCCATACCAGTTCTTTTAAAGGAAGTGCAAGTACAATTTGTTGACTATCAAGCATTATAAAGTTTTGTGTGATTGTGATGGCTCCATTTTTATAAATATCCGGTAGTGATATTTCACTATCAATTCTCGTACGTGCATATTCAATATCTCCATTATGATATTTTTTTAAACTTTCTAAAGCCTTTTTACTTTTAAAAATATGAGGAGATAAAATGCATATATAAACTATAAATACACCTCCTAAAATAATAAATGGAAGTGCTGTGTCTAAAGGAGTTTTATAATCTACATATGTCGGATATAAAAATGAATCAACCTTTTCAGCTGGGATGCCATTATTAATAAGTTCATTTTTTATAAAATTAAAATCTTCATCAGTAAAATTAGTTATACATCCATTTATTGTGTATGGTCCTTTTTCTTGCTGTATCATTTTTTCATATTCATTTTTAGGTAAAGCAACCATAAGTAAATTACCCTCAATGAGCATTCCAACAAAATTCGCTGTTGTACTTTCACTTATCTTTATGCCAGCCTTTGATTGTGTTTCTGTGATTGCAAGCCCCATATCATATATTTCATTAGCATGAAGCTGAATATAACTATCATTATCCATTGCCTTTTTATAGTCATTAGTAACATTAACAGCCGTTGGATGATTTAAATTTTTATAGTATATAAATCCTCCATAACTAATAAAACCAATAATAATGATAATAACAAGTCCCAAAGCTACATACTTGCGTGACTGTCTTTTTTTGTAACTCTTAATCAATGTACACTTTTCCATTTATTCCTCCCCTGAAATTTAAATTCCGTTCCATTATATCACATTTTACACATATGCTACATTTATTCAACATCTATAATTTTCTTTTTATAAATCTATCAATTATATCAGGATGTCTCTTGTTTAGCATGGATAAAAAGCTCAAATGTACTCCAGGCTTTAAAATAACATCTTTTCTTATTTCTTTCTGAAATATAGCCTTGCCACCACTTTTTAAAAAATCATCAATTGTAATTAACTCTTTGCAGATTAAATCTATATCTGCTTGCTTGAGAAATAAAATACCGTGGGTTTCAGAATCAGGTATTGGCTCTTTATCAGCATATGCAAAATATAACAATGATAATGCTCCATTTTCTTTACCTTTTATATTTACAGGAGATATATCTTCTTTGAAATTTTGCTCTATCAATCTTGGCTCTTCACCCCATTCTTCTATATGATATGTAATTGGCGAATTTACTGGTGTTACGGTTATTGATGCCTCTTCCTTCATCTCTCTTTCCAAACATTCTATTGGAGTTTCATCATTTTCTCTATGTCCACCCAATCGTACCACGCATAAATCACCATTCTGATTTGGCCCAACCATAAAAATAAATAAATCATCCACCAGAGTAAATGCTCCGGCTGTATTTACCTGTTTTCTTAAGTCCATTAATAATTCCTCCAAGAATCATATCGATATTAGAAACTTATTTTCACACCACGTTCATAGGGTGATGTTCCATCAAAAATATTTTTATAAGTACACATCCAGGTTGGAATAAACCCACTCCTATATGCTACGGATTGTGATGCTATATTTGATGAAGCAGTTCCATAATACGGTACAATTCCTCGCTCCATTATCATTATTGCAAGATTACTTACTAAACTTGTAGCTAGACCTTTATTTCTGAATTGGGGCAATACATCAATGCCTATTTGCCACATTACATTACTATCAATAGATGCTCCTGCCATTGCAGCTATTTCATTACCATGCACTGCATATATTGCAATTATGTCAGGGCGGGGATGATTAGTATCATATTGAATTGCATTATAGAACCCAGGTACTTTATATAATTCGTGTATTTCCTTTCCCTCTTTTATGTGAAGATCAAAACCCTTAGGGCAAGGTATTTTTTTCATTCTGTCACAATCAGGAATATAATAAAGAGAATGTCCAAATAAAAACGGAGCAACAAATATGTCTTCCCTTGTCTTGCCTTCAAGTATTGGTTTTACCTTAACTAAAATATCTCTATCTGCGGAAACAACTGTACTTTTGCCCATTGTAGCAATTTCAAGAAAAGAAGATTGTCTATCAAACATTCTCCTTCCTTCATTAGATTTCGCTTCGCAAAATACAATTCCATCCTTGAGGAAATCCTGTATATTACAATTCATATCTATTGCTAATTGCCTTCGTACAATTTCTAGCATTTTTGACTTATTCAATTTCATGATGACACCTCACTATAATAGACTAATCTTTAGATTTATTAAAAATATTTGTTTTATAATATCTTACCGTGTTCATTTTAAGGAAAGCTTACACAGCAAATACCTTAAACATTATTATCATCATCTGCCATAAAAGTAAGACCACATGATGGACATTTTTTATCTGTAGGAGATATATTTGAATGGCAAGCAGGACATACATCATCATGTGTACACTCTGTTTCATTATTTTCTTCTGGTGTTTTTATTTTCTCTTCTTCAATTGGCGAATACTGTTTACTTAACATTTTTCTTATTTCTCTAATATCTTCAGCAGTTTGCGAACCATCAATTGCACTTTTTATTACAGCGTACATAATCCATAATCCTATAGCAAATAAAAATATGTAAATTAAAATTACATAACCCATAAGGTCACTCCTTTCAATCTTTAAATTATTTATATCTTTATGTTGGCTATTATTACCATACACTACATTTTAGTATACACTCCATTTTTTATAATTCCAATATCCCCGTAAAAGTTTATCTGATCATCTTGAATCACTATTCCCTCACCATCACTCACAGTATAGATAGTAATGTCATTTTTAGCCGAATACTCCTGTAAATCATTTAAATAATCTGACCATTTATTCCAGTGAGGCATCATCTCAAAATCTACTAATCCCAAAGCAGATAAATCAGTTAATCCAACATCATTTTCATCTCCGAATTGTGCACTTCCAATTGTTGGTGAAGTGATAAGTGCACCTGCACTAACCCCCAATATAATGCCTCCATTTTTACTATAATCCTGTAGTTTACCTATAAGATTGCGTTTTTTAAGGATATCTAAAAAGTAATATGTATTACCGCCTGGGAGCTGAATTATATCACATTTAAACAATTCTTCCTCTAGGAGTTTATTATAAGTCTCATCTAAATCGAAACGAAGTATGTTATGTATACCTAGTTTATTAAAGAATTCAATATTCTTTTTATAATATCTATTTTCTCTATCTGTGGTATGCTCAATTAGTCCAACAGTAGGATTGTCATTATCGAGCATGTCCATTAGTTTTTTATTTATTCTATCTTGTGTATCTAAGTTTATCTCGGGTTCTAATTTACTATATAAAACTAAATTCATACTTTTACCTTCCTTCAAGCAATACTAAAACTTCATAAATTATATTATTAATTGGCTATTATTAAAACCCTGTATATATCCTCTAGAAATGGAGTTGTATTATTTATTATATAAGCTCTATTAATTATTTCTTCTTCCTGTTTTGATAGTGGATATCTGAATTTTGATGTGTATCCTACATAATCTCTCCATTTGGACTTTTCATATTCCAAAACAAACCATTCACATGCCTTGCCCTTTGATAATAATTGTCCAGTTTTTAATGTATTTAATCCTCTTGCTGCAAAATAGACCATTTCTATTGAAAAATAAATACTATTTTCTTTCTTTGACCATTCAATATTGTTTTGTAGATTTTTTAAAAATTCTTCTTTTATTTCTTCCATTCTTGGTTCCTTCAAATAATCTATTTTCTTTTCTCCATATATAACTATTCCATGTCTTATCATCATTAACCTATCCATGCAATTTAAGGAGCCAACTTTTGATACTTCTCTCCATCTATTTTTATTAGTTCCCATATAGTAACCCCTGCCAGCAGCCTCTTTCATATTACACATCATTGGCAGTGAATAATATGCTCCTTCAAGCTGCACTCCTAATTCTCCTAAAGAACCATTTCTAATATTCTCATGTAGGTCATGTATTTTTCTTATTTCCTCATCACATAAATTATCATTTGTAATACAAATATAATCAATATCTCCTTTACCCTTAATAAATCCCCCCAATGCTACAGAACCATATATGATAATTGATTTAATATTGTTCCCTAATATATTTTTCACTTCATTTGAGAACCTTTCAAATAGTATATTTAGTTCCTCATTTAAAGTACTATCCATTTAGACTCCCTCCTTACATTGAAGGTGTAATTGCTCAGCAACCACACCTCATAGTTTTTTATTGCGTTGATACCTTTATACTCATTATTCAAATAATAACTTCATAACAGCTTCTTGTTCTTCATCTGTAACATTCCCATCTGGTACAATATGAAATAAAGCCTCATCACTTTCCCAATATCCCCCGATTGGCTGCAATATGTGGTGAGCACATTTTTTTAGCATTTCAAATTGTACATTTACATCACTTGTGCTATACATCTGATTAATAATACTAAATAAGTCCGGATCATTAGCTTTAATGTAATTTAGATGAGCTTTTGGCTTTCCGGTTTCTAATTTATTTATCCTTGTATAGCATTGTAAAAACCAATCAAAGGAAGAATGTATAAAATACCTGGAATATAATTCGTTTTCATGTAATCTGTGTTCAAGTTTATCTATACAATGCCTAAAAGTAAATCTGAATAAATTCTTTTCACCGTCAGATAAATGCTCTGGAACTTTCCAAGCTGTTTTTATCCTATCTATTATCTTTTTTGTTATATCATCTCTATCAAAGAGTATTTTGCAATTTAAATGAGCTAATAAAAATTCATCTGATGGAACATCCTTTGAAAAATCATCAACTGATAATAGCATACAGTCTATAGGTATGCCTGAGATATGAAAGTGTAAGCCTGTAATGCTATTGGATATGGGTTTATTATATATAACCGTTAAATCATAGTCTCCACCAGGATTCATGTTGCTATGTGTTCTACCACCATATTCAACGATTCCCACAATATCCTTTTTCTTTTTTAGATGTTCAATAAAGCTATCAATATCTTTAAAGGAGTTCGTATCCCTTAGCATATGTATCACCCTTCTTATAAAAAATAAATGCAAATTACAATCATACATTTTTATTAATGTAATCAGCATGTCCAAGCCTAGTTAATAAACTCATAATCCTAACAGTACAATCAATTTTACGATTAGATACACTTCTCCATGAATTTGATAAAGGGTATATTAAATTATCCTTTACAATTGTACCCATATCCCAAAATCCCTCTTCACCAACATTTTTTATTAACCACTCTACAGCAAATGACAATTTTTCTTTTGCATAAGTATATCCACTCAATAATTCTAGTGCTGTTAAATATCTACTTGTCTGCTTTGAAGCAAATTCCACTGGAAGAGTATTTAGACATTCTTCATATATATAATATATACCTTTAGAATGGGTTATTATATAATCCAACATCATACATTCTGTCTTCTCTGTAAGTAATCCATATAATAATGCTAAAGGATAAAAATTAACAAAATCAACTAATCTACCACCCCTAGGCTTCATTGAAAAAGTTGCTGTATATGCTTCTTCATATCTTTTTTGTTCATATGTATTACTCGAGAAAGCATATTCGATTATTTCTTTCCACTTTTTCGCTATATCCATTGCTAATTTATTTTCAGGTGAAAATTGCCTAATTTGTGCTGCCACAATTAAATGAGTAAAAATACTCCAATCATGAAGCTTTTCCTTACGATCTGGGAGATCCTCTAGCCCCTGTAAATATCTTTCCATATACGAAACAGCCTTTTGAATACATGAGTCACTGTAATCCAATCCCAATATCCTTAATCTTCTTAATGCTTGCTCAGTGGTAATTGGATATTTAACAACAGAATTTAAAGAATGAAAATACCACCAGCTGCCATTATTTTGTTGGAGTTTAATTATATCCTCTATCCATTTTGTTTGTAGGGCATCTTCTTTTGCTTTAATTAATTGATGATTACCCTCTGGTAATCTTATGACATCCCTTAATAAAAGATATCTTGGTACAGGATTGATGTTACATTGCAATAATTCACTTATAGATATCATCTTATCTATTCCACCACCTTCGATACTGCATAATCCCCATAACTAAATATTTTTAGTAACAGCTTGTCCTGTCATAATTAACTATTTCATATTCTATTCCTTCACTGTCTTTAAAGAAAAAAGCATAGTAATCTTTAGAATAATCAGGATAATACTGTGGTTCATGTGTTATGGTACAAGACAATTGCTTTATTGCATTGTAAGCAATATCAACATCCTTTTTTGATGATGTGCGAAAAGCTAAATGATTAATCGCCCCAGCTTTTCTTTTGCTAACCTTTTCTGATATGTATTCTTTTCTCTGATTTACAATAGCTAACGTAAGATTAATATGACGGTATTCTATTGCTTCATATTCATGGTCTGGTACAGTATATCTGCCTTTTAATCTTATATCAAATCCTACAATAGGTAAAAATTTATCATAGAATTCTTCTGCTCGATCAATATCCTGCACTGTAATATAAATATGATCAATTATGGGTTCCATAGCATCACTCCTCAGAATTAAATTTTCCCATCATTTCAATATTCCCGTAAAAATAATGCTACTTAAGATAATTTCTATTTTTTTCTTCCATCCATAATAACACCAATTATAATTCCAACTGAAACACCGATAGGAATGTTCTTAAATATTACTCCAAATGCGCAGCCAAAACATAATCCTAATGCTAGATAAGATACTTTTCCCTTACCATCTTTATCTTCAGTTTCATCGCTATTCTTATCATTTTCAATAATATTATCTTCTGTTTGAGTTATTTCTTTATTTTCCATCTGTTGCATATCATTACCCCTTTTCACATTTTATAAATTCACTTTATTTCTTTTGAAAATCTTTATACAACAAACTTGGTTGAATTCCTTTATTATTCTGGTATTTACCGCTGATATATCTATCATAATCCCCTTCTATAGAATGATAATATATTTGGCAAATTTCAACATCAGGATATATTTTTATAGGTTGGATGCAGTGAATCTCTAATGTCCAGTATCCACGAAAACCAACATCTCCAAAGCCTGCTGTTACATGCACAAATAGCCCAAGTCTTCCTACAGAAGACCTTCCTTCAAGCATTGGAACATATTTATCTGTTTCTGTATATTCTTTAGTTCTACCAAGATAAAGTTTATTGGGTTCTAGAACTATACCTTCATTTGGTATAATAATTGTTTTATACTTATTTTCTTTTTTCATGTCTAAAGTTGAATCTTCATACACAAGAAGTTCGTTATATAATCTTAGGTTATAGCTATTGGGATTTAATTGATCTTCGTTAAAGGGTTCTATTTTAATTTCTTTTCCTAGCTTACTTTTAATTTGCTTTCCTGATAATATCATACATATATCCTCCTCTGAATCTTTAGTAATCTTTCATTAAATACCAACTTATAGTTTCCAAGTGTCAGCACCCATAATCCATATTACCTATTCTTTATAGCCTCCTGTTATCTCAATAGTATTTCCATCTGGATCTTCTACTATAAACATATAATATGGTGAGGAAATATTTAGATACATGATTTCCGATACAGTTCCAATATTTATTTTTTTAACTCTATCATACTCTTTTTTTAGATCTTCAATCCAAAAATTTAGAACCATATTATTACCATAAGTGATTTTGCGTTTTTTATAGAAGCACAAGTATTTGTCATCATAATGCTGTTCTAAATCTTTTCCACTCTTAATCATTCTTTTATCAAAATCATCGCTATATAGAGCAATACATTGGCCTTAAAAATTAAATTGTGCCCATCGAGCAAAATTCTTTGCAGTTGGCTTCATCTGTAAAAGCTTTTCATAAAAATCTATGGATTTTTCCATATTTTTAACTATGAGATATGTTGAACCTAAATGCAGCATGGTATTCCCCCTAATTAAATATTGTTATTTTTCTTCATTATGCATAATTCTTATTAAATTGTCTTTATGCCTAAATATCATTAAAATACAGGCTATCATAGCAGAAACTACTATTTGAATAGGATATTTCATAATAATACACATGATTGGTATTGTTACGCCTATTGCAATTGACCTAATAGACACTATATTTGTAAATAAACGCAGTATAAAATAAGCTGCAAGTCCGGATAGTGTTGGAATTGGTGCAATTAATAAGAATGCTCCCAGTGTTGTATTTACACCTTTACCGCCCTTAAATCCAAGAAATGGAGTATAATCATGTCCTAAAACTGCTGCTATCGCAATTATAGAAATATAAGAATTCATTGACATCGGTATTTCTATAGTCTTTGCTAAACATATACCTAATGCTACAGGAACTATACCCTTTATAACGTCTATAACTTGAGTAATAATAGCTAATTTAGTTCCTATAATTCTTTTCACATTCGTGGAACCTATATTACCACTGCCTTTAACCCTTATATCAATTCCACACGATTTTTTAGCAACTAGATACCCTGTTGGGATTGAACCACACAAAAAAGAGATTACAATTGAAATTGCAATAATCATTAACTTCACCTTAATTCACTTTATTTTATACCTTGAACCTTTCAGTCTATTTTTGTCTTCACATGACCTCAATCATTGAAATAAATTCAAACAATTTATTTGACTCTGTTTCAATATCAAATTCAGCAGCAATATGTATTTGGGTTTCATTACTGTTTTGAATTTTTGTTTTAATTTCAGAAGATAACATGCTTTTATTATAAAAGTCAGATAAAAAATCATCTACACCATATACTTCTATAGAATAATTTTTTATCAAATCATCATAATCAATTTTAAGCGCTTTTTCCTTTGATATAGTTACCTCAATGGATGTTGAATCTAAATCTAGTCCAATATCACCTATAGATTCTATGGTAATTATAGGAATAGGAAAAAATTCAGTTAAATACTCGCCATTACATTTTACTGAATGCATATTATACCAGCCAAAAGATGCTTTATACCCTCTACTTATAATTTCTTTATAAATATTTTTTGCTTTTTTATGTAATGGCTCATATATCTCATTAAGAGCATTATATTTACATATATTCATTTTATCCTCACCCTCCTTACTTATATATTATAACTAATATTTACCTTGTTAGAGAACAATATTTTATAATGAATATTATTTACTAGCTTCATCATATATTAGTTCTATCATCTTCAGCACCAATGCAGCAGAATTATTTGAAGCTATTTTCTCTATAAAATATACCTAAACATAGTTTCCAATTCACTGAGCTTATTAGCTGCTAGAATGCTCCCTTTAATGCTGAAGCTTTCTTCAACACCTATGCCATATTACTTTTCATTGTATAAACTAATCTTGGTATTTTCCGTTCCTTTATAACTAATGAATTCACTTCCCCAGCCAATACTGCTCCCCTTTTTGTATAAAATCCTATTGCCTGCGGACTTGTTACCAAAGCTATTTCATTTATATGCTGCTTTCTGCAGTAATCAACCATGTGGTTCCACAGCAGCTTTCCATATCCCTTCCCTATACTTTGAGGTTCTATATAGAAATACTCTAGCTCAGTTTCTTTGTCACCCTTTAAAATGCTATAAAAGCCTACTATACTTTTATCTTCTTCCATAAGAAAGGTTGGGTTATTACTTATGAATTCTCCTGTAACCTTATAAATAGACTTGAAACTTTCCATGAAAGCAAAATCATAATCCCAATAAGCCTCTGATCTAATAGCTATATTAGTCAAAATATCTGCTTCACATATTTCAGCCCTTCGTATGTTTAACATCATATAACCCCCTAGAGGTTTGTCATTACTTATTTATATACTATAGATAATACATGATGAAAAAGCTTTTTCTAGAATTTTATCTTCTCTTCAAATTATAGTTTTTTCTTTAAAAAATACTAAACTATATCATTTGGATAGTCATCAAGTTCAGCAAAAACTTTATACCCACATGCTTTATAAAATTCTAGGTTTACCTTGCTTTATACAAATTATTGAGCTTTGCAAAAGCATTCTGCTCATTTCCAAAGTCCAACTTCTCTTTAATCATTTTTACACATTCCTCAATTGTATTTTCATAGCTATTAACTTCTATATCATAAATTTTATGTGTATGGACCTTATCAAACTGCCACTTAGCCTGCCCTATGTCTCTATCACCACGTTCTTTTTCTCTACGCTCAAGTTCATGTATTGGACAATGAACCCCTACGAAAAAAATATCATATTCCCAAAGTGCTTGAACACAGTCCTTAAGCCAGGTATCAAAACCAGGATAATTTATAAAAACTGTATCGACAATTACGTTTACCCCTCTACTGCTTAGATAAGCAATGGAATTATTCATAGTTTGGGCACTTAATGTTAATGCTTCATATTCTTCAGACTTTCCAGTTAAAAATCTTTCAGGAATCATATCTTCAAAAGCATCAAGTTGTACTAAAAAGTATGGTTCATCTAAATCCTTTTGCAGCGCTTCTGCAAGTGTAGTTTTTCCTGCACTTGATGTACCATTTAAAATAATGATTTTACCTTTTTTGTTATTATAACTTGGGAATTTTTGATGTTCTATCTTTTCTGATTCATAAGCCATTTTTATGCATCTCCTTTTCAATTTTTACAATGAAAAAATGGCCATAAAAATAAAAAACCATGGTTCTCCATGGTTTAAAAGTACGTTTTCACAGAATGATCTCTAAAACCTACTTATATATTTATATAATTACAAAGACTCATAGCGTTTTTTTGTAGTATAAATAAGCTTATGGATTTATTCAGCCTTAAGCAAAGATAAATCTATACGCAACAATTCAATTTCCACAAAAAAATCTTTATAAAAATATAAAAGACCATGGTACAGCAGCCCATGATCTAAATATCATAATCTATCCTTATATATAGACATCAAATATCAAGTCTGATATCCATATATAAAGATAGGTCATGCTCTAGTTCAGGGCTGATATTAAGTTTTTTATTATTTATAGCTTTTAGTAACAATATAGTGTTAGACACAGATTCATCCTCCCTTTCCAATATTATATGAATACATAAAATAGTTGTCAACACATAAAAATTCTATATGGATCATTTGAGTTCATCTTAAGTTTATTCATATATACGTAAGTGGTTAATAAATAATAAACTTAATTGTTATTTATCAACCACTTACCTTTAAAAATCTCTCTATAGCTTCTTTCTAAATGAATAAATACAGAGTAAACTTACTATATTTCTTTATGCATAAGTATAGTTTCCTCAAAATACAATGGTTCAACAATTCCACCTTTAAATTTCTTTACCTCATCCCTATTATTTGCAATCTTATTGAAATTGTTCTTTAAATAAAAGGATACTGCCCAATCTGCTTTTTTATGAGCTAGTAGGGTAAAATTCTTTATGTTTCTTTCTTTAAAATTCGTTTCCAATAATGAAATTACCTTTGAGCCAATACCGCTTCTGTAGTATTCAGGAAGTAGATAAAGCATAGCCATATACATGGTATCACTATCAAGCTGCTTGTTACATATGAAGCCTGCTTTTTCTTCATTTGAATATATTATATAAAATTCGTAACCCTTTGGAATTTGCACATCAAAATACTTAGCCTGATTTTCAAAAAAACCAGGAAGAAAGTCATCATACAAAGGAATTGTTTTTCTACATACATCAGCAATAAAAAGATTGTCATTATCATTTGCATTTAATATATTAATTTGCATATTGTCCCGCCCTTTCATTCATTAGATTATTATAATCGAAGCTGATTTTAATTCTTCACTACTTGCACCTATGATTATTAATAAACTCAACTACATAAGGAAGTTCTGGATATTCAAAGAATGTCTTGTTTTTAATCATGTGTTCTATTTCTTCCAGCGATGCCCACTTTATTTCACTGACTTCTTCTGATTGTAGTATTGCTGATGTAATATCAAATTCCTGAATAACTATATAATTATCCAAAATTAAATTTGGACTTATATTTCTTGTTAAATATTTTATGTTTTCAGCTTTAATTACAATTCCGATTTCTTCATAGGCTTCCCTTATTGAAGCATTTAGGCTATTCTCGCCCATACTAACACTTCCTCCATGAGTAGCCCATATATCTGGAAAGCTCTTTTTACTTTTAGACCTCTTCTGAATCAATATCTGCAACTTACTATTAATAATCCATATATTTGCAGCCAGCTGATATTGTCCCTCTCTCAATGCCTCTCCCCTTATAAAAACTTCTCCAGTTTTATTACCATTTACATCATAAACATCGCATAATTCAGCCATTTAATCATCCTTCCTTTTATGCAGATATTTCATTTGTTGACCATACATTGTACTTATATTATAGAAAAATCATTTTATATTCTTAAAAAATTTTATGTTAAAATATAACGCAAAAAACGCAAGAACAACAAAACTTCCTATCTTTGTTATAATCACTGCAATTGGAATCTCAATCCCTGCAGATACTTGAAATACTGTCTGGATTGGAAGCATGACCCCAATGATAATGCAAACGGTTAATAACATCTCTAATAAAATATATCCCATTCCACTTCTTTTTTTTAATTGATATAAACAAATCAACGCAGTAGGAGCAATTACACCCATATCTAAAATGTATGTAATTTCTGTTGTGTACACCTCAATTAATTCTATGGGGCGTTTATTAGCTAATGAATTAATTATATCAGGAAGCCATGCAACAATAAGTGAAATTCCTGTTAAAGCCAAGAATATATAGATACCCTTATATGGTAATGTCTCTTCCATACTATCTGCTACCTGTTTTGTATCTAAACTTCCTATTGCAATAATAAGTCCAAACAAACTGGCTGAAAAAAGCGCAATATATACTAAATGCAATACATTATAAATTACACCAAATGCTATGCTCGCTGAATAATAAGTAAATACTGAGATGACAGCCATTAAGAACAATCGATTTTTTAATTTCTTCCTTTTCACATCCAATATCAATGCTATTATTAACATTGGAATAGCAAAACAAATGATTGTAAAATCTGTTCCCCGGAATATTGGTGCTCTAATATATGAATCATTTGCATACAGTCCATCTCCATACATTCTAACTGTATCACCATATTGATTTACAAAATCAAATGCTTTTCCCCCTGTTGTATATAAAAGCCCAACTGCTGATGTTATAATTCCTAACACAATAATTATAGAAGTAACTAAATGCAAACTTCTATTATTGTTCCTATTCATAATACACCTCCTTCTACCTAGGCTTCACTTAAGTTATCAAAAAAATAATTTTTAATAGCCTTATCTTTGAAATATATTGCAATTAATATAGATCATATAAATCTTCTTAAGTAGATTCTCAATTTTTATTGTCCAATTTTACGTTCAAATATAATCTCATATTCAGTGGGCTTTCCTTGTGAATTATAATACATAGGTAATACTTGTACCAATCTCCAACCCTCTTTAGCATATTTGTCTATAATTTCATGATGATTAGCTTCTGTAAAAAAACCCCCTAAAGTTGCCTCAACATATTTGTATTCATACATTTTTTCTTCTCCCTTCAATAGATCTTAGGAAATCATATTAATACCATTTACCACCATTAACATCACATAATTCAACCATTCTTTTGACTTCTTCTAATTTTTCTTAAGTATATAATCTAAATAGCCTGATGTGCATTCTTCTCCATTTATGTTTCTTTTAATTACTCGTTTTTCCTTATATAAGATTTCAAAACCATTTAAATATCCTTTTAATTCTTCATCATTGTAGTGGCTATAGGATACTTCTTCTCCATCTTCTATCTGAAGAAACTCTCCTGGACTAATTTCTAATCCTTTTCCATAAGAATCGCATTCTTCATTCAAAAAATTAACATAGCATAATCCACTAGGTTTTAGCACCCTTAAAAATTCTTCTAGAGCTAATAAAAAGTCTTTTTTCTTCATGTGGACAGATGTATTATAAGAAAAAACAAAGCTGAAAAACTTATTTTTAAAAGGAATATTTATCATATCTCCTTTTATAATGTTTAAATCCATATTATGTATTTCACAGAATTTATTAGCCTTCATTAATTGATTTTCACATTTTTCTATTCCATAAGTTTTATATCCGAATTCATAAAAAAGAGACAGTGGTGGATTTAGGCCACCAGCTCCACAATCCAAAACTATTTTCTCATGTGAAGTAGAATTGCAGTACTTTAAGAAATTATGAAGTGGAAAAGCATTTATTAGATTATGCATATTTCATCCCCTCTTCCCCAATTACTATAGTTGAGTACAATAACCCTATTTTTGTACTCTATAAGAATTAATTTTTTGAGTTACATAATCATAAACTTCTTTTATTCTAAAATTATTTACTACTTTATATTTTTTTATTATCATTATAACTGCAGTAACTTCAAATATAGTTATATATACATCCTTTATATCAAATATGAAAAATCCTTTAAGCCATATAAAATCTAAGCTTCCACCCCAAAACACTTTGTCAATTAAGGAACATATAGCACCTGCTAGCAAATTTATAAACATGAAATCAATTATTAATAAATTATATTTTTTATATTTTAGAAAATCATATATAATAATAGTTATTAGTAATGAAACAATCCCAATTATGATATGGATCATTAATCCAACTTCCAATTTAAACAAAGAATTAATCCATGAATAATCAATATTTAAATATGGCTTAAACGCAATTACTCCTTTTATAAGGTTAAGCTCAATATCTAAATAATTTCTATCAATTATTATTTTAGTAATTTGATCGATTATGATTAATAAAATTAAAATTATGAATGTTCTTACCTTTGAATATCTCATAAGACTCTCCTATTAATTAGCTTAATAATAACCACACTAATAAAATTGCAGCCCAGCTTGTATTGTCCAAATTTATCATTATGCTATTTAGCTTCATTTTTTTAAGAAAAGGTATCTGTTTGTTTATACTCATATCAAGCAACATACTTAAGTAGAAAAATACTAATAGGCTATAAATTATACCTAGTATAAAAAATAGTATTTGTCCATTTAACCAAAAACAAATTGTGAGAAATATTGTCCAAACACCTTTTAAAAATCCAGCCATTAGTTCAACTTGTCCACCTAAAAGGCCATTCATCATCCACTTATCTCTATTTTCCCATAGCTCCAAATCTGAATTCTGCATTTTGGAGGAATAGGATAAATGACTTGCTTGGAGAAGCATTGTTGTTATATAAATGATAATTGATAACATACCAAATATTGTTCCTACTAATAAAAAATCATAGTTTTTCATTTTCATATAGATAACTAAAGGTATCGGCAGCCAGCAAAGGAACATCAGCGACATTAACAAATGTAAAAAACCACTTTCATTATTTGACAATAACTTTTGAAATGAGCCCAATATGATTATAAATAATAATACTCCAATTAACCCCAATATAAAAGTTGTAATAACCACTTTATTTTCCCCCTTGTTTATTTCCATTATATTTTCTATGTATTAACAATTATATCCAAGTTGTCTAAATAACACAAATCAAATTTTCTTGATTATTACATGCCTCTTTTTCACATTACATCTATACGCCCTCCACTCACCATCCATACAGATGTTGACGTTGTGATTTTATAAGCCTATAATAGAAATATATACCAATTAAGTATAGGGAGGATGATCATTATGGCTGATACTGAAAAGATTACCATCAACATGAACATTGTTGATTTAGGTCAAATCGATTTACTAGTTGAGCAAGCTTTCTACTCTAATCGCACAGATTTTATTAAGACCGCCATTAGAAACCAGTTATCTAACCATTCAGTTGAAATTAAAGATACCATTACCCGTAGGGAATTTGCCCTTGGAATGCTTTACTATAGCCGCAAAGATCTTGAAGATGAACTTCTAAAAAATAACATGCTAGAAATTAAAGTTGTAGGCTTATTAGTACTCAATGATGATATTGATCCTAATTTAGCACTAAAAACTATAAAATCCCTAAAAGTTTTAGGAGTTTTCAAGGCAAATGATAAAGTAAAGAAAGCATTAGAAAGCAGAAAGGTACAAGACGCTTATTAATATTAAATTCTAAGAAAAAGAGTTTATCAAAATATTTATTCTTATACTTAATATTCTGATAAACTCTTTTGTTTATACTATATATACTCTATTTAATTTTAACTATTTCAACAGCATTTTTAAATTTTTCTTCTATGGCATTAACTGCAAATCCTCTATGGTCTGCACCTAAGATAAATGCTAATTTTTTACCTGGATTCTTTTCAATAATTGATGTTATATTTTTATCAATATTTTTATCTCGTTCCCTAAAAAAACTAACCATAGCTTCATAGGGTGTATTTTTTAATAAAGTCTCCATTTGTTTATAATAGATATCACAAATCATATCATATCTACCATCATTTAATTCAGCTGCAGTTATGTTAGTATTTACAATCTGATTACGCTTATTCCCACAAATATCCAAGGCTTGTCTTTCCTTTATAAACAATGGATCAGCTTCAAATTCGTCTTCCATTTTGTTTAAAAAAAAGTTATTAAAATATCCCTCTGGTACGAGTTTCCCTTCTAGACTTTTTTCATAATAATCAAAACCATACACATCTATGTTTTTGGACCATCTAAACAATGCTTCAATCATTTCATAAGGATAATACCTACTAAGATATTCTCCTGATTGCTTTATATCCTCAGGTCTAATCTCAACACCTAATATATCCGGGTTAAACTCTTCTAAAATACTAAAAAGATCATCATAGGTGTATGCTTTACTTGTTTTATGCAAGCTATGCACAGTAGATAAAACTAAAACTTGAGTCCTTTTAATGCAAAAACTACTCATACATATGCGCCCCCTTATTTGTAAAATAGACTGCCTCATTAGAAGGTTATTAGAAATTACTTCTTACAATGAAATTTTTCAAACAGTTTTTCAAATAAAGCTCTTATTTCTAAATCAATATTAAATTTTTTGCACATTTCTGCAAAAATATTTTTGATATCATTCTTGAAATTACCATTCGTATTTAAATTAGAAAGTCCAAGTGAATTTAAGTTCTCTTTAATTTCTGCTAAAAAAACATATGCACTACTTGTTCTATTTGATAAATACTTCAAAATCCCTTTATGTATTAAACGTAAAACCTTATACCATTCTGGTCTATCAGGAAGATATCTAGAATTTATATTTTTTCTTTTTACTTCTCCAGCATCTAAGTTAAAGCTTTCATCAAATTTAATCAGAATTTTACTATCCTTCAAATCTTCAATTGTAATTTTCTCTCTTAAGTCTAAATCAACTGAAATATTATCTGGATAAATAAGAATTAGAATGCCTTTTGGATTTATAGTAAGATTGGTCATTACAGGTTGTCCATATATAGTTATTAATTCATCAACATTTTGATCTGTAATATTACCAAGAATAATCAAATCTATATCTGAAAATTCTGTTGCAATACCTTTTGCTAATGAACCTTTTAATATCATAGAAAGCTTATGCTCTGAACAATACTGATAAATGGCTTGTATATAATTTCTATAATTTATCGTTGGAAATTTTATTTCATCCATAAATATTCCTCATAATCATTTTTAATCATTTTTCTTTACAATGTATTCAATATCGGGCGTGCCATCTTTTCCATTATATTGTAAAATATATTCTCCCTTTGTATCATTGCCTTCAATACAAATTTTCAATGCTGGAATACCCTCAGGACGGATGGCTTTTATCAGTAACCCCAATCCATCTTTTGTGTTTTCTTCCTTGTAAATTGTTTTATCCTCCTTTAATTTATCACTTTCATATACTAATGTTTTAACCTCAATATTCATATTATTATATTTAGGAACTATTAGGAGGGACTCCTCAGTTGTCTTATCAACTTCAAAGGTTTTGAGCTCAGATATTTTATTAATATTATCTGTTGTTGGGTTATTCAAAATAACTGCTAAAACATCACTTTTTTCATTGTCAAATTTAATATTGTTTAATGCACTGTTATTGCTGCTGTTACTATTAGTATTTATGCTGCTATTACCATTGTTACTGTTATCATTATTGACTTGTTTCCCACACGCTGTAAAAAATACATTTACTGCTAATAGAATTGCAAGAAGACTAAATATCACAAAAGCACTTCGTTTTTTCAAATTAATACCCATTATCATTTCATCTCCCCATAGTTTATTATAGTTTTATGTATATCCTAATATATAGTTTACCAATAATCAACCTTTGGTATCTAATTGTGGATATTTAACAATGCATTTCCAAGAAATTTTACTTGTGTACAAATCCAATTTATCTTTATTTTTTCAAATACCACTTGATGAATTTTTTAAAGCAAGATTGTTCTTCCTTACCCAAATATTTTTCTCTCTCATCATCATTCAATTCAGCTATAGTCTTTTCTATTTCTTCAACTTCAAATATATAACTTAACTTCGACCAATTTTTTTCATTCTCTATTCCTTTTATTACATTTGATAATCTACCCTTCGTTTCTGCCTCAAAGAATTCCATATTACAACCATCATAGTAAGCTAAACATTCCTCAAACTTGCAATCTCTATTTTTCTTATCCTCTATCAACTTTAAAATTCCTTCAACACCTATGGTATCTAATGCATGATTAACAAATGCCCCAGGAAATCCTTTTAACTCATTAATGAAAAATCCTGAATCCACAGCAATACATGGCTTCTTTACAATTTTATATGCTTGCATTACCTTTACCTTTGAAATTTCCTTAATACTATCGCTGCGAGGTTCTATTAGTTCCGCATTATATTGTATAACTTCTATATCCTTAAGCTCGCTTTGGGCTGATTTAACTTTCCCTAAATTAGATGTAACGAAAACAATTTGCTTTTTATTCATCTTATCCCTCTTTTCAACTCTGCAATAAACCATTATTCCATTGTTAGTTAAAATCCATTATATATCTCTTAGCATTAATCACATAATATTCAGCTTCAAATTATTATCTTTTTTAACCCTAGTAAATCCTTTGAATAGTGTTCTATTCCATCTTCTTTTTCAGCTCTTACTAAAACCCCTGTTATTCCTGCTTTTTCTGGCCCCCTAACATCTGCCTCTATACTATCTCCTACCATCCATACTTTTTCAGGGTTTTCAGATTGTTTTAAAGCATATTCATAAATTTTCTGATTTGGCTTTTCAAACCCAATGTTAGCTGAGGATATACAATTATAAATCAACTCCTTTAATCCTAAGTAATTAACTATATCAGGCAGCTCAGGTAGATGATTTGATAATATAATATTTTTCCATCCATTCGATTTGAAATAACTAAGTGTTTCTATGGTATCATTATACAATACAAATTCATCAGGTTTTATTAATTGATAATGAGCTTGTTTCGCATATTGTCTGGCTTTATCTTCAGCTATGGAAATCTGTCTATATGCCTTTTCAAATATCTTTTCTACAAGCTTCCACCACTCACCTCTAGAAGTTAAGTATGAATAATCTTTCTTATAATCTTGCCACGGAATTCCTATAATTTTTAACCTTTTAAAGTCTTCTATTGTAATTTTAGTACAAGGTTCATTACGTACCAAAACCTTATATAAAGCTTTGCTAATCATCCAATCATTATGCGCTAAAGTGCCTTGAAAATCCCAAAATATAACCTTATTCATAATAATCACTCTCACATATTCTTCTTTTGATTTAGTTTACATCTCCGATAAATTCTCACTTTAAAAATCACGTGGTTATTTTAAATATACATGCTTTTGTAGTTATTGATATGTTACCTTCATCTTTTATAATATTTTCTATGTATCTAGTAAATTCCCTTTTCTTTTCTCCTACAAGAATGGAACTTCCTTTTATTGTAGATGCTTTATAAGATATTATTGGTTCTGCATAAGGTACTACAATTTTTCCTTGAAGAACTTCTGTTTTAACCTCATTGAAGTATTTCTTTAGCAGTGGTTCCCCATTTTCAAGGTCAAATCTATCGCACATTCCATTATTATTTAACCCAATTTGAGGATCAAACTTTTCTACCAGTTCATTTAATTCTGCCATTGTTTCACATGAGTTTGTAGTTGTGTAGAAATGTCCCCCTTTTACAAGAATCCTTTTTATTTCTGCCAAGGCTTTTTCTATATCAGGAACCAGGTAGAGCATATGCCTTGCGATTACAACATCAAAGCTTGCATCTTCATATGGAATGTCTTGAGCATCAATCACCTTATATGTAATGTTCTTGCCACTTTGCTTTAAGTTTTCTTGAGCGCTTTGAAGCATACCCTCTGAAAAATCAGATAAGGTAATATTCCATTTACTATCTACATTATCAATATTTTTATTCCAAAAGTCCCCACTTCCACACCCTAGTTCAAGTATCCTTGCTTTAGCTGGAAACTGCATCTGATTAAAGCACCAATTATTCCAATCTGTTTTATTAGTATTTAAACTATGAAGTTTTCCTCTTAAGCTAAATTTCTCAACTGTTTTATACTGTTCTCTTACTTTACTCTCCATATTAGTTATCTTGATAATATCGATGAGTTTGTCCACCTCCAAAAATCCATTTTTACATATTTGATTTTCAGCTTTATTAAAGACAGATATAACTTCTTCCATATGCTTTTTCTTTTCTTCCAAAGCCTTCTTTTGAATTTTAATTATATTCTCCAAATTATCCCCTGATTCAAGTAAAATTTGCTTTATCTCGCTTAAGGATAATCCAATAAATTTTAAAGTTGTAATCTGCTGAAGCTTTAAGAAATCCTTTTCACAATAAACTCTATAACCCGAATCAGTCTTCTGGGATGGTTTTAATAATCCAATTTTATCATAATGAAGTAATGTCTTTGTTGTGACACCTGCCCTTTTAGCAAACTCACTTATTTTCAAGATATTCCCTCCCTTCAGAGTTATTGTAAACTCTGACCTTAGGTTAGAGTCAATAATTATTTAAATCCATTAGAATATTGATAATTATATTTTCTTATCAAAAGATACAATCATTTGGATAGCATCATCACCCTTAATACAAAATTTTATAGAATATGTTCCACTTTTATGGACAGAACTTATTTTACCATTTCCCAAAAGTATTATTTACTTTACTCTCCTATGATCTGGCAATTATCTTCATAAACAAACAATGCCTGATTATCAGTAATTGTAATAATATTATTTTTCATAGTTTTTCTAAAACCATCAACTATTTTTGCTCGTTTTTCATTGTAATGCGGAATGATGATGTCATGAATGAAATTCATTCCTTTAAAGTTTTCAATACCAATATCGTTTTCATCAAAGGGTAAAGCTGTTTCTATTGTTGGTCCTGCCACAATACTTCCAGCACTTATACCAATATATATTAATCCACTTTCAACTGCATTTCGTATCTTTTCATCAAATTTCATTTCTCTTATTTTATGAAGAAGGTAAAACGTATTACCTCCACATACATATAGAATATCGTATTCATTTAATTCCATAAAGCTAATATCAATATCCAAATTATATTCAATGATGTTTCCTTCATCAATCCCTAAATCAATTAACTCTAGCTTTGACTTTTTAGCATATCCTAGTTCCTCTTGGCATCTTGCTGCTGTTGGAATAAATAATACTTTAACCTCACTTATCTGCTTATCTAATATTTCATAGAATTTGTTTATTATTGTTTTATTACTAAGTCCAGCTGATGTTAATATTAGTTTTTTCATCAAAATCACCTTTCCTTATTTTTTATATTCATGTACTCTTCCTCAAGAATGCTCATATTAAGCAAAGACCAGTATTGCCCATCAATTTTTCTACACTCTCTTAGCTTACCTTCAATAATAAATCCTGCCTTTTGATAGCAGGCAATTGCTGATTTATTAAAATCAAACACTCCCAAATCTACTCTGTGTAAATTCATTTCATTAAATGCAATATCTAAAATACTATTAACCATTTGCAAGCCTATTCCTTTACCTCTAAATTCTTTTTCACCAACAAGAACTCTGCCTATTCTAGCGGACATATTCTTTCTATCTATTCCTAATAGCTGTATATGTCCTACCATTTGATTATTGCTAACTAGCTTTGCACTAAACATTATATTTTTAGGGTTTTCTTCTGACATTGTTTTTATATCATTGAGAAGCTGCTCTTCTAATAATGACATAGAATATGAAGGGCCTCCCCATTGGAGTAAGAACTCTTTATTGGGAATCCATGAAATCAATTTAGAAATCTCATTACAATTAAATTTTTCGAGCTTAATTAGCATACAAAACTCCTCCCCTCTAACTAAACTGTATGCTGCTAACAATAGTAAATATTTATAATCTGCTACCATTTCTCTGAATGTATTTTTGCTTCATCAAATCTATAAACCACATCTTTATCATCATCTGGATATCCAATCACCACCATACCTACTGGTATTATGTGAGATGGTAGTTTAAAAACATTTTTTATTCCTTTAGTGAACTGTGACAATGGATAAAGGCCACACCATACAGCACCTAAACCTAAACCATGTGCAGCAAGTAATATATTTTGTATAGCTGCAGAACAATCTTCTATAAGAAAGCCTGTCTGTTTTTGTTTTTCATTATCACCGCACACAATAATTCCACATCCTGCGTCAAGAAGCATTTTTGATCCAGGTCGAATTTTTGAAATACCCTCAAGTGTTTCTTTATCCTTTATAATAATAAAATGCCAGGGTTGTTTGTTTTCTGCTGATGGAGCATAAAAACCTGCCTTTAGCACTGACTTTAACTCTTTATCACTAATTACTTTTCCAGTAAACTTCCTAATACTTCTACGAGTGTAAATTGCTTCAAATATGTTTAAAAGTTCACCTGTCTCTCTCTTTCTCTTCATGCTATTAGCCAAAGCCTCAATCTCTTCATCTTTTTTTTCATTAGTATTTATCGTATTTTCTGCTAGCTTTATAGTTATAGCTACAGTATCACCTGCATTAATACCAAACTTTTTTAACATAACTCTATCAAAAGTCATTATGTATTTCCCACTTCCTCTAGAAAGTAAAGCCTTTATGAAAGAATTCCCATTAATCTCTCCTGCAACTTCTATTTTGCCTTTCTTATTAAACACTTGTGATGCATTGAAAGGAATATCTATATATGTTAGTCTATCTGTTTGAACTATTGTTGCTTCAAAGCTCTTATTCATTTTATATTCCCCCTTATAAAATACATAGCTTTAGAAATCATTTTACTGTTTATTTCATAAATATTGTGTTCTATATTACAATCTACAATAAAAAACATCCTTTGGCTCTAAAGGTGGTAAAAATGTGTTTACTTTTGATTGCAACCTTCATTCAATTTCTTCTATAACCTCATTTATTGCTTTAACAACAGTCCTCGGATTAGTACGATAAATTGAATGCTTGGAGCCTTTGACCTCGATAAACTGTCCCTTTGTAGAGTTTTTTGCTTCTTCACTTACTAAACTTTGCCACAATGTTTCAAACTTAATAGCCTCATCTTGTGGAATTCCCATATCAACATTCCACTTAATTGCTAGCTCTTTATCTCTCCCTAATACCTTTAGTGGCACATCTAATTGTTTAAAACAATTTTTTATTTCTTGTCCGCTCTGTGGCATGAGCACAAGTTCTGATGCCATAGCTGAGTACATATTTGGATTAATTTGAAACTCTAAAATACATTTTTGAATCTCATCTGTAAATGTCCTCTGTTCTGGTAAAAGCTTTGGAGAAATCATTGCTTCTAGCTGAACTTTACTTTTTAATGATAACTCTTTCCAATTTTCTATTATTTTATTTTTTGAAAATATCTTGTGAAAGCTTGGAAGTTCATATCTAAGCTCGTCCATTTTATACTCATCTATAGAGTTTGAATCAATTAAAATCATGCCCAAAACTTTTTCTGGAAATAAATTAGCAAAATGCTGTACACACAATCCTCCAAATGAGTGTCCAACTAAAATTATTGGAGAATTTATACCTTCCTTTTCAAGTAATTTGTTCAAATCATCAGCAATTTGTTTTGTTGATCGTTCTTCTTTTCCAAGTGTACTTTCTCCATATCCTGACCTATGATATGTTAGAACTGTTGCTCTTTTGCTAATTTCACAAATAATTTTATACCAATCGTACCACGAACACCCCATTCCAGTTTCAATAACAACTATAGGCATTCCATTACCATGAATACTAATCTCTAATTTTTTTGTGCCTATATCTACTAATCCTTCTTTCATCATATGCACCTCTCAATTGAATATGTACTTACTCTATCTTTTTATAAAATCCTATAATAATAAAAACTTATGTCACTTTGATTTACCAGCTAAATAAATTAAAGTGACTCACTATATTCATCCTTATATAAATTATAAAACATCTCTTTCACATTTCGATTTTCGAATGCTCTAACATTTACATCATAGCTAAACCTGTAATGTAGGCCACATTTTTCAATAACCCTCTTAGATTGAAGGTTAAAGTCATAATGGCTGCTCCATATTAAATCCAAATACAGTTCTTTAAATAAATATCCTATAAATAGCTTAGCAGCTTCTGGAGCATATCCATTTCCCCAATATTTTGAATTTATTGTATATCCAATATACCTTTGCTTTAAATCTTTAAGTTCCTTATCAGGAGCTATATCATCAATCCCGATTGAACCAATAACTTTGTTTTCTGATTTAAGCACAATTGCATAGGATTGATTTGACGAAATATACAGTTTAATATTATCTTTACTTTTTTCAATATCTTTTTCGGGAAAGTGCCCTGCACATCGAGCAACTTTTTTATCAGAAATAAACTCATGAAAATCTAGATAATCATCCATTCTCCATCCTCTTAAGATAAGTCTATCGGATTCTATTGTTTTCATATAAGCATCCCCTTTATATTTCAAAAGAAATTATATATCCAATTATAATAGTAAATAATACTAAAACTCTATATAGCCTTTTTTTCTACTGTATATTTTAAGAAATGAATTTACAAGCGAAAAAACTACTGGAAAAATAAACAAAATTGAATTTTTAAAATCATACTTAATTACTACTAAACCTAATGCTATCATCCAAATAGAATTGAAAACCGAAATAATCAATTGCAATTTTAAAAAATTCTTTTCTTTTCCTGCTAGTATTTTTATACTATTAAAATATAAAGATACCTTTTTTCTGCATATAATTGAGTATAGTAAATAGCCCGTGCCAAATAAAACCAAAACCATTCCTACTCCATTCAATTAAATCCTCTCCCATAATAAATTGAGTATACTGCTGTTATAAACAGGATTTTTTAAGGTTTAGAAACAAACCCAGTCTTTTCTCCCCTCTTGAATCCTGCATTTTCATAAAACCTCAATGTTTCTTCCTTTTTAGAACCTGTAAGCAGCATTACCTTATAACAATTCTTTTCCCATGCTATTTCTAATGCTTTTGATAAAACTTTTCTGCCATAGCCCTTTTTTCTGTAATTTGAATGCGTAACAACATTTTCAATTAGCCCAAATGGCCGAGCATTTCTGGTCAAATTCTTAATTATGGTTAACATACAGGAAGATACTATTTCACCTTCAATATCAACTACTATGTAAAACGTATTGAGGTCTTCATATATTTCATTCCATAATTTTTTTATAGATTCATCTACAATAATCTTAGGATCATCCTTATTTAGATGTTTATATAATTCCAATAATTTTTCCAACTCATTAAATTTAATTAATCTTACAGTTTCTTGTTGATTCGCTTTCTTTCCAAAACACACTTCCTTCTCCTTTTTCCCCATTTTCTCTATCTATCAAGGTAATATGTATTTTTTTATATTCATATCTTTTATTCCTATAATTATCAAGGAAACCAACTTGAATTAAATATGCATACATATATTGATCTCTATCATCAAATTTTCCGCTATACTCTAAAACCCTATTCACTTGAAGCAATTCAGCTTTTTCTCCATCTACCTGAACCTCAATATCTTCTTTTGATAATTTCGGACAAATATCAAATATCTCAAGATATTTTTTCTGAATTTTTGTTTGCGAATCCCAAGCACTTAATCTCTCAAGCTCTTTTCCCCTTTCTAAACTCATAGGTCTAAAATATAAAGAAATTGCTGGATATGCACCTTGAACTTGGAATACATTCAAGGCATATACCTCCAGCCCATCAATTCGTGCATCTAATTCAGTATCGTCAAATATAGGAACATTCCATGCCCAGTATTCAAGATAGTTTATTTTATAATCCTTACATGCATAAAATGCATAATATATGCCTTTTTTAATTTTCATTTCATATTTACCATTTTCATCTGTACAAGCAGAATAAAGTATTTCAAATTCATCACTCAATAGTTTAACATCTGCTCCTGGAAGTAGGTTATTATTAAAATCAACTAACTTACCATAAATTTTTACATATTCACTATCCATAAAAATCCCCCTCTTATATCAATTTGTTTTTATTATTTTTTAATTTGCCAATCCCCACTCCATAATTATATATACGAAGCCAGTTTACTATAATTTTTCATTTCATATCCTGCTTCTTTTGCTAAGTTTATGAACTCTTTAGCAACGACTTTCATTTCTGCTCTTGCGATTAATGAATGATTAGATATAACAGTCTCTGCCCATTTAGTATTAAAAGTTGTTTTCATAATAATATTTAATATCCATAGAGGGCTTATCAAAAATAAATTCATCCTGCTTGGTGTTATTTTGTAGCCAGCAAGCTTTAGAAATGTTAATCCTTCTTTTATAGATAAATTCATAATCCTTATAGCATCCTTATTCTTTGATACTGAGTAATTATCTCCCTGAGTATAATAAATAGCATTTGACATAGGGCTTATCATAGCTATATGTGATTTTTGCCAACAATCCATATTACTTGATACTTTGACTGGAAATCCTGCTGATTTGAATATATTTACTACTTTGTTAAGTCTATCTGAATGGGATCCATCCATCTCACCAACTGTTGTAGGTTGAATTAATTGTGAAATAATATGATAATAAATTACACCATTTTCACGTTTACCACCTGCACCTGGAAACGCTAGTAAGATGCGCTCCTTCCCAAGCTCATTTATCCATTGCTCTGGTCCTAAAGGATTATTAACCATAAACACAATATTAGGTGATTTATTCATCTTTAATATCGGTAAGATTTCGTTAACTTGATCATTTCTCATAGTGATGAATATATAATCATAAATATCATTGGACTCTAAGCTTTCAATAGTTCTAATATCTACGCTCTCACATTTATTCTTTTTTACATCTTGAATAACAAGACCTTGAGATTTTAGTTCACTTAATCTATTACCACGAGCTAAAACTGTCACATCATACTTACATTTTGCTATTTTCGCAGCATACAAAGACCCTATAACACCAGCTCCATAAAATAATACCTTCATTTTAATACCTCTTTTCCTTGAAAAGATTTTATATAATATTTTAAATTATATATGTGCTTAAAATAAGTTATAGTCGTATTATAATAATGAATTGTATCTATCCTAAAGAAATGGCTTCACCATCAATATCAACCACTATGTAAAATTTATTGGGATCTTTATATATTTCATTCCATAATTTTTTTATAAATTCATCTACAATAATCTTAGGATCATCTTTATTTAGATGTTTATATAATTCCAATAATTTTTCCAACTCATTAAATTGAATTAATCTTACAGTTTCTTGTTGATCCAATTTGTTAACCTCTCTTTGATTTCATTTCTCTTTATTATTTTAGATTGATATCCCAAATTCTTTAGCAATATCTTTTAATCCCTGTTCAATTTCTGCTCTAGGAAAATTACTTTTTTCTAAAAATTCATCATCAAGATTATTTAATCTTTCATAGAAGTCCAAGGCTAACTCAATATATTTTTCATTTTTTGAATCTATTTTCTCGTACAAAAGATTTTCAGCTTCATTTATTTTACCTTGCTCTATCATTCTAACTATCTGTTTGTGAAGATAATCAGTTTTTGTGTACCTTTGCTCATCTGATAATTCATAAGTAGTACTATCCTTCTTTAAAAGGGTTTTTGCCAAAAACTTAACTAAACTTTTTATCATTCGCATTACATAATCCTGTTCAAACATAATGTCCACCACAAGCCTTTCCTCATAGAAAATAATAAAAATATTTACAGCACTCACAGCTATCTACCTTTAATCTTAATTATCACATTTTTTAACTTCAATTCTCCCATCTATCTTTTTTACATCAGCGACATGCTCTTTACTAGAGAGTTTTAAATTAATATAGTCTAATTTATTTTCACATGAAACCTCTAGAGAATAAAGCTTAAAATTATTATCAGATATTTTTTCCAACATCAGATCCTCATTCATCTGAGTGAAATCAAGCCATTTTTCTTTTCCTTCAGAAAGGTTAAATAAACCAATATGTGATCGATGTAATCCTGAACCCCATGAGAAAGTATATATCAAATCCTTTTGCCCATTTTCATCAAAATCACAAGCTTCAAGGCTTACTATACCAAATCCACCAAAGCCAAGCCCAATGTGGAATACCTTTGAATCATAAACTACATAGCTTTCACGAGAATTGTTGACTTTGAATATCTGGCATCCAATTTCTTCTTCAACTTCCTTTGGCGTTATATCCTGTATTGTATAATATTTGAGTTTATCTTCCTCTGACATTTTTGTTTTGTCATTTTCAGATAAGGACTCTAAAGTGATGTTATTTAATTTTAAATATTCATCGTAAAATTTCTCAAAATCTTCAACAGAATAAATTTCTTTTTGCTGTTCTGATGGTATGACATAACTTTTTTGTTGAGGAAAATCTGAAGATGTAGAATTGCACTCTTCAGATTTTTTTACATAGTTACAACCAGTTATACAAAGGATGCTAATAATCAGCAGAGATAATAATCTCTTCACTATTAATCACCTCATATATAATAAATTGGATATATAACTTCTTTAAAAATCATGTTGTGAATATTAACCATAATTATGCTAGTAAAAGAAAATTCTGATTTATAAATTCTGCCACACCATCTTTATCATTGCTGCAAGTAACGTGTGTAGCAATTTTTAGCACTTCATCAATTGCATTTGAAACTGCTACCCCATATCCACAGGACTTTAACATATCTATGTCATTATAATCATCTCCGAAAGCTGCAACTTCATCTGAGTTGATATGTAAATACTCAAAAAGTTTATTGATTGCATGCATTTTTGTTGCATCTTTATGAGCAAATCGGCACCAGTTTTCTCCACTATAAGCAAGAAAGCTGCATTCAGAATACTTTGTTGCCAATTCAATGGCTGTGTCTCTTTCAAAAATTTCTACTGTTATTTTGTAGGTTGGACAATTTAAAGGTTTATCATAATTATTATACACTGCATGAGAAAAGTCTTTACCATGTTTCAATAAATTTTCATTATCAGAGTAATAAGCATTTTCTGTTTCAACAGTTATTTCTCCTACATTTGGATTTATGATACAATCCTTTATTAACTTATCTGACGTAGAGGCTGACAGCATACATTTGTAGACAGTATCTTCTTTACACCTTGCCAATGCTCCACCATTTGAAATTACAATATCAGGCTTTATTAAATTTATATATTTTTCAGCTGACTTCTCTGAACGGGCTGTAGCAATCGCAATATAAATTCCCCGCTCCTTACATTTATTAATAACATCCAAACTATATTGAGATATACTTTTATCTGTTTTTAAAAAGGTTTGATCTAAATCTGTTATAATAAGTTTTACTTTTTTATTCATAACCCACCTCACTAATTTTTCTTATTCTATGCCTGATTTAAGTATTGAGAAAGTTTTCTTGTCACACAACTTAAGTACCATCGCCTGAAGACAAATGGATGTCTAGTGGTGGCTAAACCACTGCTTTAAATTAAGCTACTAAAGTAGGTAGATTTGACTACCAATAGCTAAAACAACTTCTTTCAGCAAGCATTTCATTTTTTTCATTTATAACTACTCCACCAGCAGTTACTATATGTGTTGTAATATCATAATAATCAACTCATACATAATCTTCACATTTTGTATATATTAACAATTATATGCAACCTTCTTAAATAACACAAATAAAAATCTTATTATGTTTGCAAATCAATCATCCACCCACCATCCATATGGATGTTGAAAGTATTATTTAGTGAGTTTATAATATTAGTATATCAATAAATTATAAGGAGATGATTCATATGGCTGATACAGAAAAAATTACTGTTAACATGAACATTGTTGATTTAGGTCAAATCGACTTGTTAGTTGAGCAAGGCTTCTATTCAAACAGAACTGATTTTATTAAAACTGCCATTAGAAACCAACTTTCAAATCATTCAGTAGAAATAAAGGATACCATTTCTCGCAGAGCTTTTGCTTTCGGAATGCTCTATTATAGTAAAAAAGACCTTGAAAATGAGCTTGCAAAAAACAATATGCTAGATATTAAAGTTGTTGGATTATTATTCCTTGATAATGATATTACTCCTGATCTAGCCCTTAAAACTATAAGATCCATAAAAGTATTAGGTGTTTTCAAGGCAAGCGAAGAACTAAAAAGTGCATTAAAAAATAGGATGCTGCAAGATTTACATTAGAATTCAAATCCTTAATTGCACTATAACATGAAAAACACTTCAAGAACTAAGTTTAACTAATTTTAGTTCTTGAAGTGTTTTTTATTCATCAAGACCCATTATATGATCATAAGGAATTACATCCATTACATCGGGGTCCCATTTAAGTTCAGCAATTTTCTTTGGCATATTTTTCAAATAATGAAAGTAATTTAACATTCATACTTAAGCAACTCATAATCATTTGTTTAAAATATGATAGTATAATTTTTGAGTTTTTTTATAACTTTTTTAACAGTCAATACTATTATATCGCATATCTAACATAATTCTTATAGATTATACTTTTTTTCAAATTAACATAAGCTATTTGGACTAACTTGAGTTTTCCTTAGCGGAGTATGGTGTAAAATTACATTTGCTTAATATTTAAAGGAATAAACAAACATATTAAGAATTACTATATATAGGTAATTTTTAATAATTTATGAAAGGAAGAGTTTTACAATGAAACGTAAAAAGTGGATTTGCCTTTTGCTAACTTTAATAATGATTTTTTCATCTGGGCTTGTTGGAAGTGGTAAAGAAAAGGAAACAATCGATAAGGAACAGTATCTAAATATTAGGATGTCCTATCCAAGAACCTTTGATTGCCAAAAGGCAACAGATAAAAGTTCGGCTCAAGTATTAACAATGACTATGGATGGACTAACGAAGTTAATGAATGATGGAAGAGTTGATAACATTTCACCTGCACTTGCAGAGAAATGGGAAATGTCAAAAGACGGAAAAGTATGGACATTCCATCTTAGAAATGCAAAATGGACAGATGGAAAGCCAGTAACCGCAGATCAGTTTGTTTATGCTTGGACAAGGCTTCTTGATCCTAAAAATGGATTTGGTTATGCCTCATTTTTATTTGATGTTGTAGGAGCAGAAGAATTTTGTGCAGGCAAAGGAAAAATTGAAGATATAGGAATAAAAGCTATTAATGATAAAACATTGCAGGTTACATTAAAATCCCCAACACCATATTTTATTCAAATTACTGCATTTAAAAACCTTTCTCCAACCAGAAAGGATATAGTTGAAAAATTAGGAGATACATATGGAACAGACCCATTGGAAATGCCAACTACAGGTGCATTTACTATTAAAAAATTCTCTATTGGTGAAAAAAATCCAAGTCATTGGGATGCAGTTAAAGTTAAGCTTGAAAAAAACACAAATTATTGGGATGCAAACAAAGTTAAGCTTGATAAAATTAACATACTATTTATTGATGATGAAGCTTCAGCACATCAAATATTTGAAGCTAAAAAAATTGATTTAATTACAGCAAATAATTTTTATACTGAGAAATACTTAAAGTTAGCAGAAGAAGGAAAGATGGATAAAACAATTGTATATGAACCAGCTACTTTTTATATGACTTATAACTGTAAGACAGGTGGTTCAAGTAAAATACTAAAGAATCCAAAGGTAAGACTTGCTTTTTCTCTTGCGCTTGATAGAGAAGATTATGTTAAAAATATTTTTAAAAAAGGATATCCTGCAAAGGGATTTATTCCTCAAGGTATTATGATTGGCGATAAAGAATACAGAAAAGAAGCTCCAGAGCCGCTTAAAAAATTAATTGATAATAAATTAAATATTAAGGCTTTATTTAAAGAAGGCTTACATGAACTTGGAATGGATCCAAATGCACAATATACAGTTAAATATCTTGATACTGGTACTGATTCACTATCTAAGTCTCAACAAGAATGGTTCAAGTTCCAATGGGAAAAAGCACTTGGCGTTAAGATAGAATTTGATATATGTAAGGATGCACAAGAGTATTGGGATAAGGTGGATAATACAGATTATGATATTTGTACATATGGGTGGATTGGCGATTTTAATGACCCTGACACTTACCTTAACTTATTTGTTACTAAAAATTTTAACAATCCAGGACAATGGAGTAATGCAAAATATGATGAACTTTATAAAAAATCAAAGGAAACTGTAAATAATGATGAAAGACTAAAATATTTCAAAGAGATGGAACAAATTCTTCTTATTGATGATTGTTGCATAGCTCCTTTATTTTATAGTGATAGAAAAGAATTTAGACATAACTATGTTAAGGGTGTAATGTATACCGTATTTGGATCAATAGATTACACCTATGCATATACAGCTGGAAGAAAATAATTTGGGAATATTAATAAGCCATGTGTAAGTGTTACACATGGCTTATTAATATTCCCAAATTATGTTATACCACACCTGATTCAAGTATGGAGAAAGTTTTCTTGTCACAATTAATTTCTGCCATTGCACCATAGGGTATACATATCATTGGCTCATTATGTCCAAAGGACATATTATAGATGATAGGCAAATGATAGAGTTTTAATTCTGATACTATCTTCATAATTGAATTCTTGTATTCATTGTAATATTTTTCTTGATACGGTTTCCCAAAAATTATTGCCTTTGCTTTTTGCAATATTCCTTGACTGCCATAATTTCTTAGCCAATATTCTATATAATTGGGCTCTGGCATTTCTTCTGATGTCTCAAAGAATAGAATAGCATCCTCAAACATATCCTTTGATGGCCATAACGAAGTACCTTTTATCATCTCCATTACTTCAATGCACCCACCAATTAATCGGCCTTGAACAACACCTTCACCCTGTAAAAATTCATATCCTTGATTTTTCACCATAGTTTTTGCAACAGAAGCATTGTTTTCAAGCCACTCAATTCTTTCTCCAGTCCATTCCTCAGCTTGTGGTATTAACCCAATTGGAGAAGCATTAAAGAGTACTTTTTCCAGCCAACTAGCAGTATAATCAAACACTTTAATATTTTCTGCCAATTCTGCAAGAACAGATGCACCATAGAAACTTGATAGATTTGCTTTAAGACACATAAAATGTGTGATAGTTGTATCAGAATAGCCTATAAATATTTTAGGATTATTTTTTATTATATTAAAATCAATATATGGAAGCATTCGTACACTTTCCTCACCGCCAATACAGGAGAAAATCGCCTTTATAGACGTATCAGAAAAAGCCTCCATTAAATCTTGTGCACGTTTTTCTGGGTGATTGTATAAATAGTCAGACCCTTTCAAGGTGTTTGGCATTTCTACAACATCTAAGCCAAATTGCTCCTGCAATCTCTTTTTCCCTAAATTGTATCTCCAAAGTAAATCTGAATCCCCAGCACCACCCCATGATAGGCTTACTGTTGCTACCTTATCACCCCGGTTTAATCTATTTGGTTTTACCAATTTTAACATTTACATTCCCCCTATATCATACCCATATCTTTAATAATTTTCATAGTTGAAGTCTTTTTATCATCATAATGATATGTAATTTCGTCAACTAAATAAGGTACTGTAGCATCTCCATCTAGCTTAATTAGTCTAAAATTATTTTTAATTCTAGTGATGTTTTCATTAAGTGCGGCTTTTATAGATGGTGGTTGTATACTCTCTAAGTTCTCTAAAATATTATGTACTCCTCCAAATTGGTTAATTAACTTCGCAGCTGTTTTAGGTCCAATTTTAGGAACGCCTTTTAAATTATCTGCATTATCACCAATGAGAGTTTTATAATCTGCAAACCATGCTGATTCAATTCCATATCGTTCATGTACTTTTTCCTCATCATATATAATCGTTTTTTTACCACGATAAACATATAATGATACACTTTTATCGATAAGTTGCAAAAAATCAGTATCATTTGAAACAATAAATATTTTCATTTTTTCTCTATACATTCTTACATAGCTTGCAATAACATCATCCGCTTCGAAACCATCGGTTGTCTCAAAAAACCTTATATTTATATATTCTAAGGTTTTCATTATATCATCCAGCTGTGAAAAAGGATTGTCCGTTTCTTCAACATCGGCATAATTTATTCTATTAGCTTTATATCCGGATTAATTTCTACACGGCTACTGCCTCTTTCTCCATCAAAAATAACAATAATATTCGATGGATCAATATTTTTTATTATTTTTAGTAATGCACCAATAAAACCTATCGTTCCATGAATAGGCTTATTATTTTTGCCAATTATTTTCGCTGGTATCCCATAAAACATTTGAAACAATAGATTATGTCCATCTACCAATAATAACTTTTCCATAAAAAAATTCACTCCAACCAACTACAAATAATTTATATACTATAGCAACTTTATCGGCTAACTTCTCAATCCCTTTATATATCTCGTATTGATGTTTTTAGTAGAGTCTTTCTTCTATCATTATTTAAATTATGATATATT
Source organism: Clostridiaceae bacterium (assembly GCA_032095175.1). GTDB lineage: Bacteria > Bacillota > Clostridia > Clostridiales > Caloramatoraceae > DAMCZI01. The sequence goes on from DAMCZI010000002.1 coordinate 119,810, forward strand.
TCTTCTGGCTTATAATCAGGTACTATAAAACTATCATCAATATTCAACAGCTTTGCTAAATGTTTATTAAAATCATAATGGCTTACTGGTCTTTCCCCTGATATATTAATTGTCCCATTAAAATCACTATATGCAAGTTCAATTACAGCATCTGCTAAATCTTGTACATTAACAAAACTGGCATACATATTTGCTGTTCTTGAATATGTTTCTCCTGATTTTGAGACTTCAAGTAATTTTTTCATTCTAAAATCCATTTTTCCATCATAGTTATAGCCATATATGCTCCCAGGTCTTACAATAACATGATTGAGATGCTTTTTAACTATATTTTCACCTTCAATTTTCCCATTGACATATTTATATGCATACTCATCAGACATACGCCTATTAGGAATAACATTTTCTGTCTGATCCTTTCCCCTTCCAACTGTAGTTGAAACATAAATTAATCGTACATTCTCTGAAATAGAATTGGAAATCTCACTTAAACCTGTTAGTGATAAAGACATCTCTTCTTCTGCATCACAAATACTCCAAATAATTATGTCTGGTTTATATGAAAGTAATTTTTTTATATCTAACTTGTCCAATACATTAATTTTTAATAGCTCCTGATTATTGGATTTACAGCATGTTCCATAGATCTCATTATTATTAAGTTCTTTTAGCTTTTTATATATTGTATTTCCCAAATATCCACTTGCGCCTATAACCATTAATTTCATAATCATTTCCCCCTCTTATCATAAGCTATCTATAATGAAGATAGGTTCTTCACAAACGCAGGAGCATTTTCATTTAGCTTTACGTACCTAGAAAACAGTTCCTTGCTTTCACCTCTCAGTATTCCACCATATACTGCTGGCAACTTATAGCTTGGATATTCTTTACTATCTTCATTCCATCTTTGTTTTGCAAGATTCACTGCTCCATCAATTGGTGCTTCTAATGCATAGTATATTTCACCAATACAAAATGACATTGCTGCTCCCAAACACATCATACAGGGTTCAAGTGTAGTAAATAACTGCATCTTTCTTCTCTCTTTCATAGGGTATCTCTTTAAATCTGCTTCGTTCAATGCTTTCATTTCAGCATGAACTAAATATCTTTTATCTGTTTTTTCAGATGTAAAGCTCTTTGAAACTACTTCATCTCCAAGATATACTATCGCTGCAATTGGTATTTCTCCCTTATTTAAAGCCTCTTTAGCTAATTCTATAGTTAACATCATTTTTTCTTCTACATTCATGCACTCCCTCCATTCATCATAATTAATATCTCAAATCAATTTTACAAAATAATCCTCATATATCATAAATTTTTGATTAATTGGCATGTACCCTTTTTGTATTAATGAAGCAATTCGTTCAGCTGCTTCTGGAACAGCCTTCGTTAGAATAGCATTGACATCAAAGGCTTCATAAAATTTTTCATTCGTAATTTCTAAAATATCATTAATAACTGGTTGAATTTCGTATTTGCTCTGTAGATCAATTCTTAATACACCATAGTGATTAAATTCATCATCCGCTTCTCTATGAAACATTTCAATTGTACCAATCTTTTCATTTGTTTTGTTAAAAATTACTGTCCATCTTACAAAATATCTATTTTTATAAGAAAAATTCCAAAACTCTATTGCTTTCTTCATTCTTTCAATTGTTGTATAGTGAAAATCATCCCCATTGCAATTATCAGAGTTAAAAAACGGTACTGCTTTTTCATCAGAATAGCACTTTAATAATTCCTCAGCATCCTCTATATTCGTTTGTCTTAATGTAATAAGTTCGTTTTTATATACTGGACATTCTTCATAAATATCTTTCATATTTAAAATCTCCCTACTTAAAAATATTACTTATTATCAAAAATCAATATTAGATATTCACTTTAAAATTGTAGTCTTTTCCTCCAGAAGCCGCAATCTCTACAATATCTGATGTAACAGTTTCATCGCAAATCACTATTGCCTATGCAATTATACTGTTTTTTACACCAACTATAGTTGATACCTCACTCAATGATTTAGCGATATAATCAGGCTTTGGAGTATACTTCCATTCCTCAACCAGTCTGTTTATCCAGCAAGTTTTTATGCCAATTCTATTAGCTCCAATAATATCAGATGATGAATCACCAATATGTATAACTTTGCTTGGATTAATAGAATAATGCTTTAATACTTGTGTGAAGATTTTACTATTGGGTGCATTTTTATATGATTTTATCTTTTCAGATATAAATATTTCATCGAATTTGTACCTTTTTAATATTGGTAATATCATCTCATAATCAGCATCACTAACCAAGCATATTGGTAATGCATCTCCTATTGAAACAAAAAAATTTTCAACATCATCATAAGGAGCAGCATTGGTATGCTCGTCCATAAATATTTTAACAGCTTCTTCTGCATCAAAAGTAATATTCATTTCTTTAAGCACTGTATAAAAGAAGGGAGCAAACATTGTTTTTAAATTAATAAATTCTTTATTTTCAAAAACACTTTTCTGAAATTTATTAAACACATTTTTTCTAACTGATTTAGCACATTCTAAGGCTAATTTTTCATTATATTGGTCTTTCAATATCCTTTTCCATATAAACGGTATTCTACTATTAACATCAACTAAAGTTTGAAACATATCAATACATATCAGCTCAAATTCCATAAATTACTCCTTCACTATGCATATTTCACTTAACATTAATGCATATTCAACATTACATTGAATTATCTTCTCATGTGTATTCACTTTGCTTCCCCCATACTATATCAATTTAAATGATAATTGAGACACAATTTCTTCAGTATATTTTATTTCAGTTTAAGCAAATCACTAATTACTCTTATTTTATGCAGTTAATTGGTTCCCCAATTTTTTTATCAATTCTCCATTGTGGAGCTTTTCCATCATCACCCCAGTACTCATCTAATAATTTAATTTTATCGTTTTCAAATTCAAAAAATGAGGTTGCATGGAAAGAAACATCATCATTTTTAAGTTGTACCCTCACAACAGAAATGACCAGGTTATCAATGCTTTCTAATCTCTCAATTTGTATATTCCAATCCCCTGGGTATTCACTGTTAACCCTAACAAATTCTTCAACATCAAAACTTTCATTTGTATTGTGCCAGTTAATGACAGCATCGTTTGTAAAATATATATATATATTATCCCAATTCTGTCTATCCATATCACTCCATAAATCTACTACTAATTCTTTATTGTTCATCTCACTCTCTCCTATTTCTATACAATGAATTATTATCAAAAGGAATATCTGTGAAGTATGCTTTAAATTCTTGTTTAGCAAGATATATTGAATGCCTGTCTATATCATTTTCTAAATCCATTCACAGTTTATAACCTATATATAGATTATAAACCATAATATTACATGCTTCTATATAGAAAAGTCCACCTTTTAAAGTGGACCACAACATTTTTTCTAAAATTGTTACAAATACTATTTATTTATTCTGTTTAAATATAGGGCAGATGGAATTTCATAATATACTGGATTATTATTAGCATCAATGTAATGATAGTCATAATTTTGAAGCTTTACTAACTCAGTAAAACCCCATGATTTATACATGCTGGTTAATCTCTCAGCATCATCATTATCTGCACCAATTGTTACCTCACTAAACCCTTTTTCTCTAATTCTTCGCAAGACTCTATGCATTAAGCTTTTTGCAAATCCACGTCCACTGAATTCTTTTTCAATTCTAAAAGCACAAAGATATGCTCTATCCTTACCATTAGCTTCATCTTTATCTTCCGAGTCCCAAAATATATAAAGTTCACCTACTAAAGAGTTATCCGCTTCATTTACAACTGTCCAAAATTCAATGTTTCCTTTTTTAATGCCCTCAACGAAATAATTTCGGGTTGGAATATTTCCATCGCCCCATATTGATATCATTTCATCTATTGTACCTATACGGTTAATCATAATTATCACTTCTTTCAAATGATTTTATTATGTATTATATTTAAGCATATATTAATTAACCTTCAAAAGCAGCCATAACAAATGGGGACACTTTGGTAGATAACGCAGTTGCACTCAACCTGCTAAACTAAGTTAATTAATTCTTTCAAATCTTTTATTGTCTCTTTTTGACCTAAATCTAAGCCAGTACTACCTCTTTCTATCAATACGGAAACCATTCCAGCATTATTTGCTCCTAGTATATCTTTTGGTTCATCTCCCACATAAATCATATCTTCTGGTTTTACACCAAATTTACACGCTAATTTCATGTATCCTTGAACATTTGGTTTTCTATACCCTACATCTACAGAAGTTAATAAAACATCAATCAACTCTTCAAATGGTTCTACATCTAATAGAACAAATTCTTTATCCATTCCATATGGCACATCTGTTAATATGCCAGTTTTTATACTCATCTTCTTTAAGGTTTGAAGTGATGAAATAGTATCTGAAAACAACAATACATTTCTTTGAAAAAAGCCAAAAAAATTTCTTTTAAAAACCGATAATGGTATCTCTTTTGAAAGGTTCCACTTTCCTATTATTTCTGAGAAAATCACATCAGAACTCACTTCAATTTCTCTATAATTAATTCTTGTATTATATTTTGATAATATTTCTTCACCGACGGCAATTTTATCAATGTTTTCTTCACAACCACATTTTAGTAAAGTGCTACTTAGAGCTTTCTTATATAAACTTTCCCAACTTAAAGGTACATCTCCATAAGATATTAATGTTCGTCCTAAATCAAACCCTACTGCTTTCATTAATGTCCCCCTTATTTTTTATTTAGCTTTATCCTATGAATTCTATCGTTGCTATGTCATTTAACATTTCGCAGAGCTGCGTAGCAAAGTTTAATCATTCTTTTGCTCTAAGATTATTCTCCTTTTATAAAATCCATATCTCTTATAAAAATCTAATACACTTTCGTTACCTTCTGCAACCGCTATTATTTTTGTTTTTACTCGATTGTTATTCAACCATTCTAATGCTCTATACATTAGTTTATCTCCTAAACCAAACTTTCGATATTCTTCCTCAACAAATAGAGAATCGATTTCTCCGACTAAATCTTTATTTACTGTACTGATACAATACCCAATGTATAGATTTTTCTCTTTATCCTTAATTAGATCTATGTTTACTTCTAAATTTTTGTCGTTAATAAACTTATTTCTTCTAACCTCAAATGTCAAATTTCTAAACTTGTCCGGAAAATAATTTGAATTACTTTCATGATGTTTATTCAATCTTTCCCATAATGGTTGTAATAAATCAAGCAATTCCCTACTTCCATTTACAAATTCGAAATCATTCATTTTTTGTTCTCCTTTTTATAACATTTTGCTTTATTTTTTCTCATTTGAATTTATTATTTTAAATTCAATTTCTCTGCTCTCTACATCAATGTACTTAACTAACAATGAAATTTTATTTTCTTTATTTAATAAATTCCAAAAGTACTCTGCATTATCATTAATATTATCATATAACTTTACTATAAAGGGTTCTCCAACAAATGAAGGGATAGGATTACCATCTTCTTTATATGTATGAATACAATGACCAAACCCCTGTAAAAAGTTGTTGTAATAGTAATAACTTCTCTGACAAAATTCCTTATTTCCATTAATAGATTTAAGTATTGATAGTGCATAATTTGGCTTTTCTTTACTAATATCTATTAATCCAGAAATTCTTGGAGTATAGTTAGGGAAATCCGGTTCAAACTCTCTTGTGTTTAGAGCATCTTCAAATGTCTTATCATTTTTAATATACTCATAAATCGTATCCGTTTGATCACCATTGCTAACAATGTGATAATCCCCACAGTTTTTTATTGGATAATATATAATAAGACTTGGATCTACCATTTTTTCCTTTTCAAAAGCTTCTGTTTTAACAAAATTATCTTCAATTTTAAAAACTCTATTACGACTATTCTCACTTCTTCCCATTATCCAATAAATTTGAATATACTTTTTCCCATCTGGAGATAGTCCAACTATTATACCTCTTCCTGGATATTTGTTTTGCTTTATTTTTTCCTCATTTACTTTTGCTATTTGTTCTAAACTCATATTAACCCAACCTCTCCTTACTTTATATTTTTCACCTAATGTTGTGATATAAATGTATTATTAGTGGAAGTCCCTTATTAATTATCGCAGATTAAAAACTAAATATTAATATTATATCTTCTTAATTCTTCTGTTAAATCCTTAGAGCTTTTAAAAAGTATTGTTTCAAAGTCAAGTTTTCTTGCGCCTTCAATATTAGCCTGTACATCATCTATAAAAATTGATTCTACTGGATTAAGCTGATACTCCTCTATTACTCTTTTATAGATTTCCTCCTCTGGCTTTAGCAACTTTTCTCTATAAGAAACAATTCCACCGTCAAAAAAATTAAAAAAGTCATATTTCTTAGTTATGTATTCAAATGCCAGCATATGAAAATTCGATAAAAAATAAACTTTATATTTAGCATTTTTTAGTTTTTTTAAAATCATAACAGAATCTTCAATAGGTGTAAGAAGTTCATACCAATTTTTAAAGGCAAGCCTAATTAAATCCCCATTTTGATTACTGTTTTTAACTAGAATATTTATAGCTTCTTCTTCAGTAATAGTTCCCCTGTCAAGCATTATCCATTCTTTACTTTTAAATATTTCCTTATGTACCTCTGAAACTTTATCATCCTCTATAATCTTTGTTTTTAAATATTCCTCTGGATTAAAGTTTAGTAGTACATTCCCTAAATCAAATATTATATTTTTATACATATCCTAACCTCATTAATATATATTTTACAAATGGTATTTTCAAAAATATAGCTAAATAATAACTATAGTTTTTTTGTAAAACTTACTACACAATTTAAAATAAAAAGTCCCTTATACAATTACTAACTGCTTCCTCGGTATTATTGAAATATATATTATAGTTTTTAAGTTTATTATTGGATATTCTTAAATCTCTGTTTTGTATTTTATATCTTTCAACATCCTTTATTAGAATTTCTTCAATTCTGTGGCTTAACCCCATTTCTTTAAGAACTATCTCAGCAATTTCATATGTACTTAAATTATTCTCGCTCCCAGTATTATAAACACCGCCAGGTAAACTTAAAATTTTATCAAAATTTTTCAACAGATCATATATATAGGTTATTCCCCTATATTCATGTGCTGGGAATTTTGTTTGTTGATTTTTCATTGCAGCTTTTACTATGTTCCAAATTATATTAGAATTTGTTTTCTTATATCTTTCTGGAAGATCAAAAAGCCATGTAAGTCGTAAAATAGCTGCATTCTGTGTTATTTCAAGTATACCCTTTTCTGCCTGCATTTTATGTTTTCCATATACAGTATTAGGTATTGCTGTACACTCTTCATTATATGGGCCAGATTCAGTGTTTCCATTATATACCTGATCAGAGCTTAAATATATTAATTTTGTTTTTGCTTTCAAACATCCCTTTGCAACATTGATTGATCCTCTCACATTTATTTCATATGATATTTCTGGATTTTTTTCACACATGCTTGTATCTGATATTGCAGCTGAATGCACTAAATAAGCAGGGCTATATTTTAATATAGCTGAGATAGTTTGATTTTCATCAGTTATATCCAAATCACTGTGGCTTAATCCAACAATATTATATTTATCATTATAATATTGAATAAATCTAGAAGCAAAGAAACCGTCTTTCCCAGTAATTAATATTGTGTCCACTTTTAGCATCCTTTCTTACTGATTTTATGTTAATTTAATCACTTACTATTTCATTATGGTCCATAGATCTTATTCATTATCCTAATATAGCTTTAATCATTTCTCTTTTATGTTGATAATACTTCTTGCTTTCCTGAGACATTTTATTATAGCTTCTTTCAAGTTTACTTTTAACAAACTCCAATCCATCATCAATATTAAGCTTTCTTTGAACAAAGGCTAAATAAAATAGTGATGGTAATGTATCATAATGAGAAATAGCATCGGCATCAGAGACACATATTTCTTCCTTAGTTGTTTTTTCTTTTAGTACACTTCCACGATGATTTAATATACACAATTTAATTAACTCAATTTTATCTGGTGGATAATTATATGATCTTAAGATTTCCTCTGCCATATTTGCGCCGTGAATATGGTGATTTTCATATAGCTTGTAATCCGTGATTGAAGCTATATCATGAAGCCACCCTGCAATCTCACATACTTCAACATCCGCTTGATATAGTGTAGCAAGTTCAACAGCATTTTTTGCTACACTTTCAATATGTTCATAACTCCCACTACCAAAAAAGTTATTTGGGCTTTCACATCTTCTTTTAATATCTTCCTTTATATTATTAATTATATCCATTTACATTCCACCTCCATGAACATTTACTTTAACACAATTTAGATGTGTTTTTATTTATCTTAGTATAACTGGCAGACATACAAGTTAGAAGACATACATTTACTTACTTCAGGCTGCAGAAAAAGATATTTAACAGATAGCAAAATTGCTCTAATAAAAAAAGCTTGAAAAAAAAATATACTCTTTTAGAAATTTCAGCTTACCTTAAAACTCAACCTGCAATCTCAAATCTCCTCTTGGGTCATAAATATGTTATAACTTGTATGGCTGCTACTACTTATGCTTACTTTCTATTAGCAATTATAACTCCAACAAGTGGATGTAATTTATGTACTTCAAGAGTAAAATCATAGTTTGAAAAACAATTCATTAACTCTTCAACACTTGATGGAGAATCTACCTCTGGTCCATATCCTACTATAGAAAATTCTTCTCTAAAATCATCAGGATTCTCAAAAAACATTAAATCGCCAATAACGATATTTTGCAGATTTTCCCCACCTATATTAATCATTTTTTCTATTGCCTTTTGTTTATATTCTGTAGCTAGATGATGCAAAGCATAGTTTGATATGATTTTTGTGACACCTTTTTTATGTAAATCTACATTCATGTTAGGTTCTTCAAATGTTCCTATATATAGATCAATATTATTTATTCTTTCCTTTTCTATATTCTCTTTAGCTTGTCTAAGCATTCCATCACTAATATCTACCCCTATTGCTAGTTTTATTTTATGAGATAGCTCTATAATCTGTTTTCCAGTACCACACCCTAAATCGAGTATAACATCATCCATATTAGGCTTAACCAATTCATTTATTAGTTCTGCTGTTTTAGACCTCCAGTAATAACTATCAGTAACATATTGATTACTTGCATTATTAAATCTCTGTTTTGCTCTTGTTTCCATATTTGTTATCTTGATAATATCAATAAGCTGCTGAACTTCCAGAAAACTATTATTTTTTATTTGTTTTCCAGCTTTATTTAGAGCGGCAATAACTGTCTCAATATGAGCCTTCTTTTCCTCTAATACTCTTGTTTGAACTCTTATTATACTTTCTACATTTTGATCCTTTTCATTTACTAGTTGTTTTATTTCTTCAAGCGATAGGCCTATAAATTTTAATGTAGTAATCTGCTGTAGCTTGAGAAAATCTTCATCACAATAAATTCTATAACCTGCTTCTGTTTTCAAAGATGGCTGCAGCAATCCAATCTTATCATAATGAAGCAATGTTTTTACAGTTACTCCCGATCTTTTAGCAAACTCACTAATTTTCAAGATTTCCTCCCCCTTTCAAGATTATTTTAAATCCTAACCTTGGGTTAGAGTCAATACTTATCCCACACAAACTACACCAGAACCAAATCCCGAAACATTTTAACACTTGATATTTCAAGGCTTGTACTTTCTAGGAAAGATCTATTCCTAAATCTCTTAATTCATTTAATAATCTCACAATGTTTCTTTCTTCATGATTGTAGTAAATAGTTTCCATGCCCATCTCCTTAGGTACAATAAGGTTCTTTTCCTGATTATCTATAAAAATACATTCTTCAGACTTTACATTTAATCTTTGTATAGCCTTTCTAAATATTTTTTCATCATCTTTCCCGGATCCTATCTCTGCAGATACAGTTATTACATCAAATATATTATAGAAATTATAATATTTAGTAATTTTATCTATTCGATCTTTTTTATTATCTGTTATCAATCCTGTTTTATAGTTTCTATTTTTAATGTTTTTTATTAAATCATACATTTCTTTGTCTATTGGTGTGTTTATAAAAGAATCATACAAAATCTCAATACTAATCTCTTTATTTATTCCAATACATATTTTTTCCCATATATCTTCATGTATTATTTTTCCGTACAAAAGATCATTATTATACTTTTTATATTCTTTTTTGAATAAATCTTTATCCACTCCTGTTTCTTTACATATATAATTACAAATCGATTGAGACCCAGTTGCATCAAGAGTTAAAACACCATCAAAATCAAATAAAATTGTATTTATCATAAGTAACCTCCAATTTAAATTTTAAAAAGATATGATACCTTCGCAGCATAAATTAATGTTTATAATGTAATTTTCCCAATACTGATTTTTTCAAGAGTTTCAATAAAAAACTCATGCTCTCTTGCTAAAACTCTTGCACTTAAAGTATCAACAGTATCATTTTCGTATACAGGTATCTCACATTGATTTATAATTGGACCATTATCATATTCTTCATCAATTATATGTACAGTAATACCAGTAATTTTCTCTTTATTCTTTAATACTGCTTCATGCACTTTTTTTCCATACATCCCTTTTCCACCATACTTAGGTAATAGCGCAGGATGAATATTTAAAATTCTTCCCTTATATTCATTAAGCACTTTAGGACCTATTTTTTTCATATAACCCACAAGAATAATTATATTAACTGAATGCCTTTGTAAAACGCTTAATATTTCATTATCCAGCTCTTCATCATTTGGGTGAGTCTTTTGACTTCTATAATAAGAAGGTATTCCTTCATTTTTAGCTCGAACAAGTGCCATTGAATTAGGATTATTACTAATCACTACACATGGTTCTCCTTTAAGTCTTCCTTCTTTGCATGCATCTATAATTGCCTGCATGTTTGTCCCACCATGAGAAGAAAAGAATGCCATCTTTAAAACTTCCATTTAAAGTCCTCCAATTAATTATCAATATTCATACATTTACATATTATAATTTGCTATAAACTTCAATATCATTTCCTTCAGAATCTTTAAATTCTAATACCCAATTATCATTGATTTTGGTTAAAGGAAATACTATTTCTGCACCTATTATATCAAGCTTTTTTACTAATTCATTTATGTTATTAACCTCAAAACTAGGTAAACAATTATCTCCCCAAACAACTTTCTCGTTTACCTTGCTGTTATCAAAAAGACAAAATCTAAAACCCTTAATGTCAAAAATACTAAATACTTCATCCTTTTTAAAAACTGATTGCTCAAAGAATTTTTCGTAAAATTCTATTGCTCTTTCCATATTTTTAACACATATATATAATGAATTTAATTTTATTTCTAAGTTCATTTTCATCTTTCCTTTTTTATAAAACATTGGTTGTAATGCAGCCTACCTTTATAATTAAACTTTGATGAGCCGCTCTTATAGAAAATTGAATAATTCATCTAAGCTTGAAACCTCAAAATTAGGCTTAGGAATACCTGCTTGTAATGTTTGACCTTTTCTATTTACCCATACAGTTAAAATATTTAATACTCCCGCTCCTAATATGTCATCAACTTGAGAATCACCTATATATATTACTTCTTCTCTATTGCAGTTAATTTGCTTTAAAATTTTTGCAAAAAAATCTTTTTTAGGTTTATATGTTTGCAATGATTCGGATGTAAAATATCCATCAACTATAATATTGTTCCTATTTAAATTTAATAGTAGTGGTTGAGTATCCGTGTTGGAACCGATATATATCTTATATTTGGATTTTAGTCTTTCTAGAACATTTTTTGTTTCTGGAAAAGCATCTCTTTCATTTTGAGAATGTAACATTATATTCACATCCTCCTCTGGATTCCCATTAATATCAAACTTAATAAACAGTTTTTTTAAGTCCATAAGAAATATTTCTTCTTCTTTTAAAAATGTTGATAGTTCACTTATATGCTTTACATGATACTTTTTCCATTCAGCGTAAACTGTTTTAGGATCTAAATTACTGCAGTTTTTATGTAAAATTGATTCCGTTGCTTTTACTGAACCATCTTTTGTATCAATAAGTGTGCCAAAAGCATCAAAAATAATAGCTTTTATCATAAAACTTCCTTCTCTCACTGGTAAGTTACATTTATTTCGCTTTTCCTTCTATAAATTATAGTTTTGATATATACAATATAAAAGAGGGCAGGACATCAAAAGTTTAATTTGCCTTTGATGTCGCCCTCTTATAAGTTCTCTACCTTTACATATCTGCCATCAACTTCTTTGTAAACTCGTTTCTTGTTCTTTTCAATCTTTTTTAGGATTTCATCCTCAAGGTCTATACCAAGTATCTCAGATATACCTAAAAGATAGATTGCTATATCTGCAAGCTCTTCACCTAGATCGGGAAGCTTTTTATAATATGCTTGAACTGCTTCGCCAACTTCACCATAAAGGAGGCAGAACTCCATGTTTAAATCTGTTACATTGAATCCTTTGTCTAATTTATTTTGATAAACATCCTTTTGAAGCTTCTTTAAATTTGCCATGAACCAATCCCCCGATAAAAAATTTATCACATATAAAACACATTAAAATTCTTACACTTTGTTTCTCTAAACAGTCCTGAAGTTTTAGTTCAACCTTATGATCTTTGGAAGAACAGCATGCAAGAAAATTATTACGTTGTATATGTATAGAAAATACATATTTATATTATCATAATATCAATCATTTTCAAATTGCTCAATATAAACAGGTTAATGTATTTGAGAGATTTCAATTACATGCTCATTTTTTCAGCATAATAAAAGAATAATCTCAAGCAGTGTCCTATGATAGGCTTATCCTTTTGCTTACGGCTAGACTCATACTTATGCCTCTCTAATAACTTTTATAAATATAGTTGTCCAACTTTATTTAGGCGTATTAAAGAAAATAACAAGTCAAGATTTTGAGGATATTTTGCGTCAGACGAGGAAATGAAAGCTCAAGCTAGTTGGGCTAACTTGAGCTTTCATTGACGAAGTATGACACAAAATAGACCAAAATATTAACTTGTTATTTTCTTTAATACGCCTTAGCACCAAGTAATTCTTTAATTTGATTTACTAGTATATCATTCTCTTTTGCATGCCTAAGATAGAAATCTAAAGACTTTGACCAGACAATTTGTTCATCTCTTGCTAATTTTACATCTTCTGCAGAAAAGTTCTCAGAGGAACCTTCATAAAAAAGGCAATGTATCTTTTCACCTCTCATGTAAAAGCAAAAATGCTTAAGACCAATGCTTTGCACATATCCAATTTCACTTGGCTTATATTCTTTAAATATACTTCTGATTTCATTTATACTTTCATAAGGGAATACAATATCTATATCATCCATATTAAACTCTATACCATGTACAAATACAGATGTTGAACCATCAAAATGATACTGTACATCATTAACTTCAAATATTTTTGCCAGTTCTTTTATTGCATCCCATTGATTTTGTATTTTTATATTCATAATGCCCCCCCCTTTAACCACTTTTCTAATTCAGAAATTTTATCTGCATAATGTCTAATAGCATTTATTGTTTCTATTACTTGGGTAGTTCCCATTTGTTGTTCTTCTTGGTCTGTACATTCAATCAATAAAGACCTTTTTAAATTATATTCTAGCCATCCTAATTTACCTAAAAAGCCATTTACTAAAACCATTCTCCAATCTGTTTCCAACATTCCATATCTCTTTTTATATCCCTCTATAAAAGCGAAAAATCTTTCTTTATCAATCTCTCCTTTTTCATTTTCAGACCAGTAAATAGCTGTTTCAGTTAATTCTTGCATAGGATTTGTATAGCCAGCTGACTCCCAATCTATAGTAATGGGATTTCCTTGATACCACATAACATTTTTAGGATCTAAATCTCTGTGGCTAATAACCATATCTTCTGCAAGCAGTTTATTCGAATTATTTGCCTGAGCATTCCACTCATAAAGCCTGTCTACAGTTTCAAGGAGTAAATTAACCCATACTGCATTATTTTCTTGTCCTTTTTGCAAATAGTAATTCCAATCCGTTAACTGTTCATCATCTGACCAATCATTTATTAATCCTAACTTCGAAAAATCTGTCATATGTATACCAGCAAGAATATCACCAACTTTTTCACAATGGACTGTGCTGATTTCGCTTGGTTTTAGGCTTTTGCCCTCTACCCAATCGAACACAAGATAAAATTGCTTGTCTATTTCTTGAATAGAAGTACCATTAAATTTTTTAGTTGGAAGAGCTGGTATACTATTTTCTGCAATACTTACAATTCTCTCTGAATTGATATAGTTTTGCATTGCCGCAGGCCTGAGCATTATTTGAGGGTTTAATGCTTTAACTGCATATTTTCCTTGTGTAGTTTCAACAGAATACATTCTGTGTAGAAGACCACCAGATATTGCTTTAGGCACACCAACTATCTCTCCAAGCTCCAGCATGTTACATAATTTTTCAAATTGTAAATTGTACTGTATATCACTCATTTTTGTGCTCCTTACTTATATAATTCTGCCGCCTTTTCCGCTTCTTCTAATGAAATTTCTCCTTTTTCAAAATTCCACATTCCCGCAACTCCATTTAAATCCTTATGTGTCACTGGTCTAATCGTTAAGCCTTTTGTTCTATATTCCATAAACTTAGGATGCTCTTTTAAATATGCAACGCCTGCTTTTGAGTACATTTCTGAAGTTCCATTTGTACTTCATTCATTTTTCTCTCCCCCAAATCCCAATTCGTTTCCGTCTAAGTCCACTATTGTAAATTTTCGAGTTCCCCAAGGAGTATCGTATCAAACAAAGGCTCAATAACATTACCCTTGTCTTTTAAGGTTTCCCAAAGCTCATCAACATTATCAACCTGAAAATTTAGTCTGCTATGGGATTTTTCCCCCTTCACTTCCATAATCGCAAACTTTGCACCTTCCTCCGATACAAAATCATAGTAAGTAGGATTATCAATAGGCCAGCCACCATCATTTTCAAAACCTAATCTTTCTTCATACCATTTTAATGACTTATTTATATCTGAAACATTTACTCTTACATGATTGAGACGTGTTTTCATTTATATATCACCCCTTCTAATATAAACCACCCTATATTTTGTATTATTTTACTACTATAACAAAACTTACTTAAAAATTGCAACTATTGTTTTTCATATTCATCATCAATCATCTTACCCATGAGGCTGATTAATGTGTTGTTGTAATTTCTTCAAAGACTTGTCTGCTCACAGTTATAGCAAATCAAAAATGTTGTTATTAAAAATAACATATCCCGATATATACATTATTAGTTAAGCTTTTCTTCATAGATAATTTTATCTTCTTTGTTTAAACCTTTTAAAGACTTTATTTGGTATTTATGCTCATTTTCATTCCAATAAAAAATAAATATTCTGCTATCATCTAAATCATATTTTAATACATTACCTTTATCATCTTCTGCTAACATTACAGTTATATTAGGGTCATTTACATAACCATATATTTTCATAATGCTTATTTCACCTTTAATATGTGAGTTTCCCTAGCTATATGATACTTGCTTTGAATAATCTATTTTAGATCCAGCAACATTATCACCAGGATACCATTTGATTATACCTTTTTTAACAGTATCTGCTGAAAACCAATCCTTATATCTACATAAATATATTTTTCCACCCTTTAGATTAATTGTTTTAATTATATTGGAAGGCCCATAATGATAAGTCCTTTCTGATTGCTGATGAGCTTTTAAAGGTAATAAGTTTCCATATGATAAAATAGAATATTTAAAGCATAATACTACAAGTACAATAGCTATAATCCACTCCATTGTTGCACAGTACTTTTCATTAATTTTCACTAATTTCACCCTCTTTTCCAAGTGAAATTTTAAGTTGATTTTTTCTATCATACCATTCAAGTTTTAGTGTTATATACTTTACATCTTCTCCTAATCTTTCGTATTCAATTATTCCATCCTGACCCCATATCTTCCCAGAAAAGCCTCCACCATGATTTTCATATTGCCTTCCTTTATCATCAAATACCTTTATTGCCCCTGCTGAGAAAGACCACCCTGGTTCATTTATTATAACTGCATATCTTATATACGTTTTATCTTGTGTATTAATAATTCTCTTGATACGGATAGTATCTTTATCAATTTTAAAACCTTTTCCTACTTCAATCACCTGGGCTTTTTTTTCATTGACTAAACCCTTAATGTCCTTGTTATAATATTTGCTTTCTGGTAAGTTGCTAAATCCACTTACAACCAGTATTATTAAGCAAATAGTTATTATCACTTTTCTTAACCCTTTTATTTTAACCACCTTCCTTAAATCCTTATTAAGGGCTCCTATATTACTTATAATTACATCTATATGTTTCTCATAAATGATCACCTAAAACACACCTGGTACTAGATAGGCAATATAAAGTCCAGTGACAAATGATACCACATTTGCAGCAAGAGCATATAGAGGTACAAGCCATTTTTTCGTTGAATCCATACTGCTGTATTTGTATAGCAGTATAGAAAATGTTTTTGCTTCTATTATAAACACCAGTGCTTCCATCCAAACATAATTAAAAATAAACATCATACTACCTTGGTTATAGTTGATGATATTAAGTAAAATGTTAAGTATTGACTGAGTAATAATGTTTACAACTCCAATAACCAAGAGCTGTTTTTTTGCTCTGAAGCCAAAGAGTAATGCAATTAAAATTTCTATGATTATAGTTGCAATAATTCTAGCAAAAAGAGAAATCAGTTCCCATTTATAATCATAACTTCTCTCTGCCTTTATGTTTTCTGAGAGTAAAATTGATTGCATATCCATGCCTTTGACATCTACATTGTAGTAACTGTCAAAAGCATATCGTTCATATACTTCTTCACTAACAACAAGTTTGTCATATTCAGGGAAGTAGATTAAAATTTTAAACTTCTTAGGAGGATAATATCCCCAGATGAACCTGGAAGTTTTAGTACAATCACTAAAGTATTGCAGAAAATGATATCCGTCCTTATCTTTATAGGATACAAACTTTTCCCAAATCTCGTAATCTTCATCATCCTCATGGTATCTTTGATTATTAGGATGCTCGCCTAAGGCACTATGAGGTCCTATAGAAGTTACTTCAGATAGCAAAGTTACATAATATTTTTGATTTTCAAATCCTTTGAAATCAACCACAACCGAAGGCTTGGGACCTACATCTGCATAGGCTGTTCTTGGAATGACCATAAGTAACACCGCAGAAAATAATATCATAAAAAATATTATCTTTTTCATAAACCCCACCTACCCTTATATTCAAATTAATTTTTATTACTTATCTTTTTACTTTGAAGAACTAAACAAAGTTATTTTAAGTTTGAAAATCTTACAAATACTGCTTCTATGTTTGGACCTATTTAGCCAAAGAATTCATTGTCTCAATGATTTCCTCTTCAATTTCATCAATCCAATTACGAGGAATATTTTCTCTGTTTATAAGTGCCAGCATCACTACTATATCCGCTATTTTTGATAGCTTATACCAATCTTCAGGTAATGTCTTTTGGCTCATAGCGTTATATCCCTCGGCAAAATGGCCTTTTGTTTTATCATCTATATACTCAGAATAATTCTCTCTGGTTCTAAAAAGTTTCCCAATGTCATAATAACACGGTGCGGAAAAACAATATTCAAAATCGATAAACCATGGTGTATCATAAACATCTATAAGGATATTGGAAGGAATAAAATCGCCATGACAGAATACATTTTTTTCTGATATCCGCTCTATTAAGTGGTGATTAGCATTAATGAAATGTTCTAAATCTCGCTTTACTATTTCGTTCAAATGTTTTCCTGGAATTCCATCAAGAAAGAATTTATACTGATTTTCAAATGGTGTTATTTGTTTCTTAATACATAAATCATCATTTAATAATGCTGTGCTAGTGTATTCCTTTCTATGCAATAACGCAAGCATACTTCCGATTTTATAGGCAACATTGGTTGAGAAACCTTTATTTTTGGATACATGCTCTCTTAATGTCAATCCATCAATGTATTGAAAAATCGCATAAGTATTATCAATTATGGTTTTACTGTTATCAAAATTTATTACCTCTGGTACTTTAATAATATGATGAGCGTGCTTATAAGTTGCTATTTCAATATCACTATGGTCATTACTTTTAGGATAAACTTTAAGTAAATACTTTTTGTTGCTCGCTTCAACCATATAATTACTTGTACTCATTCCGGCTGTAATTGGAACTATATTTTGAATTAGAAGTCGATTATTGTATTTAGAAAATATAGTGTGAATATCATCTGTGTCTACAGATTTAAAATCAAATAATCTATCGTTATTTTGCGACATATAATCACCTCACCTAATATAAAAAATCATTACTTCACCATTTTTTACTATTATGACCAAACTTACTTAGAATTGCAACTAATATTTCGTGTCCTCGACACCTTTCAAGCCATTCATGGGTTTGAAAGGTGTGTTGTGGCTACTTCGTAAGCTCACCCAAAACTGCCACAACGAACGGATACACTTTGTTATGTACAGTGGCAATTGCTATCCTGCTCATTTATTCATAGTTTAGTTTATACAACACGAAATCTCTTTACAATATATAGTTATTTATTTCATTTAGACCTAATTCACGGATATCATTCAATTCTTCAGCAGTCATCAAACCAGCCTTAAAAAGGTTTAAATACTCCTGTGAAACTGTTTGGTTAAAGATTAATAAATCATCTGTATTAACTGTAACTGGAATTCCAAAATCATATAATTTTCTAATTGGATGGCAATCATAGTTTTTTACTCTTCCTAGCATAATATTACTCGATGGGCAAACATTTAGTTGTATTTTATGGTCAGCCAACCATCTCATAACATAACTAGAGTTTACTGCTGCAATTCCATGATGAACTTCATCAAGTTCTAATTCTTCTACACCCTCCATTACATCATCGGCAGTTCCAAATTCACCTATATGCGCCTTAAGCCTAAGGCCAGAATCTTTTGCACTTCTAAATATTTTTTTGAAATTTTTTATAGATTGAGCAAACTCATCGCCATTAATATCAATAGACTTAAACCAATTATATGACAATATTTCATCAATCCTTGAATATGCACTATTAGTATTACAAGCCCTGTTGAATGTCAATTCAGGTAAAAATGTTGTATGTGGTGATAATTGCTTGTTAAAATTATTAATAGTCTGTATGAATAAACCTATATCCATACCTCCAATTTTATTTTCCTCATCTATTTCAAAACTCATTGCTAATACACAGATATTATCCTCTGAAGCTTGTACAAATGCAGCTTCTAGACGATCTAAATAAGTACAATGTATTTTTATATTATCTTTATACCAATTATACATATGTGATAAAGATTCAAAAACGGAAGGTGGTGGAATAACATTCATATTTGCCTTAGAAGCAACATATTTAATATTACCTCCAGCACCGGCATGGTTATGCAAATCACTTTTGGGAATTGAACTTAGTCCAGCAATATTATGACTTTTTAAATATGTTTTGAAATCTTGTATCAATTTAAAATACCTCACTTTAAGCTTATTAGTTGGTAAAATAATTACAGTATGAAGGTAACTTAAAATTAATGATTATAAGCCCCACCCCAATATTGCCATTGCACATAACCTTCATGCATCGCAGACGTATGAATCACTTAGCCAGACTTGGCTTAGTAATTTTATTTATATTAAGGAGGAATGTGTATCGCTTGCATTCAATGTACTTTTAAAATAATATTAATATGGTAATCCTAAAAAGCAGAATCGAATTATATCAACTACACCATGAGCAATCATTGCTGAAGTTATATCACGCTTCCTCTGCAAAAGAGCAAATGGCAATCCAAATAGTAATGCCAATATAAGTATACTTATAACTCCTGAAACCATGCCATAATTAATAAATTGTTCCGGCGTATGTATCATAGTATGTGGAATTATCATCATAAAATAACAGACAAATTCTTCACCCTTTGTGTTTACCTGTCCTTCCAATAGATTTATACATAACGCATATATAAATGTTCTCAAAGCAATTTCTTCATATATTGCGGGACTAAGTGCAGTTAAAAAGCAAGAAAGACTAATTTTTAAATCAGTTGTTCTATTATTCAAAAGAAGATTAACTATTCCTAATATAATACCCACCATAAGTCCAATAATGATACTTACAAATATAGGTTTTATAGTAGTTGATTTTAAAATTTTTACTGCATTGTTTTCATATCTATTAAATATACTAAATGTAGCTAAAGAACATAAAAATGTAACCAAAAATGTTAGGACTGATGAAAATTTTATTCCCTGATATGCTATAAACACTAGAAGTCCATATGTTAATGAAATCAGTCTTTGTTTTTTGCTTGGAATTTTGTTTTTTATAAGAATTATAATAGCTAAGATTAGTACACATGCATCTAATATCAACCACATCATTTCTGTATGTCCAATGTTTGCATTTAATCCAAAATTAATTACGAATAGTAACATAAAAACTATAAATGATAACCAAATTTTTATTAGCCCCATTTTACACTTCACAAATATCTCCTCCTTAACAAAAGTATAAATAATCTATATATACCTATCCAAACTGAGCCAAGCCCCATAATGAAATTTATTTTGCACTAAATTTGAGACTACAGCTTAAACTCCTTGTATAAATATTTAATTGCTGGAGCAACAGTCCAACCCACAGAATTCCAAAACTCTTCAGAACCAGGATTATTAATGTTAATAAAAAGAAATCCCGTAGTAATGCCAACCTTTTTAAGTTCTTCCAATGAACGTTGTTCCATCTTTCTTCCAATACCTTTTTTCTATACTCGTTGTAAATTGCTGTATTATAAATAGATGTGTTGTAGCTTCTTCATAGTCTTGGCCTATTTACTGCCACAACAAACTTTGATACATTGTTATGTGACATATGCTATTATTATTCAACTAAATAATCAAAACTCATCCATTCCATTTCTTCAATTCCAATAAGTTTTTTAAATTCTTCAACTAATTCAAATTTGCTTTCCAATTTTAATAGATGCTCAGGTGTCAATATTATTTTAAATCTATCTATAATATCTTCACTTATCTCAAATAATGTGAATACATCAGCATTGCTATTAGCAAACTGATCTCTTATTGAATTTATGTAAATATCAGATGTTACTATTTCTTCTCTAATCTGTTCATATACTTCTTTTCCCTCTTCAGTACAACATAAAAATTCAATAATATCTTCTTCTCGAGGATATATTTCTTGTGCAATTTCTACAATAGTATAAAATTCTAACTCATAAGAAATATTTATATTTGCTAATTCTTTTCTATTGAAAAATATTCGGTACCCCCAACCATGATCTTCATAATTGAAGAAATAACAGACAGGACATTGTTGTGAAATGTCTAGAATATAGTTTGGTATCTCTGTATCATCATAATAATCTTCTGTAAAGAGAGCTGTCCATTTTTCATTTATATCCTTAATGATAAAGTCCTTGTTCCTCTCTTTTCTTTCTAGTACATTTCTATTCTTTTTTAATAGCAAATTACCTGATGTAAATTCACTCATCTTTTACACTCCTTATAACTTTCTTAGCTTGCTATCATATGTCACATGCGTTTCTAATTGCAGATGCCCTTGAGCCCCTAAGCGAAAAGGTGTATGCTGGAATGCCCTAAAGAAATGACCCTACCAGCACTAATGGGCATACCTTGTTGGTTGCAGTTCAGTCTCCACCATGCTTTGCTTTATCACTAATAAACCACTCATTATTAATATTTATTACCAATTAATATGCATTTTAAGAATGTTATATAGTTACCAAATAGGCCCCCCTAATATGGCATCATTACATCGTTCACATTTTGGATTTCTACAATGCGTAATTTCTGGATTTTTTCTAATAGCACTAGCACATATTTCTACCATATCTTTTGCAGGGAAACACCTCCAATAACTATTTTCAACTGTTGTATTCATTTCAATTGGCTTTAATATGTCTGCAAAATTATTGAACCCATTGGAGCAGCTACCCACTGATATTGTACTTGGCTCACCTTTTAGATTATTAGCCCACCTTATGAATGGTTCCCTCCCTGCAACTTGTTCGGCATAATGAATTATTGTTGCATTATCTAAATTTACTCCCATCAAAAGGACATAACCTCTATACTCACATAATTTCTGTAATGGAGCCCAAACATTTTCAGCTGATTGCTCTTGTACTAATTCATTTGCATATTTTCCAACTGCAGCAAATGAATTAAGCGGGTTATATCCTCTTTTTCGATTAGGCATATTTACTACAGTATATGGAATTGCACCCATATCTTCTTTGGTGATGTCATTGCAGTCGATCGTAAATATCTTATTATCATCATATTTTTGATTTTCAAAATAAGAGTAATCACCTGCACCATTCCTTTCAGGGCATAAGTTTTTAGGTGGAAATACTTCAAACATATCGCAAAAAGCTGGTATCAAAATAGTACATTCTGCATCTAAAAAAGCCTGAACAACTGTTTCAGCTCCATTTTCAACATAACCAAATGATTTTAATGATGAATGAATACAAATGGATTCACCACCAATACCTAGTTTGTTTATTGCTTCTAATATCGTATTTTTATCAACCATAATTTCATCCCCTTTTAAAAATTAAAAAGATACTGATCACTTTCGCTCTAAATTATTTTACTATTGTGATAAAACTCACTTAGGACTTGCATTAACGTTTCGTGTCAACGATGCCTTTCAGACCATTCATGAGTCTAAAAGGTGTGTTGTGGCTTCTTCGAAGGCTTGACCTATCTAGCCATAACAAACGAGAACACTTTGTTAACTGGAGTCCGATACAACTTAAGCTGCAATTAGCACTACATATTAACCGTAATATCACCCTCCAGCTGTTTCGTAAACGTTTCACATGACCGACACCGCAATAACTTAGCCAGACTTGGCTTAGTTATTCGGTGTGTACTGGATTACCCCAGAGCTTGACCCTCACCAACACGAACAGACATACTGTGTTATGTGAAGTTCCCTGCCCACAAAACTTGATTCTATCAAGTTCATCCAACTTCTGTAGTAAAAAATAATTTACTTACTCTTTTTATATTCCTTTAATCTAGTCATATTATCATAAGCTAATAAGCAATTATTGTATTCATCTGCACAGAAGTTACTTCCCATTTTTTCTTTCGCTTCTTGAAGTGAAAGTCCCTTTCGTTCATTAAAAATTGCACATGGAAACTCAACACATTCACCACAATTATCAATCTGCTTATCAATTACACACTTGCGAACTGGACAATTCATATCTATACGTTTGGCATTTTCTTTACTACATCTACACCCTTCACAATATATCTCCTCTGTTGGTATATCAAGATCATAATATTTATTCCATACATTGCTTAATATTTCTCTCTCATCGTTATTTTTTATATTAGGAGCAAAGGCCTTGCATAAATCACACCTATATCCACACATTGTAATTTTTTCCATAGCTAATCTCACACCTTTCTTTTAGGTTTCTTCTTGATTACTATCAATCTCTTTATATCTTCAATTAAACTCATATCAAAAACATTAATCCATAACCATTTACCATCATGATACTGACGAGTATTAGTATACAACTCATTAATTTCAGAAGAAAATTCTTTATGTGATAACTCAAAACTCTCTCTTTCTGCTTTGCCCAGTATAACAAGTACAGTGAATTGTCCATTTTTTATATAAAAGGAACACAGAGTTTTACCACTTCTACGATACTTTACTTCCCAAATCCCATACTTTCCCCCTTCATCCCATACAGGTTTAAATTCATAATGTAACTCTACAAATCCAATAAGATCATTCCAAACCTTCATTACTGCCTCACCTAGTAGAGATTCAATTTGTTCTTTAGTAGGAATTATGTCAAGCATTTCTAATCCTCCTCCTTTTTATACTATTCAAGACACTTATAGCAATACTCAATAAGTATGTGATATGATGCTGCAACATGAACAGGGAATTTCACATAGCGTCTCGCATTCAAGACGTTCCTGAACCTAGCCAGACCTGGCTTGGTGAAGGAATGTGCTTTGGCTTCTTCAAAGGCTTGCCCTAATTAAACCAAAGCGAACTTGAATGCATTGTTAGTCGACGTTATGAGAACTACCTCTATTTCAAATGTCCTTCTACTAACATTTTCCCTATTCCCCATGCTAGACTACGCCAAGCAGATAAACAATTAATTTCTATTAATTCTGGAATTATATCTGTACCAACTATAAATTTATGTTTGTTGCTTAGATCTTCAATAAGAGCTAAATACGTCTGCTCTTCAACCAAG
The DNA here is from genome assembly GCA_032095175.1 of Clostridiaceae bacterium. Lineage (GTDB taxonomy): Bacteria > Bacillota > Clostridia > Clostridiales > Caloramatoraceae > DAMCZI01. The sequence goes on from DAMCZI010000002.1 coordinate 144,377, forward strand.
AACAATCCCTCTAAGATTTTTAATGAATCTTTTGATTTACAAATTTCAGTTGATAATTCCTCTACTTTTTCACGCCTTATATTTATTGGGGGTATATTATCATATCCGATTTTTGACATATTTAAATCTATGGGTGACTTCTCTCCTATCCATGATTGGCCAATCAATTGAAAATGTAAGTCTTGAAGGCTCATTCCTTCTCTCCTAAATGTAGAAATTCTTCCTCCATATAAAACAACATTTGATTCATCATCATCAAAAAATTCATACACTTCTATATTTCGATTTAAATGATTTAATTCTCCTAAGTATGTAAATATATAAGGAAAATCTTCATTAACTAAAGATTCATCATTGTCTTCATCAAAACCAAACTCATAAAATAGGTATTCATTTATTTCTTCTTTAACGTTCAAATTATCTCACTCCTTTAATTAATGTCGACTAACTAATGTATTTCTACATTCATGTCGTGCTATACGCATATAGTATGACATAGTGTCGTGTATATTTGCATTTAGATGATTATCCATACTCATTTTTTTCAGCATAGCAAAAGGATAACCTCTAGTAATGTCCTATAACAGGCTTATCCTTTGTCTTATGCTTACGGCTAGGCTCATACTCCTGCCAATATACTCTTTTTTCATTAAATCGTGTTCTCGCTTCTTTTTCCTCTGCAGAATATCCAACATATACAATACCGAGTGGGGTAACATGCTCAGGCATGTTCAGTATTTTTTTTAATGGCTTTATATTGCTTTCAACAGGGTATATACCTATCCAAACTGAGCCAAGCCCCATACTTGTTGCTGCAATTAAAATATTTTCTGTTGCTGCACTGCAATCTTGAATCCACATTTCTTTCCCTGGACCTTTAAATGCTAATTTCATATTCCCACACACAACGATAGCAACAGGTGCATTGTATCTAGCAAAAATGAATTTATCTTTTAGCTCAGAAAGTTTCTCAGCATCATCAATAACTATGAACTCCCAAGGCTGACAATTTGCTGCAGTTGGTGCTGCTGTAGCAGCCTTCAATAAAGTTATAATAGTATCCTTTTCAACTTGCTTATCCAAATAGTTTCTTATACTTCTTCTTTTATAAATCGTTTCGATTACATCCACTATAAAACTCCTTTCCGGATTGAAGCAGACAATATTCTTGTAAAACTCTTCCCAATCAATCTATATAGTATGTATTATTTCTTTTTGAGCATTTACCTGAAATTTAGTTTATCATCTTTTAATATTCTCATTGTATGCACTATAACATTTTCATTACTCATATAATATATATCTCACTAGTTACCATAGTCCAATTAAGTTTTTTCATAATTCATAAGTTTATGAACACATAATGAAATTTATTTTGCACTAAATTTGAGACTAATGCTTAAACTCCTTGTATAAATACTTAATCGCTGGAGCAACAGTCCAACCCACAGAATTCCAAAACTCTTCAGAACCAGGATTATTAATGTTAATAAAAAGAAATCCCGTAGTAATGCCAACCTTTTTAAGTTCTTCCAATGAACGTTGTTCCATCTTTCTTCCAATACCTTTTTTTCTATACTCGTTGTAAACTGCTGTATTATAAATGGATCCTCTTCTGCCATCATGGCCACACATTAAAGCACCGATTACTTTTCCATCTTTTGTACACGCTACCGAACTCAAACCAGGGTTTCTACTAAGGTATTTTATAAGAGTTTCTTTCGTATCAAAACTACTTGAAAAGCCTGCAGTAAAGGATATTCTCCATAATTGGAGGGCTTCGTCTAAATCGGATTCTTTCATTTCTCGAATTTCTATTTCATTATCCATCTTAGTCACCTCATATTTTCATTTATATACTTGTTGCTTAGCTCACAATTATGGCTAAACATAATCAACTAAAAAAATTTAAGCTGCCTCTGTTTATCTAAAATTGCATATAACAGCTCCGCATCCAAGACGTCAGCCAGCATTACAGGAATTTCGAAAGGCTCCATATATCACTTATGTTAGATTTTCAAAATTCCGACTCGGTTATCTAGCTGGTGTGTTGTGGCTTCTTCGTAGGCTTGACCACCTGTAGCCACAACGAAGCAGTGCCATTCTCTAAAAGATGTGTTGCAAGGAAGTTTCTAAGGCAATGAAAGGAGGTGTTCTTTCTTATTCCTGTTTTTTCCCAAGTAGCTTCCAAAACCCTTTAGAGATATGTTCTATATGAAGTATAACCACAACTGCACATCATGTTCTTATATGCCATTTTATCAAATTATTGGTTGAAATCATTATACTATTCCCCATAATAAACTTCAACTTTACTAATACACACAATAAAAATGAGGATAATATCAAAAGATTTATTATCCTCTTATAAATTCTCTACCTTTATAAACCTGCCACTGTTTATGTAGACTATTATTTGCACAGCTCCACTGCTTTATTCAGCACAGTATCCTTACCTTCAAGAAAATCATTATAGGTAGTTTCTACAAAAATATCCGGCTTTGTGTGAGCCTGCTCATTAACAGTTCCATCGCCATTTATACCCATATCCAAGCTAAACCTAACTACAAGACCGCTATTAGGAAGTGCCATAACACAAGGATCTATACCTATACCATCACCCCCAGTATTTGTGCCAACTATTTCAGCAAAGCCAGTGCCTTTGCAAAAGGCTGCAAAAGACTCTGAAGAAGAATACACCCTGTTATCCACCAATAGAAAAATCTTCTCTTTAAAGCCTACTGAGTTCTTAGGGTTTACTGAAGTAATGGTTGTAATAAAACTTTGCATATCTGAGGTATATTCATTTTTAAACTGCTCAAGAAGCTTACTTATAGGTTTAGTTATTATTCCTCTGCTCCTCATAAAAGTCTTTATATAGCTGCCTCTATAGGCCATTGCATTGATACTGCTTGTCTTTTGGACTATTAAGGGTGCCACTATATTTTCCCTCCAATAGTTATCAGTTCCTCCTCCATTTCCTCTAATATCAATAATAAGGTATTGATAGTCCTTTATATTTTTAAAGAATTCTAAAATAAGCTTGTAATCACTTATAAGAGTTCTACTAGACATAGATTTAACCTTTAAATAAGCAATTTTATTTTCCTCTATTATTTTTTGCTCACATGATGAACTCTCAAATGAAGCTAAACTTTTCTTCTCATAAGCAATAGGAGTAAGCTTTTCAGAAATTTTCTCTCCTGATTTAATTGTAAAAACAGCACTGTATTCCTGATCCTTCTCAGCAAGTATCATATTAGAACTTGTATAAAGCTTATTCCTTTTATAATCATATGTAAGATAATATTTATCTAAATTTCTTTTAAAATATTCATCTATCTGCTTTTCATTGATAGTTTCTAGAATATATCCCTTTTTTATATTATTGTAATCTTCGGCTACTCTATATTTTCCTTCAATATATTCTACTGTAACAGGCAGTACTAAAGTACTTTCCTTTACTATGCTTTTCCAAGCTTCATACTTATCTTTAACACCACTTTGGTTAAGTACAGTATTCCAAGGGTGATTAATAGCATTATTATAGCTTTGTGCCATACTGTCGTACCTACTGGGTGTTACTACTCCAGTATGTCCATTTTGTATCATCTTTACAATTCCACTTAAAGTATAGTAGAATTCTTCGTTACTTTTTGTTGCTGCTATCTGCTTTTCAAACTTCTCCTTATTGGCCAACCAATCAAAACCTGTCTTTTCCATTTCTACTTTAAAAAAAGGAAAGGAATCTTTAAGAATATCATACATATATCTAAAATCTTCAAGCTTTTCCTCTGCAGTAAGTTCTTTGAGTTGCCCCTTTTTAACTACTTTCTCGGGTGTAATGAGCAGTCTGATCAACCCATAACCTATAGCACACAATGCAATTACTATACATAGTATAATCCTTAAAGCTTTATTCAACCTTCGCATGATTCTACCCCCTAATCATAATTGCTCAATCATCTTAAATTAAATATTTGATCTATAAGCCCTAGGTAAGGTTCTAAATAACTCAGTAATTTTTCCCATACCTCTAGTTGGTATAAGATTTACATTAAATGCGAGCATATTTTCATATAGATAATCCATACCATTTTCAAAGCATTCGCAGATAATTTCGGGAACTGAAAGTTTTCCTTGCAACCAGCGATACATCTCATGTTCTCGGATGGTTTCATCACATCTTTTCTCTACTTTTAAATAATTTGTTTTTTATAATCAAATAGCCGATATACTTCGGCTTTTGACATTCCCTCATTATCTTTTACACATTTCATGTTGAATAAGCTTTAATCAGTTCTGATATATTCCAAAGTAATTTTCCATTCTTATCATATGAATTTATATTGTTACATGAAGAATAATTCAAATCTCTAATTCTATCAGGAAGGGTCAATTCTATTACATAATTTCCAACATTATAAAATTGCTTATTACACATAGATTTCTCCTTTTCATTTACTTCTCAGTATTATACTATTGTGATTTTTATCTTTTTCCAATCCTTAAAAATCATTACTATCTTTCTTAAATGTTTCAGCTAACGTTTTGCATGGCCGACACCTCAATAACTTAGCCAGACTTGGCTTGGTGAAGGAATGTGCTTTGGCTTCTTCAAAGACTTTTCCCCAAACAACCAAAATGAACTTGAGTGCGTTGTTATACACAGCTTTAGCCGCTAAACTCTGAGTTAGGTTACTATAAAATCCTAAATCTGTTTTGTTCTATACTTCTATTACATCACAATTATATGACTTTAATTGACTATTAGATTAATACAACATCAATAACTCCTCTTTATTTTTTCATGTTGCTTTTATATCATTTGTCAGATAGAATATACGCCCTGTTGTTCTCACTGCTGTAACTTATATGGTTTCCTTCATCAGTTTTCTTATTGCCATAAACCCAAAAAACATATCCTTCAACAGGCAATTCTTCATGATTAATCTGCTTAAATCCTTTATCAGTAATCAAATAGTTGTCAAAATCCTTTACTGCCCAATTCGAATAATCTCCACTACATCTAACTGTATAGTAAGGATATTCTTCTCTTGGAATTGCTTTCTTTAAATCTAAATAATTTAGGCCATAGAAAAATTGTTCCTCACTGATTAATCTATTATATTGAAGCCATTGATTTACCTTAGTTGGTTTTATAATATATTTACTTTTATCAGCATTATAATTTACTTTATACAAAACAATCCCTTTACTGTCATTTGTCAGGAATGTGTATGATAGTCTATTTATGCTTCCTGTTTGCGCAAAATCAGCTTCAAAATCTTCAAACTTTGCATGCTCGTTGATCCCCATCTTTTGCTTTATTGCATTATAATCTGCATTTAAATCAATAGTATATATGTTGTTACTTGATGCACTTATTACTCGTTCCCTTTCAAAATATGACTTTTCAATAAAAGGAGTTAATATCCCACAAAAAAATACAAACAAGCCTAAATAAGCAATGGCTTTTTTCACAGACTTGTTAGTGTTAGGCCTAAAAATCGCTGCATAAACAATAAATCCAACTGGCAATGCTAAACTATTAAAGTTAAACTTAAAACTACATAATAAGTAATAACCAATTAACTTTAGAATCAGAAACTCTTCATCATCAGTTTTATACCTTCTATAAATAAATATGAAAGCAATTAATACTATCGAAGTTGATAATATAGATACTAGCATCTAACCTTCCCCCTAAAAACAATGATGTTTGTGTAACTTTCTATGCTATACGAGTTTAAGATCAAAACTGCTATATTAAATAATTCCACATTAATTAATTCAAATCTAAAAAACTCTCTTTAATTACTCTCTTACAACAAAGTTGCGTATAACGTTTCGCATCCCCGACGGCAATCAGCCATTTGTGAGGCTGATTGATGTGTTGTGGCTTCTTCAGAGGCTTGACCACGTGCAGCCACAACAAACGGGGATGCATTGTTATACGACGTGTAAGCTTAGACTAACTTTCTATATAATCAATAATTATTACTATCATTAATTCCATAGCTTAAATATTTTTCAATTTCTTCTTTATCATTTAAATCACTACAATTCCAACATTCCAATCTACTAAAGTTAAATCTAATTTACCCAAATATTCAAGTACATTAGTAAACGTCTCTAAATGATTTTGATTTCTTGCAAAACCTGCAATCCAAATATTTTTAACTATTTCATTCTCATGTTCTAAAAAAATAGATAATTCCTTAAAACCATACCCTACTGTACTTTCGCATTCACAAGCATATGAACTATACCCTGTCTTTACACTATTAAATTTATGTAAGTAACATGAAATATTTTTATCTATATTTTGAAATGAGATTTTCATATCGGCAGTAGGACATTGATTATCTTGACGAATATACATATCTGTGTACCCTATTCCATCACTATGCTCATCTGCAAACTCCTGAATTTGCTCTATCTCCTTTAAGTATGAATCTCGGTTTGATGCAGTAACAATCTCAACCTGGCAATAATCATCTTCATGAAAAAAAATAAAATCATCAGAATTATTAGCTTTTACTTTTTTCCTTCTGAAAATATAATCTAAAATCATCTATATTCCACCTTCCGATTTATTTCTCAATTTTGAAGCATGTCTATAACATCTCGCATTCAAGATGTTCCTGAACCTAGCCAGACCTAGCTTGGTAAAGGAATGTGCTTTAGCCTCTTCGAAGTTTGACCCTAAACAACCAATGAGAACTTGAGTGCTTTGTTAGGTGAAGTGGCGATGGGGCATTTCTATTTAAGAATTTCATATATGCTATCTGTTACTAGATTAGACTCAGTTAAGTGTATAAAGTGACCACTCTTTTTTGACTGAATCCATTTTGTCTTATTCGAAAAGTACAAATATTCCTTCATTATCTCCTGCCAAATTTGTTCAATCTTATCCGCAACCTCTTTTGTAGCTCCGCCAAAATTCACAATTTCTTCAATTAAAACGCTAGAGCTATGAGTGAGTAGAGTTATTGGAATATCTGGGAAACCACTTTCTCCTTTCAATTCACTTATTTGATCATCAACATGAGACAAACGGTACTCTTCAAGTGCTGTTTTATAGTGGCTGGCCTTTGCTAACGAAGATAATATGTATTGCTCTGCTTCCTTTGAAAAGCCACTGTAATAATAGAAAGGAACCCCCTTTTTGAGTATGGGCTTCAACACTGATCCCAGTCCTATGCTACATAGTAAGACTCCAATCTTTAATGCCTTCGTCTTATCTACTCCACTTTGAGCAAACTCCTTTTTTGTTAGAAGATTAGAAAAACAACTATCGTTAGCTGACAATGGGTCGATTAAAACTATACCTCTTACCATGTTCGGATAATCGCGGGCAAATTGTTGAGCATATAGTCCTCCCTGAGAATGTCCTACTATTGTTATATTCTCAACAAGATTCAACTTCTCCAATAGAACATGCAATTCTTTTGCAACATTCTTCGGAGTTCTCGGCAATTTTGACAATGAGCTTTTCCCATAACCAGCACGATCATATGTAAGAACAACAGCATATTCGCTAACAGCTTCCGCTATGTGCCACCACTCAGAACTACATGAACCAAGAGCATTTTCAATGACTACAGTATTATCTTTTCCCTCTCCAAATAATCGATAGTTTAATTTTGCAGAACCTATGTCCACAGTTTTTGATGCTTTTATCTCCATTTTGGTTCACTCCTATTTGAATTCTCCTAGTCATTTCACCTAACGTTCCGTGTCCCCGACGTTTTTCAAGCCATTCATGTGCTTGGAAAATGTGTTGTGGCTTCTCCGAAGGCTTGCCCCATAATAACCACAACGAATGAGGACACAGTGTTAGACAACGCTTAATGTTAGCTAATCCTCATATCTCCTACTATTCTTACATCAGCTGGTAAATTTGTTGGATGTGAGAAATGTATACTATGAAATTTCCAATCGCTATTACATCTCAATAAAACTGCAGTAAATCTAAATGGTCTAACTACTTCTTCACCAAGGTTAAAATCATACAAACTCATTGAAATAGTTCTTAATGTATCTATCACTTTATCTTTTGATTCTATATCTGAATCTATACTTTCTTTGATTTTATTCAAACATTTTTCGTATACTCTAGATTCGCTAAGTTTACTATGTAAGAATCCCTCTGTAGTGACCCATGCAACATCTCCTAATGAAGAAACCGTAGCTCCATCAATATCAAGGACTACATTGGCCCAATACTTCCAGTCTGAACCAATCAGATTCTTAATTTCCTCTTTACCATTACACCATTCTGAATCTGCTGTTCCAACTATTAATGAATCGTTGTCATTTATAAAAAGCTCCTCTACAAATTCATCCAATGCATCCAAATCTCTCTTCGTATAACCCTCTTGGAATCGTGTTAATGTTAATCTGACATTTTGCTGCACATCTTCACAAGCGTTTCCTCTAATCAGTACTCTACTTTTGTTATCATAAATCAACATAAGAAATCCCCCTAATTTTAAAATTTGCATATCATTAATTGTAAAAAGTGTTGTCTAACGTTGACGCATTGCAGACGTTTTAATTACTTAGCCAGACTTAGCTTAGTAATTAAAATGTGTGTTGGTCTGCCCCAGAGCTTGACCTCCTCCAGCACGAACTGCAATGCTTTGTTATATTTAGTAGCTGCAATCTCCTAAGGAATACCCTAGCTTCTTCAACTCTTTTACCGACTGTTCTAATCCTTCTATTGTTTTAGTTTCAATTACGCATGTAGCCCCTGTCTTTTCAGCTATACTTAATTTTTCTTCTATATTAATATCCCCACTAAACAATGACAGATGATTATCTTTACCTTTTGCATCATGAATATGCATATGCTTAAGTTTATTTATATTGTCTATAATAAGTCTTTTATCAATTTCACCACTTGAATAATCATGTCCGATGTCCCAAGTTAGTACAAATTTATCACTTATTAATAGTTCAGATACTGCTTTTAATATAAAATTGAAGTTATATATTCCTGTGTTTTCTATAGAAATTTTGATGCTACTGTCTCCTATCCATTCCTCAACAAGCATTCTAAAATTTAATATACTATTATAGAATTCATTAAAGTACTTTTCATATAGATATATCTTATAATGTGGCATTTTAAAATAAATACCTAGATTCATATGTATATTAATAATCGGCGATTTTATTATCTTTGAAATTTCTATAACTTCTCTTACTATATCTAAATGTACTTTTTTTATCTTTTCATTGAAACTTGTAATATCTATATCCTCAGGAAGATGAAAAGTAAAATAAACTTTTTCTTTTCTTTGTATTTCAATTAATTCACTTATATCTATTTTCTCTATCTGAAATTGTGGTAAATTCATATTCAATTCAATAAAGTTTAACCCTAGTTCTTTACACAATTTAATATTATCTTCAAGTGAATCAAGTTCTACTAATGTAGGCATACCAAATATAATTTTTTTCATAATTTTGCTCTCCTATTAATTATTATTAATGAAAAAAACTTATTATTTCTACCCCAAATGAATACCCTGAAGCAGCTATTGCATATAACGTTCCTTGTTACCGACGTTCCTGAACCGGACCTGCAAGGAATACCCTAAAGCGTACTTGCACCGGTGAAGGAATGTGCCTTGGCTGCTTATAGAATTCCTTTCTCATTTAAGAATACATTTGAATACTTTTGTTTTCTCCCATTTAAAAAGTTTTGCCAAGGCCAACGGTAGCATTCTGTTATATGATGTTTTAAGCCTTTTAGTATACATATGTGTAAGGTTTCTTTACATGTAGTTTACAATATTGAAAGTTATCGAGCTTATTGTTCAAATTCCCATTATCCCCATTAGTTGCATGTTCCCTCAAGATATTCTAAATATTTTAATATTGCAATTTCACTCTCTTGAGGATATACAAATTCAAATTCATTTGCTACACCTATTGCAATTTCCTTAAATAGCTTAATCATTATCATTAATGATTCCCATATCTCAGAATACTCTGCTCTTGGATATGTCTTTTTATACATATCATATAATCGCTCATCTAAGTACTTTTTATAATACTTTCCCAATTTACCTGCAGTAACAGAAAAATCATTATGGATTCCAATATACCATTCAATCATCCTATTTAGCATATCTCGTGCAGCTATGTTCAATAAAAACATAGCATATGAAATTTCATCACGCATAATGCCTTTACCTATATTCTGAAGTTCCCAAAAAAATTCTGCACATGTGTCATTGTAAGTCTTTTCATTAGGTATCTTTATCATAAACACATCAGTACTTTCACCTGTTATATCTGGAAGGTAATATTTATTACATTTGATTATATTATTAGTGAACTGTTAATAACCCTTTCACCAAAGCACTCTCTATAGTAATCTGAATCATGATATTTATCTATTTCATTCACAACAAATATAATGTCATAATCTTGATATATATCTTTATTTACTGTTTTATCTGCTCTTGAACCATATAAAACAACTGCTTGTATATTTTCATCTTCATTGGCAACATTAATAATCATATCCAACATTTCTTTTTCATTTCTCATAATCTCAATTCACCTAATTAAATTTATACTATTAATTTGAAGCTTAACATTTTCCTACAATTATGAATTATTCTTTGTGTCACAAAAATAAAAATCATTTATTGCGTAAACAAAACTTCTATAAGCTTAAAATTTCATATAACGTTTCGAATTGCAGACGTGTCTTAGCCCGTTCACGAGGCTAAGACATGTATGCTGGCCTACCCGATAGCTTGACCCTACCAGCACGAACGGCCATTCATTGTTATCTGCTGTACTCTCTTTCACTATACTATTTTCGATATTCACTCATAAGTTCCAATCACAGACAGATTAAATCACAATTTAAACAAGTTGTATCTAAATAAAATTAACACTATGCCCATCTATTCTAAGTTTTAATTAGACTATGTTTTCCCCTAATAGTATTTTCGGCATGGTTGTTAAACATCTATTAAATCTCTTGTAATATTTTTCAAGTCCCGCCTTTGTAAGTTCTCCGTGTATCACTTCATTTTCGAGTATCCAAACAAGCATATATGTAACTTTACCTTGAAATCTTGTTAATTTGATAGGTGGTTCTCCATTTTTTGCTGCATTGAAATCTGTTTGTCTATGGGTACGCTTAATATATTTCACATCAATTACCCCTGGATGTGATTTGTAAAACTCAGCAACTTCTTTAACTAGTTCTTCAAATTCTTCTTGCTTATCAATTTTAACTTCATATATGCATATTTCATTAAACATTAAAATCATCTCCTTTAAATTGGATTCATTATATCTACCTGTTATGTCTCTATCCCTAAAACAATGAAACGGGAATAACACTTTCATAAAGAGAGTATTTCAGATAACGTTTTGCATGGCAGACGTGTCTGAAATAGGCGATAGCCGTATTGAAGACATGTGTGCTGGGCTGCTTAAGAGCTTAACCTTCTCCAGCACGAACTGCCATGCGTTGTTAGCTGGAGTCCGACACCACTAAACTTGCGATTGTCACTAAATAAAAATTATTTTACCTCATAATGGAGTTCAACAAATTGATTGAATTTCCTTATATTCCTTAACTTCAGTTCCAATTCAAAATCATTTTTCTTGAATAACTCTATTCCATGACCTATTAGTGTAGGTGCAATAGTAATAATAAACTCGTCAACTAACCTTTCTTTAATAAAAGAGTGTAATAGGTTCCCACCACCAACAAGCCATATGTTTCCTCCATCCAGTCTTTTAATTTTATTTGTAAATTCCACTACATCTTGATTTATAAATTCTACATTTTCATTCTTACCACTTTCTGTTTTAGAAAATACATAACACTTTTTATTCTTATAGGGAAAATCACCATTCTCTTGTTCAATAATCCAATCATAGGTTCTTCTTCCAATTAGAATAGTATCAACTGTATTGTAGAATTCAGAATATCCATTATCTCCTTCACCTTCAGTTTTAAATAACCATTCCAAGGAGTCATCTTCTGTTGCTATATAGCCATCTAAACTTGTTGCGATATATAAAACTAATTTTCTTTTGCTTAACATCCACAAACCTCCATACTTTCAATGTTTTATCTAATTTAAAATATAATTAGTGAACAATAAATTACTGAGACATCTTGAATTAGTATTATGGTTTTAAGTCTTTTCAAACACCTACATTAATACTCTCTTCCTTTAGGATTACAGCTAACTAGTGTATTTCTGCATCCATGTCGTGCTATACGCGTATAGCACGACATAGTGTCGTGTATATTTGCATTTAGCTGATTATCCGCCCCCTTTTTATTTAATTTCAACCCTACTTAATATTCTATCCAATGGGCTTTGAATGTTGGAAATACTTTTTTCTGTTACGTGGGTGTATATCTCTGTTGCCTTGGAACTCTGATGCCCTAGTAATTCTTTTATGTACCTCAAATCAGTACCATTCTCTAAAAGATGTGTTGCAAAGGAGTATCTATGACATTGAAATGAGATGTTCTTTCTTATTCCTGTTTTTCACAGGCAGCTTCAAAAAACCTTTGGACATATGTTCTATAGGAAGTATAACCACAACTGTATATCTTGTGCTTATATGACATTTTATCAAATTAATGGCTGAAATCATTATACTATTCCCTATAATAAACTTCAACTTTACTAATACACACAATGAAAAAAGGATAACATCAAAAGATTTATTATCCTTTAACATCATCCTCTTATAAATTCTCCACCTTTACAAATTTACCATCAACTTCTTTGTAAACTCGTTTTTTATTCTTATCAATCTTTTTTAGAATCTCGTCCTCAAGGTCTATACCGAGTATTTCGGATATACCTAGAAGATAGATTGCTATGTCTGCAAGTTCCTCTCCAAGGTCAGGAAGCTTTTTATAGTATGCTTGAACTGCTTCGCCAACTTCACCGTACAAAAGACAGAACTCCACGTTTAAGTCCGTTACATTGAAGCCTTTGTTTAATTTATTCTGGTAGACATCCTTTTGAATCTTCTTTAAATCAATCATTAGCCAATCCCCCGAAAAAAAATTTATCCTATGCATAGGAAATATATATTTATATTATCACAATGTGAAACCTTTTAAAATTCTTATTTAATAATACCTACAATATGATTAAGTAATATATGCTTTAGAAATGCATGACACACAACAAATGGCAAGTCTGATAACTCCTATCAGGCTTGCCACTTACTTATCTCAATTATTCCATATCATCAGGTATTATATGATCCTTAGTAGCTCCAATGTCTCTTCTGTAATATATTCCCTCAAAGCTTATTCTCTCTATATCCTCATAGGCTCTAACCCTTGCTTCTTCAAGGTTGAAGCCTCTTGAAACTACTGATAGAACTCTTCCTCCAGCTGTTCTTAGCAATCCATCAGCATATTTTGCTCCTGCTATGAAGGTCTTTCCCATTACATCGTCAGTTCCGTTTATTTCAATTCCTGTTTTATATTCTCCTGGATAACCGCCTGATGCTGCAACTACACAGCAGGACGCTCCAGGGAACCACTCAAGGTCAAACTTATCAAGCTTACCATCTACTGCATGGAGTATTAAATCAGCGAAATCGCTTTTCATAAGAGGAAGAACTGCCTGTGTTTCAGGGTCTCCCATTCTTACGTTGTATTCAATAAGATATGGACCTTTTTTGGTTATCATAATACCAAAGAATATAACACCTGTATAGTCCATGCCCTCTTCCTTAATTCCCCTCATTGTAGGTTCAAGTATGTATTCTCTAAATTCTTTAAGAACTTCACTGCTGCAGTATGGGTTTGGGGATACTACACCCATTCCTCCTGTATTAGGTCCTAAATCTCCATCGAAAATACATTTATGATCCTTTGCAGAGACAAATGGGATTATGGTCTTTCCATCAGTAATGGAAAGTATTGATGCTTCAACTCCTTCAAGGAACTCTTCGATGACAACTTTTTTCCCAGAACCTTTAAATATATCATTAATCATGAAATCTTTAAGTGCTTTGCTTGCTTCTTCATAGTCCTTAGCAATTACGACGCCCTTGCCTGCTGCAAGTCCATCAGCCTTTATAACTGCTGGATAGCTGCAGGATTTTAGATAAAAAGCTGCTTTATCGTAATCTTCAAAAACAGCATATTCTGCAGTTTTTACTCCATATTTTTTCATGAACTCCTTAGCATATGCCTTGCTTCCCTCAAGCATTGCTGCAGCCTTACATGGTCCAAATATCTTTAACCATTCTGCCTTAAATTTATCAGCAATTCCATCAACTAATGGAGCCTCAGGACCAACAAAGGTTACATCTACCTTTTCAGTCTTAACAAAATCAATGATTTCATCTATTTTTGTAACGCCTACATTTACACATTTCCCTTCAAAAAGGGTTCCTGCATTTCCTGGTGCACAGTAAACCTTATCTACCATTGGGCTTTGTGCAAGCTTCCAGGCTATTGCATGCTCCCTTCCTCCGCTTCCTATTACAAGAAATTTCATAATATACACCACCTTTTCTAGGTGTTTCTGATGACAGCGGTATAGAGGTAACAGGCTCTTGAGTTATGAGTTATTTATGTAAGAAAGCTATTAATAGATATTATTCTTTAAATAACTCATAACTCAAGAGCCTGTCACCTATGTCACCTCTGCCATCTATTCCACCATGTATTAATGCTTGAAATGTCTTATTCCTGTCAATACCATTGGAATACCAAACTTGTTACATGCCTCTATTGAAAGCTTATCATTTATGGAACCACCTGGCTGTATTATTGCCTTTATTCCATATTTGTTTGCTTCCTCAACTACATCACTGAATGGGAAGAAGGCATCTGATGCTAATACAACACCATCCTTGGCTCTGTCTAGTGCTTGTGCTGCTGCCCATATTCTGTTTACCTGGCCTCCGCCTATTCCTACTGCCATTCCATCCTTAACAACAACTATTGCATTGGACTTTACATATTTTACAACCTTCATTCCAAATAAAAGATCCTTCATTTGTTCATCTGTTGGCTCCTTTTCGGTTACATAGTCAAGGTCTCCTACCATAGCTGAATCGCTTCCTTGAACTAGTATTCCCCCATCAACTGTAACTAATTCCACAGCTTTTGATGGTTTTGTTGTACATTTTATAACTCTGAGGTTTTTCTTTGTTTTAAGTACTTCTATTGCATCCTCATCGAATTCTGGTGCTATAACTATCTCTAGGAATATTTCAACCAGCTTTTCTGCTGTCTTCTTATCTACTTTTTTATTAAATGCTACTATTCCACCAAATATTGAAATAGGATCACAGCTGTATGCCTTTACATATGAATCATAAACATTATCAGAAACAGCTACTCCACATGGGGTGTTATGCTTTAATGCACAGCAGGCAGTTTCATCAAATTCCCATACAACCTTCCATGCTATATCCATATCCTTTATATTGTTATAGGAAAGTTCTTTACCATTCAGCTGTTCAAAGTCTCTCATTGCACCTGATTTTGTTGTTGAAACATAATATGCTGCGTTTTGATGTGGGTTTTCACCATATCTTAAATCCATAAGCTTTCTATAGGATACAGATAGGTATTCTGGATATGTTTCCTCTCCTAAAAGGAAGCCGCTAATTGCTGCATCATATGCTGATGTAAGGTTAAATACCTTTCCTGCAAGATGTTTTCTTGTTTCATAATCAACATCTTCATATTTATCAATCTGATTTTTAACCTCTTCATAGTCCTTTACATCAGTTAATACAACAACATCCTGGAAGTTCTTTGCTGCGGACCTTATCATCGTAGGTCCACCAATATCTATAAATTCAACCTTATCCTCAAAGGATATATCTGCATTAACCTTTTCAAAGAAGGGATAAAGGTTTACAATAACCATGTCAATTGGAGTTATTCCCTTTTTACTTATTGTTTCCATATGCTCTGGATTGTTTCTTACTGCAAGAAGTCCTCCATGTATAAAAGGATGAAGGGTTTTCACTCTTCCATCAAGTATTTCATCAAAGCCTGTAACCTCAGAAACCTCTATAACCTTTATTCCATTTTCCTTTAGGTGTTTATAGGTTCCTCCAGTTGATATTATCTCAACTCCTCTGTCGGAGAGGAATTTTGCCATATCAAGTATTCCTTCTTTATTGAAAACGCTTATTAATGCTCTTTTAATCACTTAACTTACCTCCCATAACCTTTCTGTCATTAACCTTTATTTTTCCTTCAGCCATCATCCCTATTGCTTCTGGGAGGGCTTTATGCTCTTCTACAAGAATCCTCTTCTGGAGAATCTCAGGAGTATCTTCATCATATACAGGAACAACCTTCTGTAGTATTATAGGTCCTGTATCTGTTCCTTCGTCAACAAAATGTACAGTACATCCTGAAAATTTAACTCCATACTCTATTGCACTTTTGTGAACATTCATTCCATGCATTCCGTTTCCACAAAAGGCAGGGATAAGGGAAGGATGTATATTTATGATTCTGTTTTTAAATTCTGCTATAAGGTCTCCTTTTAAAATAGAAAGAAAACCTGCAAGAACTATTAAATCAACCTTTCCCTTAAGTAACTCATATATTTTATCAGAAGTTTCACTACCATATATCTTTCTATCAACTAAATAAGCTGGTATGTTGTTTATCCTTGCCCTTTCAAGTCCATAGGCACCTTCCCTATCACTTATAACCATCTCTATTTTGCAATTAAGTTTTCTATCTTTTATACTGTCTATTATGGCTTGAAGATTGCTTCCTCCACCGGATACAAGTACAGCTATCTTAAACAAACCCCGGCACCTCCAGCCTCTACATGACCTATTTTATATGCCTTATTTCCCATGTTCTCAATTGCAGCCATTATATTTTCTGCATCCTTCTTGTTTACACAAAGAACATATCCAATTCCCATATTAAAGGTATTAAACATGTGTTCTTCACTAACACCCTGAGCCATCATATATTTAAATATTTCTGGGATTTCAAAGCTGTTCTTATCTATTACAGCTGTAAAATCACCCTTAAACATTCTTGGTATGTTTTCATAGAAGCCTCCACCTGTTATGTGGGCCATACCCTTTATATCAAAGTCCTCTATAAGCTTCAATATGGTTTTAACATATATCTTTGTTGGTATTAGAAGTTCTTCGCCTATCTTTTTACCGTTAAAATCTATTTCTATATCAGGGATTATCTTTCTTACAAGTGAATATCCATTGCTGTGAACTCCTGAGGATGCAATTCCTATAAGCACATCTCCATCCTCTATTTTGCTACCATCTATTATTTTATCCCTTTCAACAACTCCAACTGCAAAGCCTGCTATATCATATTCTCCATCTCTATAGAAGCCAGGCATCTCTGCTGTTTCTCCACCTATAAGGGCACATCCAGCCTGCATACATCCTTCGCTTACTCCCTTTACCATATCCGCTGCAACCTCTGCCTCAAGCTTTCCACATGCAAGGTAATCAAGGAAAAATATTGGTTTTGCACCATGGCATAATATATCATTTACGCACATTGCAACACAATCAATACCTACTGTATCGTATTTTTTCATTCTAAATGCAATATCGAGCTTAGTTCCAACTCCGTCTGTTCCTGAAACAATTACTGGGTTTTTATATCCTGAAAGCTCAAACATTCCTGCAAAGCTTCCTATTCCATTTAATACTCCTGGTATAAAAGTCTTTTTAGTATGCTCCTTTATAAGACTAACTGTTTTATAACCCTCATGAATATTTACTCCCGCGTCCTTGTATTCTACCATTTTGTTACCTTCTTTCTAAATGAAGTTTATCAGTTTCAATTGGAGCAGATACTGGATATATTCCGTTAAGACATCCAAGGCAAAAGCCCTTATCCTCTCCTAATGATTTTAGTAATCCCTCTATGCTTAGATATCCAAGGCTGTCTGCACCTATTTGTGCTCCTATTTCTTCAACGCTCATGTATGAACCAATCAGTTCTCCTCTGCTTGATGTATCAATTCCAAAGTAGCAGGGATGCTTAACTATTGGTGATGCCGCTCTAAAATGAACCTCTTTAGCTCCTGCTCTTCTTAAAAGTTCAACAAGTCTTTTACTTGTAGTTCCTCTAACTATTGAGTCATCTACTATAACAACTCTTTTACCCTCTATATTTATCTTCAATGGATTAAGCTTTACAGAAACAGCCTTTTCCCTTAACTCCTGTGATGGGGATATAAAGGTTCTTCCTACATATTTGTTTTTTATAAGCCCTATTGCATAGGGGATCTTTGAAGCATTTGCAAATCCTATTGCCGCAGGAATTCCTGAGTCAGGAACTCCAATAACTACATCTGCATCCACAGGATTTTCTTCAAAGAGCCTCTCTCCAGCCTTAATCCTTGATGTATAAACATTTATTCCATCCATAACGCTGTCTGGTCTTGCAAAGTATATATATTCAAAAGCACAGGTTTGGCACTGTGTTCTTTCTGCAAAATCTATTGAGTTTATTCCATTTTCATCTATTATAACAATTTCTCCAGGTCTTACATCCCTTATGAACTCTGCTCCAATAGTATCTAATGCACAGCTTTCAGAACAGAGTATATAATCATCCTCCATCTTGCCTATGCAAAGTGGTCTTATTCCATTAGGATCTCTTACTCCTATTAGCTTATCCTCTGTAAGTATTACTATGGCATAGGAACCTTTAACTGCCTGTATTGCATCAACTACTGCTCTTTCAATACCCTTTTTTGCTCCTCTTGCTATAAGATTCAGTATAACCTCAGAATCAATTGTTGTTTGGAATAATACACCGCCATCCTCTAATAGTCCCCTTATAACATCTGTATTTACAAGATTTCCATTATGTGCTATAGCTATTGATCCAAGCTTGAACTTACTTAAAAGGGGTTGAGCATTACTTGCATTGCTAGAACCAGTTGTTGAATATCTAACATGACCTATTGCTGATATTCCCTTCATTTCACTTAAAATCTTTTGATTAAATGCATCACTTACAAGTCCCATATCCTTATGACAAGTAAGGTTTTTTCCATCAGAAACAACTATACCAGCACTCTCCTGTCCCCTATGCTGAAGAGCATAAAGTCCATAGTAAGTCATGCCTGCTACATCTACACCTGATTTTGAATAGACTCCAAATACACCACATTCTTCTTTGAATTTGTCTATTGTTTCATTAAACATAGTAAACTCCCTTTCCAGGCATTTTTCATTATCTTTATATCAACCATTTTTATTTCAAATGTTTTATGCTTCTGTATTTCCACCAATTCTTTTTAGTATTTCAACATATGCTTCCTTTACATTTCCAAGATCTCTTCTGAATCTATCCTTATCAAGCTTTTCACCGGTTGTTGCATCCCAAAATCTGCATGTATCAGGGGAAATCTCATCTGCTAATAGAATTTCTCCATTGAATCTTCCAAACTCAAGCTTAAAGTCTATAAGCCTTATATTCTGCTTCATAAAGAATTCCTTTAATACCTCATTTACCTTTTTAGCCATTTCATATATTTTGTTTAACTCTTCAAAGGTTGTTGCTCCAATTGCAACTGCATGATAATCATTTATAAGTGGATCTCCAAGTGAATCATCCTTATAGCTTATTTCAAATACTGTAGTCTTTAATTCAAAGCCTTCCTTTAGTCCAAGTCTCTTTGCCATGCTTCCTGCTGCAACGTTTCTAACTATTACTTCAAGTGGAACTATTTCAACCTTCTTGCAAAGCTGTTCTCTTTCATTTAACTTCTTAACAAAATGTGTCTTAACTCCACTTTTCTCTAACATTTCAAATAGTGCTGATGTTATGTCGTTGTTAAGGGTACCCTTATCCTCAATCTGTCCCTTCTTTTCTCCGTTAAATGCTGTTGCATCATCCTTATAGTAGATTACTACATGATTACAATCATCTGTTGCATAAACCTTCTTTGCCTTTCCTTCGTAGAGCATTTCTCTTTTTTCCATTAGAACTCCACCCCTTCATTGTTTTCTTTTATAAACTTTTCTTTCATATTTTTTCTGTATTCTATTAAATTATTCTTAAGTTCTGGATATTTTATAGAAAGCATTTCAACTGCAAGCATTCCTGCGTTGAAGCTGTTATTTATTCCTACTGTTGCCACTGGAATTGACTTTGGCATCTGTACTATTGCTAGAAGTGAATCTAGTCCATTTAATGCTGCATTTATTGGAACTCCGATTACAGGAAGTGTTGTATGTGATGCTATAACACCTGGAAGATGAGCTGCAAGTCCTGCCCCTGCAATTATGCATTCAAACCCTTCGTCTTCAAGCCCTCTTATAACCTCTAAAAGCCTTTCTGGAACTCTATGTGCAGAAAGTATATGTGCTCTATATTCTATGTTAAATTCCTTAAGAGCATCTGCTGCTCCCTTCATTATATTGCTGTCAGATTTACTTCCAAATATAATTGCAACTTTCATATTAACCCTCCTAAAATAAAATTCACCCTGGACCATAAGTAAATCCAGGGTGGATAAAGGCAAAACACCGCAATAGGAGGATATATAAAACTCATGCCTTAATGTTCAAACAGAAGACATTAAGTTAATACCTTTGTATATCCTAAAGGGTATTATGCCTTTCAGAATAAGAATATTCTCCCTTAAATTTACCCATAGTCAGGAAATTTACGGTTTCCCGGTAGAAACTGCTGAGCCAAATTCTCAGCTTTATATGGATAATACTATTAACTTTTTCACCTTTATAATATCATCTATTAAGTTTTTAGTCAATATTTATTCTTATTTTTATTTTATCATTCGTTATATACCGAACATTAGCATTCACACGTTATTGATTATTCGAAATAAAGGTGACAAGCACATAAGTTAGAATTATTATTGCTAAATTAACTCAAACTTATGTACCTGTCACCTTCGACCTATCCTACCTTATTTTCTTTACTATTTTCATTATTAACAATATCTATCAAATCTATCATATTCTCAATTACACAATCAGGCTTGTACTTAAGCAAACTATCAAAGGGAAGTGCTGTATATTTTACAGCACAGGTCTTGGCCCCTGCATTCTTTCCACACAGGATATCGAAATGGCTATCCCCTACCATAAGAGAATTCTCTGAATCAACATCAAGCAATTCACAAGCCTTAAGTACTGGCTCTCCCTCTGGTTTATGCTTTTTAGTATCCTCTGGAGTTACTATAACATCCATTAACCCTTCAAGACCCGTAACTCTCAAGCCCCTGTCCACCATGGATCTTCTTTTTGATGATACAACCCCAACCTTTACTCCCATAGCTTTAAGCTTTCTTACAGTTTCCTCTGCACCATCTATCTTTTCAACCATATCATCATGTATCTTCTCATTATACTCTCTATATGTGTTGAAAAGCTTTTGAGCATTCTTTGAATCAAATCCTTCCATTGTTGTTATAAGCGGTTCTCCAAAGTGCTTCACCATTTCATCATCTCCAGGATACGATGAACTATGCTTCTCCAAAGTATATTTAAAGGATGCCAGCACTAATTTATTTGTATTTACTAAAGTTCCATCCAAATCAAATAAAACTGCCCTAATCATTTAGTTACCCCCATTCCTAAAGTTTTATAATAAAATATCACTATTCAAAAGCTAACATTCTATTTTTTATATTCCTTTTATTATATCAGAAAAAAGTTAGTGTAGGCGTATTAAAGAAAATAACAAGTCAAAGATTTTGAGGATATTTTGCGTCAGACGAGGAAATGAAAGCTCAAGCTAGTTGGGCTAACTTGAGCTTTCTATATATGTTGCATTAAAATTCTTTACATTCCGCCTTTTCAAACAGCCCTGCTAAATTGGTTCGACTCTAGGATGTTTGAAAAGGCGGAATGTAATAGAATTTTTGCAACATATATACTGACGAAGTATGACACAAAATAGACCAAAATATTGACTTGTTATTTTCTTTAATACGCCTTATAAGACCTCCAGTAGGGAAATTATAATTCTATTACTTCCACCAGAAGTCTTTCAAACAATTGTTACTTAAGCCATTGTAGTGTATCAATGCTCCTTGAATACCTGCTCTCTTCCGGATATTCAAACAGCATTCTGCTCTTACCACCCTTTATTCCTTTTATGAACACTACCTGTTTTTTCTCTTTAGGATCATAGCTTGCATATGCAACTTCTTTTCCATTTGGAGAAAAGCATATGTTATAGCCTTCTCCAATTTCATATGTAACTTTTCTTTCAGCATCTGCCGTTTTAACCGAATAGGATGCAGCTCCTTTTAGCCTCACATAGCACAAGTACCTGCTATCCTTTGACCATTTTATCGTTCCACCTACTATGGCATCATTCATACCAATTATATTAACAGCACCTGACTGCAAATCCATAACAAAAAGATTATAATCTACATACTTATCACTTACAAAGGCAAGCTTTTTACCATCAGGTGAAAGTATAGGATCTACTTCATTATCAGATGATACCCTAAGTCTACTCTCCTTCATATCTGCAAATGAATATTTAAATATCTGATAAGCTATCTTTGTCATATCTTTATCTTTGAGCTTTCTTGAGTATAATAATTCTTTGTTCTTTCCAAAGGATAAATCCCTTATGCTTTCATTTTTCATCTCTATCCTTTGGGGAATACACTTTTTAGCATCCATATAATATATAGCAGGATTATATGATGTTTTACTATAGCCTATAAATGCAGCAGTGCTTCCATCTTCAGTACCAACTGGAAGGGATTTAAAGGTATACTCCTTTGTAATAAGTGAAAATTTATTTAACTTTATATCGAAGCAGTATACACCTCCCCTTTCTTTATCTGTAACATTGTAGAATAACCTATCACCTACTACCCCAGATCTCTGGTAGTTTCCCTTATAAATACTCCGAATCTCTCCCGTTTCTGCATCAACTATTCCCATACCACTTTGTGAACCACTCCTGGCAAAAAGCAAGTATCCACCTTCACTAACAGCCTCTCCCCCCTCGGTAGAAACAATATCCTTACTTTCCTTTGATATTTTAAATATCTTATCCTTACTACAGCCGGAAAATAATATTATAAAAATAATTAATATAGTAATGCACTTCTTCATTAAAAAACCTCCATTAGGAAATTACTATTCTCATTATTCCCAATAGAGGTTTTTTCAAACATCAACAATTATTAAGCTATATACCAAGCCATAACATTTTCATAATATTATATAACTGAGTACCATATTTTCAACACTTTACATGTAAATCCATATATTATATAATCTATAGAGCTTAATTATATAATAAGGGGGATACAAATGAAAAAGCAATTATTAAAAACGCTAACCTCAATTTTAGTATTATTATCAATTTTATCATTAACTGGATGTGGTCCATCTGCTGATTCAACAGTAAAAACTTTCTTTGAATCACTTCAAAAAGGTGATATGACTGCAGCAGATAAATGCTTTAATCCAAGTACAGCTGAAAGCAAAACATTCAAATTTGATAATAAAGAAGAAGAAAAAATAACCAAATTAATTTTTTCTAAAATTAAATATGAAATTGTTTCAACAAAAGAAAATGATAAAGATGCAGTTGTCAAGACTAAAGTAACTGCGCCAGATTTAATGACTATCACTGGTAAAATGGTTTCTGAACTCTTGCCAAAAATTTATCAAGATGCATTAAGTGGCAAAGAAAGTGATACCGATAAAATGACAGAACAATATTTTATTAACAGTTTGTCAGCTTCTGATGTTACTACAGTAACAACTGAGGTTGATATAAAACTTGTAAAAACTAAAGATGGATGGTTAATGCAGTCAGATGATAACTTATTAAATGCTATCTCAGGAAACTTATTTAAAGCCTTCGATTCATTGAGTAAATCATTAAACGGTCAGAACTAAGGTACAAAGTGGTAGTTCAATATGAACTACCACTTTTTACTTTCTCAATATACAACTGCTCATATGCCTATGTTCTTTATTTCATTTTTTGAATACTGTTTTACCATTATAAGCTGAATAACTAATAGCAATATACTGATACATAAACTATATTTCATACCTGTCAGCCCATATCCATAAATGCCATTAACCACATAATTATAAAAAACACCAATAAAACAACCGATCAGCATTGGTATCAGATAATAGCATATATTTTTGTTATAAACTATCCGCATGCTCTCTTTATCAGTGATTCCTATTCTAAACAATCCGCAAAACATTTTTTTCTCATCTTCCATCTCAGATTTTATTTTGAAATGAATCATAATATCAGCTGATATACAAAATAAAATTATTACAAAAGCCATCATAAACAGCAATATTTGCCCTGATTGTTTTGCTGTATTGTAAGCTTCAATTTTTGATGATAAATTAAAGTATCTTTGACCTGATTTATCCAAACCATTTGCATCTGCCATATGCTGCTGTAAGTTCACGACTCCATTTTTTGAATTTTTCCAATCAGCAAAATGAAACATCTTAATAATGCCAGGCTCATAGTTATTACTTTCCTCTTTTATTCGTACATAATCATCATCACTGACAATTAAAGTGTTTTCAGAAATTGCTGGATTTTCATTAAGTAGAATACGCACATCTTTTCCGATACATCTAAGATTCAAATCTGCATTTTTAAGCTCTATACTAATTTTATCTGGCATATTCATTTCATGTCCATATCCATCATCCAAATCATATTGATATAGTGTAAGATATTCTCCCTTTTCAACTTTGTAACTGCATCCAAAAACCTTATTTACTTCTGAAACAGCAAGCAGGTTGCATACATTTGAACGTAAATAAGGTATTTCCTTTTCTTCTGATATAGATACTTGATGTTTTTTCAAGATCTGATATACATCCACATCCTTCATCTTATTCATTCCATAAAGTTGTGCATATACCATGTCATATGGAGAATAGGTTATAGCATTATCAATTAAACTAGGATACACAACAGCACTTAATCCTGCAAAAAACACAGAAATTACGATCAGCCATATTGCAACAAATGAAAGTGACTTATAAGAATTGAAATGACGTGTAATATGCGACACTTCAATACACTGCTTTTCTATCCTTTTGGGGAACCTTTTCTTCAAAAATGATAGTACAACTTCTAAATTTGAAATAACTAGCCCAATACCAATCATCATCAATAGCATACTTATAAACCATATATTGGTGCTGCTATATTTATATTCTTTTAGCATTACTATCACAGAGATTGCAACAGAAGCTAATCCCATTAGTATACATGATCTGTGTCCCTCTTTTCTTTTTTCACCATTCACTCTTTCTTTCAGTAGATCTACAATCTGCATTCCTGCAAATTTAAATATCTGATATATTATCGTTACCACTATTATCATGCCATAATATGCTATGGTAACTTCATAGGATTTCAGATTCATATTTACAGGAATTTGACTAATACCAATACAATAATGAATAACCACATAAAATAATAATGACAATCCTGTACCCAGCAGCAGCCCAAATGTCAAAGAAACTAGATGAATTATGATACTTTCAACAATAATATTGTGTACTACCTCTGTATCATTCATCCCAAGTGTCATCAATATCCCATATTCACTTTTTCTGCTCTTAAGAAAAACACCATAAGAATAGGTTAGAAACAACAACCCAAAAATAGCAGTTAAGACACTGGGAGCATAGACATTGCTTGAGATACTGCTGTTCACATTCACAGGATTCATAAATTCATCATTTGTAAATAGTGAAGCAAAGGCATAGAATAATGCTACAGCAAATACATTACACCAGAAATACAATAGATAGCTTTTATAATTGTTTTTCAGCATTTTAATAGATATCTGATGAAAAGTCATCCATTCCACCCCCAATCATGGTCATCATCTCCAAAATTTGCTTGTATAGCTGCTTCCTTGAACCGGTATTTTTTAATTCATGAATGACTTTACCATCCTTTAGCAGAATAACTCTTTTGCAATAACT
Organism: Clostridiaceae bacterium; assembly: GCA_032095175.1. Classification (GTDB taxonomy): domain Bacteria; phylum Bacillota; class Clostridia; order Clostridiales; family Caloramatoraceae; genus DAMCZI01. Next base: position 170,378 of record DAMCZI010000002.1, read on the forward strand.
TGCAGCAAAGATATCATGTGTCACCATCAAAATACTAGTATTAAGATCTTCATTCACCTTAACAAAATAACTCATAACATCTTTTGTTGATTTTGAATCCAAATTTCCTGTTGGCTCATCTGCACAGATTAAAGACGGATTATTAATAAGAGCTCGACTAATTGCCACCCTCTGTTTTTGTCCACCGGATATATTCCATATATCCCTTGATAATAGTTCACTTATCCCAAAAAATTCAGTAATTTTCTCCAACTGCTCTTTCTGTTCATCATCTGTCTTCTCTTCCAAAATCATTGGCAGAAGGATATTTTCTCTCACAGATAAACTATCTAGAAGATTAAAATCCTGAAAAACAAGTCCAAGCTTCTTTCTTCGAAATAAAGCTAATTCAGATTTTTTCATATTGCTTATATTCGTACCCTGCAGTAATATATCTCCTTTATCCACCTTATCAATTCCACTGATCACATTCATCATTGTTGTTTTGCCACTGCCTGATGGTCCCATAATAGCAACAAAATCTCCATCTTCAATATAAAGACTTACATCATTTAGAACAGAGACCTTATTTTCTTTTGTTCCATAACTTTTCCATATATGATTAACTTCTAATATATTCATTTATAAAACTCCAATCTTTTAATTTTAATAAAATACGCACCAAAACAAAGCCAGATTATTCATAACCTGACATTTCTACAATTTAAAATTAAAGATTGGAATTTTAATTATCCATGCGAACGCACAAAGAGACAAGGGTCTTATCGACTTTTATATAAATGCTGCCCTTAGTAAGATATATTATAAAAGACATTAATGCTAAATCAATAGAGACTTCAACAGCTCCGACAATTAAGTCAGATAAACATTGTAGCATATTACTTAAGTTCTGATTACTAAACATAGAGGATTTCTGTTCTGTCACACACTGTTTAATAGATTCTGTATTAACTATAATTCCCTCTTCAAAACTTCCTTCATAATAAATAACTCCCCATATCTTATAATTTAATGCTATGAAGAGGGTAAGTAAAATAGAGGCAAGTGTAATCTTAGCTATTATACTGCGATTCCTATATATCTTTCCCATGATTACACCCTCCTCATCAATTTTAACTTTCTCTTTGAAATTATATTACTAGGATCTATTTATTTATCTGTGTTATTGTACTCTTAAGCTTTTGGCAGTTCAATATTAAAATCAATTATATTGCCATTACATTCTACCCAAATCCTTCCACCATGCAGCTCGATAATTCTCTTGGATATGGATAGTCCTAGGCCAGAGCCTTCAATTTCAACATTTCTAGATTTATCGATTCTATACATTTCATCAAATATTTTCTCTAAATCATCATTTTCAATGCTATCACCTTCATTAGTAAATGTAAACCTGATATTATCTTTATCTTCCCACATTTTCACTATAAAAGTTGAATCAATATAACTATACTTTTCTACATTTCGTATTAAGTTTTCAATCACTCTAATAATTTTTTTTACATCAATAGAACATGTTAATTCTTCCTTAGTACTTCGAATTTCTACCTTGATATTCTTTTCAGATAAAAATAAAATATGTTCTCCTACTATTTGATTTACTAAAACGACCATATTAAAAGGAGCTTTATCTAGTTTTATATAGTTATTTGACAGCTTGGTATATTCAAAAAGTTCATCAATTAATTTTTTTAGATTTTCACTTTTTCCATATGCTACTTGTAGAAACTCCTGTTGTTCCTTTGTAAATGTGTCTTTACTTTTATTAAGCAATTCCAAGTATCCTATTATTGATGTTAAAGGAGTCTTCAAATCATGTGAAACAGCCACTATTAACTCATTTTTAGCCTCTTCTTGTCTCTTCTCTTTTTCATAATTTTCTTTAAGTCTATTAGACATTATATTAATATTACTAGCTAACTCAGCAATCTCATCACTACCCTTTACATCTATAGGCTTAAGAAACTGTTGATTCTGTATATTAGTAACACTTTTACTAATATACTTTAAATATTTCATTCTTCCATTAATTCCAGCTAAAAATATGGATACAAATATTGCAATTGATATACTAAAAGTCAGTATTATAGATGGATCAATATCAAATAACCTAATGGGATGTATAGATCCAATATATCCCCCAGCTATCATGCTGAATATATCAAAAACAATAAAACTAATTAATGAAGAAATTGTAAATAAAGCCAGCAACTTGCTGGCTATTTTATTTTTTATTATTTTTTTCATATCTTATAGCCCACTCCCCAAACTGTTTTAATATACTGTGGATTTTTAGGGTCCAATTCAATCTTTTGTCTAAGATTTGTTATATGAACAACAATTGAAGTATCAGATACTACATATTGCTCCTTCCAAACAGTCTCGTATAACTTTTGGACTGAAAAAACAATCCCTCTATTTTTAGCTAAGCATTCCAATATATCAAACTCCTTTGGAGTGAGCTTAATCTTATCACCTCTCACTATAACATCGTGAGTATCTATATTAATAGTTAAATCCTCTATAGTAATAATACTGCTATTTTGGGATTCAGAATTAAACCTTTTATATCTTCTAATCTGAGCCTTTACTCTAGCTATAAGCTCCATAGAACCAAAAGGTTTTGTAATATAATCATCTGCTCCTACTGTTAATCCCTCTATCTTATGAATTTCCTCATCTTTTGCTGATAAAAATATTATTGGCATATTGTAACTTTCCCTAATTTTTATACAAGCATTTATACCATCTAAAATCGGCATCATAACATCTAAAATAATTAAATCAAAGGTACTTTCATTAAGTATATTTAATGCTTCTTCTCCATTACAAGCTTCTATTATATTAAATCCCTCATTCTCAAGATAAATCTTGATTAATTTACGTATACTCTTATCATCATCTACAACTAAAATGTTTTCCTTCATTATTTCTATTTCCTCCTTAAAATCAAGCTACTATTTTGATAGAAGTGATGAATTAAAAAGCTTGTTTGATAAGAAGCTAAGGATATCGCTGCTATTTTAAGGTTCCACTCTAATTTTTACACTTCAAAACATAGGCTGGTGGTAAGTTTAAAAATACCTTTTTTCTTTTAATTTTACTAAAGTATGATTTAAAGAGTTTCATTTTAAATAATGAATATTGGAAAGTTACAAACTCACCTTCACCTTTTAATATTTCTTTTGTAGCTGTTAGTATTCTATTGCTCATAGTATTCGGTAAACTTGCAAATGGAAGACCTGATACTATATAGTCAACCTTATCTATATTATATTTATCTAGATATTCTTTTAGATTCTCTGCGGAATCATTTATAAGTACAAAGTTTTTCTTATCACCGAACTTATCATTTAAGATTTGACAAAAATCTCTATTATACTCTATAGCAATAAATATAGTACTATCTTTCTTTTTATTCAATATTCTTTCTGTAAATACCCCTGTACCTGGTCCATACTCTACAATACATGAAGCATTTAAAAAATTAATATCCTCAACCATCTTATATGCTAACTTCTCTGAACTTGGAACTATAGCACCTACAGTTCTTGGATTTTTTATATATTGTCTTGTAAAACTAATAAATTCCATTTTATCCTACCCCCTGTGTTAATATAAGAGTAGTATAAAATGCAGATATTAATATATTACTTAAAAAAGTCTTAAGACTTCTTAAGACTTTTAACTAATTTATATTTTAGAATTATAATTTATTCTATCAAATTATACAAGGGATGTTTAACTTGAAAAAAGGAAAATTAAAAAAACTAATTATATTTCTATTATTAAATATACTATGTGTTTCGCATAAATCTTTGGTGCGATTACTATAAATAGAAATTTAACAAGCTAAAGTATACATTTATAACATCTATACTTTTCTTTAATCTCAAAGCCTGCATTCAATACTATATTTAATTCATCCGGGCAATCTTCATCAATAAAAAATAAAATTTCCCTTAATGAACCAAATTCATTATACAATTTTATCAGCGTTTCATTAATTAGAATGCTCTTAATACCTTTATTTTCATATTCCTTATCGACAAATAAACCAACAACATCCGCTCCATCTTTCAAAACCCTTGTGAACATACTTCCACGTATAACTTCATCCTGTCTGAAAGCAAATATGCGAAAGCGATCTATATCCTTTTGCAGACTTTTGCTGTTATAATACATTCCCGATGGGATGGCATATTTATCATGGAACACAGCATATTCTTCAAAATTTCTATATGTAATCTCTTCCACCTGACTATGGCTTTCATTTCCATGTGACTCTAAATTATATAGTGCAGTAACAATACTAGAGTCAATTCGTTCAAAATTCTTTTTTATAAGATATTCATTTGCATCTTTATTAGTAAATGGGACACCTATAAGTAGTTCATACCCTTGCAATTGCTTACGTATATGATTAATAAATTCATCTACAATCTGGTCATAATCTCCCCTTATTAAAAATACCGATGTTTGTGCATATTTTTCATCAGGTATCCAAAAATAAGTGCAAACCCCACATAGTACATCCTGGTGATAACAGGCTATTATATTACGGTCTTCCGAATTGATGGCCTTTTCAAGCTCTTCTTTAAGCTCCTCCATTGAGTTTATCCTCGGATAACTGGTATGCAAATTATTCCGACTTAATTCCCATGCAAAGTCAATTACTTCCTCTGATCTATAAATTGTTTTTATCATTGTTTACACCTCACTTATCATAATATTTAAAATTCCTGTTTAGCTTGTTCTTATTTAGTACATAATTTTTTTATTTTCCTACTACATAATTTAAGCTTTCGCGACAACACTTTAGTTTTTGGGATCATTCTCTAATATTTGGTAACTATCCTGATTATAACATCATTTTTTTAATGGTAGTTAACCATAAATGATTCTGTATAGAAGTTGACCAACTTCTTCTTACACTCACTCCATAGATATAATCATAATTTAAATTTCCCATACATGCATTGAATTAAACTGCTAATGCAGTAGAAGGTTTAGTATCTTTCTAGATAGTATAACAACTAAAATCAAACCAATTATAACACCATAAACCATAAATACACATACATGGAATAATAGAAATTGAATTTAAAGACATACACTTATAACAGCCACAAAAAGAAGAAGCCAACAGTATCAACTGATGACTTCCTGTATTATATTGCTATTTCATCTTTCTCTTTAAAATCCTTTATTCCCATTCTATCATGGCTTTTAAGCAAGGTTTATCAAACATTGATATTCCTTGCTTTTATTGTATTAGTTATATGTATTATATTGTGTTTTAATGATTATAAAAAATATTAGTACATTTTTAGTACGGTTACAATCAGCTCTAATAAGCTCGGGAAATCCGGGCTATTTTTGTTCAAAAATATACTTAGCCATTTCCACATATGTACATTTCTGGTCCATATTGCTATAATTGTTTTAATAAATAACAAGGATAATGTTTATTAATTAAATGCAGGGGTGGTTTTATGGGTATTAAAGAATTTTTCGACGCTCATATTATTGCTATATTTATTACTTATCTAGTAGTATGTGCTTTGATAGGCTATTTCGGATATGGGATTTATTATTACAAGAAAAAACAGCATAAACAGATGATGCAGGAGCTAAAAGTAGGTGACAATGATGCTGATATTGTATATAGCGAGCCTGTAGGAGATAAGAAAGTTTTAGGTAAGGTCAATACTAATTCATTTTAGAGTATTAACCTAATACATAGTTTAAATGAAATATGTATCAAGAAACATTTCCATTATGAGGAATATATTATATATTACAACAATATTAATAGAATATATTATATATTACAATAATATTAAGGGAGTGTTATTATGAAAAAAACTTTTAGAACTACTGTATTATCATTAGTCATGGTATGTCTATTAGGTGTTGTATCTGTTTATGCAGCAACTATAACCAATACCAAAATATATGGTAATGCTATCGGTGTAGATCAGGATGGCATTGAATGGAAAGCGGTTTCTAATCCTGGTTATACAAAAGTCACGAGTGATATTATATTGGAAAATGCAGTAACCAAAAGTACATCCAATGCAATAAGCTATGTCTATTATGGCATGGAATATAAGTATGATTCCGGACTAGTTTGGAATGAATATTACCAAGCATGGATTGGCTGTGTCAATATAGTAGCAAATTTTAGAGATCCTAACGTTCCCACGTATTTTTTTACAAGCAACGTAGATAATGATTATACTGTATATTCTGACCCATACCAAAAGAATATTCCAAAAGGTCATAATGCCTATATTATATCAGGGGTAGAAAACAATAAATTAAATTTTACTTTAATAGATTCTGGTACTAAAGCTTCTCCATTATGGAAAAAAATATGGCAAGTATCTATACCAGTAAATAGCACACCTACTAATGCTAAAATAGCCCAAATTGCATCTATTGCATTTACATCAGATAATTATTCAGGAGTATACAATAAAAATGTTACCTTCGATAGAGTAAATGTATACAAAGGGACTGCTCAGACACCATGGACTAATTCCATAATTTATGGAATCGCTAAAGGTACTGCCCCAAATACAACAGTCACATATACTAACCCAAACTCCAATTACAGCAAAGTTACAGTCAATTTAAATTGTCAATAGTTTAAGTAAACATAGAGTATATAAATTAGGTATCTTATGAAAAAAACGTAGCCTCAGCTGCTTTAGCTGAGGCCTTTTTAAGGAGGATTTTTGCTATACTCTCTTAATATTTTTTTTATTATTTTACCCCCAAGGCAAGATATTTTTTATCTTGCCCCCAGTAATATACTGGATACCTTACTTTTATTTATAACTACAGAAATATTAATTTCTATCTTGTAGTTTATGAAGTAAAGAAGGCATGGGAGTAATATAAAAGTATCTGTATTATAGTACCCTCCCTATGTTAAATATTATTCCCACTCAATAGTTGCTGGTGGTTTTGATGTTATATCATAAACAACTCTGTTTATTCCCTTAACCTCATTTACTATTCTTGATGAAATCTTTGCAAGTAAATCATATGGTATCCTGTACCAGTCTGAAGTCATTCCATCAACGCTTTCAACGGCTCTTATGGCAATTGCATGGGAGTAGGTTCTTTCATCGCCCATAACTCCAACGCTTCTTATGTCTGGAAGTACGGTGAAGTACTGCCAGATTGCCTTGTCTAGGCCTGCTTTCTTTACTTCGTCTCTTAATATATAATCTGTCTCTCTTAAAAGAGCAAGCTTATCTTCAGTTATTTCTCCTAGGATTCTTATTGCAAGTCCTGGTCCTGGGAATGGCTGCCTTGAAACAATCTCCTCTGAAATTCCAAGCTCTCTTCCTACTTCCCTTACTTCATCCTTAAAGAGCTCTCTTAATGGTTCTATAAGGCTGAATTGTAGGTCTTCTGGTAATCCTCCAACGTTGTGGTGGCTCTTTATGGTTGCTGAGGTTCCTGTTCCACTTTCAACAACGTCTGGGTAAATTGTTCCTTGAACTAGGAATTCTGCTCCCTCAAGCTTTCTTTCCTCTGCCTCAAATACTCTTATGAATTCCTCTCCAATTATCTTTCTCTTTCTTTCAGGGTCGCTTACTCCCTTAAGCTTTCCAAGAAATCTTTCACTTGCATCAACCATTACAAGGTTCATATCAAACCTTTCCTTGAAGGTTGAGTAAACTTCTTCTGCTTCATTTTTTCTTAAAAGACCATGGTCTACGAATACGCATGTAAGCTGCTTTCCTATTGCTCTATGAACTAAAACTGCAGCGACAGATGAATCAACTCCACCTGAAAGACCGCATATAACCTTTTTATCTCCAACAAGCTCTTTTATTTGCTTTATCTTTTCCTCTGTAAATGATGCCATACTCCAAGTTCCCTTAAGATCACATACCCTGTATAGGAAGTTTTCAAGCATCTTCTGTCCATACTGGCTGTGTCTTACCTCTGGATGGAACTGAACTCCATACATCTTAAGCTCATCATTTGCCATAGCTGCATTTGGGCAGTTAGCACTTGATGCAACAACCTTAAAGCCCTCTGGAAGTGTTGATATATGGTCTGTATGGCTCATCCAGCAAATGCTTTCCTCTGGTATGTCCTTAAATATAGGGCATGCTGTATCAAACTTTACTGCTGCAGTACCATACTCTCTAAGCTCTGCTCCCTCTACCTTTCCATCAAGGTGATATGCCATAAGCTGATCTCCATAGCATATACCAAGTATTGGTACACCAAGCTTGAATATCTCAGGTGATACTGCTGGGGCTCCCTCTTGGTAAACACTGTTTGGTCCGCCTGTGAATATTATTCCTGCTGGTTTTCTTTCAGCTATCTTTTCAATAGGGGTTGTATAGGGTATTATTTCACAGTAAACCTTAAGCTCTCTTACTCTTCTTGCAATAAGCTGGTTGTACTGTCCTCCAAAATCTATAATCAATACAAGTTCTCTATCCATGATTTCCTCCTACATGTTAGTTGTATAGTTTGGTGCTTCTCTTGTAATGTGTATATCGTGTGGATGGCTTTCCTTTAATCCTGCTGATGTTTGAACAACAAATATAGCATTATTTTTCATTTCCTCTATTGTTGCTGCTCCACAGTATCCCATACCTGAACGAAGTCCACCCATTAGCTGATATATTGTATCAGCCGCTGCTCCCTTGTATGGAACTCTACCTTCAACACCCTCTGGTACAAGCTTCTTATTGTCCTCCTGGAAGTATCTATCTCTGCTTCCCTTCTGCATTGCACCAATTGAGCCCATTCCTCTATATACCTTAAATCTTCTTCCCTGATAAAGTTCTTCATCTCCAGGGCTTTCTTCACAGCCTGCAAATAGTGAACCTATCATAACTACAGAGCCTCCAGCTGCAATAGCCTTAACAAGGTCACCTGAGTACTTTACTCCTCCATCAGCTATTACTGGAATGCCATACTTAGCTGCTTCCTCTGAACAGTCCATAACTGCTGTAAGCTGTGGTACTCCAACACCTGCAACTACTCTTGTTGTACATATTGAACCAGGTCCTATTCCAACCTTTACGCAGTCAACTCCTGCCTCTATTAAAGCCCTTGTAGCTTCTGGTGTTGCAACGTTTCCACCTATAACCTGAAGTTCAGTATATTTGCTCTTTATTGTTTTAACTGCATTTAAAACTCCTGCTGAATGTCCATGAGCTGTATCAACAACTACAACGTCTACTCCTGCAGCAACTAGAGCATCTACTCTATCCATCATGTCCTTAGTTACTCCTACTGCAGCACCAGCAAGTAGTCTTCCCCTTGAATCCTTTGCTGAATTTGGGAATTTAACTGCCTTTTCGATATCCTTTATTGTAATAAGTCCCTTAAGGTTGTATTCTTCATCAACAAGTGGAAGCTTTTCAATCTTGTATTTTCTAAGTATTTGTTCTGCTTCTAAAAGATTTGTACCAACAGCTGCTGTAACAAGGTTATCCTTTGTCATAACTTCTTTAATTTTTCTTGTAAAATCCTTTTCAAACCTTATATCCCTGTTTGTGATTATTCCAACGAGTTTTGTACCTACAACGATTGGAACTCCTGATATTCTATATTTTCCCATTAGCTTGTCAGCATCATCTAGTGTATGTTCAGGAGTTAAATGAAATGGATCAGTAATTACGCCATGTTCTGATCTTTTAACCTTGTCAACCTCCATGGCCTGTTCTTCAATTGACATGTTTTTGTGAATAACACCTATTCCACCTTCTCGTGCTATGGCAATTGCCATCTTAGCTTCAGTAACAGTATCCATACCTGCGCTTATAAGTGGAATATTAAGCTTTATCTTCTTTGTAAGATATGTTGAAAGATCAACATCCTTAGGAAGTACTGAAGACTCTTGTGGAACCAATAATACATCATCAAATGTGTAAGCTTGTTTTAAAATTCTACCCATTTTAAAATAATATCCTCCTATCTAATTCTAATACTATATAACAAAAAATGCATATTGCACATCTTGAGTGAAGTGCAGTATGCAGGTAACGCAAAAAACACCTCACTCATAGTCGGAAGTTAATGGCCTCCGGTAGATACTCCCAATCCTTATTACTGGGATTATATGAGTAAGTATCCCTAATTTCGTTTATTTCTATGTATTATAAACTTTCAATATATGAGTGTCAACATTTGTTGAATAATTTTATTCAATAAATTTATCTTCTGAAATTTTTCCTATATTTCTGTAGACTTCCTTAAGCGGAATTTCCGTAGAAAGTGCAGCTTTTTTCACATCCTCAAACTCAGGAGATATATTTACTATTTTATCATTGTAGCTTGAAATTTTGAAATTTATTTTTCCAAAGCTTGTGTCAATGCTTTTAAATTTTCTGTCAAGCTCAGTTCTTTCTATATTAAACTTTCTTATTCCTATAGTTGTTGTTTCCCTAAACATTACTTCCTTTATGTTATCCTCAAGCTTAACAGGTGCAGTAATTGTAACAACTATTCCAGGTCTGTTTTTCTTCATATATACTGGGGATAAATAAACATCCTTAGCCCCTGCTTCATATAGTCTATCCATTAAGTAGCCATATATTTGTGGATTCATATCATCTATTGTGGCCTCAAGTATACAGTTATCGCAAGCTTCCTCTTCAGCCATTATCACTCTAAGTACATTAGGTTTTTCAGTATCTCTCTTTCCACAACCATATCCAACCTTCTTTATCTTCATAGGCGGCATTTTAGCTATATCTTCTGCTAAAGCTTTTATTATGGCTGCTCCTGTAGGAGTTGTAAGCTCGAACTGTCTTTCATCACAATAAACAGGTATATCCTTAAGTATATTTAAGGTCGCAGGTGCAGGAACAGGTATTAAACCATGCTGGCATTTTACAAAGCCTGAACCTGTATTTATTGGTGAGGATATTATTCTATCTGGTTTTAGATAATCTATACAGATAGCAGTACCAACTATATCAACTATAGAATCTACTGCTCCAACCTCGTGGAAATGGACATCATATATACCCTTACCATGAACCTTTGCCTCAGCCTCTGCTATTATTTTAAATATCTTTTTTGATATGTTTTTTACATTTTCATTAAGGGAGCTTTTGTCTATTAATCCCTCTATATCAAACAGGTTTCTTCCATGATGATGATCCTCATGATCATGATGATGGTGTTCCTTCTCTATTAAATCAACATAAAAATCTGTTCCCTGTATTCCATTCTTTATACTTTTCTTTATTCTTATCTCATACTCATCTGAAATTCCAAGGCTGTTTAAGCCATTTAAAAGCTGTTCCTCTGGAACTCCTATATCAAGAAGTGCCCCAACTGTCATATCTCCACTTATTCCTGAAAAGCAATCAAAATATAAGGTACTCAATTATATATCCTCCCTTACTGTAAAGCCTTTGTTTATCTGTGATGCAAGATAGCCTGCTCCAAATCCATTATCTATATTTACAACACCGATTCCTGCTGCACAGGAATTTAGCATGGTAAGAAGTGCTGATAACCCCTTGAAGTTTGCACCATATCCAACACTTGTTGGAACTGCTATAACCGGAACATCAACAAGCCCTGCAACAACTGAGGCTAATGCTCCTTCCATTCCTGCTACAGCAACAACTACATTTGCACTTTTTATTCTATCCATATTTGAAAGAAGTCTGTGTATGCCTGCAACACCAACATCATAAATTCTATCAACATTGTTTCCAAAAACCTCACAGGTTATAGCTGTTTCCTCTGCAACAGGAATGTCCGCAGTTCCACCTGTTACAACCGCAATTTTTCCTACCTTTTTTATGTCCTTTGAGTTTACAACACAAATTTTTGCAGTCTTATGATATGCAACCTTGTCTGTAACCTCAAGAATGGCTTCATAGATTTTTTCATCTACCCTTGTTGCAAGTATATTTGCATCTCTTTTAAGCATATCTGAAACTATACCTTTTAAATGTTCTCTTTCCTTACCCTGACAGTATATAACCTCAGGGTATCCTGATCTTATGCCTCTGTGATAATCAAGCTTTGCATAATCTAAATCTCTGTAGGGAAGATCCTTTAAGTATTCAACTGCTTCATCTACGCTTTTATTACCATTTTTAACTCCCTCAAGGAGCTTTACAAGTTCTTCTCTATTCATTTCTTACCTCCAGATTCATGCTTCCTGTTTTGTAGCCTGATAAGTCCAGACTTACATAGTTAAAGCCTATCTCCTTGAGCTTATAATCAACATCCTTCATAAAATCCATGTTGAAGAATTTAGGTATTTCATTCTTTTCAACCTCAATCCTTGCAAGAGCTCCATGACATCTTACCCTTATATTTTTTATCCCCTTTGACATAAGATATATCTCAGCCATGTCTATCATTTTAAGCTTTTCTTGATTTATAATCTCTCCATAGGGTATTCTTGTAGCTAGACAAGCAAAGGCTGGCTTTTTATATACCTCAAGTCCCATTTCCCTGGCAAGTTCCCTAATCTCAAGCTTTGTAAGCCCAGCCATAAGAAGTGGACTTTTAATTCCAAGCTCACTAACTGCCTTAAGTCCTGGTCTATAGTCACCTGTATCATCTGCATTAGTTCCATCAACAACATATGACATTCCTGCACTCTCAGCATAATTCAGTATTTTTGAAAAAACTGTTTTTTTGCAGAGGTAGCATCTGTTTACAGGGTTCATTTCAAATCCAGGAACCTCTTCTATTGGATTAAAGCTCATCCTTACGTGCTCAACTCCAAGGTCTGCTGCAAATTTCGTTGCTTCGTCCTCCTCCCATGAAGGATAAATATAAGCTACTGCAGTTGCAGCACATACTCTATTCCCTAAAACATCCTTTGCAACCTTAAGCAGAAATGTGCTGTCAACTCCTCCAGAAAATGCAACAACCACACTTCCCATTTCTGCAAGTATATTTTTAAGTTTATCAAGCTTATCATGTATATTCATAATATCACCATCCACCTGTTATCCCTTGTATTAAAAATATTATACTATATATAGCGGTCATAGTCACATAGGTTCACTAAAAAAGGTTACAAAAGAATAATATCTAATCAAGTAACTTTCATAAAATTACCAATAAAGGTTATATTATCTCAAATATCTCATAATTTAGGCATCTGCAACTCTTGACACCTTATGTTTTAAGTGCTAAACTAATGAAAATAATTTATTCAAAAACAATGATAGGGAGAAGTATTTGCAGAGGTTAGTATAAGCGAGTTGGTGGTAGTGTGAGACCAATACGAGAGCTGCATTGAATAACACCCTTGAGTTTCCAGCCGAAATCTTATGAAAGTAGACCTGGACGGAGCCGAACCGTTATATCCCGGACAGTATCGATTTATTCTGTACTGATAAAGCGAGTTTTATACTAATTGGAGTGGTACCGCGGAAGTAACCCTTTCGTCTCCCTAATGGAGGCGAAGGGTTTTTTTATATTTAAAAGGATGGCCATCCTTAAAAATTAATTAGGAGATGATATTATGCTTAGAAAATTAGATAAAACGTTTGAATACTCATTACTTCTATTTTTGAAAAGGAATCCTGAGATAAACCTTTTTATAATCGGTGATATTGAAAACTTTGGCTTTGATAAAGATTTTCAGGATGTATGGGCAGAATATAACGATGAAGGCGAATATGTTGCTGTACTCTTAAGATATAGAACCCATTTCGTATTCTACTCTGATAGCTTGGATTATGATATTGATGGTTTCTCAACTATCATTAAAAGTTATAAAGAAAGTACAGATATATCAGGCGAGGCATCAGTTATAAAACCACTATTGGATAGGCTTAAATGGACAAAGACAAGAGAACAGTACTTTGCAAAATTAAACAAGGATAAGTTTATTTTTGACGATAAAGAAGATACGGTCATAAAAGCAGAAATAGAAGATGCTAAAGGAATATATGCTTTAAGACAGCATATAGATGAGTTCGAGGATTTCAAGACTTCCCTTGAATCCATAAGGGAATCCCTTTTCGAAGGTGGAAGCAGGACTTACATTATAAAAGACAAGGAAAGAGTTGTTTCTTCAGCATCAACATCTGCAGAAAACAGTATATTAGCTATGGTAGTTAGTGTTATGACTCACCCAAACTATAGAAAAAAAGGGCTTGCTTCAATATGTGTATCACAAATATGCCATGAATTAATCTCTGAAGACAAAGGGTTATGTCTCTTCTATGACAACCCTAAGGCAGGAAGCATTTATAAGAAAATTGGGTTTGAGGATATAGGGAAGTGGATTACAGCTATATTTTAAAATTAAGGCGTATTAAAGGAAATAACAAGTCAAAGATTTTGAGGATATTTTGCGTCAGACGAGGAAATGAAAGCTCAAGCTAGTTGGGCTAACTTGAGCTTTCATTGACGAAGTATGACACAAAATAGACCAAAATATTGACTTGTTATTTCCTTTAATACGCCTAAGGTCATTCATTTAAGTGAAATTCTACTGTATTAATCGCACTAAAGATTTGACATAGAGCATTGTGCAATTAATGAATAAAGGAATATTATTTTGCATAAATGTTTAGGGTCAAGCAATGTAGAATCATTTGTGCCAAACATATAGATGAATTGAAAAGAAATTACCTGGTAACTAAATGAAATGTTCGTTGAGGCATTGGTTTAGATGATATAAACGGACTCAACGAACAAATTCCATTTTTTATAGAATTAACCTATACTCTATTTGCTTACCTTATTCCAATCCCATCTATTTTTTTCAGCTTGTGCCTGTTTTTTACTTGTTATTTTTTGTATGCTCTTATATAGAAAAAAGTATATAATTAAAGATAAATAGCCAATTATAGCAGAAATATAGAATGTGCTTCTCTTATATCCAAGTTCTCGTTTTAGCTGTGTCACCCATTCTGGATCCATATTCTTTGATTCCAATAATTGATATAAAATTGACTTAATATCATATCCCGCTCCTATAACAAGTGTAGAACACAATAAAGCTATGATTATAATTATCACTGCTAGTGCAGCTTTGTATCCCTTGTCTCCCAATTTATAGCGCAAAACAGCATTTTTTAATATAACTGCTGTACTTATTGCAGCTAAAATCAAGCCACTAATTACAATAATTGAACCTTCATTCATCCCAAACAGCCACCTTTCTACATTTGCTTTTTGGTAATTATTATTTATTTTATACATATATTATCACTATATACTCATATTGTAAATAAAGCGAGCTATTTTTTACATTTATATCACAAAACCAGGTAGGATACGCTTATTTTAATTTAAATTCGCATTCTACCTGGCTTTACATATCTTTAGCTATAGTGATTGTTACTTTCTCTGCTTCCATATATTTTCAGAGTCCATGTTTTGAAAAGCAGTTATAACTTTTCTATGGACATCTGGATATAAAGCTTCAATGTAGGCTAGAAGCTCCTTCATATCCTGCCTTTTTGTTTTCCCTGCTGCAGGACAAAGTGTTTCTATTACAGGAAGGCTCTCCATGGATACAAGCTTTTTGATAGTTTCCTCTTTAACATAAACCATTGGTCTTATAGCTGTTATTCCTCTTTCCTCAAATTCAATGCATGGATTAAAGGTTCCAAGCTTTCCTACACAAAGCATGTTCATAAAAAATGTTTCTATTGCATCATCACTGCTGTGTCCAAGGGCTACCTTGTTATATCCATAGGCCTTTGCAACTCTGAATAGTGCTCCCTTTCTAAGCTTTGAACATAGGGAGCATGGATTTTTCTCCATTCTATCTTCAAAAACAACCTCTCCGATGTTTGTTTTTTCAACTATAAACTTTATGCCATTTTCACTACAGAAATTCTCAAGGAGAGTTAAATCCATTCCAAATCCAAGATCTATGTTTATTCCACACAGTTCAAAATCTATAATTGAGTATTTCTTTAAAAGAGCAAGAATATATAAAAGGGCTATGCTGTCCTTGCCCCCTGATAGTCCAACTGCAACCCTATCCTTTTCCTTTATCATTCCATAATCATCTATTGCCTTCCTTACATCCTTTAAAAACATTCTATTATAATTTCGTTTAAATGTAATCACTCTACCACTCCTTTAATTATCAATTATATAATAAATCTATCCTATATGGCTACTCCAAAGATAGAAATCACTAGAGAAAATAATTTATTTTCAAATCAATATTAACTGATTTTTCTACTCTCTCCTATACCTAACCTCAAGTATTAAAAAAGGCAGCTATTCAGCTGCCCTTAAAGGTTATTTCTATTTAATTTTTTTTATCAGAACACCTGCTGCTAATAGTATAACCGCAAATATACCTGCAAATATATCTACATTATTTGTTCTACCAGTCTCAGGCAAAACAGGTGGAGTAGATATTATTATATCTGTATCATCAGATGCATCAATATCATCAAGACCCTTTGCACTTAATACTACTGTATTATTAATCTTATTTATTGAGTATGTAATGCTTTCATCAACAACTACCTTGAATTCCACAGTTTTTGATTTTCCTGCTTCAAGGGTACCTATTTCGAAAACATAGCCATCTCCACTCTTTACCCATCCAGAGTTGACTGCTTCATCGAATGTTGTATATTCTGGAACTTTTTCAAAAAGCTTTACTTCTTCAGCTTTTCCATTACCCTTGTTTACAGCTGTAATCTTATATATTATCGATTCTCCATTTATAGCTGTAATACCATCATCCGTTTTTATTACCTCAAGAAGTGGGCTAACAATTTCAACAGTTGGATTTATTATTGGAGTATCATCACTTGCAGTATTATTGTTACTTCTGTATTCTGTTGATGTTGTTTTTACTTCAACATTGTTTATAATCTTTTTGATGGTATCAGGAATATTAGAATCTACTCTTACTACAAATTTAATTTCCTTTGTTTCATCTTTGCTAAGAGTACCAATTTCATAAACATACTTTTCATTTTCAAGCTTCCATTTACTATTTCTGCCTTCGACAATGGATGTATGTTCAGGCAGCTTTTCATATACCTTAACATTAAATGCAGCAGCATCTCCATTATTTACAACTATTATTCTATATTCAACTTCATCGCCAGGCTTTGCAGTAATGTTGCCATCAGTCTTTGATATAGTTAAGTCTGGATAACGCACCACAGTCGACGGTGTTGGTGGTGTCGGGGGTTGTGGTGGCTGAGGCGGTGTAACTGTAAACTCAATTGGAGTAGTATCAGTTGCAGTATTGTTTTCATAATTAGATTCTTTTCTATCTATTTCTACAGTCACAGTATTCAATATTTGTTTTATGTTATCAGGTATATTGTCTTTATTATTTAATCTGACAGTAACCAATAAATTCTTGCTTTCGCCTACACCCAAACTTTTAATGTAATAGTAATATCTAGCCTGTTGTTCAATTTGAGTCTTATTCTTTACAAAGGAAGATCTATATTGATAATTTTCTGGCTGCCAGCCTTCATTATATCCACTTTCGTTAACAAATGAAGTATATGAAGGGAGTAATTCATACACATATATGTTGTTTGCTGCTTCTTTTCCAATGTTAGTTACGCTAACTGTGTAAGTTACCTTTTCCCCTGGCTTTACGGTTGACCCTCCATCAGTTTTTGTAACTGCCAAATCAGGTAATTCTGGATCAACTATTATCGAATCATAGGTATTGCCAAAGGCCAGCTTGGGGATATTTGCTTCACTAACTACATTTCCAACCTTTATCTGGTAAGCTAGCTGTGAACGTTGTGGTTTTGCATCTCCCCAGAACATTAATGAGTTGCCTTCAAGTACAAATATACCATCCCCATTAAATAAGCAGTCTGTTCTTATTAGAATAAGCCCAGGACCTAATTCAGCTGCTGAAGCATATTTATCTAATGGTTCACCATTAATCATTAAGTTGTTTAAAACTATCCCTGTTTTGGAATTTGTCGACTGTGTTCTAATTATTAAATCTGTACATTTATCTATCGGATGATTTAATGTATATTCAAGGGTTCTTTTTAAAGACTCATCCTTAAAATTACTCCCTATGGTATAGGTGATTTTTCCAGAGTTTTTATCATATAAAAGTCTAAAGGCTACAGGCGTTCCATTATTAGGCCAAATGTATTCATCCTGATCCTTTATTTCTCCATTCTGAGATATATCAAGTTCATAATCTGCTGGTCCATCTATACCTATTCTTCCCTCAGCAACAAAGACTGTTTCTGGCATTAATTTTTCAAGGTTTGTTGTACTACTTAAATACCTGCTTTCATACCAATCCATATTTCTAAATGTAGGCATATTTATTGATGGTACTGTTATATGGTATCCATATGATTCTACTGGCTGTGTCATTCTCCAGTTCTTGGTTTTATCCTCTATCTTCTCTCTTACATAATATTCGCCTGGAAGAACATCTTCAAAGAAATAATCTCCATTTGTATCTGTAGTTGTGTATCTAAATAATTCTTCTCCTCCATTGCTAAGAACCTTATAAAGTTCTATCCTCCAGTTTTGAAGCCTTTCTTCACCTTCATCCCATCTTCCGTTTTGGTTATTATCATAGTATTTGAATCCTTTAATTTTTCCTGAAACAAATTCTTCCCCATCATTTAAAATTATGCTATTCTTAACATTTATTGTCTTTTCTGGTGAATCTATTGTTATATTCATAGAGCTTGTATCATTTTCTTCAATCTTTGTCATAAATCCATCTGGATCTACTTCTTCTAGTAGGTATTCACCATACTCAAGATTTTCAAATATAACTACTCCCTCAGAATTTGTAAAATATATATTATTCTCTGAAAGTCCTCCCATCAATCTAGGAGTTTCCTGCTTCTTTATTAATCTAAATCCTACCTGGCTATGAGGAACTCCACTTACTATTTTTTTGATAACTTTCAGCTTGCCTTTTTGGGGAGGATTTTCACCATTTTTCTGTGTGTTTGTAACCATAACTGTTGTAATTTTTCCAGCTTCTACTTTATAAATATTAGTATCAGATAAATCTGTAGTATAGTCATTAGGTAAAGTCTCCTTTAGAGTATAGTTTCCTGGAGGCAGGTTTCTAAATACAGCATATCCACTTACATCAGTTATAGCAGGGAGACCAACTTGTTCACCTGAAGGACTGCTATAAATTTTAAATTCAACATTTGGAAAATACTCTTTCTTAACTTGATTAGGAATCTCTTTTAATTTTAATACTTGGAGAACTCCTTTATCTGGTTCTGTTTCAATATTAACAACCTCAAGTGCTACAGGTGCATTCCCTATGACCTCTACTTCATATGGAAGATTATTTACATAATTTGTACCAGATTGCCCCTCTTCAATTATATATTTTCCCGGTGCTATATTCTCAAATTTAGCAATACCATTTTCATCTGTATCTATTGTATCAATAACCCTATCTACCTGTTTTAAAATTATTGGTATATTGGGATGTTTATTCAACCCATTATCTCTTATAGACTTTCTAACCTCAATAAATGCCATGTTTCTTGTATTCAAAACAGAAATTTCATTTGTTTTATCTGCTTCAATTTTTACATCCGTACCATTTACTAAATTACTTCTATATTCTCTTATAGGCATTTCATATAATTTATAGTCTCCTACAGGTATATTTTCAAATAATGCTTCTCCATTTTCATTTGTCTGTCTGTCATAACTCTTTCCACCTTCTACTTGTTCAATGAGGCTGAATGTAATTCCTTCATGAGCCCCTTCATTAGCATCCTCTGAATCACCATCTCCATTCTCATCCTTTGTCTTTATCACCTTATAGCTACCTGTTTGTTGAGGTGGATTTGATTCCTCCTTTTTAAAGAATATTTCAACATGGCTTATATCGCGATATTTATTATTGTCTCCAAGAAGAGCATGCAGTCCTGTATCACTCTTGTCATCTTCATCGTACCAGTACAGATATCCACCATTTCCTCCCTTAACAAATACATAATATATTCTATAATTGTTAGAGATAAGCTGCCAATTCATGTATGTTATTCCGTCAGGTACACCATCATTTACAACTTCCTTATAAAAATCTACACGTACATTAAATTCATCATTTGGGTACTCTTTATTTAGATTTTTCTCGGGTGAAACATTATCAATTTTTAAGTATTCAGTATTTTTATTGAAATCTGATATTTGAGGCATTCCTTCTGGAACAGTAATATTACTTAAGTCATTCCCTTGAACTTCTATTTCCTGGTTTTCTTTAGCTTTTACCACATCAAATGGTTCAATTAGTGTAAACAGAAACACAAATGTCATCATTAGCGACACTAATCTTTTTTTCAAAAACTTCACCTCCTAGAAATTATGTTTTATAATATGTTTTAAAAAATACTTTATTACATATTTTTTCTATTATTTTTATTTTTAAACATTAAAGTAAATATTTATTAATATTTTTCTAATATTTACAAAAATTACCTTTTGGGATAAGAAGGTGAAATTTTAGATATTTATCCATAAAAAAAGAAAAGCTAGCAACCAAATCGATGGTTGCCAGCTTTTTAGGCATAAATTTTTATAACAAAAATTTATATAGAATTATCTTTATTGTATATATTTATTTATTCAAACAACTTTACAAGCTTCTTAAATACATCCCCATTTTCTTTTATCTTTCCTTCATTTCCAATTACACAAATATAGTTCTGCTTCATTAAGTCCTCTGCCATATCTGCAAAAGCTTTTATGTCCTCTGGTTTTGTGCTTAGCACTTCGTCCCTTTCCCTTTGCATATCCTCATGGGTTACTTTGCATATATAGTTTGTTGCTGCACGATCACCCTTCATTGATGGAGTTAATGGGAAATCCATTTCACTTATGGTTCCTATTATATACTTTGTCATCTCTCTGTTGTCTGGGTTGAAGCTTCTAATGTATTCTGACATTTTATCGTATACATTTATAGTTTCCTTAAGGTTAGGATCCCTGTAGGATGCTGCAAACATGTTTCCACTCCTGTCAAACCTTCCAAAGGCACCATATGCCCCTCCTTGAACTCTTACCTCATTCCACAGGTAATCAAGTCCTATTATAGTCCTTAGGACCTCAAGACTTCCTGTGTATTTATATCCAAGCTCTAGGAAGTTATACCCCTTTGCAACATACTGAACGTTTGCCTGGGTTAAGAAGCCCTCATTTTCAGGAGTCAGGTCAAATTTGTATTCATTGTAATTTAGTGTTTCACTTCCAAGTACCTCAAGTATATTACCCATGTTACCCTTGAAGCTTTCATAGTCCTTTTCCTCTGCTGTAAAGCTTACAAGAAGATTGTTTTTATTGAATACTGCCTTTGAAACCTTCTTTAGATTTTCTATGATTTCATCTGCTGCTTCATCGAATTTCTTTTCAAGAGCTGCAACAAATCTATAGAAATCAAGACCCTTTGTTATCTCATTAAACCTTCCTGCAGGTGAGAAATATGAAAGCAGGTGACTTCCAGCAGCTATATGACCTCTGCTGAATACAACCATTTCAAGCCTGGATTTCATTTCTCTTATTATTTCTCTCATTCTCTTTTTGTCATCAAAAACTGTGTTTCCTGCAATTTCTCCAATCAATCCATAAAGCTCTGGGGTTTTATCAACTAGTGCTTTTGATTTTATAACAAACCTAGGGCTGTAGCTCTTAGCTTCTCCATTGATCGGATAGGCTTCAACTGCAAATTCTATTCCTCCAGTATGTATATTTATTTCATTTGAAAGCTCACCATAGTTGTACTTTTCTGTTCCTATTCTTCCAAGAACTCCAGTCATCAATCCGAGATAGGGAAGAAGTTCTTTTTCAACAGCTCTGATATCAAAATAAAGTCTTGTATAGGCAATTCCATTTGTAAAGGTTGGATGGGTAAGAACCTCTACGCCTTTTTCTTCCTTCTCTTCTATAGGAAGAATTTCCGACTTTTTATTTATGTCATCAATTGAAACCATTGGTATTTTTTCAATATCCTCTGGATTGTCAGGTGTTGTCTGTCTCTTTTTAAGTTTTTTAGTGTTTTCAATTATCTCATCTATTTTTTCATCAGAAAGACCTTCTCTAAACTTCTTAAGTTCTTCCTTAACCTTTGCCGCCTTCTCTTCTCCAAGTCCCTTCTTTGGTTTAACTAAAACCAAGGTTCTATGGTTGTTTTCAAGAATATATTTTCTTATAATATCCTCAAAATAGCTGGTCTTTAGTGCTGACTTTATCTTCTGTAGAGTTTCATCATATTCAAGATGTATTGTCGGGTCTTCATCGTACAGCCAGCTTTCCATTGCCTTTATATAATATAAAAGTCCCTTAGGGAAGCCTTGGAAATCAGCCTCTCTCATCCTGAATTCAATTATATTTATGGATGCCTCTATAAGCTTTTTATCTATTCCCTTATTTACAAGATTCTCAAGAGTATCAAATATAACCTTCTGGAATCTTTCCTTCTCTTCTGGATTTGAATTCTTTATAACTACGCTCATAACAGGCTGAAGTATTCCATTATCAATCCTTCCGATTACATCCTTTCCAAGTCCGGCTTCAAGAAGTGCATTTTTCAAAGGTGCAGCCGGAGTTTCAAGAAGAATGTGTTCTAGAATTTCAAGTGCTAAATATAGCTCTGGATCTGTACACTCTCCACATGCAAAGTTTAAGCTTAGGAAGGTATTGTCCTTTTCTTCCTCCTCAGCTGATATTGGATACTCTCCTTCAATGTCCTTTTGTGCTTTAAATGGTTTTTGATATTCTATTTTTGAATCTATTGTTATTTTATCAAAATTCTTAAGATAGTTTTCATCTATGAATTTAAGTTGTTCATCAAGGTTTCCATTTCCATAGAGGCATATATAGCTGTTTGATGGATGATAGTATCTTCTATGGAAGTTTACAAACTGCCCATAGCTCAACTGTGGAATAACATCAGGGTCTCCACCTGATTCCATACTATATGGAGTATCAGGGAAAAGGGATTCTTGTATTTTTCTAAAAAGTGTCTCCTCAGGTGATGAGAATGCACCCTTCATTTCATTGTAAACAACACCCTTATAGGATATTTCACCCTCTCTGTTCTCTACTTCGTAATGCCATCCTTCCTGCATGAATATTTCTGGATACTTATATATATTGGGATATAAAACTGCATCAAGATAAACATCCATCAGGTTAAAAAAGTCCTTTTCATTCTTACTTGCAACAGGGTACATTGTTTTATCAGAATAGGTCATTGCATTTAAGAATGTATTTAAGGAACCCTTTAATAGATCAACAAATGGTTCCTTTGTTGGGAATTTTCTCGAGCCACATAAAACTGAATGCTCAAGAATATGTGGAAGTCCTGTGCTGTCCTCAGGCGGTGTTCTAAATCCTATAGCAAAAACCTTGTTATCATCGTCATTTTCAAGGTTTAAAAGCCTTGCGCCACTCTTTTCGTGTAAGAATAACCTTTTAATTGAGTTAATCTCCTTAACTTCCTTTTCCTCAAGGAGTTTGAAGCCGTGATATGTCCTATTAACCTCAAATTTCATTTTCCTTCCTCCCTTGCTATATACATTATTGTTATATAAATCGCAATATGGAATCATTTATGCGAAACATATAATACAATACAATAATTTCTTCCCATTAAACATTGCTATACAAAATTTATCCATTATGAACCATTTCTATACATAACCATATTTTTCATATATAACATAATAATTCTTCAAATATATTAAAAATCCTTTCGATAGTTTACTAAAACGAAACAATTTATGTTAAGGGAATTTTTACCAAAGAAAGGTTATCCCTTATATTCCTAGGTAACAGGCACTTGAGTTATGAGTTATTTATGAAAGATGAGCATTAAAGATAGTTTTTTTTAAATAACTCATCACTTAAGAGCCTGTCACCTAGGAATACTCCTTATAAGCATAATGCCAGGCATATGACAAGTGGCAAGTTGGATAACATTAGGGAATTCCAACGTTATCCAACTTGCCACTTTTGCTATATGCCTAGCACTTTATGCGACAGGCAACCCGTGTCTTATAGATATTTATTTAGTTCCTCACTGCCTTCAACAACAAACCTTCCATCTTTTATTATATCAAGTCTGTTTCCATCCTTTGTAACAGCTGCTATGGAGCTTAAGGATTCGTATGGAAGAGTTATGTCTATATGAACATTTGTATATGCTTCTTCTGGGTTAGTTTTTCTATTTAATGTCTTTTCATTATCCTTTGCTATTATCTTCTTCTTTGTCATCATATCAAGGGTTGTTCTGTCTTCATCTCTTGAGAAACATGTATCTCCAATTGCAAAGTGTGGTCCCATCTTCTCTACAATAAGAATTGGCATCTTATCAAGTATGTCATATTTCTTTGCAATACTATATGCAAGGGTGTTGGTACCTATTGCAAACTCTCCAATCGGAAGTGTTTTGTGAGGGAACAATAGATTTTCTTCTATATACTTTTTGTTTTCATCCTCATTTTCAAAGTTGCTGCAGCTATAGTTTGCTATATATCCATCCTTAAACTCAATAACAAGGTTTAAGAATCTTAAATCATTTAGATATATATCCTCAACATTTAGTATTCCTGTAGTTCTAGTAAGTAATGGTGAAGTAAATACCTCTCCTACAGGTATATTTACATCAGCACCACAATTGAAGAAGTTTGTTTCATGGTCAGAGTCCTTAATTTCCCGCATCTTAACCTTTATGTCAGTCTTGTTTCCTTTAATACCCTTAACATGAACATAATCTGCCTTGTCTAAAACATCTATTATTTTCTTTTGAATATTCATGTATTTTTCACTATCAAGCATGTTTATCTCAAGTATGTCTTCAAATATTTCCTCAAATCTATCACCTATTTCAGGTGTTGGGAAGCCAATTATACAGAAACTTCTTTCCTCTTCAGGAATATATTTATAGTATACACTCATATAGTTGTTTCTAAGCACCATATTAAGCTTCTGCTGCTCTTCGCTAAGCTTCAAGCATTCCTTCTTGCTCTTTGGAGCGAATGGAACTTCACCAAACTTATCAAACCATATAGGTCCTGTGTAATCTTCCAAAATACCCCTTATATCTTCACATGCTTTCTTTGTAGATTCATCAAACAGCTTTACATATTCCTCATCAAGATAGAGAGCATTATCAAACCTGTGGTCATATTCATACTGCTTATTTGGTGATGTGGAATTGCCCTTTGCTATAAAGGCATCTATTCCATATTCCTTAAGGTCATCTATCAGGAATTTTATAAGTTTTTCATAACCCATGTTGTACATAAGCTGCACAGCAGTTCTATTCTTTCTATCCTTTTGATCGACCTCATATCCTCTTATCATCGCATCAGCAATTGACTTTGAAAGCTTTTTCATCTTGTCTTCAGGATATTTATTTAGAAATTCAGCAGTTTTTATTTCATTTTCACTTACATACTGTCCAAATCTAAATAGATACCTTAAATCTGTTAAATCAAGTTCTTCTACTATATCATTATAATACCCTATATTCTTATCAAAGGAATCCTTTAGTGTTCTTCTTCTCTTCTCCACAAGATTACTTTTCTCATTAGAAACTATCTTTTCCTTTAATGTCTCGTATTCAACATCATTATTTTTAATATAGCTATAAACTTCAACAAACACTTTGTTGTACTCTTCCATCTTAAATAGCTTGTTAGCAAAGGCATAATCAAGATATCTTCTATATAGACTATAGAAGTAGGACATTAACTGTCCAAATTTATCGCCAAATACAGCTACAGCATATGTCGGGTTTGCATAGCTTTTATCATAGTTTTCTCCAATAAGCTCAGTAAAAAGCTCTTTGTTTGTTTCTAAAAGCTTATCAAGTGAATTGTCTTTAAAGTAATCATTAGAAACTTCATTTTCAATCTTAGCAAGCTTTAATATAAGCTTTGATGTATGATTGAAAAAAGCATCATACTTTCTGTTTTCAGAGCCGTTTTTAAGATTGCTCTCTGTTTCTTTCTTTATATCCTTTATTTTTTCTATACTGTCTATGTAATCCTCAACTACTTTTTCGTTATATTCTTTGTAATATTCCTTTAAAAATCTCATAATAACCCCTCCCAAATATATACATTGTTAGCTTTAAATTATATTTCCTTTTTATACAACCTGTAAGTTCTATAGTGAACTCCGCCTACCCCTTCTGCATCTCTTCTCATAGACATATTGATTTCACCTATTGTTGAGCCTTCCCCATGAATATATTTCTTTTCTTTTGCAGCTAAAAGACTTTTGTAGAACATAGCTCCACTTACAGCCTTTTTTCTAAATTCAGGTATTACAAAAAGAATAAAAACTCTTAAGCTGTTAATCTTTCTCTTATACCATAAAAATTTTAAAAAGCCAAAGGGAAACATTTTTCCATTCATACGTTTCAGTACCTGATTGTAGTCTGGCAAAGCAATTGAAAACCCTATAGGCTTATCACCAGAACGAGCTATATATATCAAGTCTGGATCAGCTAGGTCTACTATCATCTTACCCTCTGCTCTTATTTCTTCAATTGTTGGAGGTGTTAAATCCTCCCACTCATCTGGCATTGCAATGTCCAATATCCTTTTTACATCCATCATTTCATCGTCTATCTTTTTTAAATTTACTGCATCTACCCTAAAATTATATCTTTTCATCGCAAAGTCAACTGGTCTTTCATACCTTTCTGAGTCAAGATTTTGTACATCATAGTAATAGGCATATAAGTCTAGATGCTTTATAAATCCATATTCCTCAAAGAAATCTACATAGTATTCAGGATTATAGGAGTTCATCAATACAGGTGACCCATTAAAACCTTTTACAAGAAGCCCTCTGTAATCATCTCCATTTGTTGGAGATACGGGCCCCTTAATGCAGTTAATTCCCCTCTCTTTAAGCCATGAAGCAGCCGCATCAAAAAGAGCATATGCTGCATTTTTATCATTTATTGATTCAAAAAGACATATGTATCCATCTCTTTGATTCTTTTTTTCATTAAGTGTTTCATTTATTCCTGTACATAGCCTTCCAACAGGTTTTCCATCCTGATAAGCCATAAAAAGTGTATGGGGTCCATTCATAAATAACGGATTGTCCTTTCCCATTAAGGTTTTCAAAAGATCTCCCTTTAGTGGAGGAACCCAATTATTATCATTTTTATATACATCCCAGGCAAAATTTATAAATTTCTTTATTTCTCCTTTAGTTTTTAACTCTTTTATTTCTAGCATATATACACTTCCCTCCCTTCAAAACCAGTAAAGCTTATTTAATTTTACAATCTTTACCGTATTAGCATATTAAAGTATTGCGGCAGTAATATCCCCAAGGGTATTTACAAAGTTAAACTGATTAAAATCAAACTCCTTTATTTTTGTTGAAACCGTTAGGTATAAAACTCCCCTTGTTTTACTTGATTTTATGATTGGAACTGCAATAATAGACTGCCAGTCCGGTGAACCAGTCAAGCTGTCATATTCAGTTATATCATCCCAGTCAACTCTGTATATCCCCTGTTTATCTTTAACTACATTCTCAAGTATCTTTCTATTATATCGTTTTGCCTCAAGCCATCCCTCATGGAATTTCCTTCGTCCATATTTTTTAACTACTTTATCGTCTTCAACAAGAAAAAGTATTCCATATTGTGCTTCTGTAATTTCAATAGCTCTTCCAAGAAGCTTGTAAATTTTATTCTCTATACTGATATTATCCTTTACCAACTCAATAAGTTCAATCATTGCCAATACATTTCTATAATCCTGAAGAGCATTTCCTGATACAATTCCGGCAAGCCTGTCCTTTCTTTTTGTTTTGTTAGCTATCTCAGGATTCCATATCTGGCTTCTATTTCTTCCTGATTCCTTTGCAACATATAGAGCCTGGTCAACCTTCTCTATCAATTCCTGTTCAATTTGTGCATGTACAGGGTATGCTGCTACTCCAAGGCTTATGGTTATAGGATACATGTCCCCTAATATTTTTGCATTCTCAACCTTTAACCTTATACTTTCTGCAACTGCTCCTGCCTTCTTATAATCTGTCCCAGGAAGTATTATTATGAATTCCTCTCCACCATATCTGCATAGTTTATACTTTCCAGGTATATTTTTCTTAACTACCCTGCAGATTTCCTTAAGTACATAATCACCCTTTTGATGTCCAAACTTATCATTAACATTTTTAAATTTATCTATATCAAACATTATTATAGAAAAAGTTACTCTCTCCACACTACACTTTTCAAATTCTTCTGTTAGTGTATCCACAAGATATTTTCTTGTATATGCTCCAGTAAGCTTATCTATTGAGGATATAATCTTTAACCTGTAATTTTCAAGGAGCATTCCAACAAATCCTGATAGCTTATGACACTCCTCAAAGCTCCTTTCATTAAAATTATTAAGTATTCTATCGGAATCAAGATATATATATCCCCATATCTTATTTCTAAAAAATGCTGTTTTATTATTGCAATTGCATTCAATATTATCAAATTTCAAAACAGGTATGCAAACTGCTGTTTTAATACCATTGGGTAAAAGCTTTGAATCATCCCTTAATTCATCCTGGTATGATTCAGAAATTAATATAGGCTTTCCTAATGAATTTACCTTTTCTATAACATATTCTATATTAGGCAATTCCTCATTTGCTTTCAAACTTGCAACTGCAAAGGAAGCTTCATCATCATTTTCAAGTATTATAAATCCCCTTGTTGCAATCAGCATCTTCCCCATCAGTTTTATTACTATATCTAGATTTTTAGTAGGATCCTTGGAAAGATTTCTTATTAAATCCCCTACTTCATGTATTCCTGATGGTAAAGTATTATCAAAGCTTTTTTCAGCAGCCTTTATAAAATGTTCATTATCGAGTATTTCCCAGAAGCCTTTATACTTAAATAAATCGTTGAGATCTTCCAGCGTATTTATTATTATGGAGTTATGTTCTGTAGCTTTTTTTAACTCCTCATCCTTATATATACCCTTAATCTCTAAAAGTTTTTCAAAAGGGGTTAATAGCCCATGGTTATTAATATAATTAATTCTCATATTTTCAGGTATTTGCAGTGTAATACTCTTTATAACCTCACATGCTTCGAAATAATACCTAGTAGAATCATAATACTTACCCTTTTCAAAATAATAATCTCCAATTGAATTGTATATATTCCATTCAAGGGTTTTCATCTTTTCATTTTTTGCTATCTCAAGAGCTGACTCAAATAACCTTAGTTTATCACTCTCGCTGGCAGCAATACCATCCACATACATTTTCCTTGCAGTTATTTTTTCTGAAGATACCCTTTTACTAATTTCATCCGCTTCAATTTTTAATTCCTCAAATAGATCACTATTTCCAGTTTTTAAAGATATGAATATAAGGTTATATAAAATATTTACTCTTTCCATATAGAGTTTATATTTTCTGCTTATTTCCCTAAGCCTAAGCATACTCCTTCTTATTTCTTCTTTGTCCTTATACAGCCTCAGCTTTATATATTCTATCATTACTTCGCAATCCCATGTGCCTCTGTAATCATCATTTCCGTTTGCTTCTAGTGCCCTTATAGCATACTCCTCAGCAGTACTATAAAGTCCAAATGTATAGGATATCAAAGCCCCTGTTCTATAATATTCAGCTATATTTGACTTTCTCTGAACAGGATAATTTTTAAACTCTTCCTTAAGCAGTTCAAAATATTCCCATGCTTCTTTGTACTTGAATGTTCTGATATATATTCTTGAAAGATTGGCATAGTTAGTAAATATTGTTGATTCATACCCTGCCATTTTTGAGAGCTCTAGGGAACTCTTGTAGTGCTCAAGTGCCATATTGTTATCATCCATATCTATATAGCACTCTGCAATATTCATATCAGCCATTATATGGCTCCCAATGATGTTATACCTTTCACATATTTCCTTCATCTTAAGAAAATATTCAAGTGACTTTTCAACATCCTGAAGATAATCTCCGTATATTACCCCTATATTATTAAGAGCAGCAGGCATATATTTAACATTATTAGTTTTTTCCAAAAGAGATACCGTCTTTTGAAATCCTTCTAATGCCTGTTCTACTTTTGTCTCTTCCATGCTTAGAATAGCAAGTTGATTGCAAAAGCTGGCTTCCATGTCTAAGTATTTATCGTGACATAGTTCAAGTCCACTTTTACAAATCTCAACTACCTTTTCATATTCTTGTATATGGTATAAGAACCTTGCTTTTTCCATTTGTGCTCTTAAATAGCCTTCCTCATAATCAATTTTTTCAAGTGTTGAATCAATTAATTTAAAATACTCAGCACATTTATCCATCTCATTCATAATTAAATATATATTTACAATTTGATTAAGTGCATCTATGCACTGTCTCTCTGTATATGGTGGTCCTATAAGGTTTAGAACCTTTTCAAAACAACTTAGAGCTTCACTGTTTCTGCCCTCATCCCTATGTAAACGTCCAATTCTTATTAATATATCGATTTTTTTAATTTCCTTGGAGTCTTCTTCAAACATCGAAAGTGCCTTTTGAAGGTTTTTTAATGCTTCACTTTTTATTTGAATAGATTCCATTTTATCAGCAGTTTCCAAACAATATTCTATTACTTTTTCCTTTTCACCAGCCTTTTCAAGGTGATAAATTAATTCTTCTTTATTTTCTCTTCCTTCTCTGCGGTACTGTTCCTCAAGAAAATCCGAAGCTAATCTATGCTTTTCTCTTTTTTCCTCCTCTTTCAGACTGCTGTATATAAAATTCTTTGTACCTTTATTATGCAAATCATAGGCATAGCCCCAATCCTCAACCTTTCTATCCAGGAAGCCTTTCTTTAACATGAACTCAAGCTTCTCCTCAACCTCATCCTGCTGTATTTTTAATATTTTTGAAATAGCAAGTGAAGAAACTGATAGACTGAAGATTGAAACAACCTTTAATATATTCTTTGACTTATCATCAAGACTTTCCAGCTGGTTTGCTACAGCTTGATATATACTGGAAGGTATAGGTATCTTCCCATAATCTTCTATATCAATGCTCCATCTTCCATTCTTATCATCTAAATAAATAATTCTCTGGGCATATAGATTCTTTATTACCTCTTCAATAAACAACGGATTTCCATATGTTTCAGTATATATTCTAGCAGAAAGATTTAATGGAGTATTGGGAAGATTTAGCATGTCCTTTATAACACCAGCTGTTTGTTCTATTGTAAGACTTCCAAGGCATATTTCATTAAAACTGTTGGAATTTTTGCATGTATCTAGGAGGTCATTAAATTTCATATCTTTCTTTGTTCCACCGCTCATTATAAACATAACAGGCTTTTTATTAAGATTTCCTATTATGTATTTTAAAAATTCTATTGATAGATCATCGGCCTCATGCAAGTTATCTATTACAAAAACTGCCGGCCTTGATTTAATACATCCCTCAATAAATCCTAAAATTCTACTGAAAAGATATAGCCTTTCCCTTTCATTATCAAGGCTCATTAAATAGAAACCTTTTTCATCAAATTCCATTTCAGGAATAAAAGCTGCAAGGTACTCCATATACCTTTCCATAACTTCGGCATCCGCCTTAGGTATAACCTGTCGTATAAGTCTAACCATTATTCCTTCATTGTTGGCAGAGCCGTTGTTTTCCATGAATACGCTGTATACATCAGCATTTTTAAGAATAAGTCTATGCTTTATCTCTTTAAGTAATCTTGTTTTTCCTATACCATGTTCACCAAAAACAAGATAAGTTCCTCCAAAGCTTCTTATATCTTCCATGCTTTTATATGCATCAAGTATCATATCAACTTCTTTTTCACGGCCTATAAGCCTTGTTTTGGAAATTATATTTTCCATTTCTTCTTTTATGTGAGCTTTATATTGTCTATTGAATATTTTATTCATATCATCAATTATTTCATATACAAAATTATATCTTTCATTCGTTTGATTGTTTATTATCTTTTCAATTATATTTATAATATTTCCACACATACATTCGGTATTCTGGGATGCAATGTATTTTTTATAATCCTTTATCATGTGTTTTAAATTTACATCCTGACTGAAGCTTCTTTTGCACAAGTAAAAAAGCAGTACTCCAAGGGAATATATATCTGAATATATATCTGGTTCTGCTCCATTAAGTACCTCCGGTGCAACAAACTGCAGCTGCCCTTTTCCTGAATGCCAATGCATATGCTTTTCTAGTTCAACAGTTGCTATATCCTTAAGTTTTACCTTATAACCCTCTTCATCCTTAGTTAAATAAATGTTATCTATATTTAAATCTTTATAAATGAATCCTTTTAAATGAAGGCAATTTATTGCCTGACATACTTGAATGAATATATCAATTATGTCACTATCATTCATGTCTTTTATACATTCAACAAGATTTATAGTATCCTCAATTTTCTCACGTACAAAATAATATTGATTGTTTTCAAGTCCTTTACCATCAAAGGAATTAATAACTCCAAAATTATAAAGCTTCAATACTCTAGAGGAGTTTATACCAGAAAGAATTAAAAATTCATTGGCATAAAAGTCCAATAGCTTTGAAGGCATTAATTCTGGGTTTAATATATTTAGTTGAACCTGTTTATTATTCTTCTTCAGGTCAGCAACTACATATGAGGAAACCATTTGATTTTGCGATATATTTTTAATTACTCTGTATCTATCATTTATTAATTCCATATTACCGCCACTTCCTCTTAAGACATTTTAATATAAAAGTTAGTGTTACCCTTCTTGAATGTATCTTAATTTAATTCTACACATAATTATAAAATTCCTTCTATTTTTCATAAAAAGAAGGACATTTCTGCCCTTCTTCTTCTAGCTCATTCTATATAGTCCCAACTCAAAAATATCTCTTACTTTTTCAATACTGTCGGTTTTACTTAAAGCAAGTATTAACTTTATTCTTGCCTTCTGTCCTGGAAGGAAGTCTCCAAATATTATCCCAAGATTTCTTAGTTCCTTTCCTCCTCCATGGTATCCATAGGAATCTAACACTCTTCCCTGGAAACACCTTGAGGTAAGAACAACTGCAACGCCCTTTTCAATTGCCCTTTTAACTCCATCAACCATATCTGGAGGGATATTTCCTCTTCCCATTCCTTCGATTACAAGGCCCTTAGCTCCTTTTTCAACACAAAAGTCAATAAGACTTGAATCCATACCAGCAGCACATTTAATTAAATCAACCCTTTTACTAAGCTTATCTACATCTATATGCTGCTTTTTAATTCTATCCCTATAGAATATAACCTTATTGCTGTCAATAATTCCTATAGGTCCAAAGTTAGGTGAATGGAATGCATCAAGGCTCATTGAATTAGCCTTTGTAACCTCACTTGCACAGTAAAGTTCATCATTAAAGCATACCAGTACCCCTCTACCCATAGCTTCATCTGATATTGCAGTACATATTGAAGCTGCAAGATTTGCAGGTCCATCATAACCAAGCTCTGAACTGTTTCTCATAGCACCTGTTACTATAACAGGTTTTTCTGTGTTTAATGTAAGATCAAGGAAGTATGCGGTTTCTTCTAGAGTATCTGTTCCATGTGTTACTACAGCACCACACATATCATCTCTTTTGAGTATTTCTTTTATATAGTTTGAAAGTTCAAGCATCCTCTCAGGTGTCATATGTGGTCCTGGAAAGCTTGAAAATGTGTAGGATTCTATTTCTGCAAAGCTTTCTATACCTGTTACCATAGCCATTATTTCATCCCCTGTAAGGGTTGGAACTGCGGCCTTTATTCTTGGATCCACCTTCATGGAGATGGTTCCCCCATTAAATATCACAGCAACTTTTTTCATTCTATTTCCTCCCTGCATAGGTTGATTACAAAATCCATATACTATTGTACAACTATTTCACAAGTTTTTAAACATATTTACACAATTTTCTGTATTTGCAATAATTTAATCCAAGGCATATTCAAGGAAATAACTAGTCAATATTTTGGTCTATTTTGTATCATACTTCGTCAATAGAAGCCCAAGTTAGCCCAACTAGCTTGAACTTCCATTTCCTCGTCTGATACAAAATATCCTCAAAATCTTGGCTAGTTATTTCCTTGAATATACCTAAACTCTACCTACCAATGCAGTAAATTTTGCATTTTATTTTTAATGCTTATCAAGCCAAAGCACTACATTATTCATTACTTCATCTCGATTTATTTCATTTAGCATCTCATGCCTTCCATCTTCATAGAATTTGTATGAAACGTCCTTTATTCCAATATTCTTATATTCATCAATAAGCCACTTAACTGTTTTGCAGTTTCTCCCAACAGGGTCTTTCATACCAGAAAATATATAAATCGGGAGTTCCTTTGGTATTCTCTGCATATTCTCTTTTTTATGAATTTCCTTACATCCAACAAAAAAATCATAAAAGAAACCTGTTGTAAAAACTCCACCACAATAAGGATCTTTTATATATTTATCAACCTCATCTTTGTCCCTGCTTAACCAGTCAAATTTAGTTACCAAAGCCTTTATTCCCTTGTTATAGCTTCCGAAGGTTAATCTATCAAGTCTTTCACTTTTTGCTCTTGCACCTTTTTTTCGAAGCTCCATCTTTGCAAGGCTTATTCCAAGGTTCAACATCATTCCCTGATTTCCACAGGTACCTGAAAGTATTACACCTTTTATACTATCTCCATAGATTGAAATATATCTTTGACCTAAAAGAGATCCCATACTGTGTCCAAAAAGGAAAAGAGGCTTATCAGGATATTCCTTTAATATAATTTCATTTAACTGTTTCATGTCCTTAACCATCCAGTTAAATCCATCATCACCTATGTATCCAACTTCATCAATGGATTTTGCAGTTTTACCATGTCCTCTGTGGTCGTTTGCATAAGCTGCATATCCTCTTTCAGTAAGAAACCTGGCAAACCTCTCATACCTTGCTGCTGTTTCTGCCATTCCGTGGGCTATCTGTACAATTCCTTTTACGTTTTCACTGTCAGGCAGCCACTTATACACAAAAATATCAACTCCATCAGGATCTTTAAAGGTAAAGGTTTCCTGTTTCATGAAACACCCTCCATTTCAAAATTTTTATATACTCAATTTAATATTATTCTCTTATATTCCACATTTCAACTCTTAGTCATATTAAATATATGATTTTCCAAATCAATAATTTTTGATATAATTTTTATATGC
The DNA here is from genome assembly GCA_032095175.1 of Clostridiaceae bacterium. Taxonomy (GTDB): domain Bacteria; phylum Bacillota; class Clostridia; order Clostridiales; family Caloramatoraceae; genus DAMCZI01. Next base: position 205,558 of record DAMCZI010000002.1, read on the forward strand.
AATTGCCTGAACAATTGGATTTTGCCTCAATATTGTATATAATATACATGATAAACTTTTGTGAAAAACTACTTCTAAGGAGTGAAGAAAATGTCCGATAAAAAAGTCCGAACAAGATTTGCACCTAGTCCAACTGGATATATGCATATAGGAAATTTAAGAACAGCTCTCTATGCTTACCTAATTACAAAACATGAAGGCGGCGACTTCATATTAAGAATAGAGGACACAGACCAGGAAAGATTTGTGGAGGGTGCCATTGATGTAATATACAACACCATGAAGATTACAGGTCTTGCCCATGATGAGGGTCCAGATATAGGAGGCCCTGTTGGTCCATATGTTCAAAGTGAAAGAAAGGGTATATATCTTGACTACGCAAAGCAGCTTGTAGAAAAGGGTGAAGCCTACTACTGCTTCTGTACAAAGGAAAGACTTGACAGCATAAGAACAAAGGACGAATCTGATAAGTCTACATTTAAATATGATAAACACTGTCTCTCACTTTCAAAGGAAGAGATTCAAGAAAGGCTTGACAGAGGAGATTCCTATGTAATAAGACAGAACAACCCTGAAACAGGAGTTACAACCTTTGAAGATGTTATATATGGAACAATAACAGTTGATAATGCAGAGCTTGATGATATGGTACTTATAAAATCCGATGGTCTTCCAACCTACAACTTTGCAAATGTTGTTGATGATCATCTAATGGGAATCACACATGTAGTAAGAGGAAACGAATATCTTTCATCAGCCCCAAAATACAATAGATTGTATAATGCATTTGGGTGGGATATTCCTGTATATGTACACGTTCCTCTAATCATGAAGGATGCTCATACTAAGCTTAGCAAAAGAAATGGAGATGCTTCCTTTGAGGATCTTCTTGAAAAAGGCTATTTAAAGGATGCTGTAATAAACTATGTATCCCTTTTAGGATGGAACCCTGGTACAAACCAGGAGATATTCTCACTTGAGGAATTAGTTGAACAATTTGATTACAGAAACATTAACAAATCTCCAGCTATATTCAATACTGAAAAGCTTAGATGGATGAATGGAGAATATGTAAGAAAATTATCTCAAGAAGAATTTAACGATATGGCATTACCTTATATAAGAAAAACAATAACAAAGGATTATGACCTTATAAAGATAAGCAATCTTCTTCAAAAGAGAACAGAGGTTTTTGAGGATATTCCAGATATAATCGATTTCTTTGAAAGTCTTCCTGAATATGATGTTGAAATGTATGTTCACAAGAAGATGAAAACAACCTTTGATAATTCACTTGCAAGCCTTGAAAAGCTTCTTCCAGCTCTTGAAGGCCTTGAAACCTGGAGCTTTGAAGCTATTGAAAACCTATGCATGGAATTGGTTTCTGAAATGGAAATTAAGAACGGACAACTTCTCTGGCCTTTCAGAACTGCTCTTTCAGGAAAGCAGTCTACGCCAGGTGGTGCATACGAAATTGCAGATATAATTGGTAGAGAAGAATCAATACACAGAGTAAAAGTTGGAATAGAAATGCTTAAGAAAGCAATAGAAGGATAATAAAACATTTAATATGTTGCTTTTATGGCACTATCATCATTTAAATTCAATGATGGTAGTGCTTTATTTTATAAGGCATATTCAAGGAAATAACTAATCAATATTTTGGTCTATTTTGTATCATACTTCGCCAATAAAAGCTCAAGTTAGCCCAACAATTAGTTTTAGCTTCTATTTCCTCATCTGATACAAAATATCCTCAAAATCTTTGACTAGTTATTTCCTTGAATATGCCTTATATAGATATGTATAGGTGAACATTTCACTTATTCGAAATAATGAAAACTCCATATATGTTATTGTATAATGAATATATCTTAATAATTGTCTAAAATAACTTTCTTAATTAATCAATAATTACCCAAAATTTCATTATAATTAACAATGGAGGTCGAACATGGAGAACACTTCTTCTAGAATTAATGTAAAAGAAATTCGCAGTAAAATACTATCCTTAATAATACCTATAACTCTTGAAAACATTCTCCAGATGTCCGCTGGAATTGTATCAATGGGAATGATAGGAAGGCTTAGCATTCCATCTGTAAATGGTCAGGGAATAAGCCTGAGAATAACCCAGATTATTTGGGCTATATTTAAGGGTATAACAACAGGTGCAACTGTATTTGTTGCTCAAGCCTTTGGTGCTGGAGATTATAATCGAATGAAAAAGATCATTCAACAAACCCTTTTATCCGCAATAATATTTGTTGTATTCCTTCAGCAGCTGGTCTTTTGGAATGCAAAGCCTCTTTTAGGAATATTCAACCCAAGTCCTGAAGTTCTTAATAATGGGCTTATATATATAAGATATGTTTCCTGGGGCCTGCCTTTTATGGCTATAACCCTTATTGTAGCAGGTGTTCTACAGGGCATGGGAAATGCAAAAACCCCTATGAAAATTGCAATAACAATGAACATAATTAACATTATTGCATGTTGGATACTTATATTTGGTCATCTTGGATTTCCTGCCCTTGGAATAAAAGGAGCAGCAATAGGACTTGTTATTGCTCAATTTACTTCAGCAATGCTAGGATTATATGTTCTTTTTAATAAAGATGGTGTATTGAGTTCCTATCGAAATAAAAACTTTTTCAAATTCGATTTTAGAGAAATTAAGAATGTATATAGGGTTGGTGCTCCATCGGCAGGAGAATCCCTCCTATGGCAAATTGCTGCGATAATATTGACAAAAATAATAATGACATTCAGTGATGTTGCATATGCCGCTCATCAAATGGGTATGCAGGCTGAATCAATATCATATATGCCTGCCATAGGATTTAGCATTGCTGCAACAACATTTGTTGGACAATCTGTAGGTGCAAAAAACCCAGAAGAAGGAAAAGCCTATATGAGAGAATCCATAAAGGGTTCTATACTCATTACATCAATAAGCGTAATAATACTTGTGTTTTTTCCAAGATTAATGATGAGGCTTCTAACAAACAATAAAGCAGTTATAGACCTTGGTATGTACTACTTAATTCTTATGGGCCTTGTCCAAATACCCCAAAACCTTTCTGGTGTCTTTGGAGGAGCCCTTAGAGGTGCAGGATATACACGCGTTCCTATGATTGTTGCCCTTGCAGGTCTCTGGGGCATTAGGGTACCTCTTACAATAATATTTACCTATGTGTTTAAACTCAGCATAATTGCTATATGGGGAGCTATGTGCGCTGATCTTATATTTAGATTCTTTTTAAGCTATTTTCTTTATAAACGTCATGACATTTACAGTTCTAATCTCTTTGATAAAGAATAATGAAATAAATTCTTTAGTTTTATTAACTCAACCAGTTTTGATTAACTGGTTGGGTTATATTTTTTTAAGCAGTTTAACATAATAAAATAGGGATAAAATTATATATATAAATATATTAATAAAGGTGTTGAGATTATGGATTTTTATGCTAATCCAAATAAGAGTGTCCAAATTCAAGTTGGGGATAAAACCTATTTAAGGCATGCTGTAAGGACTCATTTTATAACTCAAGGGGAGAATTACATTGAAATAATAGGAAAGTACATATCCCCAATGTATAAACAGGGTGACATATTATTCTTAGGCGAAAAAGTTATAGCTCTCTGCCAGAACAGGGTATGCCATGCTAAGGATATAAAAATAAGCCGCTGGGCAAGATTTCTATCAAGATTTGCCTCCTCCAACTCCCACGGCATAGGAGTTGACAATCCCTATAAGATGCAGCTTGCAATAGACTTCGCCGGTCTACCAAGGGTTATATTCGCAGCCATATGCGCTGGCATAGGAAAACTATTTGGCAAAAGAGGATTATTCTATTCAATCGTTGGCAAGGGTGTATCAGGAATCGATGGCTTTTACGGAAAAGCCTTCGACTACTACAGAGACAAGGGCATACTCCTCCCCGAAAACCCAGATGGAGTTTGCAGTGAAATAAAGAACAACCTTGGTATAGACTGTGTTTTAGTTGATGCCAACGACCTAGGCATTGAACTTCTCGGTAAATCCCATGATATATCCTACCCCGACGATATCCTTAAATCCATGATAAGAGATAACCCCGCCGGCCAAAGCAACCAGCAGACCCCCATGATACTTGTAAGAGAAAAGGCTGTAGAACAAAATATGATATCTTTTAAATCCGAAGAAATAGCCGTTACAAGTTAGTATAGCAACCATTCCATCTTCTAACTCTCTAAAAAATAACCCCGAAGCCTAAACTTCGGGGTTACATTTTTTATATTAATACATTCCGTCCATTCCACCTGGCATTCCTGCTGGCATTGGAGTGTCTTTCTTTTCTGGGATGTCTGCAACAACTGCTTCTGCTGTTAAGAATGTTGAAGCTATTGAAGCTGCATTCTGAAGAGCTGATCTTGTAACCTTAGTTGGGTCAACTATACCAGCTTTTATCATATCAACATACTTGTCGTTTAATGCATCGTATCCAATTCCTACTGCGCTGTTCTTAATCTTTTCGATTACAACAGCTCCATCGATTCCTGCATTTTCTGCGATCTGTCTTACTGGTTCTTCAAGGGCTCTCTTTACAATGTTAACCCCAATCTTAACGTCTCCCTCTTTTGCTATTTCAGCAACCATGGAAATAACGTTTGCATAAGCAGTACCACCACCAGGTACTATACCTTCCTCTACAGCTGCCTTAGTAGCTGCAAGAGCGTCCTCTATTCTTAACTTTCTTTCCTTAAGTTCAGTTTCTGTAGCTGCTCCAACCTTGATTACTGCAACTCCACCTGCTAACTTAGCAAGTCTTTCCTGAAGCTTTTCTCTATCAAAATCTGAAGTAGTTTCTTCAATCTGAGCTCTTATCTGAGCTACTCTAGCCTTTATTTCTTCCTTTTCTCCCTTGCCATTAACTACAGTTGTATTTTCCTTAGTAACCTTAACTCTTTCAGCACGGCCAAGCATTGATAACTCTGTATCCTTTAAATCTCTTCCTAATTCTTCTGAGATTACCTGTCCGCCAGTTAAGATAGCGATGTCCTGAAGCATTTCCTTTCTTCTGTCGCCAAATCCTGGAGCCTTAACTGCAACACATGTAAATGTTCCTCTTAGCTTGTTAACAACTAGTGTAGCAAGTGCTTCTCCTTCTATATCCTCGGAGATTATTAAAAGCTTTCTTCCCTGCTGAACTATTTGTTCAAGTACTGGTAATATATCCTGAATGTTTGTTATCTTCTTGTCAGTTATAAGTATATATGGATCATCAAGAATTGCTTCCATCTTTTCAGCATCTGTTACCATATATGGACTTGTATATCCTCTGTCAAACTGCATTCCTTCAACAACATCAAGCTCTGTTCCCATTGTCTTGGATTCTTCTACAGTTATAACTCCTTCGTTTCCTACCTTCTCCATAGCATCTGCTATAAGTTGGCCTATTTCTTCATCAGCTGCTGAAATAGCTGCAACTCTTGCTATGTCTTCCTTGCCATTAACATGCTTTGAAATCTTCTTTATTTCGCTTACTGCAATTTCTACAGCCTTGTTAATACCAGTTCTTATAAGCATTGGATTAGCTCCAGCTGTAACGTTCTTTAATCCTTCTCTTATCATTGCCTGTGCAAGAAGTGTAGCTGTTGTAGTTCCATCTCCTGCAACATCGTTTGTCTTTGTAGCAGCTTCCTTAACAAGCTGTGCTCCCATATTTTCATATGGATCCTGAAGTTCAATTTCTCTTGCTATTGTAACACCATCGTTTGTTATTAATGGTGCACCAAACTTCTTATCTAAAACAACGTTTCTTCCCTTTGGTCCAAGTGTTATCTTAACAGCATTTGCAAGCTTGTCAACTCCTCTTTGCATTGATCTTCTTGCGTCTTCGCTGAACATTATTTCCTTTGCCATTTAAATCTCCCCTTTCTTTGTCCCTAATTATTCAACAATTGCTAATAAATCTTCCTGCTTAAGAATTGTGTATTCTTCTCCGTCGATTTTAACTTCGTTTCCTGAATACTTGGAGAATATAACCTTATCTCCAACCTTAACTTCCATTTTAATTTCTTTTCCGTCAACAACTCCTCCTGGTCCTACAGCAACTATTTCAGCCATCTGTGGCTTTTCCTTTGCTGCTCCTGGAAGAACTATTCCGCTTTTTGTTGTTTCTTCTGCCTCTACCTTCTTAATAACAACTCTATCGCCTAGTGGTCTAAGTTTCATTTAAACCCCTCCTTATGTATTATAAATTATTAATATTACAAAACTTTATTGTTAGCACTCTCTATCATTGAGTGCTAATTACATTTATTATAATAAATTATATAGGGTTGTATAATCAAACTTACATATATAACTAAAACCCTCAATAAATTGGATTATCATTAAATATTTCATTTTATCTCACTAATTCTCTATATTATTCTAGTTTTTTAACCAGAGCATAAATATAAAGGGAAATACTAGAAATCCACTAAGTATTTTGTCCAAAATTTCTTCATTTATTCTAGCCTTTTCAACAGTTAACTCCTTTTTACATCCATTATCGTTACCTTTATATCTCTAATATCCGAAAGCTTAGCAATAAAACTTATATAATCCATTATTATACCGTACCTGGAATATTTTATATTTCTAGTAGATAAATCTATACATGTAGAAACCTCTTTTTCATTTATACTTATTGATACTCCATCACCCACAACAAATTTCCTACTTTCAAGCCACTTATTAATTTTTTTCTGTCCTATTTTTTTACCAGTAGTTATGCTTATTGATAGCTTTTCTGTTCTATTCTCCTTAATTATATTAGTTACTTCATTTATATACCTTCTAATTTTCCCATCACATTCATCTAAGAGTTCTACAACGATATTATCTTTTAAATTATCCAGCCTTCCTTTTGAGAACCAAAGGAAACAGAAATCAGCTAGCAAAAACAATGTAGATGCCACAATTGTAATATATGACCCATCATTTGGATATAGAAGTATTGAGAAGAATGATACTATAAATGCAAAGTTATAAAAGGGTACTGCCATATATATATTATCAGGTATACTCCCGCATAGTTTTAAGAGAAGTTCTACCCTTTTGGTTTTATCTAAAACTGATAATGTATTTTTAATTGATACAAATATATAGCTTAAAAAAGGCAAAGCATATACCCAAAGCGGAAAAAGATGTCTCATTTCATTTTTTACATAAACAGCATTTACTAAAAGAATTATTACTGTGGAAAGTAAAACAGATGGTAAAATGCTTTCGAGAATATTCATAATTAATCCCGTTGAATACATCATATATGCACAGCAAATTAAATTTGCACTTCCATTATGCCTTGTTTCTCTTTTTTTGCTCTTTATGCATTTTATTTCTTCAGTAGAAAAATTAATTATCCTCTTGTGATCCATTACATATATATTTTCTGCATACAGATTAAAATCAACAATTTCCTCCAATCCAATTGCTGCAGGCTTAATTTTTTTAGAAATTTTATTTTCAGTATCATAAGCAATGATAGAATCTTTTCCACTTACAAGTATATAAAACATTTCCTTATGCTTTACTATTTTGCTTACTATTCCTTCACTAAATCCACTTTCAACTATCCATTTTTCATCAATAAGTCCTGCATAATTCATTTTCATAATTACAAGTCTATTACTGGAATCAAATCCCCCAAGGTACAAATACTCTCCTTCAATATATACTGCACTTCCAAAAACTATACCATTGGGATAAATAGTTTTCAAATCACTTCCGCTTCTATTTTTAATTTTTATAATAGTAGCACCATTAATATTCCCAAGACATATATAGTTTCCAGATTCATCAACTCTAAAATCAAAGTATGTACCATTTAAGGATATTTCTTCAACTCTTTTCCCATTTAGGTCAAGTCTTGATATAAATGTTGTTTCTCCAATATCTATTACAAAGAAATCACCATTTTCAAATACAGTCCCTTGTCCAGATAGTATCTCAAAAATTGGGATAATACTATCTCCCTCAATCCTGCAGAACCTGCCTTCACAATTGTTCATTCTATCAAATATATAAAGTTTTTCTCCATCCAATCCAAAGCTTTGAGGAGTTATACTTCCATTTAAACAGATAGATTCATTAAATCCACTCATAACTATCACCCTTATAAAAAATATGTATTTTGGGATAGGTGAAAGGATCTTGAGTTTTGAGTTATTTAATCAAAAGCATCTTCAGATGCTTTAATTAAATAAGGTACATTTAAAAAATAAATGAGTTAGATTACGAAGTAATTTTTATTCTTTTCGTCATTACTCAATCATGCACATACTAACTATATGTAAGTGATTGAGTAATGACGAAAAGAATTAAAAGGACGAGTA
>DAMCZI010000003.1:0-195496 GCA_032095175.1 Clostridiaceae bacterium
GGAGTGTGATATCATGAATATTAATCTCATGGATAGAAAAATGCTTAAAATGCTCTGTGCAAAGTCTGTAGGAATGAGTTTGGGCGACAATTTGCACAGGGATAGATATTTAGTCGCTTTTAATAAATAAATTCATACATATACAGGCTTTGTTTCCTTAATTAAATAATAAATTTAAGGAAGTGAGCTTTATGAAATATGTAAGAATTGATAGAATATTACCAGATGATTTAGTTAAAGAAATTCAAAAGTACATCCAAGGTGAATATGTATACATCCCTTCCCTTCCTGAAAAGAGAAAAAGATGGGGTGAAAAATCTAAAAGCCGAGATTATATAAAAGCCAGAAATGCAAAGATACTAAACCAATATATAGGTGGGCAATCAATTAGCAATCTGGCTGAAGAATTCTTTCTTTCAGATAGTAGTATTAAGAAAATTGTATATAAAAAAGATAAGTAGGTTAAAGCTACTACTCTTGTAATGTGAGGAAGCTTTTGTGTAAAAGATGATATAGAAATGATTATTATCTTTCTTAAAAAATGTAGAAGCTTTAAAATGATATTGAACATAAAATTCATTTAAAAATGAATTTGTAATTCTTCTCGTAAATATTGGAACAAAAGGAGAGAATCAAAGTGAATAAAAAAATATCATTAATTCATTCTACAAATTTAGCTCCAGTAGATTATGCTTATGCTGGACGTATACCTTCAGGAATGGACTTATTATTTTTGGCGGGGGCATGTCCTATTGATAAAAATGGAGAGGTACCCAGCTTGAGTGATTATGAGCTTCAGGCGAAACTTTGTGTAGAGAATTTGAAGGAAGCACTGAAGGACTGTGGGGCTACTTTGGAGGATGTAGTATATACCAGAGTTCTTGTAGCATCTCACAATCAGTCAGATTTGGTAACTGCATGGGAAACAATAAGAAAAAAGTTTGGTAATCATGATGTTCCAAGCACCTTATCTGGAGTTACAGTATTAGGATATACAAATCAATTGGTGGAAATTGAAGCAGTAGCAGCAGTAGAAAACAGTACAAAATGATTAAAGTATAGAGTTGAACTAATTCGCACCATTCTTATTTAACATCGTAATTATTAAATGGAAAAGTGGCTTGCTTTTAATGGTAAGCCTAACTTTATGAATAATATTATTTTTCATTAGGTAAATTTCACTACATCTTTTATATTTTAACTTGTCTACGATCAGCACTCTACACACGTTGAGTGTGTGGTGTTGGTGTCAAGTGTAAAAGAAAACACGTTGAAATAAAGGCTTTTCAGTCTTAACAGATAGAAAAAGGCTGCTTGAAAATTAAAATATATCGCTCTGCAGGAACAAGTCTAGACAAGCATTTTTCCGATTCTGCCAGGGTTGTGTGGGCAAGTTGGATGTGGCGGAAGTATTGAACCAATTTAGGGTTTTTTATCTAAAAACATTAATTTACCCTTTGACTCTGCCGTTGGGGAACAGTTTATACTATAACTAGACCAACGGCAAGGAGGATTTGTATATGAATGAACTGATTAAAATTAGAGATGTATCAACCCAATATGATGTATCAGCCCGTACACTTCGCTATTATGAAGATATGGGCTTGATAAACAGCACTCGTAGCGATGATTATGCTTATAGAATGTATGATGAAGAAGCAATAAAACGTTTGGAACAAATACTGATTTTGCGTAAATTGAATATCAGCATTAAGGACATACAACGTATTTTTTGCACCCATGGCTCTGATGTGGTATTAGAGGTGCTTGGCAAAAAGGTTGACGATATAGACGGCGAAGTCTCTCTTTTACACGAACTAAAAGAAATTGTGCTTGAGTTTATCAAGCAAATAGAAAATGCTGATTTTGGCAAAGATTCCGATGTGAAGCTTCTTTATGAAAAGGCAAAAGAAATTGAAAATCAACTTGTAAATGTAGATTACGATGGCAATCCTTCCAATGTAAATCGTCTAATTAATATAACAGAAAAAATGAAAAATACGCCGGAAGTTCATATTGTCAAATTACCAAATTTCAGAGCGATTTCGTCGGGTTATGACACCTTTGAAAACATTTTCAGCAAAGATGGATTCGACAAATGGATGGGCGCGCACCACCATTTAGAGAAAAAAATTATTTTTGATTGTGCCGACTTTATGTGGCATGAGAATGGTAAAACTATTTGGATATGGGCGATTGCAGACGAAGTGACCGAAGCAGACACGTTTCCTTATGAAATTATTGATTTTAAAGGTGGGACATATGCCACTGCTGTGTCGATAGATGGGGATGATGATATTAACGGCAGAGTATATGGTGGTATTAAAAAGTGGGTGGAGACAAGTGGTTTTGAAATAGACGAGCGTTCTGGTCATCAAACGCTGTGTAATATGATATATCCATATGATGATATTAAAAAAGGGCTTGGCTATCATCAACTTGAAATTTATGTACCAATTAAATTAAAAGGGGAAAAGTAAAATGGCAAGAGTTTATGGAATTAAAAAGAAGTTGTCACTAAATAATGTTGATGAAAAAATAATAAAAGAAATCATTGGCAACGAAGATTTGGTGGATGTTATTGCGCGAATGGAGAAATTGCTTGACCCTGATATGATGCATGAGATTTTAGATTCATGCGCTTGTGGAGGCGGACAGGAATTTTTAAAACAATGTAAAAAGATTGGAAAAGACCTGACTGGTAAATCATTAGATGAAAAGGTAAATTATCTGAATAACAACATTTTTGATTCAGAAAAAATTATTCTCAACGGGAACAATTTATTGACAGGAACTCTTTCATACAAAGGAAATGAAAAATACAAATGCGTCTGTTCCGCCGCCGTAAAAAAGGGCATGACGGTTTCTGATCTCACAGGCGATGCTGATGATCGCGCTATGCCGCTTTCTTATTGCATTTGTTGTGCTGGCTCATTTCGGCGTCACTTACAGCTACAACTGGGTGTTGGGCTGAAAACAAAAGAAATTGTTTCATCTCCGATTAACAGCAAGGGGCAAAAACCTTGTGAGTTTATTTTTGAGATAATATAAAATAATAAAGCGTAATGTGTATAAATGAAAATTGATTATTCAAAGTGTTCCTTATAAGATATTTGAACATTTTATAGAAAAGAAATTAGTTATTATATGCCTCATTTGAGGTATATTAAAGTTTAGTCTAAATTTAATATAGAAACTAAAGGAGGCTAAGTCTATAGGTCGACTTCAATGATCTATAGACTTAGCCTCCTTTAGTTTCTATACCAAAACACAGAAGGGAAGGAATCATGGTGAAAAAATGACCTCCACTTAGAGTTCACCTTCTATGTTATTTTACAGTTCGGGTGAAGAAAGTGGAGCGTTTTGTACGTTCGGGTTTTTTATGAACTAAACTCAAATCAACTTGATAAGAAAATTTTATTGCGATAAAGTAGAGTTTACAAAAGAGGACACAAAAAGCGAGGAATAAATTTATTTTTCATAGTATGATTTTCACAAGGAGGTGAAGAAATGGAGTGGCTAAAGAAGTTAAGCAGCGCTATTAACTATATCGAAAAGAACTTGGATAACGAGATTTCCTGTGAGGAAGCAGCAAAAATAGCGTGCTGCTCATCTTATTATTTCGGGCGCATGTTTACCTATGTATCTGGTATTCCGTTATCTGAATATATCCGCCGCCGGAGAATGACACAGGCCGCCTTTGAATTGCAATCCACAGATACTAAGGTATTGGATATTGCACTGAAATACGGATACAATTCCCCGACATCTTTTAACCGGGCGTTTCAGAGCGTTCATGGAATTTCTCCCTCTGCTGCCAAATCTCAAGGGAGTGTGCTTCATGCGTATTCCCCCATTAAATTTTCCGTTAAAGTTACAGGAGGTGATGTTATGCCATATCGTATAGAAGAAAAAGAGTCTATGAGGATTGTAGGTATCCGCATTCCATTAACAGAGAGCATGGAGGAAAACCAAAAACTGGTTCCACCTTTTTGGAACAGAGTACTACAGGATAACCGATTCACAGAAGTCTGCGAACTATCGAATCAAATTCCAGGTGTAGTGCTGGGGGTTACTGTTTATCAAAATCCAGATGAGATTTACTATTATATTGCATCTGCAACGGATCAGCCTGTTCCTGCAGGAATGTTTGAGTATGAAATCCCGGCAGCAACATGGGTGATATTTGAAAGTAACGGACATTTTAAAGAATCCATTCAAAATATTTTCAGACGTTTTCTTACAGAATGGCTTCCGTTCTCAGGGTATACCTATGCAGAATTGCCGGACATAGAAGTATATCCTATCAGTCAAGAAAAACCACAAGAGGGGCATTCTGAAGTATGGATTGCTATAAAAAAGGAAAAGGAGAGTTAAAAAATGGAATACCAAATTGAAATCAGAGATATTGAACCGATTCGAGTTGCTCATCTCAGATACAATGGAATTGCAACCGAGGCCAACAAGGTTTTTCCCAGGGTTTTTCAGTCTATTAAGGGAAAGACAAACGGCGCACCGTTCTTTTGCTATTATGTAATGAACCCGGAAACAAAAATGGGTGAAATGGATTTGTGCGTACCCACTGAGGAAACACCCATTAAAAATGGAATTGAAATAAAAGAACTGCCACGTATCAAAGCAATTAGTGTTACACATATTGGCTCTTATGAAACCTTGCATAATGCTTATGCAGCAATTGACCGGTATGCTGCTGAACATAATCTGCAACTTAGGCCACCATTTAGAGAGGTTTTCATCAAAGGTCCCGGAATGCTCTTAAAAGGGAATCCTGCTCAATATGTTACGGAAGTTCTATTCCCGATCAAGGAGGAATAATATGATTGCTATTCGAACCGAAAATTTAATAAAAAAGTATAAGAACGGCGTACAGGCATTAAATGGCCTGAACTTGGCAGTAAAAGAGGGAGAAATTTTCTCCCTCTTAGGACAAAATGGTGCGGGGAAATCAACGCTTATTCATATACTTACCACTTATCTGGCTCCTACCTCTGGTCTTGTTACCATGTTCGGAAAAGACATTTACCGGGAAGCATCTGAAATTCGCACACAAATATCCTGTGTGGCACAGCGGACTTCCATTGATACGCATTTGTCCCTTACGGAAAATATGATGTTTCAAAGCAAGCTCTACAAAGTGTCAAAAACCGAAGCAAGGAAGCGGATGGAAATCTTGATTGACTGCTTTGGATTAGAGCGATATTTGAAACACCCTGTCTCCTCTTATTCGGGTGGAATAAAAAGAAGGCTTGATATTGCGCTGAATATGATGTCAAATCCAAAGGTGCTATTCTTAGACGAGCCAACCGTTGGCATGGACATTCAGTCTCGCATGGCAATGTGGGATATGATGAAAAAAATAAGAAGCGACTTTGGAACTACTATTTTTCTGACAACTCACTACTTAGAGGAAGCAGATCAGTTAAGCGATACCATCTGCATTATGAAAAATGGAAAAGAAATACTACAAGGTACGCCCAATGCACTTCGAAAATATCTGCGAAAAGATATTCTGAAGATTAGCTTTTTATCAAAAGAAGAAGCAAAAAACTGCTTTCAGCCATTAAAAAGCATCCTTGATCTGGAAGAAACAGATTTACGCCATGATAAAATCATTACCGACTTAAAAAACGGACATATGGATTTAGAAAAAGTAAATCGTTGGCTGCTAGAGCATGGTATTCCTTTCTTGGGAATAGAAATTATTCAACCTACCTTGGAAGATGTTTTTATCAGGTTAACTAGCGAAGATGGTAAGGAGGTCAGCTAATGAGTGTTTTTACTCTACTTCAGCGCAATATAAAGTGGCGCTTTCACAACGCTTTCACTATTGTAATGACAATTTTACAGCCTATACTTTGGCTGGTTTTATATAGTGCCGTTGCTGGACAGTCCATGCAGGGTATTGGAATTGAAAACTATACGGCCTTTATTCTTCCGGGACTTATTGTGCTTGTAAGTTTTGGATCTTGCAGCAGCAGCGGTATTATGAATTATCTGATGAAAACCGATGGGAGTTTTTACAGGGTGCTGATTGCCCCGGTTCAAAGAAACTCAATTGTACTCGGTCAAGTATTAGAAGCAGTATTATGTACTTTTATTGAAGTTGCTATTATGTGCATTGTCAGCCTGTTCTTTTCTGTAAAAATTGCTTCCGGGTTTATAGGAGCGCTTCTAATTGCTTTGCTGATATTTATGACAGCATTTTTTATGGCAGGAGTTACTTATGCGATTAGCCTTTGCCTTCCCAATGAGGTTATTTACGAAACCATGATGAACGCAATTGTCCTGCCGATCTTCTTTCTAAGCTCGGCATTATTTCCAGCAGACAGATTATCTGGGGGACTTTCAATTGCAGTTAATCTAAACCCGTTTACTCATGTAATTAATGCCTTACGAGCCTTGATTTTACAAGGGAATATTGCTGCCCGTGATGTTATACTTGTCCTTCTTTTACTTACAGTTATGTGCTTTATCAGTTTTTCGTGGGCATTACACAGATTAAAAAAGGAAACAAGCTTATAACCATCGATCTTTTATTCAGTTTAGGGTTAGATGATAATTAACAATAATAAATAGAAAACATGTGGTAGAATGTAGGTAAATCTGTGGATACTATTTTATAAGAACAAGAGGATAAGTTGGAAAAGAAGAGAAGTAATATATATGAACAATACACTGATTATTTATTATTCGCTTTTCAAAACACAGCGAATTTAGCGTTAGAAATAGCAATTCAGACTGGTGGAACTATAAGAGAATTAATTCCTGATAAGAATTATTACTTTGATTTAAAAACAAAACTTGCAGCATCCTGGAAGGATGTTATAAATATTATTTAGGGATGGTACATTCCAGACGGATAAAAACTCTGTGAAGGGAAAGGTCTATGTTGTTTTTAGGACTTTAAAGCCTGTCGGTTAAAATAATTTGAAGGACAGGCTTTATTCATAGTTTAACAGGATACACTTAAACACACTATAAAAGGCTTTATATCGTATTTATTAAATACTTCTTAAAATCTGTATAATACCTTCATTTCAGGTGGGAAAAAGGTTGGTAGAATTCCATAGTTCATAACTAAATCTAAATATCCAAGCCAATTGCTGAAATAATAAGCAGGCCTAACATAAATTTGTTCAATATTAATATCAGAGAATGCATGTTCCAGCATATATGAAGCCTCAAGATTGCCTGCATCTGATTTGTTTTATGCCCCACCAGATGATAGTCCAACAATTTGGGTAACCCCGGATGGTAAAATAGCTTCTCTATAATTGTTTAGAAGCATTTGAGTTTCCCTTAAAAAATTATCACATCCAGGATTTTCAGGTGTTAATAGAAAAACTGACTTTCCTCCATAAAAGGCTTTTTTTAAGGCTTCTAAATCTGAATAATCGGCAATAATAACCTCAACGCCCTTATTTTTTAGTTCCCGTGCCTTTAAACTATTCCGGATAACCCTTAATATAACCAGTAAATATAAAAAATAAGAAGATATATTATTGTATAAGAAGTAATATAAGATATGTCTGTAAATAAATTATTAAGCAGTAGAATGGCTGTTGCATTATAAAGTATAAAGTGGTATAACAATAGTAGTTATAACGTATTAGACATATTAACTAAGGATAAGAGGTGAAAAATACGTTGAACTGCATGTTATTAAAGAAGCAGGGAAAGAGATAGTTGTTCTACTGGATGATGATATGAAAATCGTAAAACCAGTCTATGACTACCTTAAATTTCAAAGACAGAAAGATAAGGCAGTAAATGTGATATTCTATAAAAAATTTATGTGTATTAAATTTGGAGATTATTATGGTGAACCGTGTTGTTATAGATAAAATGAGAAGAAGAATCTGCTCTGTACAATTGATGCCGATGAAGCATTGTGCGGAGCTTAAACTAAAAGCGTGAAGCTTTCATTCATCGGTAAATAGGTTATTTTAGGCGTATATTGTTACGTTTTATTTTAGTACCTATTTTCCGAGAAGGTTTGATTGGTTTATTGGGCCGTAGACAATGTTTTGTTTGCGGCCTTTTGTGTGCTCAAGTTTAATTTGAGCGGTAGTGCACGTTAACAATACGTACACATAGAAAGCAGAAGGTCATGTGCATATGCACAAGGGTTCTGTTTTTTTTATTTATTATCAGAAAGAGATTTTAATCGTGAGTTTATTAGAAATTACAAATTTGTCCCACACTTATGGAGATAAAATATTATATCAAAATGAATACCTTGAGTTATTCAAGGGAGAACACATGGGTACTGTAGGGCAGAACGGTGTAGGGAAAAGCACCTTGGAAACTCGGGAATTCTTTCTTATAGAATCCCAAAAAGAAAAAGTAATGAACGGGCTTGGACTATCTGCCATTGGCGGGGATAAACTGATTTTAAAGTTAAGTGGGGGTCAGCGTGCAAAAGTAATTCTTGCGAAGCTGCTGCTAGAAGAACCGGATATTTTACTGCTTGATGAACCGACAAACCATCTGGATGCGCTTGCTAAAGAAGCACTTTAAGAGGCTTTGAAGGATTTTGGCGGTACTGTGCTGATAGTATCTCACGAAGAAGCATTTTATTGTTCGTGGGTAAACCTGGTAATAAACATAGAAAAATTATGGGGGTGTTACAATGAAAAACAATGATCAAAATCAGTGGAAAACTAAAATAATATTTTTTTTGACCGCCCAGACAGTTTCTCTTTTGGGTTCCTCTCTGGTTCAATATGCGATAGTCTGGTATATTACCTTATCAACCTCTTCAGGTGCAATGCTTACAATATCTACTATCTGCGGTTTTGCTCCTCAAATTATTATTTCTTTTTTTGCAGGAGTATGGATAGACAGATATAGCCGTAAAAGATTGATAATGCTGTCAGACGGTGCTATTGCTGTTTCTACCTTAATCTTGGCGATATTATTTCTAACCGGTTATAAAAACCTTTGGGTTCTTTTTAGTGTTCTTGCAGTGCGCTCTGCTGGAACCGGAATACAGACACCAGCTGTAAATGCGCTGATTCCGCAAATTGTTCCGAAAGAATATTTAATGAAAATCATTGGGATAAACAGCACAATTATGTCCCTGATAATGTTTTTGTCTCCGGCAATAAGTGGAGCTATTGTATCTGTATCTCCATTGGAAACTGTCTTGTTTATTGATGTGATAACAGCAATTATTGGTATTAGCATTACGTCTACTATTGCAGTTCCAAACTATAGTAGAGCTGAAGGTATTGGTAAGTCCAGTTTGCATGATATCAAAATGGGTTTTGTTTATCTGAAAGAAAACTCTTTTGTAAAACGTCTGCTGCTTTTTCAAATTGTAGTGCTGTTTTTAATCAGTCCATCTGCTTTTTTAACACCGCTTATGGTGAGCAGAACATTCGGAATGGAAGTATGGCGGTTAACGCTTGGTGAAATGACATACAGTGCCGGAACAGCTCTCGGCGGAATTTTAATTGCAGCATGGGGCGGATTTAAAAACAGAATGGATACTACTATTCTGGCAGGCGCAGCTTATGGACTACTTATGATTGCAATGGGTTTATCCCCGGTATTTCCTGTTTACCTTGTATTCAATTTATTAATAGGTGTGACAGCGCCTTGCTATAATTCACCTATTACAGTCATGATACAGGAAAGAGTAGAACCATCCATGCACGGCAGGGTGTTCAGCTTTATGCAAATTGCAACTTCATGTGCATTACCGATTGGTATGATGCTATTTGGTCCTATCGCTGATAAGGTACGGATACAAAGCTTGTTAATAGTAGCAGGTAGTCTTGTGGTTACTTGTACTGTTACCGTATTGTTATTTAACAGAAAGATGTCAAAAGATTTATAGAAGATACCAAAGCAAATAGAAAAATATCTAAGCGCACAGTTAGAAGGGTAGCAGATATTCTGCGTGTTGCTCCTTATGCAAGGGTTAGTACGGATTCAGAGGAACAATTAAATAGTTATAAATCACAGATTACATATTATACAGACTTAGCAAATAAACGCAAAGATTGGGTACTGGTAGATATTTATGTAGATGAAGCGATAACGGGTACACAGGTAACAAAACGTGAAAACTTCCAGCGTATGATCAATGACTGTATGGATGAAAAAATTGATATGATTATTACTAAATCAATATCAAGGTTCGCAAGAAATACATTGGATACATTGAAATATGTACGTGTGTTGAAAAAGGGAAACGTGAGAAATACAGCAGAAAATATGTTTTCAGCAGCAAGCTGGAATGTGATTTTTGCGGAGGTAATTTATCGTGTCGAAACTGGCATAGCGGCACTGTTCATGAAAAAGTAATCTGGCAATGTGTAGCTGCCACTAAAAAAGGCAAGAAATATTGTCCACACAGAAAGTAATTGAAGAAAAGACTCTTGAAGATGCTTTTGTTGAATCGTACAAATTGTTATGCGATAATAATACTGATGTGCTGGATGAGTTAGTAAAAAGAATGGAAGCTGTCTTAAAGAGCAACGATTTCCAAAAGCGGCTTGTAAAAGTGGAGAATGAAATTCAAGCCGTTGAACAGAAGCAAAACAGGTTGATTAACCTTCACCTGGAAGAAAAGATAGATAAAGCTGCTTATGAAAAGAAGTACAAAGAAAGGGCAATTTATGATTAATGACTTATTAATTATCAAACCTACTAAGAAAGATATAAAATCAGCATATGGTGTTTTTGA
The DNA here is from genome assembly GCA_032095175.1 of Clostridiaceae bacterium. Taxonomy (GTDB): domain Bacteria; phylum Bacillota; class Clostridia; order Clostridiales; family Caloramatoraceae; genus DAMCZI01. Next base: position 10,718 of record DAMCZI010000003.1, read on the forward strand.
AGTATCAATTACTAATACATTTGAGAAAGAGGGCCTTGGATATTTAAAAGAAGATATTTTAAAAGAGATTGAGTATAAAAAGAATCTAATAATTTTTTCACTGGAAAATACTGATTCAGACATTTTTTTTCTTGTTGCAAAAATTGATGATAATGTTATTGGAACTATCTCTTTCGGACCTTGTGGGAGTGATATTAAAAAATGTACAGACAACCGGCTTGATGCAATAGGGGAACTGGGTAGCCTTTATGTATTACCGAATTATCAAGGTAAAGGTGTGGGTTCAGCTTTAATTTATTCTATGATAAAGTATCTTCATGAATTAGGGGTTGAACAATTCTGTTTAGATAGCGGCTACAAGTATGCTCAAAAAAAATGGTTAAGAAAATTTGGCGAACCTTATCAAATCGCAAAAGATTACTGGGGAAAAGATTTTGACCATATGGTATGGTTATGTAAAGTAATGGATTATATTAAAGAACACGCTTAATTTAAAGTCAAACTTCCCCCTTAAACTTCAAAGGGTGGAATATATTTGTTTTGTGAAATAATACCATTATTCTATCAAAACCTACATGGAGACGGTGGTAGGAATACATCGCAAAGATACCTTATAATCCTAGAATTCATGCACTTTATGAGCTTTTTTAACTTTAGCACAAAAGGTGATGATTTTCAAAATAAAGAGCAAGTCAAAGGTGTTAAGGCAAGAGTTGGTATTTAAAGTGGTGTGAGTTGATATGTTTATACAAGAATGATAATAAATTTAATTAGTGGGGGGACTTGTATGGAAATATCACAAATAAAGAGTTTTAAAATTTCAAAACTAGAAAAACAATTGAAACTTGGTAATATGGAAGCCTTAGAAAGATTTTGGGAGAACATTGAACAAAATGGAGCACCATTAATAGAAACGATCCCAACAGATTCGGAACATCACTTGGTCACCTTTATCTTCAAAGGGGATGAAAAGGTAAAAAATGTTTTAGTTATACCTGAGATGGAAGATTGTAAATTCCTGAATTATAGAATGGAAAGGTTGCTAAATACAAATCTATGGTATATAAGCTGCACAATCAGGAATGACATACGTTTTCAATACAGTTTTTCTGTCAATGATTTACTAGATGACGATTGGAATAGCAGATTTGAAAGTTTAGTGCATGATGAACTTAATAAGAATTTCTTATATGTAGAAGACGAGGATGATGGAGAGGATGAAATACTATCATTTGTTGTAATGCCAAAAGCTGATGAGCATGTTTGGGTAAGGGAAAACTTGAATACGCCTAAAGGTGAATTAATAGAGTATCAATTTAAAATTAAAAAATTAGATGAGGCACGAAGGGTAAGAATATATACACCACACGGTTATAAGAAAGAGGGGAAGCCATATAAGTTTTTGGTTTTAACAGATGGAGATGAGTATCTTAAACTACTTTCAGCAAAGAATGTTCTAGATAATTTAATTGCATACAAGAAAATACCTCCTATTGTTGCTTTATTTATTGATTCGACTGATATGAGGGAGGAAGAGCTGAGTTGCAGTGACATTTTTGTGGATAATGTCGCTAATGATTTTATGCCTTGGTTTAGAGAGAATTTTTATATATCCCATGAAGCTCAAGAGGGAATAATTGGTGGACTTAGTTTAGGTGGGCTGACTGCTGGGTATATTGGAATGAAGCATTGGGAGGTTTTTGGAAACGTTCTTTCTCAATCCGGATCTTACTGGTATAAGCCGGATGAATGTGAAGAACCTGAAAGTGCTTGTTGGATTAGCTCGCAATATGAAAAAATAGAAAAGTTGGCGATTAAGTTTTATCTGAATGTAGGGATTCTAGAGGAAAAGGAAAATATGATTGGAACAAATAAAATATTTAGAGATGTATTACGTGCTAAGGGTTATGAAGTTGAATATGAAGAATTCAAAGGTGGACATGATTATTTATGCTGGGGTGAAAACTTAGCAAATGGACTGATTTCATTGATTGGCTATAAATAGTTAACTACTAAAGCTTTATATCATAAAGTTGTATTGATGACAAATAGTGGTTCGAAGAGCAAATATGACGGTTTGACCACTATATATAGTAGCTTTAGAACAAAAAATGTGCAATAATCGAAGCAGAAAAGTGCATTTTTGACCCGAATTTTTGAGGCATTTCATAGATGAAATTTGGTATTTCGGAGTCTATGCCTGAACTCCTCAGAGTTGAACAATAAAATGATAAAGGGCAATTATATACTTTGATTTGTTGTTTATTATGATTAACATGTGTACGTATTAGAAAGGGGGCTAAAAATGAGTGTATTTTTTTATGGCTGTATAACTATGGATGGCTATCTTGCTGATAAAAACCATAACTTAGACTGGCTTTATCAAACTGGTACAATAGAAGAAACTGATTATGAAAGTTTCTATAAAAGTATGGATATTACTATCATGGGTAAAAGGACATTTAATGAAATTGAAAATATAGAGAATATAGATAGTGTTTATCCGACTACTAAAAACTATGTTTTTACACATGATGAATGCTTATCAGTTAAGGGATTTATTCCTATTAATTGTGATATTGTAGAATTTGTTAAACAAATAGAAAAAGATAAAAACATTTGGATTGTTGGAGGTAACACAATAGTAGCTCCTTTATTAGATAATGATATGATAGATAATATGATAATACAGATTGCTCCTGTGTTATTAGGGAGTGGAATACCATTGTTTTCACAGAAGGAAGCATTAAAGCGATTTTACTTGAAAGAAGTAAAAAAATACGGACAATTTGCAGAATTAATTTATGCTCAATTGCAAAAGTAAGTTCCAGACTAGGTGGCAATAATGTGGAAATCCAGTATCAAAGGTATTTATGGATAAAATTATAGTATAAAAAATGCTTTTGGACAAGCTGGGAGAAATAAATGGAATCTACAAATAAATATTTTTTCATAGATATGAGTGTTATAATTACTCTATTTAAATATTGAATATAGTAGTATAAATAAGTTATAATTAGTTCCACGCAATGACCAACCTTTGTATTATTTTTGTGTCGTAGGGATTTCAATTATAACAGAAAAAAGTGGTCATTGTTTTTTTATTCAAAAAAACTCTGTAACCTTTGATATATAAAGCAAAAATTAATAGTAGTGTAAAAAATTTTACACTACCTTCACAGTAGAGGAGGATATACTATGAAAATTTCAAAAAAAGATGCATTGATGTGGTTTGAATTTTTTTCAATATTGCCTGAGGAAGAGGAAATTATGACAAAGCAACAAGAAATAGTTTACTCTACTTTTGCACAAATTGAGGCAGCGATCGATCATAGAAATGATATATTAATGTCTGAAATTAAAGGTTTGAAAACTTTGGAAAATAGAACTTATTTTGTTGGAAATGAAAGTAAGTTCCCTAAAGGATGTCGTTCTTGTTTATTAGGCACTGGTTTGAGTGCAATTAGGAAAACGAACAAATGTAATATAAAGTGTAAGTTCTGTTATAACTATGGAGAACTAGATGATGTTCCTCCAATTGGCGAAGGTATGTGGGAAATTGGAGGAACAAAATTTTATGAGAAGGATATTGATTTGCTTCTTTCCATCCATCAGAAACCTACTGGCATTGCCTACGTTTATTTAGAGCCATTTATGGAAATTGAAAAATACTATTCGGTAATAAAGAAGTTTTGTGATGCAGGGATTCATCAACATCTATATACAAATGGTACTTTAGCAACAGAAGAGACATTGAAAGCATTAGGCGAAGCCGGTCTTAATGAGATACGTTTCAACCTTGGTGCTTCTAATTGTTCAGACAAAGTTATTGAAAACATTGGAATAGCAAAAAAATATATTAAAAATGTAGGTATTGAAACTCCAATGACTCCTGAGCTTTTCGAAGCTTTTTTTGAGAAGAAGCAAGCCATTTTAGATACAAAACTCGATTTTATCAATTGTGCAGAATTACATTTAAATGAGAATAACATTGACAATTATTACGGGGAAAATATGTATATTGCAAGACATGGCTATATATCTCCAATTTGGAGTAGGGAATTAACTCTGAAATTCATGAAAATAGCCGATGAAGAAAAATGGGATTTAGTAGTTCATGATTGCTCAAACTTTACAAAGTTTGCCAGAGGTTTAAATTTGACCAGCAAAGAGGGTAAGTGGTTCGGATCTAATAATTATGCCTGTGAGTTTTCCAGAATTCCATACGAAGCATTTTTACCAATACTACGTGATGACGATTTCAAATTTTTAAGTGAAGAAGAATTGCCTGAGGGCTATAAACCAGGAGAGATGATTTTTTAGAGAGTTTTACCATTTTACTTTTCTTTAGAGAAGCTGCACTACCAGTGGCGGCTATAATAGATATCAAAGATTTGGGGCATTATGCCCCTTTTTTTTGTGTTTTATGTTCCGGTAGACCAAGGAGAGCAACATATATATAACGGAGTGATTTTTATGAAATATAAATTTTACATTATATGAAAAGTAGACTTGACAATATATGCAAAGTTTACTATACTAAAATTGCAAAGCAAACTATGCGTATTTATGGTGGTGATAGAATTGAAAACACGAATAAGGGAATTGAGAAAGGAAAGAAAAATGTCCCAGGAAGAATTAGCTTTGGAAGTTGGGACAACAAGACAGACTATTACATCAATAGAAGTAGGAAAATATACTGCTTCCCTTGTGTTAGCGTATAAAATTGCTCATTATTTTGGGCTAACTATTGAAGAAGTTTTTGACTTTTCAGATGTAGATTAATTTAGGAGGCAAAACAATGGAAAAGTTTAAAAGTAAAGTTAAACGAAGAATAATACTATTTTCAGGAATGACTTTAATAACAGCACTACTTGGTGTTTATGGTTTCTTTGCAGTGGGCAGCCCGGAGAAGGGAAGTATGTCAGATGGAATTATTTCAGGATTTCAATTTGGGATTATATTTGGAATAGGAATGTTATCTTTGCTCCAAATCATAAAGTTAGGTATGGTTATCAAAGATGATAAAAAACTTAAAATGTTATATAACCAAGAACATGATGAAAGGTTAAAAACTATTCGCAGTAAGGCGGGAATGCCAATGTTAATGATTACATCTGAATTAATGTTGATAGCAGCAATTATTTCTGGATATTTTAATATAGTAGTATTTTATACATTGGTTATAGCGGCGATAATACAACTCTCAATAGGAGCAATCCTAAAACTATATTATCTGAAAACTATGTAGGGGGAGATTTTGATGAGAAATAAAATTTTATTCTTGATATCCATGGTGATTATGATTATTGCATTACTTTCTATGGGTATTAACTGGTTTACGCCTGCGATGCCTGATTGGACTGTTAGAATTATAGGGTTTGTTATCATGGTTGATTTAGCAGTGCTTGTTTATTCATCTGTAAGAATTAAGCAAAGGGGATAGAAGGTCTTTAATATAAAGAAAATATGCGAAAATAAATAAAAATTGGAGTATTGCTTTTCGCCATTTTTAATATTTTATATTCCCTCAAATTTAGGTTTGGGGGAACTATTTTATCTGGTTCACAACTATGTACTACATAAATTGTAATAGCACATAGTTAAAGGTATAATTATGAGATATAAAGGTAAAGTGTAGGATGGTAAGGATTTAAAAGAATACAAGCAGAAGGGCAAGTTAGGATAGGAAAGGGTTCTTGAGTATAATTGAAAATAATTAATAAAGATGGATGTAGATTAATGAATAAATAATGGGGTGATGGTATGCAGTTATCACATCAATGTATTCCAATAATGCTTGATATTATGGATCGGCATAATAATGGTGAAGATGTAACAAGGGACTTAAACCAACTACTAGACCATGAAGATTATGCGATTCAGTTTGAATTCTTCAACAATCATCATGCAAACATTGGATTTACAAAAGAAGAATACATTAATTTTTTTAAGAATATTAATACAATTACACCTGATGATTTATCATCAAAAGCCTTATCAATGCGAATTAATGATTTAAAGCATATTAAAACCAATACCGGATATTATCGTACGATTTATGATAAAGTTAAAGCTATTGATGAGAATCATCTGAATAAGGCAGTAGAATGGGTGAATAATGGATTGCCAGAGCCAATTGACGTTTCAAATATCAAACAAATTGTGGCTATTGGATTGGGTGTTACAGGTGGATTTAATTATAAGCATCATTGCTTTTATGATTTGAAAGTAACCTGTTCTGACAAATCAACTCAGGGTATATTACATACAATAGCTCATGAACTGTACCATGAAGGATTTAAAGCTAACTTTAGTGGTAAAGTGGACTTTTTGCAATGTACCCCAGCTGGTTATTTAGCATACCTTTTAAGCCAGGAAGGGCTGGCAGTGAAGCATGGCAATAATTTTGAGGGCATTCTAACTAAGCGTATACGCCATGATGATGAGATGACAGTGAATCAGGTGTCATATGATTACTACATAAAAAACTTCACTTCAATCTATAAGGGTTTTCAAAAGGATATGGCAATGCTTCAATCGATTAACTCAATCACAAAAGAAGAAGTAGAGGACTTGTTTGTTAAGCATTATCTGTATCGTGACGTGATGATAGATGGACAAATGAGGAAGTTTTACTTAAGGAATCCCATTACATATCACTTAGGCGCAGATATCTGGGGTGTTATTTATGATATGTATGGTAAAGAAAAAATTGCTGATATAATGTTGAATTTGGATCAGTTTGCTAATGTGTTCAACAATGCCTTGCGTGCAATTAACAAAAATGAACTTTTGATATAATGACTTATACTATTTATATAATGTTATGATAAGGAAGATGATAATGGTTTATTTAAATGCTTTTACATTTCCAAATGAGGATATGGAATTTGATTTTTTCATGGATATAAAAAGAACCTGCTATGACTCTTTTTATCCATTTAAGATATTATCAAGGCATGGTTTTAAAAGAATTGATTTTGAGCCAGTTACGATTTTATATGGTGGAAATGGTTCGGGAAAATCAACGGCGTTAAACGTGATAGCAGAAAAAACAGGAATCAATCGTGATTCTATATACAATAAATCTAATTTCTATAATGATTATGTCAATATGTGTGAGATGCAGCTTGAGAACGACATCCCTGAAAATAGTAGAATTATTACCAGTGATGATGTATTTGACTATATGTTGAATATCCGTAACCTTAACGAAGGAATTGACCAAAAAAGAGAAAATCTTTTTGAAGAATATTTGGATGCTAAATATTCTCATTTTCAGCTTAAGTCTATAGAAGATTATGAGCAACTTAAAAAAGTAAATTGTGCCAGAAGTAAAACACAGTCACGTTTTGTAAGAAATGAATTGATGGATAATGTGCGGGAATATTCCAATGGCGAAAGTGCATTTTTGTATTTTACAGAGAAAATTGAAGAAAACGGACTTTATATATTGGATGAGCCTGAAAACAGTCTTTCCCCAAAACGCCAGATGGAATTAATGGAATTTATTGAGGACTCTGCACGATTTTTGGGATGTCAGTTCATTATATCAACACATTCACCATTTCTGCTTGCCATGAATGGAGCAAAAATATATGATCTTGATGAAAATCCAGTTGATGTAAAAAGATGGACTGAATTAGGAAACGTACTCACATATTATGAATTTTTCAAAAGATATGAAAAGGAGTTTTGATGTTTTCGAGGGTAGATAGATTATGATGATAATCTATCTACCCTCATACCACCTTGTGGACTTAATGCACCCTCATATTTCATGGATAGATCTGCTTTAATTCTAAAGCCAAAGACTCAAGCTTATTGATGTTCGAACAAAATGGATTGGGCATTTATTAAATGGTAAATTGAGGATTTAATTGTGTAGTTGTAATATTTGCTAAATCTTGAAGAGTTTTTTCAAAGTTATGCTAAATTTAATTCGTTTTAAAAGGACTTCTTTACAGAAGCATTTTATATTAGATTATTATGTATAATTAAGATACTGGTTGCAATATAACGATTCGGCGTTTTCCTATGATAAAGTGGTCTGCCCTTTTATAATTATTGTGTTTAATAGAAATTTTTTTCCTTTTTGTTATATGGACTAAGTCATAGAGGAGTGATTAATATGGATTATTATCAAAGTTCTATATTTAATAATACAAAAGCAAATGAGCCATTGGCACACAGAGTAAGACCAAGATGTTTTGAAGAGTACATTGGTCAAAAACATCTTCTTGGAGAGGGAAAAATGCTAAGGCATTTAATAGAATCTGACTCCATAACTTCAATGATATTTTGGGGACCTCCTGGTGTTGGAAAAACCACCCTTGGAATGCTAATAGCATCATACACTAAAGCTGAATTTAATGTGTTTAGTGCAGTAACTACAGGCATAAAGGAGATAAGAGACGTTATGAATGTAGCAAAACAAAATAAATATTTAGGCATTAAGACTATAGTTTTTATTGATGAAATTCACAGATTCAATAAAAGCCAACAGGATGCATTTTTACCAGCAGTAGAGAGTGGAGATATTATTTTAATAGGAGCGACCACGGAAAATCCATCATTTGAAGTGAATTCTGCATTGCTGTCCAGGTGTAGAGTATTTGTACTGCAACCATTAGATACAAGTGAAATAGTTAATCTTCTAAACAATGCCATTAAAGATGATAGAGGCTTTAAGGACATATGTATAAAAGTAGAGGATAATGCACTAGAAATTATAGGAGTTTACTCTAATGGTGATGCAAGAACTGCTCTTAACATACTGGAAATGGCAGTTACTGTATCATTGAATGGAAATATTGCAATTATTAGTAAAGGTGTTATAGAAAAATGTATTAATAAAAAAAGCGTCCTATATGATAAAAATGGGGAGGAACATTATAATCTTATATCAGCTCTTCATAAATCAATGAGGAATAGTGATCCAGATGCATCTATATATTGGCTCGCTAGAATGCTTGAAAGTGGAGAAGATCCACTTTATGTAGCTAGAAGAATCATAAGATTTGCCTCTGAGGATGTGGGGCTTGCAGATCCAAGGGCTTTAGAAATAGCAATTGCAGCATATCAGGCAGCCCATTATATAGGAATGTCAGAGTGCACTGTTAATTTAGCACAAGCAGTTGTCTATATGGCATTAGCGCCTAAATCTAATGCTCTTTATGTAGGATATGAAAAAGCAAAAAAGGATATAGAGGAAAATAAGTGTGAAGGAGTACCAATGCAGTTAAGAAATGATGTTACAAAGTTAATGAAGGATTTAGGATATGGTAAAGGCTATAAATATGCTCACGATTATAATAAAAAGGTAACTTCTATGCAATGTTTACCAGATAACTTAGTAGGTCGAGAATATTATAAACCAACTAATCAAGGACTTGAGAAGAAGATTAGTGAAAACTTGAAGTATATTAAAGCCTTAAAAAATGAAGTAAGATAAAAGTATCATTAGCTGAGAAATAGTTAAGTAAAAGTATATGTACTATTGCATATTTTAACAAAACAGCACCTATCAGATATATAGGTGCTGTTTTGTTAAAATTTGATTTACAGAGGAATTCAATCGTAGTAGTACTAGTGGTGTACATCTTTTCATGGCTAGGACTTTTAAGAAAACTTTCTTCAACTGATAAATAAAAATATGGATTGATGTAATTACTTACCTTTATGAAGTTTATGCAATAATATGGTAAAATAATCCTGGAGGTGATTTTATGAAGCTTGGAAGATTACTTGCTATAATAATGCTTTTACTTAACAGAAAGCATATTAGCGCAAAAGAGCTTGCAGAACATTTTGAGGTATCACAAAGAACCATTTATAGAGATATTGAAGCAATTAATCAAGCAGGTATCCCTGAATGAGAGTGCTTGATATGGGTTGCGGAAAAGCTTTGACATCAATTTTTCTTGCTAAAGAATTTGGGGTTATGGTTTTTGCCAATGATCTTTGGGTTAATCCGGACGAAAATTGGGAACGGATATGTGAAGCAGAAGTCGGAAACTTAGTGTTCCCAATTAAAGGGGAAGCACATAATCTTCCTTATGCAAAGAATTTTTTTGATGCAATCATTTGTATAAATTTTTTTCGATTTTAAGCTTAAGAAATTATGGAGTGTTTATTTTACTAATTTTACATATTAGAATAGAGGTGTAAAAGATGGATGAACAATACTACCTGGATTGCCTTGAAAAGGGAACAAAGCTTTATTGGTGCAGTAAAAATAGGTGTGCGCAATCTGTATCATGGGTGTTGCCATGATTTTCTATATGAAAAAAGCTCTGAAATTTTATCTGCACTTTTCAAGTCGGTATTTTTTATTTTACAAGCAAATATTTTGATGAAAGGATAAGCTATCTACGATTGCTTATTACGGTTATACCAATACAAGTAAGTCTTATTTATCATATTGACTTTACCCTTAGGGTAAGGTGTAAGATAAAGGCAAGCGTATAGAATATGCTAAAAGGAGGATAATCTATGTTATCATTGGAGAATTTTCAGGTATATGTAAAGCATCTTGAACCAATATTTGAGAATTGAGAATAGTGAATCAATAAATAATTCTGGACTGGTGTTGATGGCTTGTAAAAATAAATGGAGTGTGATGGTAAAATGATTATTACTAAGTGGCTATTGTGCCCAATTTGTGAAAATAAAACACGTCTAAAAATACAAGATGATACTGAATTAAAAAACTTTCCCTCGTATTGTCCTAAATGCAAATAAGAAATACTTATTGAAATAGCCAATTTAAAAATAACAGCTATCAAAGAGCCAGACGCTAAGACGCAGGACCAATAATTATGTAGTAAATAAACTTCATGTTATTGGCTCTTTTGTTTTCTAATTTAATGATTATAACCTCTAATACTTGACAACTATGTGCCATATTTGAAAATCACCATCTGATGATATTTGAGAAATATTTAAAGCTCAAATATATGTGAAAATAGAAGCTTTTGGTGTAGAAGATATTATATGGGTATGGTTGAACATAATAAGGTTACAATAGAGCAGTATATAAAAGAACAACAGAATGAAGATATGATGTCATACCAAATAAATGTGACCAAAATTCTACAATAAAGCACAAAATAGCTTAAATTTTTGAAAAATAGAAAGTTTTGGTATATACTTATTTAAAAGTAGATTCTAAATATCATAATCAAAAGGAGAAAAATATGAAAAAGTTATTTTCATTATTAATTGTTTTGGTTTTATTACTCAACAGTCCTTTAGCTTTTGCAGCATCATATTTCACTAATAATAAAGACCTGGATGCAACCTTTGCACAGCTTGAAAAGATTTTTTTAAAAAGCGAGCAGGTTTACATACCTTTAGAGAGTGAATTTGATCCGATAACCGGACCGGTTGTTAAAGAAAAGTTGCCTAAAATGACGCCCGCTGTTCTTAAAGCTGCCGTTGATGAAAGACTTAACGATATAAGGGTTGCTATTGAAATAGAGGAAGAGAGATTAGGTGGGTTTTCAAAAGAAGAGTATAAAATGATTTCAGAACAACTTCTTCATAAAAGTATTATAAAGAGGGGACAGTTTTACTGGGAAAAAGGTAATAAAACTGTTTGGCTGACTTTCGGTCTGGCTGACGATGATTTTGAAGAGTTTGAAGGCCTTGTTGGAAGCTTTAAAAGAATGGGTAAAGAAAAGGACGAGGTAAATCAAACTGATTTAGATCAAGTTGATGAAAGAATAACAAAATATTTCAACCAGTCCATAAAAGCAGGTAACAAGGTAAGTCCAGAGATAATAAAAAATCTGCCCAGTAAACTAGAAAGCTTATTCAAGGAGCATAAGTTATCTAAAATTATTACGTCACAGCTTTTATCGGTTATCCACGAAAATATCTATAAAACAGAGGTTGAAACCTTTGATGGTTCAGAGTCCATTGAGTCAATAATTGACGGATATGAATTCACAATTGAAATGTTCCTCAAAGACCGGGATTATGAAAGGCAGATTGAAGATTACAAATTCCCAGCTGATTCACCATCACCAGATGTTAGAGAGGATTTTATAAAAAGGATTCTAAAAGGTGAATTGTCCGATTCGTTTACTTCCGGGTTTAGCAATCCTATAAGCCTTGGCGAACTGGCAAAATTATTTTTCAAATCAGAGGAACTGGACGATAAAATACATTTTGAAGGAAACACAATTGATGAAAATTCACCTGATTATGTCAAACTGGCTTATATTTATGGAATGATTAATAGTAAAGATGACCTGAAAAAACCGCTTACTAGGCTTGAAGCAGCGAGGAAATTAGTAAATGGGATGATTTATCAGTCATCGGATAATGTCTCAGAAACTCTGGATTTTCTCGACTGTACAAAAATACCTGCTGACGATATAGTATCAGTTGCAAATTGTGGTATTGATAACAGAGGGATAAATTTTGAGCCACAGGGTATGTATACTAAACAAGAAGCAATTATCGATAGTAGAGCACATGAATTTGAAAATTTAAGAGGTTATAAAATTCCAATATATTTGGATGAGCTATCAGGGGTTGTAGTTGGAGAAAACATTGTGCATCTGCTGTTTGAAAATAATGCACAGCTTGAGGAGTACCTTCAGGAACATTTTGAGGATACAGCGATAGGTAATATTAAGAGAGATGGAAGTTATATGAGGATTGACACGGGTTGTGCCCTGGTAGAATTATTTACTCTGGAAAAAGGTATTAAATTTACATTTAAGAATGGGGTTAAATTTGCTGATTTTAAAGAAGAGGTTTATGGCCCGGAATTACTATATAAAATAGAAGCTAAGGCAATAAAATCAAATGAAAAAGTAAGCATGGATATGCAGGCGGATTCAGTGCATAAAAAGCTGTACCAAAAGCTGGATGGTATCTTGGCAAAGATAATCAAGCCTAAAATGACAACAGAACAAAAAATCAAGGCTATTCATGATTACGTGGTTACACATATTACATATGACCTAAACTATGGAAAAGATTATACTCCTGAAGCTGTCCTTATGACCATCGATAAAGGAAGAGGAGTATGTGGGGATTATGCTTATTTGTTTGAATACTTATGTGATAGGGCATCGATTCCATGTGTTTCTGAACTCGGCACTACTATCACTAGTCCTGCTTCCCCTAACCATATTTGGAATGCTGTTTTTCTCAATGGTGAATGGAAATTTGTAGATACTACGTGGGATGATGGTAAGAAAATATCCTATAAGTACTTTTTAAATGACAAATTTACTTTTATGAAGGACCATTCTCCCAAAATGGGGATTCCTAATGAGAGCTCATATCCTAAAATTGATCCAATGAACATAAAAACTCAGGATGAGCTTAGAGTTTATTTAGACAGAGAGTTTTACTTTATTGATGGCTTTAAATTAACTTTCAGATTGACCGATAAGAAGCTCAAGCCACAGATTGGGTATTTATGGCCTGGTCCTGGAATAAAAGTAGTCTTAACGTATGATTCAAAAAATGATTTGTATACAGTAACAGCCAAGAAAAAATAGTTATAATCTCAGGCTTTTCTTTCTTAGAGATTAATAAAGAAATAAGTTTTTGTCAATTGTTAAGATAAGTTTCCCATATAATATTTTATGTATGTTCCCACTGGATTATCTCCAGTGGGTTTTTAAAAATATTACAAGGTACGGTTAATAATTATTAAACGTCCACATATGTACTATTGTAAAAATAAACCTTTTTCAATAATGTTAATATATATTATAATTCAAAGAATGGATAAGAAAAAGATAGAGGAACATGTAAGGATAGCAGATGTAATTATTAAAGATGTAAAAAGAGAGCTAATAACTTTAAGCTTGGTACATGAACTCAAAATTTGATCTTATAGGAGCTGATAAAATGGGGTAACTTTAAGAGAAATATTAGAATCAGACTTTTTCTCCGAAAGCAGAGTGTTAGCAGGAAAAGGAGGACTTAATAGATTAGTCCAAGGCATTTCTGTTCAGGACGCACCTACTGGAGCTCAATGGGTTAAGGGGAAGGAATTGCTGCTTTCAACAGGATATTTTTTGAAAGATAATACAGAGTATTTTAAAGAGTTAATAATTGAATCAAATGAAAAAAACTCGTCAGGCATTGGCATAAAAGTTGGCAGATATCTAGAAAAAATACCGGAAGAGATAATTGAACTATGCAATAATTTGAACTTTCCTCTGATTGATCTACCTAAAAATGCTGCATGGATAGAGATAACAAATGCCGTTAATGAAATTGCCCTTGATAGGCATATAAAGAAGCTGTCTGGTTTTATTCAATCATATGGAGTTAAGAATCATTATAAAAAAGTAATGGAAATAATAGAAGGTCTTTCATGTGAAATTGGAAAACCAGTAGAAGTGTATGATATTTTAAATAAAAAAGTATATTCAAGCTTTGATAAAAGTATTAAAGCTGCTAGACTAAATGATTGGGAGTATATTTGGAATCCTAATTCAAAATATGAGAAAACAATGTTATCGGATAGGTTCGTCATATTTAGAGTGAAAAGTGTGGAAAATGGTGAAAAGAACATTAGAACAGTTATTCCACTAGAAATAGATAATGTGATGCTTGCTTATCTTGTGGTGTGGGAGAATGAAGAAATAAATGATTACTATGATCTATATATAATAAGGTTGAGCTTTATACTTTTGCTGCATGAATATGGAAGTGTATATTTTGAAAATTCACTTAAAGATAAATACCAAGATGAACTTATTAACCAAATTATAGAAAATGATTTTCAAAATGAAACACAAATTGTAAAAAATGTTTTAAACACAGAAAGGTTATATCTATGTATTTGCATGAGACAGTCTAATGAAAAAATAAGTTTATATAAGCACAGAGATAAAATATCCAGATGTATATATCACATATTTCAAAGAGATGAAATACTTTTCGGCTTAACATGTAAAGATGAGATAGTTATGCTCTATATGAGTAATAAAAGCCTAAATCAGATAAGTGATTTTATAAAATTAAGTATAAATGAAGTTATTAAGTGTTTAGAAAAAGAAATAAAAGGAGGAAATTTCATAGCAGGGATTTGCAGCGATTTTATGGATGTAAAAGACGTTAAAGGGAGCTATGCTGAAAGTTTAAAGGCTATTAATATATCAAGATATATTTCTTCGAAATCTAAGGTGATTTTTTATGATGATTTAGGACCTTTTAAATTTTATAATATTGATGAATTTAAAAAGGAAAACATGAGCGTATACAACAAATATATCAAGCCTTTAACACTAGAAGAGGATGGTCTGGAATTAATTCTTACTTTAAAAGGTTTCTTTGAATGTAATTTAAATTATTCAATAACAGCTAAAAAATTATTTCTGCATAACAATACAGTAAGATATAGAATTAAAAAAATTGAAAAACTAATAAACATTGACTGGGAAGATTCAATTGAAAGATTAAAGCTAGAGATAATTTTAAAATTTATAGAACTATTTGACTAAGTATAATTGTATAGAGGCTGCTCATAGTGATTTTAAATCACTATGAGCAGCCTCTTTTCTTTATCAAATAATAAAACTAGGAACAAATTACTTTCATGTGAATATACTTATTATATTTTTTAGTTTCACAAATATATTTTCCACCTTTTCTTAAGATCTTTGAGCATGGGAATAGGTTTATAAAAATGTACAAAAATATAAGAATTTTCAGACGAATTCTCAAAAAATTCATCCGCTTTATGCAGTATAATTAAAGCCATAATATTTCAAATATTTATAGAATTTAAAAGCGGAAGGAGAAAAACTATGAAGGAATACTTAAAAGTAGCTAATGACCCAATACTATGGTTAATGTGTCTTCCCGTTGTTTTAATGGTAGGTGTACAAGCAATTATATTTACAAAAAAAGCATTTGAAGCTGGCAAAATAGTTAACTTAACTCGTGAAGAAGGTGTAAAGGCATTTAGAGTTGGACTTATTGCAGCAATCGGACCTGCATTATCCGTACTTGTAGTAATGCTTGGGATGATGGCAGTAGTCGGGGCACCTATTACTTGGCTTAGATTGTCAATAATAGGCTCAGCGCCGGCAGAACTTGCGGCTGCTGCGATGGGTGCAAAAGCAATGGGAGTCGAATTTGGATCAGCACAGTATGATTTGACAGCATTTGCCTCATCAGTTTGGTCTATGACATTAAATGGTATAGGCTGGTTACTAATTGTTGCTTTATTTGCGGACAAGCTTAATCTAATGAAAGATAAAGTTACTGCTGGTGATACTAAACTTGTGGGACAAATAGGAACAGGAGCTATTATAGGGGCTTCATCCTTCATTGTTTCTGGCCAAATCATTAGTAAAGGAAGTTTAGTTACTGCAAATCTTATTGCAGTATTAGTAGCCGCTATAGCCATGATAATTTTGACAAAGATTTCGGAAAAAGTAAGAAGCTTAAGAGAATGGAATTTAGGAATAGCTATGTTTATAGCAATGTTTGTTGCAGCACTATTTAAATAAATTTAAGGAGGGAATCATATGAAAAACAATTCCTATGATCAGGTATTTACTAAAAAGATAATATTTACTGGAAAATGGACAATATTAGTAGCTATTGCTTTGTGTTTTTTACCAGCAATTTATCTATGGATGAGGTATGGAGCAATACCTCCTGTAAAAAATATTTTAACTGGATGGTTTTTGATAGCTTCAATATATGGAGCATTTTATATAGTTGAGCCAATTTCCTATTTCCCTATATTGGGAATATCGGGTACTTATATGTCGTTTTTATCCGGAAATATAGGAAATATCAGGGTACCCGCATCTGCTGTTGCTCAGGATACTCTTGGAGTTGAGCCTGGAAGCCAAAAAGCTGAACTGGTTTCAACCATAAGCATAGCAGGATCAATAATAACAAACTTAGTTATAGTTACTATTGGAGCTTTTGCAGGTGGTGCCATAATCAGTGTATTACCTAAGTATGTAACGACAGCCTTTGGATTTGTTTTTCCTTCTATTATGGGAGCATTATTAACAATGTTTGCTCTTAAGTTTTACAAATATGCTATTGTTGGACTATCAGTTGGAATAATTATTACTTTAACAAATATAGTCCCAGTATGGCTTGCAGTACCATTATGTGTTTTTTCAACTTCATTTGTTGCTGTGACGGATTACAAGAAGCAGGCCAAGAAGCAAGAAAGTTAGGTTTATAGAGTGTAAATAAATCTAGAATCTAATCATAATGATTTAGGGAGGAAAAGAAATGGATATAAAAAAGCAAGCAAAGACAATTAGTGAAGATATAATTAAATGGAGAAGGGAGTTGCATCAAATACCTGAAATAGGCTTAAATTTACTTAAAACATCAGCATATGTTAAGGATAGGCTTAAGGATTTAGGAATAGAATACGAAACATTTGTGGATGGGTCAGGTATAGTAGCTCTAATTAAAGGTAAGCATCCAGGAAAAACAATTGCACTAAGAGCAGATATGGATGCACTTCCAATAAAAGAAGAAACAAATATACCCTTTGCTTCAAAAAATGGAAATATGCATGCCTGTGGACATGATTCCCACACGGCTATGCTTTTAGGAGCAGCTAAAATATTAAAAAATAATGACGACAAAATAAAGGGAAATGTAAAGCTAATATTCCAGCCAGCAGAGGAAGGCCCTGGAGGAGCTAAACTAATGATAGAAGAAGGAGCATTAGAAAATCCTAAGGTCGATGCAGTGTTAGGCCTTCACATAGGAAGTTTTCCAGGTGTAGGAAGTGGAAAAGTTATGATTAGCTATAGCAATGCTATGGCATGTCTTGATAAGTTTTAT
The DNA here is from genome assembly GCA_032095175.1 of Clostridiaceae bacterium. GTDB lineage: Bacteria > Bacillota > Clostridia > Clostridiales > Caloramatoraceae > DAMCZI01. Next base: position 28,532 of record DAMCZI010000003.1, read on the forward strand.
ATAAAGGTTAAGGGCAGAGGAGCCCATGGAGCCTATCCAGAAACAGGGGTTGATCCTGTAGCAATAGCTTCACAGGTAATAAACGCTCTTCAGACTATTAGAAGCAGAGAAATCAAACCAACTGCTCCCGCTGTAGTTACAATTGGAAAGATCAATGGAGGGAGTGCTTATAATATAATACCTGACTATGTTGAGCTTGAAGGAACTGCAAGAGCTGTAGCCTTTGAGGTAAGAGAGGTTTTAGCTAAAAGAATAAAAGAAATAACTGCAAACATAACTAAAGCTATGAGGGGAGATTATGAATATGAATATACATTTGGTTATCCCCCTCTTGTAAACTCAAAGGAATTTACCGAGAGATTTGTTAGTTCAGCTAAAAAGATAGTTAAAGAAGAGGATATAGTTGAGCTTAAAGAGCCATTTATGGGCGGAGAAGATATGGCATATTTTTTAGAAAAAGCTCCTGGAACATTTTTCTTTCTAACTTCTTTAAAGGAAGAAAATGGAATGACGTATCCTGCTCATAATGCTAAATTTCAGCTTGATGAAAGTGTATTTTATCTAGGATCTGCATTATTCGTTCAAACAGTTTTTGACTTTCTAAATGAGTAATTTTTTATCTTTAACATATAGATATCAAATAAAATAGGAACTTGTTAACATGCAAGTTCTTATTTTATAGCTAATTGTCTTATAAAGTAAGACAATTAGCTATAAAATAAGGCATACCAAATTCAATTCGTTTTAAAAGGACTTCTTTATAGAAGCCTTTTTTATTGGATTATTATAAAATATCAATATGCTATTTTCTATATTTTAACAAAACAGCACCTATCAGATATATAGGTGCTGTTTGTTAAAAATTGATTTACAGAGGAGTTCAATTGGAATAGTACCAGTGGTATACATCATTTCTTTACTAGTGTTTTAAAGAAATCTTCTTCCACTGACAAATTAAAATATGGATTGACGTAATTACTTATCTCCTCAAAAATGAATATATATAATAAAGCTTTTCTTTAACATATTCTGCAGCTACAATTATTTGTCTTTAAGCAGTTCCTTAATCCTATCAGTATCATCAAATAGAGGGCTTACTGATTCATCATAATTTAATCTATCTATTAATTCTGACATGAATGAAGATAAATCAACTTCAACAAACCATTCTGATTTCTTAACATCCTCTGGAATATAGGTTAGATTTGTTGAATAGAATCTTGTAATAAGACCCTGTTCGTAATACTTTATGAATTTTTCTACACCCTCAGTAAAAAGAGCAAAAGTAGCTGCTACATAAATATTTCTGGCATTTCGCTTTTTAAGCTGAATTGCAATATCTAGTATGGATTCTCCTGAAGCAACCATATCATCAACAACGAGAACATCTTTTCCTGAAACGTTTCCACCCATATACTCATGCTGTATGATTGGATTTTTTCCGTTTACTACCTTTGTATAATCACGCCTTTTATAGAAAAGTCCAACATCAACACCGAGTATACTTGCATAGTATATAGCCCTATCCATTGCTCCTGTATCAGGGCTTATTATCATCATATTTGATTTATCAAAGCTATTAGCTGTTTCTGTTTTTAATAATTCCTTTATTATTTCATAGTTAGGATACATATTTTGAAAGTTAGTTAGCGGAATTGCATTTTCAACTCTAGGATCATGTGCATCAAATGTAATAATGTTTTGAACTCCAAGCCTTTCAAGTTCTTGAAGTGCTATTGCACAATCAAGGGATTCTCTGCCCTTTCTCTTATGCTGTCTGCTTGCATAAAGTAGGGGCATGATAACGGATACTCTCCTAGCCCTTCCACTTATTGCAGATATGGTTCTCTTTATATCTTGGAAATGTTCATCAGGACCCATATATGACGTTTTTCCAAACATCTCGTAGGAGCAGTTGTAATTACCAACGTCAGCAAGTATGTATACATCCTTTCCTCTTACGGTTTCCTCTAATTTAACCTTTCCCTCACCATTTGAAAAACGAATGTCTTTTACCTGAGTCAGGTATGAATCCTTTAATCTATCCCAGTAATATTCATCTCCGTTCTGGGAATAGTAATCCTTCCTAAGCTGCACAAGATTTTTGTCTATCTTCTCTCCTAATTCTTTACAACTATCAAGAACAATAATACCTAGTTCTCCGTATGGAATCTTTGATAACTTCTCTGGATACATATTATATCTCCTCTTCAATATTTAAATTATTTTGTATTATTTTGAATTCTTCCAGTCTACCTCTCTTATGTTTTATCTGTATTCCGTGTAGATAATAGAAGAATTTATTAGAGTGCATCTTGCAGCTCCTAAATTAATTTACCATCATCCATTCCTTCTGATTAATATTATAACATTTTTTTAAACATTGTTAACCTAGGATGTAGAAAAGTAGATATAGTCATTACATAACATTGAAGGATTGAATGATAATATATTTTAGCCCTAGAAATAATTAGAAGAAGCTCTTCAGGCTTGGTAGGAGTGCTCTTTTTCTAAGCCTATTTTTATGTTAGACTATAATCAAATCGTTGAAATATTATGGATTAGACTAGGATGTGTTAATTTGAAATATTTAAAAAGAGTAATAGTTGCTGCAGTTGTTATTGCAATAGCCTCACAAATTAATATTGGAATAATGAACACTGATTTTAGAGTTTCGGCAGGTATAATATTATTTGCAATTTTACTTTTTCAGTATGAAGATTTAAAACCAGTTCCAATGGGCTTAATATCAGGAATAATTGTTTATATTCTTAGGTGTTTAATATACTTTTTTGTAAAAGGCAGTCTTAAAGAGGTCATGTTCTCATATCAGTTGGAAATATTATTTTATACCTTTTATGGCATTATATATTCGCTGCTAGTTAAGAGAAGTAATAAAATCAATTTAAACATGTTATTGCTTATTTTAATTACCTGTGACATGTTTGCGAATCTAGTCGAGATAAGTTCAAGAATTGTTATAGAAGCTTCAAGGTTTCATTTGGATATCATATTAACTTTATTACTTGTAGCTGTGGTACGTTCGGGTATTGTATGGTTGGTATTAAATTGGATTAAGTACTATAAGGTGCTTCTATTAAAGGAAGAACATGAGATAAGATATACAAGGCTTTTATGGTTAACTGCACAATTGAAATCAGAAATGTATTGGATGGAAAAGAATATGGATAATATAGAAAATGTTATGTCCAATTCCTATGTATTATTTGAAAAGATAAATGGTGGAGAGGATAAAAATAGCTATGCAGATAGAGCGCTGGCTATTGCAAGGGATGTACATGAGATAAAAAAGGAATATAAGTTGGCTATTCGGGGAATAAAAGAGCTTACTGAGGATAAGCTTAGGGATGATGGAATGAATTTTAAAGACATTATTACCATATTGTATGAAACTATGAAAAGAGAAGTAAGACGTATAGATAAAAATATTGAGCTGCTGTTTGATGTTGGAGAAAATTTTTATACCTCAAAACACTATTTTCTTATGTCTATATTTAGAAACCTAATTATGAATAGCATTGATGCAATACCTGATTCAAAAAGAGAGAACAGGATTAGTTTTTCTCATAAAATTGAAAAAGAGCAGCATGTTTTTATAATCTCCGATACTGGCTGCGGAATAGATGAAGAAAATTTAGAGCATATTTTTTCGCCTGGATTTTCAACTAAGATAAATTATACTACAGGACAAATTAATAGAGGTTTAGGCTTAAGCGTAGTTTTAAATATAGTAGAGAGAGAATTAAAAGGAAGGGTAGCTGTAAGCTCCAAAAAAGATAATGGAACAACATTTGAAATTTATATACCTAGAAACTCCCTGGAGGTGATATAAATGAATATATTTATTGTTGAAGATGATAGCAATATAATTAGGATACTGGAAAAAATAATAATAGATAGAGAATTAGGTAAGCTATTAGGACATGCAAATGATGGAATCGCTGGCTTAAGAGAGATTCAGAACTTGAAACCAGATATTGTTTTAGTGGATTTATTAATGCCGGGTAAGGATGGTATTAGTTTAGTTAGAGAGGCAAAGTCTGTATATTCTGATATACAGTTTATTATGATATCTCAGGTATCATCTAAGGATATGATTGGTAAAGCCTATCAAAGTGGAATAGAATATTTTATTTCCAAACCCATTAATGCAATAGAGGTTGAAAGTGTCATTCGCAAGGTAGAGGAAAAGCTTAATATAAATCGAAAATTAAATCAAATTCAAAGCTTGTTTGCTAATGACAGCAATCATCAGAAAGAAGAAAAAAACATAAATAGAATTGAAAAAATAAAAAGAATAATGAGGATGATTGGAATTGCTGGTGAATCAGGTAGCCAGGATATACTTAATATTACTAGATACATAATTGATACAAAACAAAATATTGACAACTTTACAATGAGGGAACTTTGCAGTAATTTTACAGATCAAGCTAAGACCATGGAACAAAGAATTAGAAGAACAGCTATGGTTGGGATGATAAACCTGGCGAACTTGGGTATTGAGGATTATATGAATGAAACATTTGTCGAATATTCCAATGGGTTATATAACTTTGAGCAAATAAAAATAGAAATGGACTACATTAGAGGCAAGACTAAAAAAAGAGGGAAGGTAAATCTTAAAAAATTTATCGATGGAATGGTTTTTTATAGCAATAATAATGATTAGAAAGATTGGATAAGGGTTTGTGCTCTTATCCAATTTTTTTTATGTGGTGTTTATCAATTACTGTTGGATCTATACTGCAGAAGCTTATGATACATCGATTAGCATGTATAAGCCTATAGGTATTAATAATAGTTATAGAAGCTATTATAGAAATAAATAATAAAATATTGCGACAATTTTGAAACTTTTTGAAACTTTCTGAAGGTAGTAAAATATAATTTAATTGTTAAATTGTTATCAAATATATGTGTGCACATTGTAAATACCCAGCTTTTATTATTAATTAGTTTTTCACAATTTTGTATTCAAAATTATCTGGTATCTATAACTAAAATTATAAAAGAGAGAAGAGGGATACAAATGGAAATGATTAACATTATTGTTGAATCTGTGAATAAGGTATTGTGGGATTATGTGTTAATAATTGCTCTTTTGGGAATTGGAATTTTTATGACTATTAGGCTCAAGTTTCCACAGTTCACCAGATTATTTCCTGCATTAAAGAAAATGCTTGCGGGCTTAGTAAATAAAGACACAGTAGAAGAAGGTAAAATGACACCTGTTCAGGCTTTAGCCACTGCAGTAGCAGCGCAGGTTGGTACAGGTAATATAGTAGGTGTAGCAACAGCAATAGCAGCTGGAGGACCAGGAGCAGCATTTTGGATGCTTATATCTGCATTCTTTGGTATGGCTACTATATTCAGCGAAGCAGTTTTAGCGCAAAAGTATAGAGAAACTAAGAATGGAGAACTAGTAGGAGGACCGGCTTATTATATAAAAAATGGTCTGCATTCAAAGTGGTTATCAAGGATTTTTGCTGTAGCATGTATCATAGCGCTGGGCATCATTGGTATTATGGTACAATCTAATTCAGTAGCAGGCTCAGTTAGCAATGCCTTTGGTATCCCTTCAATTAGTGTTACAATCGGTCTTGCAATAATAGTAGCATTAATATTAATGGGAGGCATGGGAAGAATAGCATCCTTTGCAGAAACAGTAGTACCTGTTATGGCCATTGCATATATACTTGGAAGTTTATTGATAATAATTATGAACATTGGAAACTTTTTACCCGCATTAAAAAGTATATTTGTTGGAGCATTTTCACCAAAGGCAATTGGTGGTGGAGCACTCGGAATAGGTGTTCAACAGACTATAAGATATGGTCTTGCAAGAGGACTCTTCTCAAATGAGGCAGGTATGGGTTCAACTCCACATTCACATGCAGTTGCTGATGCAAAGCATCCTGCTGAACAGGGTTTTACTGCTATGATAGGAGTGTTTATATCAACTTTCTTAATTTGTTTATCAACAGTTATGGTAAACCTTACATCAGGATCATATAACCCAAATATATCTGCAGCTAATATGACTGGAACAGCAACTATAATGACACAAAGTGGTTTTGCTTCAGGATTCGGTACATTTGGAGGAATGTTCCTTTCAGTTTGTTTATCATTCTTCTCACTTACAACAATAGTAGGATGGTATTTCTTTGCGGAATCAAATGTTAAAGCAGTATTTAACTCTAAGGCAAGAACATTGATTATATTTAAGTTTATATCAATATCAGCTTTAGTAGTAGGTACTATGATAGATGCAACATTTGTATGGAAATTGGCAGACATGTTCATGGGTATCATGGCTGTGCCAAATATAATAGCACTGTTTATATTATCTAAAGAAGTTCGTGGAATACTTGATGACTATGATTCACTTGTAGTTGATGAAAATATCACCAATGTCATTAACATAAATAAAAGAGCTTCTTAAATAAAATAGGTTAGTATTTTTTATAGTGCTATAGCTCTTACTTCTTGAATATAAAAAATTTAAAGTTAATTTGTGTAAAAGTATATATATTACTTTATGGCCTCCTTGCACTTAGTTAGGGGGTCATATTTTTACTATAATAAACTGCTGCTAAAATAGGCAGTTTTTTTATTGACAACTATTACGGTTAGTGATATATTTATTACAGTAAACGTAATACATAAAATTAAAGAAGTGAGGTGTTAGAATGCGTGATAATGTTAAAGGTGGTGCGTTGACAGAAGTTACCTTTTGTATTCTTCTATCGCTCTATACTCCTAAACATGGATATGGCATAATGCAGTTCATTGAAAGTGAAACGAAGGGTCGTTTATCTTTAGGTGCTGGTACATTATATGGAGCAATAAATACTCTTCAGAAAAAGGGTTGGATTGAACCATATGGAAATGATGAAGAAAGAAAAAAAGAGTATATCATTACAGAATCGGGCAAAAGCATTGCACAATCAGAATTACAGCGTTTGAATTCACTTTCAGAAATAGCCAATAGAATTATGGGGGGGAATAAAGAATGAGAAAGAAAGTTTACCGTTACTTTTTTGGCTTTTTAGAAACACAGCAAAAATGGCTAAACAGGATGGCGGATAATGGATTCCGTCTTGTACGCACAACTAAGCTTATATATGAATTTGAACCTTGTGATAAAGGAGAATTCCAATACTGTGTTGAGTTTGTAGGAGAAAAGTCTTATGTGAAAGCAAAGGAATATCGACAATTTCTTGAAGATGCTGGTTATAGGACATTTACTAAGAACATAAACCTGAATTATTCTATAGGAAAAGCAAAGTGGAGGCCATGGGGTAAAGGAATGGGGCAAATTGCAACATCCCCTGGAAGCTATAACAAAGAAATTTTGATATTGGAAAAAGCAAACGATGGTAAACCATTCAAAGTTCATACTACTTTTTATGACCTTGCAGATTATTATAAACCATTGCGAAATGCCTACCTAAGCGTAGCAATTTTGGGATTTTTACTTTCAGGATGGCAATTCTTTAAAGATAGAGCATCGCTTGCAGGTACAATTGCTTTTGGGATTTTTGGAATTGCGTTTTTAATACCAACATTGGTATATTCAATGCAGATTTATAAATTGAGGAAAGAAGCAGAAATTCATGAGTAGATTCCTCTGTAAACAGTGAATGCTTGTTTTTAGGGTATAGAAGAAAAAATGAAAGTACTATAATGAAGACGAAAATAAAAAAATTCTTGACTTGAATAAATTATGGTGATAAACTTAGAACAATATATTTTTGGAGGGAATTAATTATGAGAAACTTATTAAATGTGACAATACAATTTGTCTTTAGCAGCCAATTTAGATAGGGTTTGTACCTTTATATTTAACATAGGTGCAAGCCCAGAAATTCTTTGAATTCAAAGGTTTGCATCTATGTTGGCTGTAATGTATAAGTTTTTCATTAATTATTTATAGAAAGCCACATAGATAATCTATGTGGCTTTTACGTTTATATATATTTTAAAAGTCACATGGAGTACCATGTGGCTTTTTTAATACAAAAAATATCGAGAGGAGAATTTTCATGGAAATAGCGGGAGGTATATTAGTTCAAAGTCTTATTTTAGCGATTATGGTGTTGGGGGTGTATATAAGCTATAAAATTTTAGATTTCCCAGACCTATCTGCAGATGGTAGTTTTACTTTGGGAGCAGCAGTAACAGTGGTAATGCTAAAGAGAGGGACATCTCCCATTACAGCTATCTTATTTGCTTTATTAGCAGGATTAATAGCAGGGTTATTAACAGGGGTGCTTAATGTAAAGCTTAAAATATCAAATTTGCTTTCTGGAATTTTGGTAATGGGAATTTTATATTCACTAAATTTAAGAATTATGGGGAAAGCCAATGTTCCTATCTTTGGTAAAGAAAATATATTTAATAATATTAATCCTCTAATAATTGCTTTAGTGTTTGTAATTGTAGTTAAGGTTTTCATTGATTTATTTTTGAAAACAGGATTGGGATATACATTAAAGGGCGTTGGAGATAATCCTCAGATGATTAAATCACTAGGAATTGAAATAGGAAGAATCAAAATATTAGGTCTTATGCTCTCAAATGGGCTTATAGCACTTTCAGGAAGCATGATGGCACAATACCAGGGCTTTTCTGATGTTTCAATGGGTATTGGTACATTGGTTTTGGGGATAGCATCGATAATAATTGGAACATCCATTATTAAAAAGAAATCATTTATCAAGGAATCAACAACTGTAATAATAGGTACAATAATTTATCAAATTACAATATATTTTGCTATGAATATAGGACTTACCCCGGTGGATTTAAAGCTGATAACATCCTTGGTTATTATTGTATTCTTAGCTGTCAGTGGAATAAAAAATGATGAGAATATGAAATGTGGGAGGTGGATTTTAAATGTTAAAAATTCAAAACTTATCAAAAAGCTTTCATAATTCCTATATAGGTGAAAATAGATTGTTTTCAAACCTTAATCTAAATATTAATAAAGGTGATTTTGTAAGCATAATTGGCAGCAATGGTACAGGTAAGTCAACCCTGTTAAATATAATTTCAGGAGTACTTAAAGAAACCTCAGGAAGCATTTATCTTCAAGGAAAGGATATAACCAAAATGCCTGAATATAAAAGAACTAAAGTAATAAGTAGAGTCTTTCAAAATCCAGCTTTAGGTACATGTCCTTCTATGACGGTAAGAGAAAACTTATCTTTAGCTTTAAATAAAGGTAAGCTACTTAACCTTAAATACTGTTTAAGATATAAGAGGGACTATCTTGAAAAAATATTAGAGGATATATCTCTGGACTTAAAACAACTGCTAGATGTAGAGGTTAAATATCTTTCAGGTGGTCAAAGACAAGCCTTATCATTATTAATGGCAAGCATTTGTAAACCCAAGATATTGCTTTTAGATGAACATACAGCTGCTTTAGATCCTAAAACATCAAGTGAGGTGATGAAGCTTACAGAGAAAATTGTTAAAGAAAAAAATATTATTACATTAATGGTAACTCACAATTTGAAAGATGCAATACAGTATGGCAACAGGCTTATTATGCTCCATAAGGGTGAAGTTATCATGGACCTAGATGAGGAGGAAAAGAAAAAAATAACCGTCGAAGACATACTAAAGAAATTTGAATATGCAGTATAAGAGGAGGAAGTATTATGAAAAAAGCAATTGTTGTAGTATTAATATTAGTTTGCGTTCTAGCAGGTTGTTCAAAAAAAGAGGATAAAAAAGTGATAAATATAGGTGTAAGCCAAATTGTTGAATATGTTGCTTTAGATCAAAATAGAGAAGGATTTATAAAGGCCCTTGAGGAAAGCGGGTATAAGGATGGAGAAAATATAAAGTTAGATTACCAAAATGCTCAGGGAGACATAACTATAGCTCAAACAATAGCTAAGAAATTTTCTTCAGATAAGAAGGATTTAATTTTTGCAATAGGAACCCCTGCAGCTCAAGGAGCATTTAATGCAACAAAGAAAATACCAATAATGATAAGTGCTGTTACTGATCCAGTAAAAGCGGAATTGGTTAAAACCATGGAAAAGCCTGAAACTAATGTATCAGGAACGTCAGATTATCTACCTGTTGAAAAGCAGATGGATTTAATAAAGAAACTTGTCCCAAATGCTAAGAAAATTGGGTTTATATATAATACAAGTGAGGTAAATTCAGAGGTTCAATTAAATGAATTAAAAAAGGTTGCTAAAGGCTATGAGATTATCTCTACAGGAGTAACAAGTACAAATGAAGTAAACAGTGCCATAGTTAGCCTGGTTAAGGATATAGATGTGCTATATGTACCAACAGATCAATTAGTGGTATCATCGATGCCTATAATAGTTAAGAATACATTGGAGGCAAAGGTACCTATAATTGCAGCAGAAAAGGGAAGTGTAGAAGCAGGAGCATTGGCCACTGTAGGAATTAACTACTATAAACTAGGCTATGAAACAGGCAAAATGGCAGTTTCAGTATTAAAGGGAGAGGATATTTCTAAAATGCCAATCAAAATATCAGATGAAACTGAAATATATATAAATGAAGACAGCTTAAAAATATTAAATATTCAAAAGCCATCAATGGAAAATGTTCAATATATAAAAACAAAATAAGGCACATTAAAAAAATAAATGAGTCAGATTGCGAAGTAATTTTAATTATTTTCTAGGCACTCAATCACGCGCATACTAACTGTATGTAAGTGATTGAGTAACGACGAAAATAATTAAAAGGACGAGTAAGATGACTTATTTATTTTTTTAATGTGCCTAACTATATTTTTATCATTTATTTATTGTGATGAAGGCTTATATTTGGTAAAATAGAAGTGTTCGTTAGGACTATTTTACTCATAGCGGGAACAAAATAATCCCGGTGGTCACAAAAGTGACCATACAGAGTAAAATCTCTTAACCAAAGGTTTAAAGCAAGGATAGAAGTAATGTATTAAGTACAGAAGGAGGAATAAAATATGATTTATTCAACAGAAGTTGATAGAATGTGTTGCGTAACTAAAGGAGCAAACCATCAATCAGCTCCAATACCAGAAGAAGGAAAATGGGTTCGCGCTAAGGAAATAAAGGATGTATCAGGTTTAACACATGGTATAGGTTGGTGTGCTCCACAGCAGGGTGCTTGCAAACTTACTTTGAATGTTAAGGATGGTATTATAGAAGAAGCTTTAGTTGAAACAATAGGATGTTCAGGAATGACTCATTCAGCAGCTATGGCATCAGAAATACTTCCAGGAAAAACTATACTTGAAGCATTAAACACAGACTTAGTTTGTGATGCTATAAACACAGCAATGAGAGAATTATTCTTACAAATAGTATACGGAAGAACTCAGACAGCTTTCTCAGAAGGTGGACTACCAATAGGAGCAGGTCTTGAGGATTTAGGAAAGGGACTTAGAAGCCAGGTTGGTACTATGTATGGAACAAAGGCTAAGGGAACCAGATACCTAGAAATGGCTGAAGGATACGTTACAAACGTAGCTTTAGATGAAAACAATGAAGTAATAGGATATAAATTCGTTCACCTTGGAAAAATGATGGAAATGATAGGAAAAGGCATGGATGCTAACGAAGCAAAAGAAAAAGCTACTGGTCAATATGGTAGATTTGATGAAGCTGCAAAAGTTATTGATCCAAGGCATGAATAATATATAAGGAGGACGAGTGAAATGGCATTATTTGAGAGTTTTGAAAGAAGAATTAATCAGATAACACCTGTACTTGAAAAGTACGGTATGAAAAATATAGAAGACGCTAAGGCTGTATGTGATGAAAAGGGAATGGATGTTTATAACATCGTTAAATCAACTCAGCCAATATGCTTTGAGAATGCTTGCTGGGCTTACATATTAGGAGCAGCAATAGCTGTAAAAAAAGGATGTACAAAGGCTGCTGATGCCGCAGAAGCTCTAGGAGAAGGATTACAAGCTTTCTGTATCCCAGGATCTGTTGCAGATGATAGAAAAGTTGGTATAGGACATGGAAACTTAGCAGCTATGCTTTTAAGAGAAGATACTAAATGTTTTGCATTCTTAGCAGGACATGAATCCTTTGCTGCTGCTGAGGGAGCTATAAAAATAGCTGAGAAGGCAAACAGAGTTAGAAAAGAACCACTAAGAGTTATATTAAACGGTCTTGGAAAAGATGCTGCTTATGTAATCTCAAGAATAAACGGCTTCACATATGTTGAAACTAAATTTGACTACTACACAGGAAAATTAGAAGTAATAAGAGAAGTTGCTTTCTCAAAGGGACCAAGAGCTAAGGTTAAATGCTATGGTTCAGATGATGTTAGAGAAGGTGTTGCTATAATGCACAAAGAGGGAGTTGATGTATCAATCACTGGTAACTCAACTAACCCAACAAGATTCCAGCACCCAGTTGCAGGAACATACAAGAAAGAATGTATTGAACAAGGTAAGAAATACTTCTCAGTTGCATCAGGTGGTGGTACTGGAAGAACTCTTCACCCAGACAACATGGCAGCAGGTCCAGCTTCCTATGGTATGACAGATACAATGGGAAGAATGCACTCAGATGCTCAATTTGCAGGTTCATCATCAGTTCCAGCTCACGTTGAAATGATGGGACTTATAGGAATGGGTAACAACCCAATGGTTGGAGCTTCTGTTGCAGTAGCTGTTGCTGTGGAAGAGGCAATGAATAAGTAATAAAATTATTGTACACTTAAAATAAACATCCCCAAACTCATAAAAAAGTTCGGGAAAAATAGATAGGGCATATGCCTCGTATTAGATCAGAAATGGCTTGATACGGGGCTTTTTAGCGTGCTTATTTTTGGAGGCTTTATTATCAGGGAAAAATAGGGATGAAGCGTGAAGTGAGTGGTGGTGGGAAGGGAGAGGGAGTGGGGGAGTTGGGGAGATTTATTCATAGGGAACATAGATAGGGAAAATTCTTAGGAATTTTCAAAGGGGTAAGGGGTAAGTGCGATTGAGAAAGCAAGTTTAATTTGTATTAATATAAAATTTTAACTCTAATTTAGGATACGTGTATAATAGAGATAGAACATACGTAAGTAAATTATTTAAAAAGAATTACTATTAGAACCATTATTTTGATATGATAACAGTAGTTATATAAGTGGTTGTTGATGAAGAAATGTTGGAACAATGGATAAAAGAGCCAATAGAAACTGTCCATACATTTCAAGGAGAAGAAACAAATATAGTAATACTATGCTTAGGTGTGGATAAGGAGCATGAGGGGGCTGTAAATTGGGCTTCAAAATCTTCTAATATACTAAATGTAGCTGTAACAAGAGCTATAATAATTATAGTGATTGTTGAAGATAAAAAATTAATATATAGATATGAAAATTTAATATTACCAAGAGTAATTAATTGTTAAAGTTCAATTAGATTAAACTTAATGATGAATAGATTGTTTTCAATAAGCAGATTTAACTATTATTTAAGTCTGCTTATTTTTTATAAGAAATTTCGATTAGATAAACTTTGTATGTCAAATTTTATCTTTTATAATAAAAATAGAAAAAGTATGTAAATTGATGTAAAATATTAATATGGATGTGAGAATATTCAATATTTAGTGAGGAGTGAGGTAAGGTGCTTATTATTCCAGGAACTTTTGTGTATGACGAAGCCAAAAATGAATATATAGTTGAAGAATTTATTGGTAATGGTGCTTTTGGAAATGTTTATAAAATAAAGAGAGTTAATGACGAAACAACGTGGGCATTAAAAACTATAATTTCAAATTTTTCTGATGAACAGAGCTTAATAGCATTTAAAAATGAAATTAACATGGCAATGAAAGTTAATAATTCGCAAGTTATTAAATACATTTTTGCACATGACGGTTCTATATATCCTGAATTACCACCATATATAATTATGGAGTATGCAAATAATGGTACTTTAAAAGCATTGATTGATAAGAGGAGAGCCGATAAAGTACATTTTAATGATGAAGAGTTAAAATCATTATTTTTTCAGTTAATTGCTGGAATGAAGGCTGTAAATCAGGTATTGGTACATAGGGATATTAAACCTGATAATATACTGCTTAGTAATTCAGAAATAAAGATAAGTGACTTTGGACTTTCAAAGGTATCGGCAGATAGGACAAGAACTATTACGTTTAAAGGTATTGGACACTTGAAATATTATGCCCCAGAGGCATGGATGAATGACAAGAATACGACCCAGATGGATATTTATTCTATGGGATTAGTATTTTATGAATTAGCAACACTTAAATACCCTTATAAAGTAATGAATGAAGCAGATGTTGAACAATGGAGAAATGCTCATTTATTTAGTGAACCTTTAAATCCTCATACAGCTAATCCTAATATATCACCTGTTATTACAGGAGTTATAATGAAGATGTTAGAAAAGTCAACAAACAACAGATTTAAAAGCTGGGATGAAATAGAAAAGTATTTAGGAAATGATATTGATAATAAATCAGAATTTTCAGGCGTGATAGAAGCTATGCTAAAAAACCGTTTGGCTAAGGATAACAGTGATAATCAAAAAGAATTAGAGGAGAAGAAGCAAAAAAAGCAGGAAGAAGATTTTTGTAAGCTTATAAATTATCAGTTTAAAAAAGACATACTAAATCCAATTGAGCAATTTATTGAGAATTTTAATAAATTATATCCACAAGGAAAGGTTAATGTTGCTTACAGTGATAGGCTATACATGAGTAATAGAATAAAAATTTCTTTAATATCAGGAAGAAGTATTGAAGTAGTATTAGAACCAATTATTGAACGTAACTTTATTAGAAAAGTTCAACGAAATAGCTTTTTTGGAGAGTTAGCGACTGTCATAGAAAATCAAACTCCATATCTAAATAAAAGAAAGGTTGTAGCATGGGGAGGATTATACGTAGATGATAAGAAAGGGTTCAACATTTTATTATTAGATAAGGAAGGCGAAATTTATGGTGAGTGGGTAATTCTTGAAAATACTAATAGCGGTCTTTCAAGAAATATGAGACCAGAACCGTTTGCTTTCCAATTAAATGAATTAGAAAAAGAAATTCAACTTGTAAATGTAATGCACATATATAATTCAAAAATTTTAAATTTTGACATTAACAAGTTTTATGAGTATATATCAATGTATAATAATTAAATTAGGCAACAGTATATAAATTTTCTTTGGATCAATTATCAACTAAATAAGGCGTTAATTATCGAAGTCTTGATAGGAGTGAGTGTATGGATTCGATGTTATCATTATCATATTCAATGTATTCTAATAAAGGGGTATATGCATTATTAATTGGCTCAGGCATATCACGATCTGCTGGAATACCCACTGGATGGGAAGTGGTTTTAGATTTAATTAGAGGTATAGCTAAGATTAAGGGTGAGGATTGCGGTAGCTCACCAGAAGAGTGGTATAAATCTACCTTTAATAAAGAACCAGATTATAGTGTTTTATTAGATGACATTGCGAAGACTGCTACAGAAAGAAGTCAAATTTTAAAGGGATATTTTGAGCCAAACGATGAAGAACGAGAACAAGGTATAAAGACACTTACCATCGCACATAAAGCTATTGCTAATTTAGTAAAACAGGGGTTTATAAGAGTTATAGTAACTACTAACTTTGATAGACTTTTAGAACGGGCATTGGAAGAAGTAGGGGTTACACCTATTGTTATAAGTAATGATGATAATATTATTGGAGCAGTGCCTATGATACATTCTCAATGTACTATAATAAAAGTGCATGGAGATTACTTGGATACCAGAATAAAGAATACTAAGGCCGAATTAGAGAGTTACTCAGAAAAAATGAACTCACTATTGGATAGAGTTTTTGACGAGTTTGGTTTAATTATTTGTGGGTGGTCTGGTGACTGGGATTTAGCATTACGCTCTTGTATTGAGAGATGTAAAAGTCACAGATTTACTACATATTGGACAAGTATCAATGCCCCAAGTGAGAAGGCTAAATCTTTAATTGAACTTAGAAGAGCTGAAAAAATAATTATAAAAGATTCTGATAGCTTATTTAAAGATTTAGAGCAAAAAGCTTTAGCATTAGAGGATATTTACAAACCACATCCGTTGTCATCAAAGGTAGCAGTTTCTACATTAAAGAGAAATATAGCCTTACCGACCAATAAGATAGTTATACATGATTTAATCATGGAAGAGACTTATAAGGTTTGTAATGAAAATATTAGATTTGGAATGAATGATACTATAAGTGAACAACTAATGCTAGATAGAATTAAAAGATATGAAGCTAATATTGAGATTCTTTTAAATTTATTTATAAATGGTTGTTACTGGGGATCAAAAGAGTTTTCAGATATATGGATAAAGAGTATAGAGCAAATTGCCAATTTTGACAATAGAAATAATGGATATACAGGGTGGATTAATCTAAAAAACTATCCGGCATTATTATTACTTTATGCAGGAGGAATAGCAAGTATCGCGTCAAAAAACTATCATAACTTGTATGCTATTGCAATTGAGTCAAAATTTAGAGATAGGGCTGAGTATAGTAGACTGACTTCAATAGGGAAGAATATTTATAATTACAGTATTTTTGAGACAAAAGCGAGAGCAGAAAAAGTTCTAAATATGGGTGGTAGATATAGTCCTGTAAGTGATTATCTATATACTTATTTAAAAGATTTTATAAAAGCGATTATTCCATTAGAATTAAATTATGATAGAACTTTTGACTATTTTGAGTATTTGTTAGGTCTTATTTATATAGATAGACAGTATGTTGCTTTTAAAGAAGATGAAAAAAGTGCATGGGGACCTATTGGAAGATTTCACTGGAGATATACATACAATCTAACAGAGTCACCAGTGAACACAGTTGCTTTAGAAATTGATAAATTTGGAGATGAGTGGCTACCATTAAAATGTGGATTATTTGGTGGTAAAAAAGAAAGAGTAATTGAAATAAAGCAAAGATATGACGAGCATTTAAAAAAAGTAAATTGGTATTAGATATGAGGTATATTTTATGAAGGTATTTATAAGTCACTCATACAATGATAATTCTATAATTAATGAGTTTATAAAGGCTCTTGAGAGATTAGAATGTGAAGTCTTTTATTCATCTAAAGCTCATACAAATTCAATAGGCATTATTCGCCATTATTGCATGTGCTGTAAAAATGGCAGTAAAAGAAGCATTGCATGAATTTAAAGAAGAGATAGTTAAAGAATTCAATTTAAAGAAAGCTGATGTAGTTGAGAATGAAAAAGAAAATTAATACAAATTTTTATTGAACAATTTTCTTATATTCTGCATGGGGGATATATTGAGTAAACTTAATAAAAAAATAGGTATAGGCTCAATTTCATTTTTATTATGTATAATTGGAACACTATTCATATTTTCTCTAAATGAAATGTGTAGTTAGAAGATATTATTTATTTAAACAAAATTATATGACAAGGTGTATCAATTCAAGGAGGAAGCATTATGAATATAATACTATTTTTTATTACGATTATTATTTCTTTTGTATTTTCATCCATGTTTTCGCAACTTTTACCGGGAGGAGATGCTGATTTAAAGATAATCATGGGTATAGTTGTATTTATTACAGGTGAGATTGCAGTATGTACAAATATTGTTGTTAAAAAGTTAGACGAATTTAGAAAATGAATATATAGAATACATAATCTGTCTATTATTAAAATGAACCTGGGGGAATAATAGAATGGAATGTCCATATTGTAAAAGAGAAATGGTTAAAGGATATTTATACGGAGAAAGTTATAAATTAAAATGGTTACCAGCAGATAAAAAACTAGTTTTCGGTTATGCTATAGGTGCTTTGGCTCTTGAAAGTGGTTCTTATTGGAGCAGACAAAGTGCAAAAGCTTATAGATGTTTGGATTGGAATAAATTGATTATTGATATTAATGATACAAAATAAGTTCACATTACTCTTAGAATATAAACTAATTTATAACTTAATTGCTTTATTTCAGTTATTTAAAGAATAAGAAAATGATAAATGTTCGGGGGGGATACTTTATGGTTAAATGCCCTAATTGTGGAACCAAGATAAGTTTTAGAAAAGCTTTTTTTGGCAGACTGAGTAAGAAGGGATGTGCATGTTGTGGAACTCGGCTTGCAACAACTAGAACCTATGGAGCAATGGTAGGTGGCATTGGTGGAGGTACTGGAACATTTATGTTCACAAATTTATATAAAAGTAATTTTTCTATATACAACATAATAATTACTATAGTATGGTTTATCTTATTAATAATATGCTCATATGTTTTTGCAAAATATAAGGTTATTGATTAATATTTATATTAAGTTTAATAAACAGATAGTCTAATTAAATCACAATAACTGAGAAATATGTAGTATAAAACATTGTTTATTAAGACAGAATTGTATGAAAATGTGTAACGAGGTGATAAAAATGCCAGCTACAACAAGTTTGCCAGCTTGGTTTTGGATTCTTTATTATACTTTTCTTTTAATAACATTTGGTGTTTCAATAATTGCTATAATGAAAAAAAGAAACCGGATATTATCCATTATAAATTTAATAATTCTGATTACTGTCCCTGCTATAAGCTTTATTAATAGTATTGGTAGGTCAGCTCCAAATGAATTTCAACATCTCATTATCCATTTAATGCAAGGTTCTCTTTGGGCAATTTATGCATTTGTAGGTTATTTATTTATTCTGGTTTGGTGGGTATTATTTTTAAAGAATAATAATTCTTAAACTTAAAAAGTAAAAAATAATAATTAAAATTGTATAAATTATTATGCGGCTTTTCAAAATCAAACGAAGAGACATATTATAACCTCAATTCGGCTATTAACACATATGTACAATTATAACCAGTGTTTCCATAATAATTTTGATGAGCACTATAAATGGAATGTGCAGTAGCAGTAATTATTATTAATTCATTTTACACATAAAATTCTAATAAGAAAGGAAGTGAAATTTTAGTGGGTAGAGTACTATTAATTAATCTTCTCACTATTTAAAAATGAAAGATTTTCATAAAGAGATGGCTAATTTTTCTGACTATCTTTTAGAAAATTCATCTGTAGTTTTAAGTAATCTAATCGTTGGAACAGTAGGAACTATCGGTGTACCAATATTGTCTAACTCAATTATGTTATATAAACAGCATAGATTTGAACGAAATGTAATTGAATTTATGAATAAAATAGTTGAAAATCAGTCGATATTAGAGAATAAATTAAAAACTTTTGAAAGAGATAAACTTAATTTTCTTACTGATTCATTGCTTCCAATCACATTTGATTATATTGTAAATGAAAAGCAAATTGAAAAAATAAAATATTACTTTAATGGATTTAAAAATCTAATTATGAGTGATCTTACTATTTTTGAGATAAATAATAACTTAGACACTGAAAGCTTATTAGTACTATATTGGGATATTTTAAA
Source organism: Clostridiaceae bacterium (assembly GCA_032095175.1). GTDB lineage: Bacteria > Bacillota > Clostridia > Clostridiales > Caloramatoraceae > DAMCZI01. The sequence goes on from DAMCZI010000003.1 coordinate 48,022, forward strand.
AAATATGACATTTTTAGATATTGTATTATTTAGAAAAATAATTGAAAGAAATTATGACAATATAGGAATTAATAATATTAAACATCAAGAAATTAATTCAGATGATATGTTACAAATAACATGGAATTATTCATTTATAAAATTAGAAAAATTAGGTGTAATAATAAGACCAAAGACTTGGGGTGAACTTGATGGTGAATGTGAGTATACAACTATTATGTCCGAAGTGAAACTTACTGCAATTGGTGAAAAATTTAGTGGGTTTATTTTTAGATAAAACAATTATACACAAAAGCGAGTTCATACGAACGCGCTTTTTCCATGTGCAAAATAAAGGAATGACTCTGCAGTTGATGATTATATTGAAAAACTCTATTTGATTTTCGAAACCATAAATTCTTTTGCAAATTTTAGAAACAGTTCAGTAGAAAGTGGCAGCTTTTCATCTTTGCGTTTTATATAGTAAACATGACGCATTAGCTTAATATCATCAATTATTTCAACTTTACTTAGGAGCCCAAGCCTAAGTTCTTGTTTTACTGCACTTTCAGATACTACTGATATTCCTAAATTATCATATATGCTTTGTTTTATCGCTTCAACACTTCCAACTACACATATATTCTTTGAAACAAACTTAAAATTACCTACTTTCTCCAAGTAGGATATTAATGAAGTATTTGGGTTGGATATTAAAAAAGTTTCGTTTTTTATTTCATGGATAAATATTCTTTTTTTTATGGCCCATGGATGTTCATTATTTACAACTATAACAAGGGGATCTTCTAAAATAGGCTCACATAATATGTCCTGAGTATCAGAAAAGTAAGGTTGTGAAATTATTCCAAGAGAATAATTTTTATTTAATACACTATTAATTACATTTTTAGTATATTGTACATTATTGACTACAGTAATAAAAGGATATTTCTGACGAAATAAGAACATTATACTTGGTAATATATATGTTCCAGGTGTACTAGATGATGTAATGGATATTTCAGACTGCTCCATTAATCTTGCTTGCAGTAAATGTTCCTTTGCATTAATAAAGGTATTGGATATTTGCTGGGCATAGGGTAGAAAAAGATGGCCGTCTTTAGTTAACTCAGCTTTTTTTGATTTGCGGCTGAATAAACTGCAGCCAAGATATTTCTCTAAGCGTTGAATCCTCATGGAAACCGCAGCTTGTGTGCAGAACATCTCTTCAGCTGTTTTTGTAAAACTGTTGTTCTTTGATATAAGTAAAAAGGTTTGAATGGTTTCTAAATCCATTTTTTTGCCCCCTTGATAGATTATCAATATGTGTAAGTTAATACTGTTAATATTTTTATACATAAATATTATTTATTATAGTATAAACCATATTCAATACAAAATATATATATAAATGCTATAATAACAGCTTTTTTAGCTGACTTATCAATAAAATTTATGGATACGGGATTTTTATGATAACTATAAATAATATTTATCATTATTATAATTAAATGTAATTGGCTAATCTGGAGTTTTTTCATTATTATTAAATTATCAAATAGTTAACTTTTGATGGAATTTTATATTTTAGCAGAGGAGAGATTCAAGTTATGGAAACAACAGTTAAGGTTAAAAAGGTAAAAAGTCCTTTTGAACTTAAAATGCAGTTTTTTGGTTTGCCACTGGCATTACTGATTTTTGCAATAATTTATACAATGCCAACTCCAGCAGGATTATCTTATGCGGGAAAGATGGCATTGGGAGTTTTCCTTACAGCTCTAACACTTTGGATTACTGAAAGTATACCTAATTATGCAGTGTCCTTACTTGTAATAGTTGCTTTACCATTAACGGGAGCTTGGAGTGAAAAGCAGGCCATGGGGGTTCTTGGCTATGAAGTAATTTGGCTTACTTTTGCAGCATTTATCATAGCTTCTGGTATGGAAAAAAGTGGTCTAGCTAAGAGAATGGCACTGTACTTAATAACTAAGTTTGGAAAGAGTGTTAACAGTGTACTGATACTTCTTATTATAATCAACTTCTTGATAGCATTCGTTGTACCTTCCACTACAGCTAGAGCAGCTATGATGTTCCCAATAGTACTCCTAGTGGTGGAAGCTTTTGAAGCAAATATTAATGATCCAAAGAATAACTTTGGGAAATTACTTGCAATACATGGCATACAGGCTAACAACTTGTCTACTGCTGCAATAGTCACTGCTACATCATCACAGATTCTTGCAATTAGTTTTATAAAGGATCTCACAGGTCATGACGTTTCTTGGATGGAATGGTTTATTGCATCTGCTCCGATAACAATTTTAACTTTAGTTGCAATGTTCTTTATAGGTAAGCTATTATTTAAATTACCTAAATCAGATTCAAAACAACTTGATCTTACTAAGCTTAAGGATGAGTATAATAAGCTTGGAAAAATGACTATTACTGAGAAGAAAGCACTTATAATATTTGCAGTGACTTTAGCTCTTTGGGCAATGGACAGTTTGCAGGTTAAACTTTTTGGAGTTCAGTTAAGTCTTGTAATGGTTGCTCTATTATCAGCGGCACTTTTCTTCTTGCCATATATAGGAATTCTAAAGTGGAAAGAAGCAAAAATTTCATGGAATCTATTGATATTCGCATGTGGCGCTTATGCTGGAGGGGTAGCTCTTGATGAGACAGGACTCGCAGCTTGGGGGTTAAACATCATTTTTAAGAAATTAGGAGTGGAAAATATGAGCTTCATTGCACTGTTTGCGGTGATAATGTTTATAGCAAGTTTTAGTCACCTCCTATTTACTTCAAAGACTGTAAGAACGATTATACTTATCCCAACTATAATTGGTATTGCAAATGCTACAGGATATAATCCAGTTGCCTTAGCATTACCTGCTGCATTCTGTATAGCTGATACAATTACCTTACCGCCTCATAGCAAGGTTAATTTGATTTATTACGGTACAGGGTATTTTACAGTACTCGAACAAATGCTTTACGGTATACTGGTATTATTGGCTAAATGGGCAATACTGGTTTTAGCTTCATTTACATGGTTTAAAATTATAGGAATTGTATAGGAGGGACAAAAATATGAAAAAAAAGATTTTTTTTCTATTAACGGCTGTTTTTATATGCATATTTTCTAGTACTGCTTATGCAATGGATTTAGGAAAGCTTAAGAAGGTTGAAGACACTCTTATACCTGATGGGAAAAATGCAATAATCTTACAAAGAATCACTGCTGTAACCAATGAAAATGGTGAAGTCGCATTTCCATCATATAGCAAAAGTAAAATATCAAAAGTAGAAGCTATAAAAGGTAGTATAGTAGAGAAGCAAAAGAAAGTAGAATATGGAGATCAAAAATATAACCTAATAGTATTTAATGAAAAGAAATCTGAAGTTACTTTTGAAGTGACTATGAATAAAGAGGGCGTTTACAAAGGGAAAACAGCTAAGTTAGGAGATACTTTCCCAAGTGGTGTATTAACGATAGAACATAAAGCTGTAAACACTTCTCCAAACGCTATTGAATCTTACTCTGCCAAGATAGCTGCTCCAAAGGGAAAAGAACTCTTAAATATTGTGGATTATGACGCTGAGGAAGCTTTTAATATAACTGAGGAGAATGGATATATATTTGGTGGATTCGATTTTGGGGATATTAATGCCGGAAAAGAGAGTAAACTAGCTATCAATATTTTTAGTCCTCTGAAAACACACGTAACATTGGTGTGGGTAGCAGCTGTTATACTATCTGCAGCATTTATGATAAAGAACAAAGAATTGCTTAAAGGTAAAAAAGCTTAAAATTTAAATAGTAGGACGGTATAGAATATGAGAAAAAGACAAGGATTACTTATCATAATGGATGGCTTAGGGGATCGCCCCAACCCAGAATTAAATGGAATGACTCCACTTGAGAGTGCAGAAACACCGAATTTGGATTATCTTGCTTCAAAGGGAATGTGTGGGAATGTTTATCCAATAGCTCCAGGTATAAGAGTAGGCACTGATGTTGGACATCTCCATATATTTGGATACGATAGTAACAAGGTGTATTCTGGAAGAGGACCACTTGAAGCCTATAGTGCTGGAATAAAATTGATGCCAGGGGATGTTGCTTTCAGAGGTAATTTTGCAACTATTGACGATGATTATACTGTTATTGATAGACGTGCTGGTAGAATTCGTAAAGGAACAAAGGAACTGGCAGAGGCAATTAATGGTTTAATACTATCCGATGGTACACAAGTATTTGTTAAGGAACTAACAGAACATAGAGTGGCAATTGTTTTAAGAGGAAATGAGCTAAGTGATAAAATATCCTGTACTGACCCAGGCACTGCAGAAGAAGGTGAGAAGCTTATTATTCCAAGTCCATTGGATGATTCTACTAGTGCAGAAAAGACAGCAAAAAACCTATGGGAATTCACAAATCGCGCATGTGAGATTTTAAAGGATCATCCTATAAACAAACAGCGTCATGCTGAAGGATTAAATATAGCTAATGTTGTAATAACTAGAGGCGTAGGTCAAGAAAAACATATACCATCTATTAAAGAACTTTATAATATCAAAGCTGCTTGTGTAGCAGGGGATATAACTGTTGGGGGTATCGCAGAACTTGCAGGAATGGACTACTTTAGCGATGATAGTTTCACTGGAAGCTTTGATACCAACCTAATAGGTAAGGTTGATTTGACCATTAAACTTCTTAATGAAAAGAACTACGATTGGGTTGTGATGCATGTTAAAGCTACAGATTTAGCGGGACATGATAATCTTCCAATTATGAAAAAAGATATGATTGAAAAAGTCGATAGAGCAATTGGAATTATTCTGCAAGAGATTGACATTAATAAATGCTATATAACAGTTACAGCTGACCATTCCACGCCTTGTGAAGCAAGAGATCACACCGGGGATGGAGTACCAACAATTATAGCTGGTGTAGATGTTAGAAAAGATAGTGTTAAATCTGCTGGGGAATCTCAGTTCATGTCAGGTAGCCTAAACAATCTTACTGCAAACGATATTTTTATGTTGCAGATGGATTTATTAGGTTTTACTGATAAAGTAGGTTCATAATTCAGTATATATTGAGGATGTCACGAAATAGAAGCAAAATAGAACTTAATTAGCACTAACACCAGGGCCTGTCGCACTAACGAATATTATCGCCTTAAGTGCCAGGCACATGGCAAGTGGCAAGTTGAATAAAGCCTGATATTCTAGGATTTGTTCAATTTGCTATTTGCCATGTGCCTGGTACTTTTGAAATTTATTTTTGTTAGTGCGACAGCCCCTTGTCATCTATCACTGAGGTTTGTAAAATTAAATATGTAGGAAGTTCAAAAATAAGGGTCTGTTGGAAAAAGATATATTAGTAATGATAAATATGTATTATAATTATACTAAGGTATGCTTATGAGTTGAATGATAAAATTACAAAGCTGAAAATAACAGCCATATTGAGGAAGGGGATAGAGTTGTATTTAGACGAATTAAAAAGAAAACTAAGGAGTTTAAAAAAACTTGAAGCCACCATAAGATTTAAGAATAGAACGTTAACTTGTAAAGAGCAATATATTTGGGATAAGTTTTTTTCTACGAAAACTGATGGGAAGCAGGATGTAAGGTATAATATCAAGCAGCTTGCAGCAATGGATCATGAAACATTTAAGGAAGTTATTGATGAATATTTTTATCATGTATACTTTCAATATTATAAAGATAATGGAATAACGTTAAATGATTTGTATGACCCTAATCTTTTAGCAGTATTAAAGCTTCCGGAAGATGCAGCAATAGAAGATATCAAGAGAAGATTTAGAGAACTTGCATTAAAATATCATCCCGATAGAGGGGGAGATAGTGAGAAATTTATAGAACTTGTTGATGTCTATAAAAAGCTTACAGAAAATGAATAGCTATTTATAATATATAAAATATTAATGTATTGGAAGTGATATTATGTCTAACTATTATGCTCAGAGCTTAAACTCTATGAAGCTGCTTCAGGTTTACCAGACAAAGTATCCAAGAATAAAACGTTATTTTGATGAAGAAATCAATTTCGTACGCCAGAATTTATATGGTAATGAGAAGGTACTAGAGGTTGGGGCTGGATATGGGCGTATAATCAAGGAATTGGCACCCTTTGCAGCTAGTTTTATGGGAATTGATATCTCTAAAGCATCAGTGGAACTTGGAAGAGATTACATCAAAGAATGTCTTAATTGCAGTATTCAGGTGATGGATGTCCACAATCTTGAGTTTGATGAGGAATTTGATGTTGTATTGTGCTTGCAAAATGGCTTATCAGCTATTAAAGGACAGCCTATAAATTTGATTAAACAATGCATGAAGGTGCTTACTTCTGGTGGAAAAGCGTATTTTAGCACATATAGTGCGAAATTTTGGAATCACCGATTAGCATGGTTCCATGAGCAGGCGGATAAAGGTCTGATTGGAGAAATTGATTTAGAAAAAACCCATGATGGTATAATCATGTGCAAGGATGGATTTACTGCTATCACCTTTTCAGAGGATGAGCTTAAAAAACTAGGAGAGGAGTCGGGATTTCATTATCGCATTGAAGAAGTTGATGAATCAAGCCTTTTTCTCATCCTTGAAAAAATGTGAGGCTAAGATGATAGAAAAACTTCATATTTGCTATTGACAAAATGTGTAATAAGGAATATTCTAATGATATAAACTTCGCATACCGAAATATTTGGAGGATGAATTAATGCTAGAAATAGATGATATAGTTGATTTAGTTATTGAGAATGTAAAAAAACTTTTTTTTCCTGAAGAATGGATAAACCTGGATCTAAAGTTTTCAAAATCTGAGATTTTTGCATTGCTCTTTCTTGATAAAAGACATGAGGTTACAATGACTGAGCTTGTGGAATATATAAATTCTCCTATGAGTACAGCTACAGGAATTGTTGACAGGCTTGTAAGAAATGGCTATGTTAAAAGGGATAGAAGCGAGACGGACAGAAGAATAGTAATACTCAAGCTTACTGAGGAAGGTAACAGGTTTATTAAAAATCTAAAAGATATAATATCCCAGTATCTTGATATGGTACTTAATGATTTGACTGAAGAAGAAAAGGAATTTCTGGCCCACATAGTGATTAAGATAGTAAACAATCTTCAGAGAAAGTTTGATGATAATAAAGTCGAAGACAAGGCTATGAATGCTATAAAGAAGATAAATATTGAATAATAGCCCATTTATTGGGCATTTTTAAAAACAAATATTTCGTAATACGTAGTATTCGTATAAAGAAATAAAATGATTATAAGGGGGAAACACAATGAGAATAATACTATATACTGGTAAGGGTGGAGTTGGAAAAACAAGTATAGCTGCAGCAACAGCAGTAAAAAGTGCAAAACAGGGATTAAAAACACTTGTTGTAAGTACTGACCCTGCACACAGCCTTGGAGACTCCTTTGATAGGAAGCTTTCAAATGAGCCTGTTGAAATCAATGAGAATCTCTGGGCCCAGGAAATTGATGCTATACATGAAGTAGAAGAAGGCTGGGGAAAGGTACAGAAATATTTTACGGAGCTTTTTACATCAAAGGCTGTAAAGGATATAACTACACAGGAATTAACTGTTTTTCCTGGTATGGAGGATCTATTAAGCCTTCTTAGGATAATGAATTATTATCGAGAAGGAAGATTTGATGCAATTATAATCGACTGTGCTCCAACAGGAGAAACACTTGCACTTTTAAGCTTCCCTGAGATGTTCAGGTGGTGGATGGAAAAACTTTTTCCTATTAAGAAAAAGGCAATAAAGGTTGCAGGACCAATTGCAGAATCCTTACTTAAGATACCAATGCCATCTGGCGATGTTCTTGATGAGTTTGATAAAATATATTATCAATTGGACGAAATGAAAAAATTATTCTCTGATAGGGAAATTACTAGCATCAGAATTGTTGTTAATCCTGAAAAAATGGTTATAAAGGAAGCGCAGAGAAGCTTTACGTATCTAAATATATATGATTTTAATGTTGATGCTGTGGTTGTTAACAGAGTAATTCCTGATAATGTATCGGACTCGTATTTTAAGGTATGGAAGGACATACAGAAGAAATATAAAGAGGATATTGTTGATAGCTTTACTCCGATTCCAATATATTATGCCCCTCTCTTTGAAACTGAAGTCGTTGGAATGACAATGCTGAACAGAATGGCAGAAGAGGTTTTTAAGGATGATAATCCAGTTGAAATAAAATACAACGGAAGAGCTCAAAAGGTGGATAAGGATGGTGAGGATTATATACTGGCAATAGATATGCCATTTATGGATAAGAAGGATCTTTCACTAAATCAAAAGGGAGATCAGCTTATTATAAAGGCTGGAAGCATAAAAAGAAATATTACACTACCAAGAACACTTCTTGATTTTTCAATAAAGAGGGCTAAATTTGAGGATGAAATGTTGAAAATATGGTTTGGGAGTGATATCAATGAATGAAAAGTTGATAAAGGATTTAGTAAAATTTAAGCTTAATGCTGCAGATGAGATATTAAGCCACCTACCTCAGAAGATATCAAATGAAGTGCAGGACTTGGCAAGGATAATTCTTGAGGGTGTTAATGAAAATCTTAAGACTATTGATGAGCAGCATAAAAAAACAAAATCCTCAAGTAAGCTTAATGATATTCCAATAGAGTAGAACTAAATGGGGTGTTGTATGACTTTTAAATATTTATCAAAGAAATTAAGAATAAAATTATTCATTATTTCTCTTTGACGTTCTTCTTTGATATCTCCTAAAAATCCAAAAAGCTTACCTATTGTAGGAATGGGTGAGTTAATTATATCCTTAAGCTGATGCTAGCCTTACTAAAAACCTGCATTTCCGAGCCTTTTATGTTATAATAAGTTATGCTAAATTGAAATTAGTTTTTCGGTTTAGCTTTATATAATAACTTGTTAATGTAATTGTTCTAAAGAAATAAGCAAAGCATCAAAAATTGAGAGGAAATTGTACCTATGCAAGATTTTGTTATCGAAATTATGAATCAGTTTGGATATTTGGGAATAGGTGTTTTGATAGCTATAGAAAACATTTTTCCCCCTATTCCTTCAGAAGTAATATTAACATTTGGGGGTTTTATGACAACCTATTCTAACATGAATGTGTGGATGGTAATTCTATCTTCTACAGTTGGAGCGGTGATAGGTGCACTTATTTTATACAGCATCGGACGGTTAGTTACTCCTGAACATTTAAAAAATTTAGTTTCGGGGAAAGTTGGGAAAGCGTTGCATCTGCAAACTAGTGACATAAGTAAAGCTGGCAAATGGTTTGTACGAAAAGGAAATTTAGCAGTATTCTTCTGCCGCTTCGTTCCAATAGTACGCAGCTTGATTTCAATTCCAGCAGGAACAGCGAAAATGAATTTAGGTGCTTTTCTTGTGCTGACAACATTGGGAACAGCTATTTGGAACACTGTGCTAGTATGGCTTGGCGTATTTGCAGGTAAATCATGGGAAAGAATTGTGCAATATATGAATACTTATTCTATTATCGCTTTAGTAGTAATGGGATTAATTGTTTTCATACTTGCCATTATTTTTTATAAAAAACAGTTAAAAAGAGAAGAAGAATAAATAAAGGTGCCAATTATCATAGAAAGGAGAAAAAACCTCCTATGATAATTGGCACCTTAAGTGTATTATTTTAAATTGGCTTTTGATATTACCTTTGAAAGTGGTATATATAATGCTATAGCAGCAAAGATTGAAAATGCACCATTTATTAATGTGGCAGGAAGGCTTACTGCTGAGGTTAAAACTGCTGGATAAAATCCACTTCCTGCAATTAAAAGTGTAATTACTCCAAAAACGAATTCTCCAACCAGGTTAAATGCTATACCGGAAACAGCAGCTATTATTACATATTGGATTTTAGTTGGAAACCTTTTGGAGGTTATACCTACAGCTCCTAAAGAAACTCCTAGTATAAGTGAGAAAATATATAAAACTGGGTTAACAACAAGCTTCTTTTTGATTCCTGGTATAACAATTTGATTGCCTTTTGTTATTGAAAGAATAAGTAGTAAAATACCTACTATTATAAATAGTACTGCTGCAATAGTAATCCACTTTACAGGTGATTTTGCATTTTCTTTATCCTTCTTTGATGAGACACTTCCAGTTACTAAGCCTATACCAAACTTTAAAATAAAGGTTTTAGGAGAACTTGAAGCATAGCCATTCATAATGTCAAATAGTCCCATACCTATTGAACCGGAAATACCACCAATAAATCCATTAAATAATAATGATGCTAATAAAACAAACATATTACCCATATGCAAAAAAGGTTTTCCAACAGGTGATGGAATAGGAATTTTAAAGTAGAGAGAAACATAGCAAAGTGCTGCAAATAAACCTATAAAAACTATTGAATGGGTTGAAAATTTCTTTTGATTTAATTGTGTTGTAGTCATTTTGGACCTCCTAAAAGTTAATTATTAAATTTCTTGGATTCTTTTTATAAATTGGGGAAGTGCTCCTTCAAAATCAACTCCATTTATTGGTGGAGTTTGTCTTATGTATGTCCTGTAAATTGATTCATGGACAAAATCAATTGCAATTTCTAGTGCATCATCAATATCCATACCTCTGACAACTAAAGCTGATAAAGCGCTTGCAAATAGATCTCCAGTGCCATGACAACTTATATCTATTTTTTTTGATAATGCATAGTGAATTTTATTTGTTTTAGAATCATAACATGCTGCACCTATTTCATTGTCATTAAATGATACACCTGTTAATACAATTTTTGATGGACCAAGATTCGAAAGCTTTTTTAACATGCCTTCAACATATTCATGGGTATATGGTGGCTTTTTATATTCTTCATTCAAAAGGAATGAAGCCTCAGTAAAATTAGGTATTATAATATCTGCATAGGAACACAGCTTTTTAAAACTATTGCAAATTTCTTCTCCAAGGTTGCTGTAGTATTTACCGTTATCACCCATGACAGGATCTATTATTACCATGGTTTTCTCATCTTTTAGCAGATTAATAATCTCTTTTAGAATACCTGCCTGGTGAGAATTGCATAGGTAACCTGAGTATATGGCATCAAAGTGGATTCCTAACGTACTCCAATGTTTGGCGATATTATACATATCACAGGTTAAATCTCTAATTGTATATCCTTTAAATCCCCCTGTATGTGTTGAAAGAACAGCTGTTGGCAAACAGCTGCATTCAATTCCTGCAGCTGAAATTACAGGCAGTGCAATTGTTAATGAACATTTACCATATCCAGATAAATCATGTATTGCAGCAATTCTTTTTAAATCATTCACTTTCGTATCACTCCGTAATTCATTTTTAATTTGAAGATTATTCATTTAATGACTATACTATACATTAAGAATGTCATTATTAAAATGTACAAAAAATGAAATTTTAAGCAGGACAGTTTAAAGGTTGGTGTATTTATGGGGGATAAACAAGAAGCAAATTTTGAATCAATTCCATTATATATTCAGATATATAACCATTATAAGGAGCTAATAACCTCTGGAAAATTGAAACCAGGAAGTAAGCTGCCATCTATAAGAAGGTGTGCCCTTGAAAGAATGATTAGCAGAACAACTGTTGAAGCAGCATATCTTCAGCTTGCAGCAGAGGGGTATATAATTTCCAAGGCGGGAAGTGGTTTTTATGTTTGCGAGGTAAACTATGCTGATATTCAAAAACCTGCCAGGAAGATATATACTAAGGTAGAAGATAAGAAAAAGCCTTTATATGATTTTGTTAGTTATTCTGTTGATAGTAAAGGCTTTGACTTTGATTTGTGGAGCAGGTATATAAAAAGTGCACTTCGTAATAAAGAAAGACTTTTATATTATGGAGATACAAAAGGGGAATATGACTTAAGACTTGCCATAGCCCATTATGTATCAGAGCATAGAGGGGTTATATGTGAACCTGAACAGATTGTAATAGGAGCAGGTGTACAGAATTTGCTCTATATTTTATGTTCCTTAACAGGGGTATCCTCTCCAGTTGTTTTTACTGGTGTTGATTTTATCCAAGGAAGAGTAGTGTTTAGGGACAGAGGCTTTGAAACAATATTTCATGAGAGTTTAACAAGTGATTTATCATATTTTGAAAAAATTAACCCTAAAATTATATACACATCCCCTTCACATACAACGCTCTGGGGAGAAGTAATGCCAATTCAAACAAGGCTGGCACTGCTTACATATGCAAAATCCCATGAATGTTTAATCATAGAGGATGATTATGACAGTGAGTTTAGATATTATATACGACCTGTACCATCCCTTCAAAGCTTGGATGGAGGAGAAAATGTTGTATATATGGGGACTTTCTCAAGGCTATTGCTCCCTTCACTTAGAATTAGCTTTATGGTTTTGCCAACAGGCTTAATTAGTAAATATGAAAGAAAGGGAGAGGAGTATAACCAAACAGCATCAAAAACTGAACAAATAGCATTATGCCAGTTTATAAGGGATGGACATCTTAATAAAAAGATAAAAAAAGCAAGGAAGCTGTATATATCAAAAAGTAATATGTTCTGTAATTATGTTAAAAAGGTTTTTAAGGATAAAGCTAAGGCAATTCCAAGCTTAGGAGGATTTTTGATTCAACTTGAAGTGAAGACCACCATGTCATCAGATGAGCTTGTTAGAAGAGCAGCCAGTGTAGGAGTTTTGGTAAAACCCCTGGATGCATCTAAAGAAAGAAAGTATCCAAGAATCTTAATGTGTTTGTCTGGAGTACCTGAGGAGGATTTTGAAGAGGTACTGAATCTATTAAATAAGGCGTTTTAGGTGACAGGTATCGGAGAAAAAACTTCATTTCTCCGATACCCTTGTAAACCTATCTTTGAGACTTGTTCTTCACTTTGCCTTTTTTAGGCCATTGTTTTCCTGTTGGCTTTTTACCGTTTTTACTTGAACCAGCTTTTGAAACTGGTTTTCTTGATGGAGGTTTGCGGGGCGTTTTTGTAGAATCCTTGTTCCAATCCAATGCTAAATCTATTAATGAATATGGATGGTCCTGGATTGCTCGTATTGGTATTGTGATAAGCTTTTGAATATCCTTCAGGTATACTTTTTCCTGATGATTACAAAAAGAAAGTGCAGAGCCTCCCTTTCCAGCTCTTCCAGTACGCCCGATTCTATGTACATAGGTTTCTGGTATATTAGGTAAATCGAAGTTGATTACATGTGATAATCCTTCTACGTCAATACCTCTTGCTGCTACATCTGTTGCAACTAAAACTCTAAATTCCCTGTTTTTAAAACTATCTAAAGTCGCTTGTCTAACTGATTGTGATTTATCTCCATGAATAGCTTCGGCTTTTATCATCTCTTCTTCAAGAGATTTAGCAACCTTATCTGCTCTTTTCTTTGTCCTTGTAAATACTAGAGCAGAGCTAATAGAGTTGCTTTTTAGCAGGTGAATTAATAATAGCATTTTGTCTCTTTCATCAACAAAATATACTACTTGTCTAATACTCTTAATATCAGATGATTCAGGTTCTAGCCTTATTCTAACAGGAGTTACCAAGATAGAATTTACAAACTGGGAAACTCCCTGAGGCATTGTTGCAGAAAACAACATGTTCTGTCTTTTTTTAGGCAGTTGTGCTATTATTCTTTCTACATCATGTACCATTTCTATATCTAGCATACGATCTGCTTCATCAAGTACAAAAATTTCTACATTACTTATGCTAATAGAACCCTGACCAATCAAATCAAGTAATCTACCTGGAGTTGCAACTAATATATCAACTCCTGCATTTAATTCATCAATTTGATGATTCTGTGATACTCCACCGAAAACAACAATGGTTTTAAGATTTAGGTACTGACCATAAGCTCTAAAGCTCTCACCAATCTGAACAGCTAGTTCGCGGGTAGGTGATAATATTAAAGCTCTTATATTGTGAGTATCTTTTGAACCCTTTCTTTCGCGAGAAAGTTTCTGTAATATTGGAATTGCAAAGGCAGCTGTTTTTCCAGTACCTGTTCGAGCACACCCAAGTAAATCCCTTCCTGCAAGTATCGATGGAATAGCTTTTTCCTGTATAGGAGTAGCTTTATCATATCCTTCAGTTTTTAAAGCCTCCTGAATAGGCATAATTAAATTTAAATCTTTAAATAACAATTTTTTTATCTCCTTTTTAAATGGATGCTTAAAGCTTTAATGATATAAATCATTAATTCAAGAAGCAAACGTGTATTATTCATATTAACATATTTCCTTTAATACAACTAGTTATTATCATTAGTTTCTCCGATTATTAAATTAAATATTTGTAGAATACCTGGTAGCTATTTGTTGAAGTATGCTATCTAATAAAACTATGATAAAATTATAAACAGAATAATTAAGAAAAGGTGAAGATATGAACAACGAACAAATAAAAGTAAAATGTACTGGAATGGATGAAGAGGGAAAAGGAATTGTAAAAATAAAAGGAAAAGAAGTTCATGTACCTTATTTAATTGAGGGAGAGACGGCTATTGTTGAGGTAGTTAATAAAAGGAATTTTATAAATGCAAATGTGATTCGAATTGAGGAAAAGTCAAAAGACAGAGTTGTGCCAAAATGCCAATATTTTAATAAATGCGGAGGCTGCCAATTACAGCATATATCAAGTAAGGGACAAGCAGAATTTAAACAGAACAGCATAGAAAAATTGATGAAACAATATCATAAAGTCAATGAAATACTAACGATGCAGGAACCATATTTTTATCGCAATAAAGTGCATTCCACATTATCCCGTGATAAAAAAGGGATGATTGTGTCAGGAATCTATGAGGAAAATACCCATCGTGTAATCCCCATTGATGAATGTATCATTCAAGATAACCGTGCAGATAAGATTATTGCATCTATTCTTGAAATTATGAAGACCTTTAAAATGAAACCCTATGATGAGGATACAAAACAGGGTTTTCTTCGTCATATCTTAGTGAAAACAGGATTTGTCAGCAATGAAATTATGGTTGTACTTATAGTTTCATCTCAAGTGTTTCCAGGGAAAAACAATTTTATCAATACACTTTTAAAAAAACATCCTGAGATCACGACAATTGTTATGAACATCAATAATAGAAAGACCAGTGTTGTGCTTGGAGATACAGAAAAAGTGCTGTTTGGAAAAGGATATATTGAAGATACTTTGTGCGGATGCGTATTTCAAATTTCACCAAAATCCTTTTATCAAATCAACCCAATACAAACCGAAATACTATATAATAAGGCAATTGATATGGCAAAGCTAAAGGGGAATGAGGTGGTTCTTGATGCTTATTGCGGCATAGGTACTATTTCTATAATTGTCAGCAAAAAGGTGAAAAATGTGATTGGTGTGGAACTAAACAAAGATGCAGTTAGGGACGCAATTAAGAATGCAAAACGAAATAAGGTTGAAAATGTCTATTTTTACAATGATGATGCTGGGGATTTCATGGTGGGATTAGCAAAGGAAAAGAAAAGCATCGATACTGTGTTTATGGATCCTCCCCGCAGCGGCAGTGATGAGAAGTTTTTGTCTTCCATAGTTCGTCTTGGACCAAGACAGGTAGTATATATTTCATGCAATCCTGTCACACAGGAACGTGATCTTAGATATTTAACCAAACATGGTTATACTGTAAAAGAGATACAGCCGGTGGATATGTTTCCTCAGACAGCACATTGTGAGGTTGTAACCCTGTTGCAGCGAAACTAAGGGTAAAATATAATAGAAATTATCGAAAGCCGTGAGTTGAAACCAGCTCACGGCTTTCTTATGTTCAAAATTTAAGAAAAGGAATTGAAATGAAAAAATTCAGAAGGATAGAACCTATCAAAGAGGAAAAGAAAAAATTGAAGGTTGCTGCGTATTGTAGGGTCAGTACAAAGTTTGAAAGTCAACAAAGCAGTATCGATTTACAAATTTCTAATTATGAAACCGTCATACAAAGTAATCCACAATGGGAATACGCAGGAGTTTACTTTGATTATGGCAGTGGGCTTAGAAGAAAGGGTCGCTCCAATTTAGAAGAAATGATAAGTAAGGCTTGTGCCGGGGAAATTGATTACATTCTCACGAAATCTCTCAGTAGATTATCTAGGAATGTTTTAGATACATTAATCATCATAAGAAAATTAAAAGAAAGGGGCATTAATATGTATTTTGAAAATGAAAATCTAAACTCAATCGAAGATAAAACAAAATTTGCAATCACGCTTAATGGTATTTTAGCACAGGAAGAAAGCAGAAATCTTAGCGAGAATATTCAATGGGGCTATCAAAGGAAGTTTGAAAATGGAGATATATTTATCAACTATAAAACTTTATGGGTTATAAATGTGAAAGCAGAAACCTAGTTATTGAACCTGAGCAAGCAGAAGTAGTGAAAACAATATTTATGCTATATTTAAATGGCATGACATTACAGCAGATAAAAGAGCATTTAGAAAGCCAGAAAATCAAAGCTGCTACAGGTAAAGATATTTGGTCAACGTACGTTATCCAGAAGATGCTCAAAAATGAGAAGTATAAAGATTGCACCATGTTTCAGAAAACTTTTACTGAGGATTACCTTACTGGAAAAAGAAAAGTGAATCATGGCGAGAGGGCAAAATATTATATAGAAGATACTCACCTTGCTATTGTATCAAAAGATGTATTTGATAGAGTGCAAGCGGAAATGAAACGTCGTGAAAGAATTGTACGTAGTAATAATGGGAGTATAGAAGCGTCAAAGAACAAATTCAATAGCAAGTACATACTAGGCAATTTATTAGTATGTGGGGACTGTGGCGCATCCTATCATAGAAGAACGGAACGTGGCAAAGTTTTATGGAGATGTGCTACCAGAATTGAAAGGGGCAAAAATGAGTGTGCCCTATCCCCTACAATAAATGAAGAGTGGTTAAAGGAAGAGCTTTCAAAGCTGATTTGTCACGGTATTTACGATGAAAGTTTAGTGAAGAGTAAGGTGGATAAAATTGAAGTGTATGATGGACATATTTTAATTAAAAGATACGACGTGAGAAGTGTTATTTGCTGTGTAAATATGTTATGATTTGTATGTAAAAAGAGGAGCTACAACAAAGCTTAAAATATATGTATTAATTTGGAGAGAAAGTTGGTGGGCACATGGCGAAAAAGAAAGCAGGTAAAGTAAAAAGGATAAATTCTTGTACATCCAAGTCAACTATTCAAGAATTGCAAGTATCAAGAACTGGAGGGCAAATTGCACTCACAGGATTTACTTATCAATTTCTATATTCTTGCTATTTGATATTGTCTGAAATAGACGAAAATACTGTTTTTTATTTAGAGGGAATTGAAGATATTGATAAGATTAGCCTTATAGACTCGGATCATTGTATTACTCATATACAATTAAAATATTCAACACAAAAACAAGATGCCAGTTTTTTAAAAGATGTTCTAAAAAACTATTTAGAAGCCTATCTTATTGATAAAAATCGAAATTTTAAATTGATTTATGATTTTCAGGTTGCTAAGGGAAATTTGAGTAAACTTTTTGATAGCAGTTTAGATATTACTTCCAACACTTATTGGGCAAAGATAATTGAGCAAATTAAAGAAGATAATCCATTTTGGAATTGGAATGACTTCTCATACGATAGCTTTATCTCTAAGCTTTCTTTTGAAAAAATAGAAAAAAGCACTTTGTCTCGAGAAATTGAAAAGCTGTTGATAGGCACTTACGATATTGTAACAGACAATATTTCTATATTTGCAAACGGTCTTAAAATTTGTTGTTTAGAAAAAATGGAACACAGAAATAGCATTAATAAAAATGAGCTTGATACAGTAATTCTCAATATTAAAGATGACATTAGCAAGGGTGTACATAACCCTGCACACAGTTGGATAAAAAAAGTTGTTTTTGAGTCTGGCGACAACACCGAAACAGACTATAGCTATTATGAAGGAAAAAAACCTTCTTATCAGGATATCGCACGGCACTTACCAGTTAAAAGAACTTTATTGGAAAAGGAAGTTGCTATATCTGTCGAAGAAAATAGAGTGACCGTAATTAAAGCATCGAGCGGTCAAGGGAAAACAACCTTGGCTCTTAAAGTTGCATATGACTTGCAAGAGCAATATACAATTTATCAGCTTTTATGGTGTAATGACCATAAAGAGTTGAGCAATATAGTTTCTTATTTTACCACGAGAGTAAAAATGGGAGAAAAGCCACTAATTATTATTGATAATCTAGATTCTCAACTTAGTGAGTGGAATAGATTAGCCCAACTTCTACAAGATGAAGTAGCATATCATTACAGATTAGTTATAACGACCAGAGAAGATGATTGGTATAATTATAGCGGAGATTTAAGCAGCGTTAAATCATTACAAGTAGTTAAATTGTTTCTTGGTGAAGAAGAAGCACAGGATATTTTTAAAGTGCTTAGTCAAACAGGTAAATTGCACCCCTCAATTACAGATTGGCGAAAATCGTTTAGGATTGTTGAAAAAAAGAAATTACTGATTGAATATATTTATTTACTTACTCATGGCGAAATGCTATCGGAGCGAATCAATAATCAAATTATTCAAATTAGTGGTACTAATTCTGGTAAAATTAAGTGCGAAATTCTTCGCAAGATTTGTTTCGCGGACATATGCGGAATTAAACTTTCAGCAAATAAACTCATTGGTAGTTTAACAGAAACAACCTCTCAAGATTATGGAGAACTGCTAAAGAGCATTGAAAATGAATTTTTAATTCGCATTGACAGTACGGGAAAATATATAGAAGGATTACATCCAGTTCGCTCACAGCACATTGTTGATAAGCTGCATGAATTTATTGAGTTAGAAACTACTGCATTGCAAGTTATAAATATTGCAGATTCTACTTATTACGCCAAGCTATTTTCTTGTCTTCCAAAGTTAATAAGGAATAAAGAAAATTTCTATTTTCAATTAGTTGAAGTGATATGGGATAAAAACAATTTGACCCCATATGTAGATGCTTTGCGGGGCATATTTTCTGGTAGCGTTATGCAATATTACCTTGCCAATCAGAGTATTTATGATGATGCAAACGAACATGGTGGTTTATTCCTTTTAGATATGGAGTTAAATCCATTTACTAAATTTGAGGAGATAGATACCTCCCTAAACACTTTAGATGATATACAAAAAATAATGCCTGCTAACAAAAACATAGAATATCTATGTAACCTTAGAAATATTACACCTAAAATAGAGTTATCAAAAACAGACATCTACTTTCTGTGTAAGGCTCTACATGAACGCTTAAAAAATGATGAAGCCTTTAATATTACATCGGACATTACTTCATATGCTACAATTATTTATTGGCTCATCAACATTGACCATTCTTTTAATTTATCAAATAACATTTCCCTAAAATTGCTTTGGGAACGCTGCAACAGTTATTCCATGGATACTATATCAACTATTATGTACACTTGTTTTTGTGGAAACAGGGAAAGCTACATGGTGTATGTTAATGAAAATTTAGATTGTATTTTAGCATATCTAAGGAATGAAACTGAATCACTACAAGTATATGTTAACGAGAAAAGAGATGAAATCCATGTGAATTATATTCTCTTTGCAAGCGAAATCAATAAAAGCAATGACGAGAGTGTGGCAAGATTAAAAACCGTATGCAAAATGCTTCCCATTTTTGATACTTATTGTGCTGATGCTATTAAACCAGTGATAGATGTACTGTCTGGATATGAAATTCCTAATGATGCACATAAGACTATGCCAATCAGAAATATTGTAATTATGTTTCATCAAGAATTTACATCCCTTTGGAGCAAAACAATTCTCAGCAATTATGAATGCGATAGCATTTATGAATGGCTAGAGCATTGGTTTTGTATTAGAACTAATATTGTAAATTTGTCCAATAAAATTGTTGTGTGCATTCATAGACTGCTGGAGCAAAAACAATTAGGCAAACTTGCAGATGAAATAGATGAACTTAGGGATGAATTAAATAAAAAGCTGATTAGAGAGTATAAATATCCTTATGAGGATAGACCTTTTGACGAAAAAGCAAATCTTCCAGAGGGGTTAAGCAAAATCAAAAGCGACTTTTTTCAAAGTATACAAAATTTCTACAACCAAGTAGTTGGATTTTTGAGTAGAGATAACGAGAAATCTCGGTTAGCATTAATAAATTTACGGCAGACATTGTCGACTCTAAAGAAAATGCAAACATACTTTAACGAGATATGTATAGAACAAAAAATACTATTGGAAAAACATCAAGAGCTATGCAAAAATGAAGATGAAGCATATCAACGCCTGATGAGTTCATGCCTGTATTTTAATGAACACAAACCTAGTAAATACTTTAATAAATATCAAATAAGCATTTGGTATGAGAAGAACTATAAAGAAAAACTTATAAAAACATTATATGCCTTAAGTGATTTATCAGCTGCATATTCCATAAGTTTCCCTAAACATTATTTCTTCGATGGGATACTAAGTCAATATCCGATTATTGTGAACAATTTTGATATGACAGATGGTGATAAACTTTTGCATCTCTTGTACCTATGCACTCCTTTTGCCGAATTAGAATATGATTATTTGATTCTCTTATGTTGCAACAAACCCAATATCTTAATTCCTAATGGGTTAAAGATTCCAAAGAGATTTTTTGAGACACTAAAACAAGCTGTCGAAAATGATGATGAGTCTTTGATAAATGAATTGACTCCGCCTTTTCCTGTAGAGGTTACATCACAGATGGTGAACTGTTTTGCCAATGGGTATGATGTTGAAAAACCTGCTGTTACAGGATACGAAAATGTTGACCGTGTAGGCGAACTTTTATGGGCACTCTCAAAATCTCGACAAGTGTTAATTGACAATCAGGATGCAAAGTATTTTAATATTATTGAAAAAAAGTATAAAGATGAAATTCTAAAACTTCTTGGAGATATTAATAGTAAAATTGCAGATAAGCATTTTACTGAAATCTCCAATATTTGCAAGGCTGTATTTGAAGGTGAGGAATTTTTGGATGTGGAACTAAATGCATTTTACAATAATCTCATCAGTATTTGCTTGAATTAACTCCAGTTTGCATAGAGAAAACTACATTCGATATTAACAAAACAGAAATGATTTACAGATTTATAGGTGCGAAACCAGTATATATAGTTTCTTTTCTTATAGCGAAATAGGATTAAAAAATTGGTTCTCAATAATCGTTTTTGAAGAAAAAGGGTCCGCTAAGGAACCAGTGGATCTCCACGACATCATTATTGTCTACTCAACGCATGTGGAGACGGTAGTTAGGATAGAGAGGAAATAGGCTGGCAGCAAAAGCTTTGAAGGTTTTTAAGTAAATATTGAAGTGTGTTTAAAGTTCCCTCAGACCGATTAAAATGTTTGAGGGGACTTTTTATTAGGTTGGCTAACAAATATGCAGAACTAAAGGGATTTGCGCATTTGTTTAGTTAGTAACTAGAAGGCGAAATAAAATGTAGATAGTAATTTTAGTTAAAAATAAATCGTAATTACAATTTAAAATTGCACAGAATATCAATTGTGAAATGCGCAAAATTATAATCAAACAGAGGAATTAAAAATATATAATGAAGGTTAATAATTGTAAAAAATATGCAATCGTTGACCTTTTCGCATGGGTACGGGGGATCAAGTCTCTACAACTTTTTGATAAGAAGACTGCCGCCCCCTCTTGCGTGAATTTTCGCAGAATTAAGAATCATTGTAATAGGGAGGTTCATTTTTTGCTAGATAGTTTCACAAAAAGCCGAAAATGTAATTATAAAATATAATTGACGCATATATACAGGAATGGTATTGTATTATTTGTAATTGCAGACATAAAAAGAAATATTTTATAATTATGGACATGCTAAAAGACCAGTTAAGAATTGTTTTACATTGGGGTGCACAACCTAGCAATTTAGACTCACATTTGATTAGACCAACAAGCTCTGGTGGAAGCTTCCATATACATTATGCAAATAAAACGTACAATGATAATTCAACTTTGGTAGCTGATTTAGATTTAGAAGATGTTTCAAGCTATGGACCTGAGACAACTACAATTTATAATCCAGTGCAAGGTGCTTATACTTTCTATGTTTATAATTATTGTGGTAGTCCATCTATGCCAACTTCTGGTGCCTATGTTCAAGTGTATAATGGAAATAATAATGAACCTTCCTATACATTTAATGTGCCAGTACAAGAAGGGCGCTATTGTACTGTAATAACATGAAAAAAGACAGCTGAAATTTGTTATCAAATTTAGAGTCGCCTTTTTTATTTTGGGGGAATCTTTAAAGTGCTGATTTAGGGGATGCATCTGTAAGAGTTGATATCCCTGAACCCACAGGATTGAGAATGCTAAGTGGTAATGAACCAGGAGCAAATGAGTTCTGGATACCAAGGGGTTATACAAGTGGTGGCATCCCTGAGGCAATAATTGATCAAGTTCCACTTGATAAGATCATCGCTAATAAAATATTTAACTAAACAGGAGTGAACTATGGAAAGAATATTTTTTAATTACAGGATTGAGATTTGCAAAGAAAATGAAAAGTTCTTTTTGATATTTGATGATGGTGGAATAGTTGCACATTTTGCCAATATTGAGATTTCCAAAGAACATGCGGAACAGGCAATGAAAGGACCTAAAGAAGCAAGTGCTGTTATCCTTCATTATCAGCGAATTGAGGAAAAGAAAAGCATCCCAAGTATAAAGATGATATTAGTTGGAGTAAAAGAAAGGTTTTAAGAAAGGTGAATAGGTGATGATAAATAATTTAAACTTAGACTCTAAAAACAGTATTGTTAGTTGGGAGAATGAAGGAGTTCAAGTTAGCTATAACTACAAAGAAATTCAAAATGCTATAATTTATGAGGAAAAAATGATAGTATTTCTTTTGGTAGGAAATGAACCTACTAAAAGAAAAATCTTATGTCTTTCATGTCACGGCGACCTGAAATATAGTATTTATCCACCTGATGGTTGGTTTTTTTCTTATATTACTAAACATCCAACAGCAAAAATCTCTGTAGTTTGCGGTAGTAATATAAAAGTTGAGGGTTGGTATGATTGGCATTTCGCTATTGATCCATACAATGGAAATCTGAAGAAACATTGTTCGGCATATTAAAGCAGTAGCTAGAGGCGATGAGATTATCATGGTAACAGAACCTGTTGAAACTGTCTTGAAAAATAGTGATGGAAAAATTTCTTCAATACTCATTTCAAAGTAACGTGCAATCTTAAAAGCTAAAATGATGGATGGATTATATCGCCCATTTTCAAGAGAACCTATGATTTGTCTCGATACTTCAAGAGCATTGGCAAGTTCTTCTTGTTTGGTTCTTCGTTGTTTATGTATTTCTTCTAATCTGTTTTTCACTCTTTCACTCCTTCCATTTAAGTAAAGTAAACTTTCCATATTTAATATAACATTGCTTGCCATAAATGTCAGGCATGCTTTCCATCAAGATTCTTAGCTTCAGATGGAGTTTGCTACAAGGAATACCTGCTTCAGCTTAAGCTTAGAAGAATTTTTCAAGAATTGTCACAGTCATTATCTCCCTCTTGTTGAAAATGGTAGTATTATGGATGTTAGTAATATCAATGACTTTGGGTTATGTTAATCTAAAACTTGCTGCGAGACTATGGAAGATTATGTAATTATGTAAAAGTATAGGGGAAAAATGTGGATTGCCCCTGAAAATTGGAAAATGTTATAAGTAAAGGTTATAATATAATTACATTGGATTTTTATAAAAAGCAACATATATAAGTGATTCTGGATAACTATGTTACTGATAATAAAGGACATATAATAAGTGCAGAAGGGATTATAAAGAGAGAGGAGGGAATTCCATGCGGATTTTGGTTGCTGAAGATGAGAAAGACCTTTTGGAATTATTAAAAGATAATCTCTTGCGAGAGGGACATTCTGTCTATGTTGCAGAAAACGGGGAAGAAGCGTGGAAGGTTTTTGAACGAGAGCCTGTGGAACTTGGAATATTTGATGTTATGATGCCTAAAATGGACGGATTTCAATTACTTAGAGAAATTCGAGAGAAGAGTGAAATGCCAGTGATATTTTTGACAGCTAGAGGCGATGAAATGGATAAAGTGCTTGGCTTATCTTTAGGGGCGGATGATTATTTGGTGAAGCCTTTTAGCATGGCTGAATTGAAAGCTCGTGTTCAGGTGCAGTCAAAGCATTTACAAAAAAAGGTAGTTGTACAATCTAATTGTGAAAAACTTTCTTGTGGCAAGTTAGTTTTACATGTAGATAAAGCTGTTTGTTATAAGAGTGGTAAACCAATTTTACTAGGAGCAAAGGAATTCTTTCTACTGAAGTTCTTAATGGAAAATCAGGAACGAGTATTAACAAAGAAACAGATATATAATGCTGCTTGGCAGGAATCATATCTATTTGATGATAATACTGTCATGGTACATTTAAGCCATCTACGTTCAAAAATTGAGGATGATCCTAAGAATCCTAAATATTTAACTACAGTAAGAGGTATTGGCTATAAACTCAGCGCACCACAAGCATACGAAAAAGACGGAGGCAGCAATGAATAAAAATAGCTCCCAAACAAGTATTTCAAAGAGTTTGACAAGAAGTTATCTTATACTATTTTTGTTATTCAGTCTATTAGTTACTATTGTATTAGCAGTAGTAACTTTTTTAAGTAAGCAATGGATTAAACCTTCCATGCTAACAAATTGGCCTTCGGCAGAGCAACTTATAGAATCAGAAGTAGCTAAGATAGATGTTACTAATGTGGTAGCAAAGGGTGGCGGTGCTTTTGTGGTTTACACAGATGGAAGGGTTGTTTCACTTGGAGGTCTTAAATTAATGGCAGATGATACGATTACCATGGAACAATGGACAGTCTTTTTAACTAAGGTTTCAAATCCTTCGGAACAATATGAATACAGCATTGCGTTTAATGAGGAAAAGGATTTCTGGCTGGTTGTGGGCTATCCTGTATCTGTTCGAATCCAGTTATTTTTTACTTCAAATAGTGAATCATTGGAATATGTAAAAGCAATAGGATATAACATGTTATTACTCTTGATATTATTATTAATATTATTTTTGTGTGCATGGTTTTATGCTAAACATTCTTCTAAAACCTTTGTTTTTCCACTACAACAATTATGCAAAATCGTAAAAAAAATAACTCATGGTGAATATGAAACGAAGCATCAAAATATTTTTAAAGGAGAATTTTTATATCTGGAAAAAGATATCTCTCTTTTATCTTCACAATTAAAGGAAGAAAAAGCATTAAGGGAAACTTTCGAAAAGAATAAAAAAAGGATGCTGCTTGATATAGCCCATGATTTGCGTAATCCATTAGCTTCTATTATGGGTTATGCAGAAACATTATATTCGGAGGATAACTTGGAACTGGAACAACGTAAAAGATATGAAGAGGTAATTTATCGCAATAGTATACGTGCAAATAGCTTGATGAATGATTTATTTACCTATACAAAATTAGACAGTCCTGATTTTAAAGCGGATATGGAGCAAGGGGATATTTGTGAATTTGTGCGAGAACAGGTATCTTTGTTTCTTCCTAACTTTGAAATTGCTGACTTCATTACGAACTTTGAAATTCCAGAAAAAGAAATTTTAATAGTATTTGATAGTAAATTGTTGGGAAGAGCCTTAGTTAATTTATTTTCAAACAGCGTTAAATATAATACAGCAGGAACTAAATTTGCAATTGAACTTACAGAAGAAACAGATTGTGTTCAAATCATTGTGAGTGATAATGGTGTTGGGATAAAAAAAGATACTGTTGATACAATTTTAGAGCCTTTTGTACGAGCGGATGAAGCAAGAAATTCAAATACAGGAGGCAGTGGGCTTGGAATTGCAATTTCTTATAAGATTATAAGGGCACACAATGGAAGCATTGAACTTAAAACTGCACCAGGTGAAGGATGTATGTTTATAATAAAATTAAGAAAATAGATATATACAATGTAAAGAACTTAGTACTTTGTATATAGTTAAAGCGGTGGACGATTTCGTCTGCCGCTTTTGTAAGATTTAAGGTAGATTTAAGGTTGTAATAAGCTATATTTTAGAATGGAAAGATATAATTTATTGTAGTGGCGGACAATGACGAACCAATACTTGATGAATTGAAGAAAATTGAAAACTATAAAAGTTGGGAGGAATTATATTATTATGAATAAAAAAATAGTTGTAATTAATGGGATATGTGTGGTACTTGTTTGTCTTTTTATATCAGGATTTATATCTAAAAAAGAGAGAAAAACATACGATATTGATGCTAATTTAGTGAACAGTATAGTTGTAAATGAAAAAGTTAATGATGTTAAAGTTGATATTTCTGATGATGATAAAATACATGTTACTTATAGTGAAGGTAAGAATTTAGGCTATAAAATAGAAAAAAATGATGATAAGTTAAGTATAGCTACAAGTAGTAAAATTATTAATTTTACTATTGGAATTGATACTAGTGATAATTCACTTATAATTAAAATACCTAAAGATTATAAAAAGGATTTGAAAGTTATTACAGAACAAGAATGTTCAGTAGATAAATTAATACAATTTAATTCTCTACATATAGTAAAACAAGGTAATGATGATTAATAAGATGTGAGGATATTTTGTAATTAAAATATTTCTCTATTTGTAATTATAAAGGACGGTTAATTTCTAAGAGTACATCCGTAGTTGGTAAGTTAAAAAAGTACTATGATTAATGAATCACAGAGTTTTTTTTAATATTTGTAAGAAAGCAAGTACCTATAACAACAATCCAGCAAATATTATGACATGAGAGTATAACAACTACAAATTTATATACACAAACACCTGAAAAGGATATGATAGAAGGTAAGCGATGAAACAAACACCGTCGTGAAAATACCCCTCTCATTTGATATACTTTGAGCAAGTAATCAGATGGGAGGTTTTATCGTGAGATCCACAGAAGAAGATCTGCTTCTATGGGAGCAGAGGATTAATGAAAGAATTCTAAGCAGAATGACCATTGAGGACTGGTGTAAAAGGAATAGAATTAGCAAGTATAAATATCATTATTGGAATCATCTTATTCGTGAAAAACAAAAGTCGAATAAAGAAGATACGTTTGCTGAAATTACACCAATCCTTTCAAATGCTGACAATACAATATCGAATTCAGCCAAAGCTGATTTCGGAAGCTCTTTTGATATCTTCTAGCAGCATTTCCTCCTCCTGCATACATCTTCATTTGTCTTGTGCTATATCCTCTATCTTTTCAATTAGCTCATATTCTGGCACAATTATCATAGTGTTTTGGGGAGACGTCTCTGATGTTGCGCGAACAACATCAAAAAAGGGGCGTCTTTTCCTTTCTCTATACTATGGTAATTATATCTGTGTATTTCTGGACAGGCAAGCCTGCCATCTTTTTGACATTTCACACTAGCTTAAACAATCAAGGAAAATATTTTGTATAAATTTTTTAAAAAATATAAAATTATTTATGCAAAACATGTAGATATTCTAAAAAAGAAGAAAGTGGCATGACTCAACAATAAAAAAGATTTTTGACATAAGAAAAGCACCAATCAATATGAGTGATGCCTTAGATTTACATATACTTATTGACTTTCTGTATGTTCATTTTGCTAAGTAAACATTTACTCTTTTTAAAACATTTTCTTGTAAATTTCTGAAAAAGAACTGATAGTCATATAAGTGATATTCTCCTTTGGAGAATAAATCAAAAATGGGTGGATAATCTGCTGGTGATATATCGGGTATTTTAAGTGTGCCACGAGTATTATCAAGGTAAGCGCCTGTTAATTGCGGGATTTCCTTCTTTATATTGCCAGAGTAATCTGTGAAACACGCACCCTTATTAAAACTCGCATCAGCAGGTGTGTTATCAGTTTTCCAATTTAATGGATTAATCGCAAGTGTTTTGGTTCCCTCCGGTACGACGAAAGATGTACTAACTTTAGGCGCCTCAGAATTAAATGATATAACACAACCTATGTCGCTTTCGCCACTTGCCATTTTTATCCATGGTGCATCAGAAATCGCATCCTCTGTTACTCTCCAACCAATTAAATATGATGCAACTAGTAGTTTGGAATATTTTGGGTCATCAAACAAATCTTGCATAAGCATTAGTCCCATTTGAGCCCCCTGTGAAAAGCCTGCCAAAATAAAAGGACGACCTTTATTGTAGTGTTCAAAATAGTATATGAAAGATGATTTTACATCTTGGTATGCTTTGTTGCGATAGGTTTCTTCATGCTCATTGCCGTAAGCGGTTAGTGTCATTTGACGATAAAACGGCGCATACACGTCGCAAGCTTGATCATAAATTCCAGTTTCCATAGTTAAAGCGCCAACGAATGATGTTTTGATTTTTTTATTATCAAGATTCAGATTGAATCTATTATCGCTTCCCATGTCAACAGTTGGACAAATAATAAATAAATCCACATCTTTTTGAATTTTAGCAGGAATGTAAGCCCAATTTTCTTGTAATGAATAATTAATAATATCATCAGATTGACATCCAATTAGTGATGCAATTAAAACTAATATTGTTATGGTGATGGATACTATTTTTTTCATATTATAGTTATACCTCCAAACAAAATACAAATAATCTTTGTCTATTATACACTTATTCAATACTTAATAAAATATATTTTAGTATTTATAGAATATAAACATAAATTTTCTTAATTGCAAAAGTAAATTCTACCCCCTTTCACTAAAAGGGTAGAATTTATTTTTGCAAAAATGTTCCCTATTTGTGATAAAATGTTTGTATGTAGAAATATAAATATGGATGGCTTTCAAGATAGGGAGTTATAATTATGTGTACAAACAAACATTTTACATTATCTGATAGAATTGCTATTGAAAAATATCTTAGGGAATCATATTCTTTCAAAGCTATTGCTAAACAACTTAATCATCATTGCTCAAGTGTTGCTAAAGAAATCAAAAAACACATTACAATTAGAAAGAAAGGCTCATTTGGAAGATCCTTTAACAACTGTATTCACAGAGTTACTTGCAAACATCCTTATCTTTGTAATAATCCATTATGTAAAATCTCTTATTTTAAGTCTTGTTCTAAATGTCATTCTGTTTGTGGCAACCACAACTTGGCATCCACTGTGCTTATGACAAATTGTGGAAACAACCCTCGGGGGTCGTAAACAAATTGTGAACACAATTTGTTTTGCTTGATGAAAGCACATAATCATGATGTCAATGAAATACAGACGATGCAGGAACCATATTTTTATCGCAATAAAGTTCATTCAACAGTAGCTTATGATGAAACGGGAAAGATTTTATCAGGAATTTATGAGGAAAATACTCATAATGTGATTCCCATAGAGAATTATATAATTTAAGATAGGCATGCAGATGAGATAATTACATCTATTCGTGAGCTTATGAAGTCTTTTAAGATAAAACCATATAACGAAGACACAGGAAACGGATTTCTTCGTCATATTTTAGTGAAAACAGGATTTGTAAGCAATCAAATTATGGTTGTACTCATAGTTTCATCTCCAGTGTTTCCGTCAAAAAATAATTTTGTTAATGAATTACAAAAAAAACATCCTGAGATTACGACAATTGTAATGAATGTTAATAATCGAAAAACCAGTGTCGTACTTGGACAAGTAGAGAAGGTACTGTATGGAAAAGGATATAACACTAAAAATTGCAAATAGTAATCAACATGCTAAAAGCATCTTCTAAAATGAAGGTGCTTTTACTATGTTAGTTTATTTTTTGTATATTCTATAATAGGATTTATAACATCAGCAATAAATCTTATCTTTTCGGGAGAGCATCTTATAAGCATGTCCGTAATTTCATTTCTTAAATAATCTTCTGATGAGCATATTGAGTCAGTTAAGATATAGGCACGAGTTATGTCTAAAAACTCATAAATTTTTATTAAAGTTTCTAAGTTTACCTTTGTTGTATATCTTTCTATTCTGCTAACATATACAGTTGACACATCTAAAAAATTCAGCTAAAATTTCTAGAGTTTTATTTTAATTTTTTCGAGCATTTTTTATTCTTTTTCCAATAGTAGCGTAATCAATATTCATTTCCAAATCGCTCTGCAAAAAATGTAGCAGTCATAGGTTTAATTTTACAGAAACCTATAAGTTAACTTGAACTAATAGGTTAATGAATATTACCTATTAAATGGAGGGGATGGTTTCGTAGGATATAATGATTTAACATTTTTTACAAATGAGCCATATAGAAAATATAAGAATACTTGTTGGATTAAATGTAGATAGAAAGACTGTTCAAATAATTAAAAAGTCAAAAGAAGAACAATTATCTTTTGAAATGTCCTATAAAGAAGTTAAAGAGGATTTAAAGTGGAAGAAGGAATTAAGACTTTTATTAAGTGGCTAAGGCCTGAAAAACTTCAAATGAGAATATACCCTGAGAGTCCACTTCATGCAAAAGTTTATATCATGCGAAAAGACATGGATAAATGTCCTGATAGTTATGGCTCAATTATAACAGGGTCAAGTAATTTTTCACAGTCTGGTCTTGTTAATAATCTTAAATTTAATGTGGAACTTAAAGATAGTAGGGATGTAGACTTTGCCATAGAAAAGTTTGAAGACCTATGGAGTAGAAGTGTTGATATAACTGAAGAATATATAGAAACAACTACCAAGGATACTTGGATAAGAGATGATATAACTCCCTATGGAATATTTCTAAAAACTCTTTATAAGTATTTTAAAGAAGAGATTAATGAGGATAAAAATGATGCATGGATAGATAAACTTCCTGAAAGCTTTATTATTCTATATATAGAATAGGTCGCTAGGAGGAATAAATAATGAGTGTATGGAAAACAGTGATCAAAGATGACCCAACAGATTGGCTATTGGATATTGTGATTGGGCTAGGTATTAAAGACAGTTGCGTTGACGAAGCAATAATAAACATAGTCATTGCAAAGTAGGAGGTACAGGCAAGTGGAAAGCTGAGAATACCTATAATGCGACCATTTATTAGTTCCAGTTGACCAAAAATACACACAGAGCAAATAGATTACCCTTAGGGCTATGAGAGTAATAAAAAGATTTAATAAAACGTGCATGTTAGGAGGAATGTATATTGACTCAAATTGAAATAGTTCTGCTTGCTTTATTATATGAAGAAGATTGTTATGGGTACGAGATAGAAGCGGTTATTGAAAAACGCAAGATGAGAAACTGGACTAAAATCGGCTTTTCTACTATATATAATTCTTTAAATAACCTCGAAAAGAAGGGATGGATTGGTTCGAGATATGAGGCAGAATATGGTTCTCCGGCTCGAAAAATATACTTTATAAAAGATGCTTTCAATGAAACTGTTCTCGAAACAATTAGAAAGACTCTTCACTCTCCCCAACGTTTGTACAGTGAGTTTTCCATAGGATTAGCTTTTTCGCATTTTCTGACTAAGGAAGAGGTATATGAGTGCCTTATTAAATACCGAGAAAGCCTTCAAAAAAGGCGAGAGGCTATCCTTCAAAGTTATACGGAACAACTGATGATACATAATATCATTCATGTAAAGGCATTATTTACCTATCCTCTCAGATTAATTGAGGCTGAGGTTGAATGGATAAACGATTTATTAGACGAAATAAAGGAGGATAAATATGATTATTGAAAACTTCACCCCCTTTTATGGGAAACATTGTGAAACAACTACGGTCGGCAATCTGCTTCAGAATTGTGGCTTAAAGCTTTCTGAGCCAATGCTATTTGGAATTGGAGAAGGGCTTAGTTTCCTATATTGGGATAGTAAATAAATGGGGTTTCCATTCTTAGGAGGAAGGTGTAAGCCAGATGTTTTAACAGAAAACATAGTAAAAAATCTAAATTTAAGTATTGAGGTGTCTCAAACAACTTCAAAATCGAAGGCGTGGGAGAACGTGAAATCCAAAATTGACAATGGGATTCCAGTAGGTTTGAAATTAGATTGTTATTATCTTGAATATTTTACGCAAAAGATACATTTTGCTGGCCATTATGTTACTATTTATGGATATGATGATAAGTTTGCTTATTTAATAGATACTGATCAGCAAGGTCCAAATGTCAAAACAAGTTTAGTGAGTCTATCAGATGCTAGAAGTGCAAAAGGTCCAATGTCTTCTAAAAACAG
The DNA here is from genome assembly GCA_032095175.1 of Clostridiaceae bacterium. Lineage (GTDB taxonomy): Bacteria > Bacillota > Clostridia > Clostridiales > Caloramatoraceae > DAMCZI01. The sequence goes on from DAMCZI010000003.1 coordinate 80,322, forward strand.
GTCATTTACTATAGCAAGAGGAAATGAGCAACCAAATTTAAAGGATGTTATTATATCTGCAATCTATAACAATGCATATGAGTATTTGAATCCGCCAATTCAAAATATATCGTTCAAAGGGATAAGAAAAACAGCAAAGGTTATTGAAAGTTGGTTTGAAAGACCTGGTGTGACACCTGAATTAATTACACAAGTAGGTACATTAATGGAGAAGGCTGGTACTGGAGGTGCCTTATTTAGAAATGTGTACAGAGATTTTCTTAATGAATGCAATGAATTATATCCAGATTTAAAACTTAAAAATGCAAATAAGAAATTCTGTACAATTGCTGGGATGTGGACAGAGGTATCGAAACTAATTTGTAAGGCTGGAGAAAATTCAAGTGAGTTATATCTTAAAGAAGCTTCACCTATATTGCTGGAGATTGCTTCTTTGGAAGAAGAAGCAATGAAGATGCTTTTTGAAAACACCTCTGTTTTTCACAATAAATAATAGAGAGTAGGTATGTTCCCTCTTACCTAAATTTTCTCAAAATGAGCCACAAACCCATTGATATGTCCTCTCATGTGTCAGGTGTAGAAATAAGCCTTTGACATCAATGCCATCAACTCAAGCCATGTTGAGTGCATAGTTCAGATGACAAATGATGGTCTGAAGGATAAATAGGATGGTATGACCATAAGATGTTGTTGTTTTGAGGTGAAAAATGAGCAAAAATCGAGGCCAAAAGTGCATCATTTGCCTCGATTTTAATGGCGTTTTATAGATGACATCGGGTATTCTTGATGATGCTCAGGCTGTCTATTGTGCCTTTGGTTTCAGCAATGAAGAAAACATGCTTCATCATTCCACTAAATAGCCAAAATGATGAGAAAACCATATTTGAGTCAACTAATTAATTTTATTTTTATAAGATAATTAATAAATTTTCTAAGGCAAATATTCCAGATGCTCGCATAAACAAGTGAAAATGAGAAAAAAATTAAAAAAGTTAAAGGAATTGATAACTGACTGGTGAAATCTACAAAGGCCGAAATACCTACTATATAAGTTAAAAATATCATCCCAAGAGATAATGCTATGCTTGATAATAATATAGAAATTATTATTCCCTTCCTATAAAGTAATGTTCCTATAACGATACCTAGCAGCCCGGTGGTAAAAAGCAGGATTAATGCCTCCTGCGTACTAACTATAACAAGAATTAATGCAGAAGAAAAAAATACAGTAAGACCAAGAGAAATATTAGAAACAGCAGCTATCGCAATAGGTAGAGTACTTAATGGACTTAAGGCCAGCCCAATCGCGGGTAAAAACACAGGTGCTGATTGGAATAGTACAGTCATTGTTGTTAATATTCCTCCAGTACAAATAAACCTGCCTATATTCATTTTTTTCAAGCTAAATACCTCCTATCAGGTGATACTAATAATTTAGAATACTGATTGATGAATGCATATTTCTGTATAAGCATTGAAGGTATATCTTCTTAATATACCTCCATTAAACGCTTTCATTATTTATATCAAATCATTTTCAAAATTTAGGAGGGAACATGATTGCTCTCTCTTGTTTGTATTATATTTCAATTCAATAAATCCTAAAAAAGAATTTATCTGGTATTAATTCAAATTTTATAGTTATGAATCATGGAACAATTTCAAAAACAGTACCTTGGTTAAAATCAGTCACATTCATAGAACCATAAGCCCCTAAATATAGCCTGGTTTGATTCAGATTCGTTCCCAAACTAGTATAATAAGCTGATTGAGATCCAAAATTATAATCGGTTTCAATAACACTAAAATCATTTAGTTTACAATCTGTTCTTGTCCTGGTATAAGCTAAAACCCCTCTAATTGGAGGTCGAGATCCTCCATCCCGGGCGAAATCGGTAAACACAACACTTCCAGTTAAATCGGGAATTCCATTTCCCATATATGACTGGACTCCCGTAAGTGCAGTTGCTCCAAACTTATCTGGTCGTGGATCTTTATGAAAATAACTAATTAGAGGCGGAATACGCTGCATTGAAATTTTTACTGCATCATTGTAATAAGCAATTGTTTTTTCATCCAAAGTTGGATTTGTAGAGCAGCCTCTTATAATTAAAGTAGGAAAATCACCTTCCCACCCTCGCCAGCCAAAGTTAATAAATCCTTCTTGGTCAGGTTCAGAATTCATTAAAGAAGCTTGAATAAGCTGAGGAACCGGTATTGGTTTATAATGAATGAATGAAAAAATTGACTCTACCAGATCCTGTCCGACAATTCCTACATATTTAATATACTGATTATGAAACCTTTGAAATGAAATGCCAGGTATATTGCGAGTCCCTTTTGCAATTACTGTAAGCGCTTCCTGAATAGGTGTGGGAAGTTCATTAAAACGTGTGACTATCAGTGGATTATTGATAAATGTATTCATAGACACATCAATTTCAATTATTTTACCGGCGATTTCCATATTGTTCTGGCTCAAATTAAATGGATCATAGCCCGATCCACCATCCCCCACTGTTAAAACAAGTTTTTCAGTTTCAGGTGAAAAGTTTAAGCTGTTGATACCATTATGATTAAAAAAAGGTCTTCTTATATTAAGTAATGTTCGTCGTTTTTGAGGTTGACCATTGGATTGTAAAATCCATTCTTCAACTGTATCAATATGATCATAGTTAACTTCTCTATTTATCCACTTTTGGATTAAGGTTCTGGGGTCGCATGGGTTAGGCTTAAAAAATTCAGGAAGATCCTGTCTTGAAACTTCTGAACTAGGAAGAGCACCTGGACCTTGTGTTCCAGCTACTGAATAATGAAGATAAAACAGACCGTTATAAGAAAATTGGGGATGAAATGCTAGCCCTATCAATCCACGTTCGTCATATTTATTACCAGAAAAACCTAGTTTTATGATTCGGGAGCGAATATCTAAAAAGGTTTTTATAACTCCGTTTCCAATGTAAAAAATCTCTCCTACCTGGGTTGCAATAAATAATCTCTCCACTGAGTCACCCGGAAGTATAGCTGTTTTCAAAACAGTAGGTAAATTTATCTTACCAGCAATGGGCCGTAAACTAACTTTAACTTTTTTTAGCAACTAACTTTACACTCCTTCAATTCTTTTCTTTTATAAGAATATGATTAGAAATGTTCTCTTAGTACTAAATTGAGGCCGTGGAATCTGATGATGAATTGCACCATTTCCCATTAGTAAGGAATAATATCCTAAATACAATTCAATATTTGACGATATAGCTAGGGCGTATCTGAAAATTTAAAATTGCATTAAAATCAAGTGTTTGGTACAATAAGAAAAAACTTGGAGATTACTATAATGACACAATAGGTCTTTTCAGACACCAATGACGAGATTATTGACATCTCATATTGCATATGATCTGCTGGAGCTTGAAAAACAGAGCGATATAATAGGAGGTTTAGTAAATGGATGACATTCGGATTCCGAGCATTAAAATTTCTAACATTGATATGGAAAAATGCTATTTTAACCCAGGATGCGCATTAAGTATTTACAAACCTGAATCTGGACATAAAATACTGGATGTGCTTAATAAATATTTTGGATCGGTGAAAATTCACAGCATATGCTGCCATCATGATCCACAGTTGCCTCATGGCTCTACTATAATTAATAACTGCGCAGGCTGTGACAGAAGATTTCGTTCCTTATATAAAGGGATACAAACAATTTCTTTGTGGGAAGTATTAGACAGCATCGAAAATCTACCTTTGCCGGATCATACAGGGCTGACGGTTTCGGTGCAGGACTCTTGTTCATACCGACCCAAGCCGCAGGTTCATGCAGCGGTCAGAAGCATTTTAAGGAAAATGAATATGGAAATCATTGACTCCAAATTCAGTGGGACAAAATCAATCTGCTGTGGCGATAATTTTTATCCACAGCTGCCAATCAGAAAAGTCACAGAACTGCAGAAAAAGCGTGCCTCCCAGATGCCTTGTCAGGATGTTGTGGTTTATTGCGTTTCCTGCATTAAATCCATGGCTATCGGTGGGAAAACTCCACACTACATGGTGGATCTTGTTTTGAATGAAGAAACCGAACTGCAGGAGACTAGAATTGATGTGTATCATGATGTGGTGAATCTATACATTAATACGCACTAATTATAATTCGGATTATGAACATAATTTGTCGATGCCGCAAAGACCCTACCAGGTTCAAACGGCATCTTTTTTGTATCCTCAAGGCACGTAGAGTCCATAATTCTGTTGCATTGACAAAATAGTTAGCAAAAATGCGTTAAAATTAGGGACATGAGGGCATTCGCTCTCACGTTCTTAATTTTAAGAAAATATATGAGTGACCCATTTTAAGTAGATACCGGAGAATTACTCTATGAAAAAAATTACATCCATACCACCTAAATCCACAGAACACAAAAAATTAAAATTATACTTAAAATGGTGAAAAAAATCAATGTGCCGTCGATTGAACAATAATAAGCTCAAAATAATGTCAATATTACGAATTAATGGTTGAATAAACGCGAAATTGTTGGTATACTAATTTTGCTTGGAAAAATTTAGATGAATAGGAGAGATATACATATGAAAAAAGTACAAGGCAAAAGAATTTCAATGATAGTAGTAAGCATGTTATTAATAACATCACTTATCCTATCCACGGGTATGACAACCAATGTGATTCAGGCGGCTGTAAAGCCATCCATTGCTACAACAATGAAAATTGGTACAGGAAGTATTGTAGGAGACTATGATTTTTATCCTAAGAACGATGGTAAATATGTTTTAAGTGTATCAAATGCAGTAAAGAACGTAACTTATAGCTTTATTTCAAGCGACACAAAAATACTTACGGTAAAAGCGAGTGGTTCAAAAGTATATCTAACCGGTGTAAAAGCTGGAACTGCAACTATTACATGTAACCAGAAATTAAATAGAAAAACCACTAAAGTTGGAACTTGCAAGGTTACAGTAGTGAACTCAACTGTTTATCAGGATTTCGCACCTGAATTGCCTTTGGGGACTGGTTTTACAGAGGTAATTGAATTTGCTAATCGAAATAACGATGCAACTTATACATTTATTTCCAATAGTAAAGACTTTTCAATGAAGGAAACTAAAAAGATATTTGAAGATATGTGTTTCATTTCGTATCCATATACTGCAAAAGCAGTTGGAACATACACCGTCACAGTTAATGAAACCTATAATAAAAGAACCAGAGCAGTAGGAAAGATTAAGTTTATCGTTAAAAAGGCGACAGTAACACCTGAAGAAACGATAGAGCAGGGATCAGATATTAATGCATATGACCTTATAAGCAAATATAGGACTGATGTGAACTATGTATTCGAATCTGAGAATTGTGATATAGTTCAAATATCTGTAGAACCTAACACAACTAATTTAGTTGGTAAAAAAGCAGGAACTACAAAAATAAATATATATGAAGATGCAAAAGCTCCTGATAAGAGTAAACTTATTGGAACTTGTACAATTACTGTAAAAGAGGTTGTATTAGAAAGCTTAGATTGCAACTTTGATGAAACAAATGCTTATGTGGGGGATGAACCAATTTCAGTTGAAGTTTCCAAGGAACCAGTACATGCTCCTGGGATAATAACTGTTACTTCCTCTAACCCAAAGGTAGCTACAGTTAGTAGCATCGATGAAGATGGCATCTTTGAAGTTACACCTGTAAGTTCAGGAACTACTACGATTACTATAACTTGTGGAACTATAACCAAAACTCAAACTTTTACTGTTTCTGAAAACTAAGTTTTGCTCTTTCCACAATAAACTAGACACCTATAACTCGTTATTACTTTCTTTTTTGTAGAATATCTTAATATTTCTTTTTTTATGCTGCTTTTGATTTTTTCATTGCGTTATTATAATATTCCTCAGGTGTCAAATAGTTATAACAAACCGCGATGGTGGCGAAGCCATAAAGGAAATTCTTCTGACCATGGTGGACAGGTTTATTCATCATATAAAGTCCTACCGTTATATCAGTATGTTCGACTCTCTTTACTCAGATCAGTATCCGAAGGATAATCTGTCACAGGAATATAACAAGGTGATACAGTCCATTATTGATGCCAATATGAGCGGGGAGAGGGTTAAGGAGCAATATGACGAAGCCTTAACCTATGTAAATGTCATTTTTGCTTATCTGCAGAAGCTGGCTCACCGTAGGGAAATAATCGACAAAGGGGAAATTGATGTTATTGAGCGATTAAATATCCTAAGGAGGATGATTCACAAGCTGCTGAAATAAATGAAAGGCATAGGATGAATTCCATGTGAATTTTATTATTAATACTGGCGATTATTTTCGCTGTAATGCTGCTGTTGTGCAGTACCGTATTCCTGCCGTTGTTCCTTGGCAGATGGATAAAAAGTCCGGTTACCAAAGAAAGTCGGGAATACTTCTTCAGCAGAGAAGGAGAACATATAATAAAGACTCATATCATAGACGATGGGGAGAATAAGGAAAGCTATATTCTATATGCTCCTGTCGACTTGGAGGGAGCACTTCCGGTAATTATCTGGGGCAACGGAACAGCCGCCCTGCCGAAGAATTATGATGAGCTGCATCGGCATCTTGCTTCCTGGGGTTTTATTGTTATGAATACCTATAACAGTGAGACTGGAACCGGGAAGCCGCTAAAGGAGGCTCTTTGCTATCTGCTTGAGGAGAATGCGAAGCCTGACAGCATTTTCCACATGCATATTGATACGCAGCGGATAGGCTGTGCGGGACATTCCCAGGGTTCTACGGGTGTGATTAATCTGCATACGAATTTTACGGAAGGAAATTATATAAAAACCGTTGTTTCTATTGCACTTCCTGCTCTGCGATGGTGTGATCCTGAGGATGTATATGTACCGGAAAGAATTAATGTTCCATTTTTGGTGTTAACTGGTACCCTTGATTTTATTATCTCGCCCTTCAGGAGTTGTCTTGCTGCTATTAACAGATTAGAAACCGGTGTTGAGGGTTGGTTTCTGGAAGCCCGCTACTGTTCACATACAGAGATTCAGGAGGAAGGCGGTAAATATAAGGGCATATTGACAGCCTGGTTTCGGTACCAGCTGATGGATGACAATACAGCGGGAGAGATTTTTGAAGATCAGGGAGAGATATATAAGAATGCGGGCTGGAGAAGAGTATATCGACGTGGAGTCTGTGATAATATTAGGAATGACAGCGGACCATCATAAGGAGATGTATCCGATAAACAATGAGATGAACTGCCCGGATCTGGGATGGCATTGAGGTATTTGGCAAGAAATATAATAATCTCCATATGTATTGCACTATAGAGTTACAATCCCACATTAATGAAGTGATATTTTAGAGTGTTATCAACACACATAAGAAAATTTTAAACAGACATAATATAACTGGGAGGTAATCATAGCGTATTACAGCAATGGAAGCAGTTTATACCTTGCTGAATGTAGACCGCGGCGTGCCAGAGGTTTTTGCCTCATGCTACGATGTCCGTGTGCTTTTGATTCCACGTATAAAATGATGGACGGTAAAAAGCTAAAGGATCTTAAACTGCCATTCGGAGTAAAATTAGTTTTTATACGAGGTTTAAAAAAAGCCTCCGGAACGGTAATTGAAGATTTATTAAAGCGGTACAAATTAGTTTAGTAAGATATGACCTTTGGGATCTATGGGGACAGTTAACATTTTTCGATGTGTGTATCATATGCAAAAAATGTTAACTGTTCCCATGTTTTTTTAGATGCCTGGCATCTATGTGTATTATGTCCAAGAAAACCATGATAAAATGATAAAAAGACTACTTAGGAAAAGGAATCGTAAAAATAAAGGTAGAGAGGTTCATATTCCTTATTTAATTGAGGGAGAGACGGCTATAGTTAAAGAATGCAAAAAGAAATAAAATTACAAATGTTTATTTTTACAACGATGACGCTAGAGAATTTACTGTTAGATTATCAAAGGAAAAGCAAAGCACGGATACTGTGTTTATAGACCCTCCCTGTAGCGGTAGTGATGAAAAGTTTTTGTCTTCTCTGATTTGTCTGGAACCAAAACAGATAATCTATATATCATGTAATCCTGTTACACAGGAACGTGATCTTAGGCATTTAAAAAAACATGGCTATATAGTTAGTGAAATTCAACCTGTTGATATGTTCCCGCAGACAGCACATGTGGAGGGCATAGTCCTGTTGCAAAGAGAAAAACACTGAGATTTAAAGGTTTTGCAGGATTGCGGATATAGATATGTTTTGATGTGAGAGAATGCTTTCACGTCTTTTCTTTTTGATAGAATATAAATGGGCTTATCCATTTTGCATAGATGTCGGAGAAACTATGAAAAAGATCATACTCATACCACCTAAACCTCCAGAAAACAAAAAGTTGAGGGTTGCAGCATATTGTTGGGTCAGCACATTAGGTTCCTCCCAACGGCGCAGCCTTGATTGGCAAATCAAGTCATATACAAAAATGATATCAGATAATCCTGATTTGATTTTCGCGGGTGTGTTTTTTGATGCTGGAAAAAGTGGATTTCGGAGAAACGGTAGAACCGGACTGGATACTATGCTTAGGAAAGCAGTAAAGGGCAAGATTGATTACATCATTACGAAATTTATCAGTAGAGTATCAAGAGATACTCTGGAAATTTTAAAAATAATAAGATATTTGAGAGAAAGGAGCATTAATTTGCATTTTGAAAATGAAAATTTAAATTCTATCAGACTAAACATGGAATTTGAAATTACACTTAGGAGTATGCTTGCACAGGACGAAAGCAGAAATACCAGCGAAAACATTCAGCGGGGTTTTCAACGCAAATTTGAAAGAGGTGATATCCTCACGAAGTATAAGAATTTTATGGGGTATACCTGTGTTGATGGTGAAATCGTAATTGTTCCCGAACAGGCTGAAGTAGTCAGAATGATATTTGAATTGTTTTTACAGGGTCTTACCTTTGGTCAAATAAAAGTTTATCTTGAATCTTCGGAGATTAAGACCACAACTAGTAATGATCATTGGGATACAACGACAATTCAGAAAATGCTTAAGAACGAGAAATATAAAGGTGATACTATGCTGCAAAAATCCTATACAGAAAATTTTATGACAGGTAAAAAAGTTAAAAATGTTGGACAGCGAGATCGGTACTATATAAGCAATAGCCATCCTGCAATTGTTTCTGACGAGGTATTTGATAAAGCCCAGGAAGAAATGGCTAGACGGGCAAGGTTAGTTCATAAAGAAGATGGGACAATGGGATCTAACACAAGCAAATATAATGGTATCTTTTGGGGAATTTTCTTGTGTGCGGTGCATGCGGAGCCTCTTATCGGAGAAGAACGGAAAGAGGCAAGGTGGTTTGGAGATGTGCAACACGGATTGAAAAAGGAAAAGAGACATGCCTACACTCCCCTACTCTGGATGAAGCATGGATCGAAAAAGTACTTAGCAAAACGGTATGTGAAAATGGATATTATGATGAAAGTGTAATAAGGAATAAAGTTGGTAGAATTCAGATCCTTAATTCGTATAACGTAATTTGTTATAAAAATGAAGAGCAGGTGAAGATACCTTTCTAAGAAAAAATATAACGCTTGTTACCAGTATAACTTTATGAATATGGAGGAAGATGAGTTGTATAGATACTTTGGTAGCAGCTAAATAGCTACTATTTAGTGAAACAGTAGTCCATTATTATTTGATATTGAGCATTACAAACATTTTGCACAAAGAGAGCCATAGAAACATAAATTTACAAAAAAAAGTGGTGCTAAAGCCTTTTTTGTTGAATTTTAAAAATACTTGATGTAAAATATTGTTATTAATTATACAAGGAAGGAGAAATCAACATGGCTAAAGGAAGTAGTGGTAATTTACCGGCTAATACTACAGTAGAGAATTTGTTGAAATTAATCGGTGTATTGATAAAAAATAACAAAAATGACGAATCAATTAAGGCTCTTTTTGGGATGGGCGACTCTGCTTACAGTAATACAAAATCTGCTCTTAAAGCATATGGCATAATTGAAAATGATAGCCTTGACTTTACACCATTTGGGCGTGAAATTGCATATTCAGGTGAAGATAATAAAAAAGAAGAAATGATAAAAATAGTAAAAACTATGAACCTTATGAGTTAGTGCTTAGTAGCATAATAACTTCTCGAAGCGACATTAGAGTAACTGAAATAGATACGATAAAAAATCTTTGGGGTAAGGCGGATTTTGGTTCAGGAGATAGAAATAGAAATGAAGGTGCAACCTTATTTATGAGTGCTATTGCTTATATTGGTTTGGGAAAATCTGTAATAGGTAGCGATAGTAATTCGACACGTATTGAATGGATAGACGATATTAAGGATAAGATTAATAGTTTGAATCAAGAAAGTCCAATTGTTGAGCAAAAAAAGAATACAAGTCCACAAGGCAAAAATACCATTGAAGCAAGCATTATTGATACTGTGCCAGTGGAAGAAAAACAAGAAGAAAATACACCTGATGTTATTATTGCTGATGAAAGAAATGTCAAACCAATTATGAAACCTATTAGTGCAGTTAGTTTGCCAAACATAACTATAAATGTTGATATGAGCGACTGGTCTGATGAAAAGATAAAGACTTTCTTCAAATATGCTTATGGTAAATTTGAGGAGGACTAAAAATTATGTCCACTAGACTTCCAAGCCATAATGTTCCTCTTTTACTTATTGCTGATATTTTATGCTATATAAATAATAACTCTTCATCAAAAATTGACGAATTACGATGCTTTACTAATAAAAGTGAAGCATATATAAGAAGCTGCCTTGCGATATGTAAGCTACTAAATGTTATCGGCGAAGATGGGAATGTAATTCCATTTGCTAATACATTAGGCAGGACGCCGAACGATGAATTAAAACTTAATGTAATGAGAAAATTTATACAAGAGTATGAGCCATTTATAACATTTATTCAATATTACTAAACGGTACAACATTAGAGGAATCAGCAAGAAAAGTATATGTATCTTATAGGTTTGAAGGAAAAGACCATAACTTTCTAAAAGATTTATTTATGTCATGGGGAACAGCTACAGGCATTTATACACACACTACGAATGATATAATTATAGAAGAAACAATAAGGACACAGTTATCAGAAATTAACACATTAAATATTAACCATGATGATGATATGGCAATTAGGATATACATTGGTGACATTCTATGTGCTGATATATTTTCAACATTGACTTCAACAGAGGTTGAAGAACTGGTTGATGCCTATAAGAAATGTACTACTGATGCAAGAGATGCTATAGAATGCGTAGGACGGGCTTTTGAAGATTTTCTTAGAAGAACAGCTACTATGGTAGGAGTTGACGTAAGTGGTAAAAATGGTATTGGTCAAGTTATAAACACGTTATATAATAACAGGAATGCGTCAGGAATTAATGAAAACAAGATACACAATAAGCAGCAAAGCATAGGTGCTGCCATTGGTGATATTAGGAATACGGCAGGTCATAGCATGGAAGCTCGTACGATGGAACGATGGGATTTAACAACCCACAGTGCAAAGATGTATATTGAGTTAATTCTGTCAACAATACGAAGCATTCATAATTATACTCAAGATTCAACATATACTTTCTAAATCTGGTACGCCAGATTTAGAAAGTATGCTGACCTGATTTACCTGCACCCTAATATTTTGATCCATACCAATTAATTCGCCTAGATTAACATGAACACAGTACAAAATTTGGGGTAAGGTCAAGAGAAATAAATGAATTGCTTGTGGGGGTGAATTTAGATGAGCAGTATCTTTTTAAGTCATAATTCAAGCGACAAACCTTTCGTTAGAAAACTAGCCAATGATTTAAGACGAAATGGCTTTTATGTTTGGATAGATGAGGCAGAAATTAAGTTAGGTGATTCCCTTACTCAAAAAATCAGAGAAGGGATTGATAAGGTTGAATATGTAGGCGTGGTACTTTCAAAAAGTTCGATTGAATCTGAATGGGTAAGGCGTGAAATAGATATCGCAATGAATCAAGAAATTGAGGGCAAGAAAATTAAGGTGCTGCCTATTATGCTAGAGAAAGTCGACCCGCCATCTTTTTTAAAAGGCAAATTGTATGCTGATTTTACTACTGAGGAAAATTATTCCAATGCGTTGAATTTAATAATTGAAAAGCTTAGTGAATGTCCTTATAAAACTGGAGAGAGCAAAATTTCCAAAAAGGAAATAGACTTTTATCTTATGACAATAGAAAAACTTAAAGAAGAGATTAACGTAAGTCGGGGAGAAAAAAGATTATTGCTTGCAAGGTTGGAAAAAGAACGTCGTGATATTCCGGAAGTATTGAAAGAGGCAATTGATCATGAAAAATCTTTTCTACCAGATTTTGAAGATATTAATAAGTATTATGCATTTATATGTTCTGGAATGAATGTTACAGTAGGATATGTATTACATGGTTTAAGAAAAGAAGCAATCAAAGGTGGTCCTCATCAAATAGCTATGTGGTGCCAAATAAACAATCAGACAGATGAACTTGCAATATTAGTTGAAGCGGTTTTACGTAGACTGAAATCTTTAAAAGATTTTAAGATAACCTTTTAATATACCTCCCAGCCAAGGGGATACCAGAGGGGTGCGACATCTTTTATGCACACTCAAGGCATACAGATGTAGTAGTCCTGTTGCAAAGAAGTTGAAATATAAAATTTATCGATAGCACAAAAAAAGGAGATATTTAGATGAATACAAAAATGTATATATTTAGTCTTGAGTATGGGAATCGATTAAACGAAAAGAATTTTATTAAAGATGTCTTGAAAAACTTTGATACAGATACTTTGGTAGGATGCGGAATCTTTGTAAATAATAATCCATATAACTTGGAGCTATTGTTTTTTGCGTCGCTTGTAAAAGATGTTGATAGATTTGAAGAATTTTTAAAAAATAAGTATAGCAATAAGAGAAGAATATTTAATTATTTTTTAGATGATATTTTCACGTCTTTTTCAAGTAGTGGTTACAACGAAGCCACTTTTATCGATGATTTTAGTGTTGATTTAGCAATCACAGAAGACGCAAATGCAATTTTTCTTTTCCCATGCAAGGAAAAATTAAATAATATTTGGAGAAGCAATTTAGGTGTGAAAAAAGCACCTCGAGTTTTTCTATCTCATTCCAGCAAAGATAAAAAGATTGTTGATGTAATTTTTAATGAGTTTCAGAAGAGTGAGATAAGTGCTTGGTATGATAAGTATCAGATAGAACCAGGAGATAGTATTACAGATAAGATAAATGAAGGATTAGATGAAAGTGACATTGGAATAATATGTATATCTAATAATTTTTTGAATTCTTCAAGTGGTTGGACTAAAAATGAGTTAAATTACTTTATTCAAAGAAGAATGCGTAATCCTGATAAAGTTTTCATAATTTTAAATTTTGATGTACCACACGATGAGCTTCCTCCGCTAGTACAAGATTATAAATACATAGATTATAAAGAAAATGATTCAATAAATACTTTAATTGATGTTTTAAGGAAAAGACTGACTAATATTAAAGCATAATTTTGCGGCCAAGGCCCCACTAGGTTCAAGAGGCATCTTTTTTGTCCGTTCAAGGCATGTAGAGTGTGTTGTAAAGATAGATAAAGATAGAGAAGATAGAGAAGAAATAGATTTTCTTGATTTACTCTTTATTTCGACGTATAATAGTATAATGATAAAAAATTTGAAATTTGAGGTGAAAAAATGATTAATTTTTCTTGCTAATTTTTAAAGTACATTTAATACAAAGATAAACAGGTGTGTTCTGTTTGTTTTGTTGTACTTATGCAAGAAAGTTATTCTTTTTTCTCTTAATATATACACTTGTGTTATGCTATAATGATTAGCTTAACTATGTATATCTATGAGCTGTAAGAATGATTAATTCTTGTGGCTCTTATTTTTTTACAAATAATTCGAATAAGGAGGGTGAATAATATTATGATAAATAAAGACACTTTGCTAACACATGATAATCTCCATATAGAGTCGGATACTGCAGGCGACACTTATATGGAGTAATAACAAGGTCGCCTATTGTTCCGACTTTGTTATTTATACTATTAAATACAGAGGGGGACAAAAATATGTCTTTAATAAATGTTACAAACCTAACCTTTGCTTATGAAGGTAGTTATGATAATATTTTTGAAAATGTAAGTTTTCAAATTGATACAGATTGGAAATTGGGTTTTACTGGAAGAAACGGAAGAGGAAAGACTACTTTTCTAAATCTTTTGCTTGGGAAATACGAATATAATGGAAACATTTCAGCTGATGTGACTTTTGAATATTTTCCTTATGAGGTGCAGGAGCAAAGCAATTTCACCATAGATGTCATAAGGGAGATTAGTCCAAATTCAATGGATTGGGAAATAGTAAAAGAATTATCTTTGTTAGATATGGACTACGATGCTTTATATAGACAGTTTTATACACTATCTAAAGGAGAGCAGACCAAAGTATTGTTGGTCGCTATGTTTTTGAAGGAGAACTCCTTCTTACTTATTGATGAGCCTACCAATCATTTGGACGCTGAAGCCAGGCAGAAACTACGCAATTACTTGAAAAAAAAGAAAGGATTTATTCTGATTTCACATGATAGGTCTTTGTTGGATAATTGCGTTGACCATATCTTGTCTATTAATAAAACTAATATTGAAATACAAAAAGGAAATTTTTCTTCATGGTGGAGAAACAAAGAATTACAAGATGGCTTTGAGCTAGCAGAAAACGAAAAATTGAAAAAGGATATTACCAGACTTTCCAGCTCGGCAAAACGTACATCTACATGGTCAGATAGTGTTGAAAGCAGTAAGTATGGAACTACTAATTCTGGGAGCAAATTAGATAAAGGATATGTTGGACATAAAGCTGCAAAAATGATGAAGCGTTCTAAAAATATAGAAGCTAGACAACAAAACATGATTGAGGAAAAATCAAAGCTTCTTAAAAATATTGAATCTAATGAAAGTTTAAAAATAGTACCGCTTACTTTCCATGATAAAAAGCTTGTAGAACTTACAGATGTTGCAATTGAATATGATGATAGAATTGTCTGTGAAGGAGTAAACTTCACTATAGAGCAAGGTGAAAGAATTGCTATTCAAGGAAAGAATGGTAGTGGAAAATCAAGTATATTGAAATTAATTTATGGAGAAGACATCCCCCATAGTGGAATTGTAAGAAAGAATAATAAGTTAATCATTTCTTATGTTTCACAAGATACTTCAGATTTATATGGTAACTTATCTGAGTATGCAGATAAACACTGTATTGATGAGAGTTTTTTAAAATCGATGCTTAGAAAACTTGATTTTTCAAGAGAACAGTTTGAAAAGAATATCGAAGATTTTAGTGAAGGACAGAAGAAAAAGGTATTGCTTGCTGAAAGTTTGTGTGAACGGGCACATTTGTATATTTGGGATGAACCATTGAATTTTATTGATGTCATTTCTCGTATGCAGATTGAGAAATTACTAATTGAACATGAAACTACAATTTTGTTTGTTGAGCATGATAGTACATTTTGTGAAAATGTTGCAACAAAAATAATAAAATTGTAAAGGTAGAAATGGCGATTAATATGTTTAATGGGAATATAAACGTAACACACAATAGGCTACATGCAAAGCCAGATGTTTTGGGCGACGCTTGCATTTGTATATAACTTATCTAGCTCATTTTTGTACACAGCTTTGTATTGGTTTGGTGAATAGGTATCCACAATGCCGATATTGCTTTTTTTAGTATTTCTAATGCGTCCTGTACGTCTCTTAACTCTTTACGTCAAAATTCATGGAATAGACCACCTAAAATGATTAGGTGGTCTATTTAATCTGGTATATATTCGGCTATATCCTTCAGACTCAATCATTCTGTTTCCCTTAACCGCTCGACAATGGTAGATTTTTTATAGATAGAGTGATATGCAATTTTAGGTGTTATCACACAGATTGTTATAATTGCCAGACTTACCATTATCACTGGGAGAAAAGGATAGGTGTATATCGCATAAGTCGCTTTTTGTTGGAACAAAGTGAAAATTCCAAATGTAATAGCACTCCCAATTGTAAAAACGAGAAGTAATGTTATTACAGCATATCCGAAATGAAGCCCTGTATCGATTCTTTTTCTTCCTTTGATTGTGCCATATCGGAAATGCACATGTCCACAATTCGATTTGCTTTGTGTGTAAGTTTAGAGATTCGATCATCTTTTGTGATTTCAAGCTGCAAGCTGGTATCTTTATTCAAGACGCGGTCTAAAATCATATCTATAGCATTAAAAGTGTTAATAACATACCTCCGGCAGCATAGGATAATGATAATGAGAGCAACAATAGCCGCACCAACTAACATATAAGGCAAATAAGTCAATTCCATCACTCCTTTACCCATACATAACCCATTCCATGTATTGTTTTAATTGTCTTAGGATTTTTGGGGTCATTTTCTATTTTTGCACGCAAACGGCTGATGTTCACAGACAAGGTGTTTTCATCAACAAAATTGCCCTGCATATCCCATAGCGCAAGTATCCGTTCTTTAGTTAGAATCTGTCCTGCATTACTCATAAAATAATTGAGCAGTCGAAATTCAGTTGCACTTATTGGGATTTCTTCATCAGCACGATAAAATTTACAGAGATTAACATCAAGTCTAAATCTGCTGGATTGAATAGTATAATTTTTATTTGTTTCAAGTCGACGGAACACAGTTTCAACGCGCGCGCGCAAGACCGAAAGCGAAAACGGCTTTGTAATATAATCGTCTGCGCCAGACATCAAACCTTGTACTTCGTCCGTTTCTAAATCACAGGCTGTGAGCATAATGATAGGAATTTTAGAATAAGTTCTGATTTCTTTGCACCAATCCATCCCGTTGCCATCTGGTAGCATGATTTATGCTTTTTTTGATTGGCCCATGATCTAGCAAGAAAGCTTAAATTGTTGATTTACATTCCATAACTTCCTCTAAGAAATGGATTGGACTATCAATATTGCAATAATTTTCTTTGCTTCATAGATGGAGTATTAATGCCTATATAAATTTTCAATAATTTTAACTGATAAAAAACAGAAAAGCTTATTTCAACAATTTTATTTGCGATAAGACTGATAGGTATGAAGATTTTGACAGTGAGAGGCGGGTTGCGTTTGGGGAAAGTTAAGATATTGTGTTTGTAGGTTTGTTTTGGAGTTTAATATGTAAAGAAATATTGGTAAAAATCAAGCAACGAAATTTATACGTTATTCCATGAAAGATAATAAAAAACCCGTCACAAAATATGTGACGGAAATGTAAATTCTATTTATTTTCTATACTTACTATACCATAAAATGAGCAAAATTTCAAGTCTTGTACTTGTCAAGCTTTGGGTGTATTAAGTATAAGAGGTGATTTAAAATGGAACGAAAAAGCATGACAGCACTTGTTAGTGCATTCTCAAGAGCGTACCACGTTGAAAATAACAAAGTTAAAATTTTTGATGACAGTATTGCAAGGTTGCTCTTGACCGATGAAGAATATTTTCAAATATCAAAAAGTATGGCAGATGGTATTAGCTTCTTTAATCCTAATTTTACAGGAACAAAGGACGAGGCTCTAAGATGGATAGTAGACAACCAATTATCTCCTCCGCCACTTGGCAGAGCAGCTTTTGCAGAAGAAGCACTTCAAACAGCTGTATCAATAGGAACAAGACAATATTTAATTTTTGGTGCGGGATATGATACATTTGCTTATCGTCAACCGACTTGGGCTGAAAAGATACAGATTTTCGAGATTGATCATCCTTTTACTGCAAATGATAAAAGAATACGTCTTGAAAAAGCTAAGATTACAATACCAAATAATGTTGATTTTATTGAAACAGACTTCACAAATGAACAGTGGCAAACGGTGTTAACCCAAAATACAATATTTGATGGAAACCAAATTAGCTTTTGTAGTATCCTTGGGGTCGCGTATTATCTTTCTAGACAAACATTTAATGAAT
This sequence comes from Clostridiaceae bacterium, assembly GCA_032095175.1. GTDB lineage: Bacteria > Bacillota > Clostridia > Clostridiales > Caloramatoraceae > DAMCZI01. The sequence continues at coordinate 98,405 of DAMCZI010000003.1, forward strand.
TGATTACCGTGCTCAGCTTAATTTTACCAAAGGGAAGTTCGATTGTATTTGATTATCCTGATGAAAATACTTATACCGAGAAAGCAGGAGAACGTGCGAAAAAACAAGCTTTGTTGGCGGGTGCAGCAAATGAAAAGATGCTTGCAAGCTATTCGTACGGAGATATGGAGAAAATTCTTTCAGAACATGGATTTTTAATTTATGAGCATTTAACACCAATGGAAATGACACAACAACATTTTAAAACCTATAATCAAGCAAACCCTACGCACCCTATGACTGCATTCGATAATGTAAATTATTGCCTTGCGGTAAGAAAATAAGTTAGCACCTATGCAACTTAATTTACTGCAAGCAAAATAACTAATTGTATCGAATAACCTTTGAAATTGATACAAGGATTTTCATGGACAGATGTAGATTGCTATTATTATAATTTATTTTAAAATTGGTCTTGTAAAAAATTTTTAATCATTATATCCTTTGTTATAAGGATATCCTTTATAACATAAAGGAGGAAATTGATCATATGAACCAAGAAAAAATCAAAGCACTGGAAAATAGAATAAATAGTGATTATAGCAATATAGCGGGTATCATTGCACAAAAAAGCGGTATAAAATTATATGAAAACTACTATAATGGATACACCGCCAATAACGCCATCCATGTAGCTTCGGTAACAAAAAGTGTTATTTCTGTATTGGTTGGTATAGCCATAGATAATGGATATATCAAAAGTGTAGACCAGAAAGTATTGGATTTTTTCCCTAATCATACTGTTAAAACAGGTGAAAAAACAATACAGAGCATTACTATTAAAAATCTGCTTACCATGACTGCCCCATATAAATATAAGATAGAGCCATATGAAAAGTTCTTCACAAGCCCGAACCCGATTCAATATGCACTCGATTTATTAGGTGGAGATGGAGCCGTTGGAGAATTTAATTATTCCGCTATCGGAGGAACTCACATTTTGTCAGGTATCCTTGTAAGGGCAACAGAACGATCCGTACTTGATTTCGCTACGGAAAATTTATTCTCGCCTCTGGGAATCAATGTTCCGCACAATGTGGTACTACGTAGTAAAGAAGAGCATTTCGCCGTTATGAACGATAGAAATACCAATGGCTGGGCTGTTGACCCACAAGGGATAAACACTGCAAGCTGGGGGCTTTTCTTAACGCCTGCTGATATGGGTAAAATAGGTGAACTGTACCTAAATGGCGGAATGTGGGATGGTAAACAAATTGTATCGTCTGGGTGGATAGCTGAGAGCATAAGGGAACATAGTCGTTGCGTCCAATGGGGCAATTTGGACTATGGATATCTTTGGTGGATTATTGACAGAGATAGTTATGCGGCTTTTGGAGATGGTGGAAATGTAATTTATGTCAATACAAAGAAAAAAATTGTTGTTTCTATAGCTTCTTTCTTTATGCCGGATGCTAAGGATAGGGTAGAACTTATTAAAGAGTATATTGAACCAATGATTGAAAGTTGTATATAGTGACTCCGTATTTATCGGGGAGATTATAATCAAAAGCTTAATACTTAACGAATTATGTAATTAAATAAAATTCCAATAACCTTAAACAACCTTTCAAATAGAGAGGTTGTTTTTATACCCTAAACCAAGACAGGAAAGATGAAAATAGATGAAAAATCAAAGTGTTGTAACCAGGCCAGGCAGATAATACGGATATCAAGAGAATTTTGGAAGTGTATTTTAAACAGAATGTTACAACTGATAGGTATGAAGATTTTGATGGTGAGAAGTGGGTTGTGTTTGTAGAGCAGTAACTGTTGTGATTGAGAATCTCCTCTAAAAGTTATATAATAAACAAAATATAGCTTAATAAAGATATTTTTTCAAAAAGGAAGTTATCTCAAAATAGGAAATATTTATTATTTATATAATCTCTGACGCAAAAGGAATCATTGATTGCCGCAAGTAAAATCAAGTAATGCAATTTTCATTTCAAAAGCAAGCGGTATTCCTTGGGCAACTCTGTCGGGTATCTGCTCCGGCAAAACAAGCTTAACACGCTGTAATGCCCAAACCCCTTCAGAAGCTGTCGGGCACACTTGGTATGACCACTGAAGATATATTAGCCCTCACGGTAGAGCCTTCTGAAAGTCAGAAAAAAGGAAAACTCTGTGACCGCTCCTACTTGGAAACGAACCTCTCTGCCCATCTCCAAAAGGCAATCTAAGCTAATACAAAAACCAAGATAAAGTAATTATTACTTTACATATTAATATAGGCTGAAAGGTGGAGATAACTATGAATCAGAAAGAAAGAATGTTGGCGGGTCTGCCATATAAAGCGTGGCTAAACGGTTTAGCAGAAGAACGAATGGAGAATAAAAAGAAGATATATGAGTATAATCACTGTCTACCAGATGAAGGTGAAAAAATTGGTGAATTAATAAGAGATATTCTTGGTAAAGTAGGTGTAGGTATACATATTGAAGCCCCGTTTCATTGTGATTATGGAAAGAATATTGAAATTGGGGATTACTTTTTTGCAAATTACAATTGTACCATTTTAGATGTGGGAAAAGTAATCATAGGTGATAATGTACAATTTGCTCCAAATGTTTCCCTATATACAGCAGGTCATCCAATACATCCTGATTCACGAAATTCTGGATATGAATATGGTATTGGAATAACAATAGGAAATAATGTTTGGCTTGGTGGAAATGTTGTTGTAAATCCTGGAGTTCATATTGGAAATAATGTTGTTATTGGTTCGGGAAGTGTAGTTACCAAAGATATTCCAGATAATGTGATAGCAGTAGGAAATCCATGCAAGGTTATTCGTGAAATTACAGAAGAAGACCGTAAGTATTATTATAAAAACTACGAGTTTGATGTTGATGATTACAACCTTTAGTTTGTTTCGCTGTAATTAAAGTGTCTGGACTATATTGGGCCTATAACAAATTAAGAGCCGTTGCATCAAGTCAGATACAATGGCTCAATTTCATGATTAGCGAGATTTTCTCGGGTGGTGGATTCAAAGCAGTTTCGGAAGGTGTGCTCATAACCTCACTGATAAATATAAGTTCGACACTCGCTAATAATTCATGGGCGAGTACACTTTCTCAGCAGATACTGTTTATCCAATATCTTAAAGCCTGACTCTCTTCTTTCTAATATCCCGCTCTGGCACAGATCATTAAGCACTCGAAATAGATGTCGATAACTAATTCCAATGGACTTGGATACATCTGAAAGAATATCTGTAAACAACCCATTATGCTCTGCCATAAGAATATAGGAACACAGACGCTCTTCGCTGGAATACAATGCAGATGCTATGTGTGCATTGCTACTGTTCAGCAGCTTGGTCGACAGACCTCTGGCCACCTGATTCATAAATATAGTGTTATTAAGCAAATAAGTCAAGTTGCGTGACAATGGAATTCTAATGCAAATAGAAGGTAAGGCCGCAATAGATGTGGCTGAAGCAGACTTATCTTCCTGCATAAGTTCAATGTCTCCCAGAATTCCATTGGAAATATAGTAGCAGAGTGTAAGATCCTTTCCGTTTCCGGCAAGCATGCATACTTTAACTTTCCCCTGTATCACAATGAATAGTTGGTCAACTGGGATACCCTGATTTAGAATGATTTCGCCAGTTTTAAAATGGCAGAGAGCACAGTCATTTATGTCCCTCAGAACAAGTCCATATTTTTTCAGCGCAGATCTTCCGTCCGCAGTAATCGGATGTTTTGTCATGGCCTTCACTCCCTTATGATATTTGATTTTATTGTATGCGATACACCCTGACAAATGTCCTATACTTTTCGTCGAGGTAGAGAATACAATAGAGAAAAACAGGAGGGAATAATATGTATTATCTGTTAGCAATTTTGGCAGGCGTTGTCATTTCTACAATGGTATCGCTGAATGGTGAACTCACCCAGGCATATGGAACATATTTTGCAGCGGTGATTATTCATGTCGTTGGCGTGATATTTGCAATAATCCTATGTGTAGCAAGAAAAGAAAAAATACTGATTAAAAGTGGTGCTCCAATCTGGGCCTATTTAGGTGGTGCTATTGGCGTACTGACCACGCTGTTTAACAATTACGCTTTTGGGCGGATCACTATGACCAGCATCGTTGCATTGGGGCTTTTGGGTCAAAGCCTTGCATCTGTTGCTCTTGATTCTTTTGGATGGCTTGGTATAGAAAAGCGCCAGATAAAGAAAAATTCGGTTATTGGTTTCCTGCTTGCAATTGCAGGCATCTTCCTTATGATGGATCAATCCGTCTCGGTGGATATGCCTGCCGTCATTCTATCCCTTGGAGCCGGTATTACGGTGGTTCTGTCCAGAACGGTAAATTACCGACTATCTAAGGAATCAAGTCCATTAGTTGGCTCATTTATCAACCATTTGGTGGGGCTGCCTATTTGCATTGTACTGGCGCTCTTTTTTCAAAGATCGTTCTGGATGATAACAGCAAGTGTAAAACCTTGGATGTTCTTGGGCGGAATACTTGGCGTGGTAACCGTACTTATCTTTAATATCACTGTTCCAAAGGTGTCAGCATTTCGATTAACCCTATTATCTTTCATAGGGCAAGTCTTTACTGGGATCTCTTTGGATTTGGCGCAGGGGTTGGAATATTCTAATACTTCTTTTACCGGAGGTCTCGTAATCGCCGCAGGTTTACTGACAAATATGGCTTTGGATCAGTGGAGTATTTACAAAAAGCAAAAAGAAGAAAGGTATTGGAAGAACATTCAGGAAGCTGAAAATGCTCACTGGGAAAAGCTGTTCAGCAATGAAAAGTTGGAGGAGTGATATTTTGCTGATTTTCCATATATATCTCTTATTACCATATAACCTCCTCCTAAAAGAGAGTTTCTAATGTAGTGTTGTGGAATATACGGATAAGTACTTGATTGCAGATTACAGCATTTTCAATTAGGGCTTCTATGCTGTCAAATGCCTGCTCATCCTCGGATATCCACAAAGAAACCGTCTTGGTAGAGCCACTTTTTGAGATAAAGCATTTTATATCCTTGTAGGAAAATTCAAGTTCACGTCCGATATTTATTAAATATATCAAAGCAGCTAAGGAATGATACTGAAACAACTCATTTGTTAGGTTATCATGTACGTTTTCGGACGTTTTCTCAAGTACATGTTTCCCTTTTGTGCCATCAGCATTGATATAAAATCCATCAATGATTTCATTGATATCCCCGCCAAATGACCAGTTATTGGATTCGATAAAACCAATAAATTCATTGAAAAAGTCATCTTCAGATATATTCATTGGCACCTCTACACAGCCTTGTATCTCAAACTCTTTGCTCAAAATAATCACCACCAGTTATGTAAATTCACTTTATAAACATAAAACTCATGAACAACTGTTTGCAAGTAACTTGCACGGTTGCATTTTTTATCATTCCCTCCTTTGGTAGATGAAAGCGTTTTTTGGGCTCCATTGGTTTTTGTGCATCTTTTAGAATTGCCCATACTTTGCTGAAACACACAACGTCATAAATACGATTTTCTACACATAATTTCTGTATCCGATGTTCGGAAATGTCCTACTTGGTTGGAGCTTCTTTTGTTGACATATATTCTATCCTACTTACCTTCTATAAGAACTATTATATACAGTTAAATTGTATACGTTTAAACATATGATATCAAGTCCAAGAAGTTATTGTTCAAAGATGGTATGGTATTCAAATATAAAGAATGATAAAGCTTTGATTTCTGTTGCATGGATATACTCTCTTCTCTTGCAATCGCATGAAAATATCTTAAAACCTTTATTTCCATAAATATCCTCTTTTCATTATCAGTTTATATCAAATATATCAAAAATAAATATGACTGGATAGCATAGAAGAATATTTGATATAAGCATTTGCTATAAATAAAACAACATATTAAAATAAGTATTAGGGATTCTTAAAGATCTTATAGATAAAATGTGAAGAGAGAAGGTGTTGGCTTGAGTAAAGTATTTTTTATTAAAAATTCAGAATCGGATTATGAGAAGCTTGGAAAAGATGCTTTGGAACTTTTGAAAAAAATAGTATCAGAAACTGGACATAGGTTTGAAAAAGAAGTACCCATAAAGGTTCATTTTGGTGAAAAGGGAAACAAAACCTTTATTCCTGCTAAGTGTTATGATGAAACCATAAATTATCTGAAAGAAAAGGGAGTATCTCCATCTTATATCGAAACCAACGTACTGTATAGGGGATCAAGGACTACTACAGAGCTTCATATTGAGACGGCAAAATCCCATGGTTTCACGCAGATTCCAATTATAATAGCAGACGGAGACATTGGAACAGAGTATGATGAAATAGAAATAAACAAAGAATATATCAGTAAATGTAAAATAGGTAAGGGATATGGGAAATACAAACAATTTATTGTTATGAGCCATTTTAAAGGTCACATAGAAGCTGGATTTGGCGGTGCTCTAAAGCAGCTTGCTATGGGATTTGCTGCTAGAGGTGGAAAGCTGGATCAGCATTCTGGGATATCCCCTGTAGTAGATGCTAGAAAATGTATCTCCTGTGGTATTTGCGTAAATAAATGTAACTTTGGTGCTATCCAAACTCCAGATACTGCAGTAATTGATGAGAGTAAATGCATTGGTTGTGCAGGGTGTATTGCTGTTTGTCCTCAAGGTGCAATTGAAAACACCTGGGGAGGATCTCATTTTCTTGAGAAACTTTCTGAGTATGCCTATGGAGCATCAAAAGACAAGGATATCATATACATTACCTTCGTTCATAATATCACCAAGGAGTGTGACTGCGCTGGGACACATATGAAACCAATTGTAGATAATATCGGTATTCTAGCGGGAAAAGATCCTGTTGCTTTGGATACTGCATGCCTGAATTTAGTTCAGAAAAGCAGTGGGAAAAAACTTTTTGAAAAAGGCAGGCAATCTCTTATACATGCAGAAAAAATAGGATTGGGAACAATGGAGTATGAACTTATTGAAATAAATAATATATAAAGGAAGTCAAAATGACTTCCTTTATATAGTTACATATGCTTTTATTGTAGTGAGGAATATTGTGGATTAACTGGTTATATAATGTCCAATTTAGCAAAATAATTACATATAAAAGATAAACAATTGAAAAGACTATGAGAGTGCTATTATGGCTTAAAGCTCTCATGGTCTTTTTGCTATTATTGATAAAGTAAATGTAATATATAATTTGGGAATATTACAATAAAATGTATAGACTTAGCTGGTATAAATTGGTAAAATAAAGATAAAAAATCATGAAGAGGGGGGTAAAAATATGAAAAAATTCCTAGCTCTTATAATGGTAGTTGTGCTGACATGTGTAATATTTACAGGATGTTCAGGCAGTAAACAGACTGAAGGGAAAAAAGGTAAGGTAATTAAAATTGGTATATTTGAGCCAGCTTCAGGAGAGAATGCAGGAGGAGGAAAACAGGAGGTTTTAGGTATCCGCTATGCTAATACAGTTACACCTACTGTAACTATAAATGGTGAAACCTACAACGTTGAGCTGGTTGAGGTAGATAATCAGTCAGATACAAGCAAGGCTGTAACGGCTGCACAGAGTCTTGTTAGCTCAAAGGTAGCTGCTGTTCTTGGCTCCTACGGTTCAGGCGTTTCCATTGCTGCAGGTTCAATATTTAAGGAGGCAAAGATTCCTGCAATAGGATGTTCCTGTACTAATCCTCAGGTAACTTTAGGTAATGAATATTATTTCCGTGTTTGCTTCCTTGATCCATTCCAGGGAACTGTTATGGCAAACTTTGCAAGAGAAAAGGGATGCCAGAAGGCAGCTGTTCTGACACAGGCAGGAGATGACTATTCATCAGGTCTTGGAAACTACTTTGCAGAAGCCTTTGAAAAAGCAGGTGGTACGGTTATAAAGGCAGACTTTCAGACTGGAGAGACAGACTTTTCAGCAATAGTATCCAATTTCCTTAAGGAAAACGTAGATGTAATATTTGCTCCTTCTTCAATTGAAACTGCTCCACTTATTATTAAACAGGCAAGAACAGCTGGTATAACATGTCCAATTATGGGTGGAGATACATGGGAAAATGAAACTATAATAAAGAACGCAGGTGATGCCGCAAAGGAAGTATATTTATCAACCTTCTTTGATGAAAAGGATACTTCTAATGCAGCAGCATCAGATTTTGTTAAGGGGTTTAAGGCATTCTTGAACGCAGATTCCAAGAATATGACAAACAATGGTGGAACTGAAGGTGTTGCAGCAGTTTCTGCATTGGGCTATGATGCATACATGTCCGCTATTGAAGCAATTAAGATAGCCAACAGCACTGATGGTTCAGAAATCTGTAAAGCAATATCGAATGTTAACTATGATGGCGTTACCGGAAACATAACCTTCAATGAAAATGGAGATGCTAACAAAACAATGGCATATATAAAGACCATTGAAAATGGGGCATTTAAATTCTTAAAAACTCAGACTGTTGCAAAATAGTAATAAACAAATTCTTAAAAAATCATGCACGGTAGGTAGCATATATTACCTACTGTGCCTTATTATTATTTCAAAAGTGAACAGCTTAAAGCTATATATACTGCAAAAATTATATTACATTCTATCATTTCAAACATCCTAGGGTCGAACCAGTTTAGTAGGGCTGTTAGAAAAGATATAATATAAGAATTTTAATACAGCATACATAGTAAAATAACTGAATTAAATGGATGGAGGTTTTGCTTTATGCAAAATTTATCTTATTATTTACAGCTATTGCTGTCGGGTGTGACTGTTGGTAGCCTCTATGCATTAATTGCAATAGGGTATACGATGGTTTATGGTATATTGCGCCTGATAAACTTTGCACATGGGGATATTTTCATGATGGCAGGTTTTTTTATGATATATATTACAGCTTCGGGTGTGCCCATATATATTTCTATTCCGTTGGTTCTCATTTTAACTGTAATTTTAGGTGTTGTAGTTGAACGTTTAGCATATAAACCATTAAGAACTGCCCCGAGAATGTCAATAATGATATCTGCAATAGGGGTATCCTATCTACTGCAGAACTTTGCCACTTACTTTACGGGTGGACTTGCAAAGCCATATCCTACGATACCATTTATCTCCAAAGGCATTACGATTTTTGGAGTATCCACAAAGGTAATAACAATAATTACTCCTATTCTTACGATTCTTCTTGTAATAGGCCTTGTTATATTGATTAAACGTACTAAAATTGGTATGGCTATGCGTGCTGTATCCAAGGACTTTGAAATCTCCCAGCTTATGGGTATTAAAATTAATAATGTTATAAGTATGACATTTATAATAGGTTCCTTCCTTGCAGGTGTTGGATCTATTCTTTACTTTTCATATTATGAACAGGTTACTCCAACAATAGGTGCTATGCCCGGACTTAAGGCCTTCGTTGCAGCAGTATTCGGAGGTATAGGCTCAGTTCCTGGTGCTGTAATGGGAGCATATATCATAGGTGTTTGCGAAACCTTTATTAAATCCAATAACAATTATTCCATATTCAGCAATGCTTTTACATTTGCTTTGTTGATTATTATATTAGTGCTCAAACCAAACGGTTTGTTTGGAGAAAAATTGTCGGAGAAGGTGTGAGATATGAAGAAAAGAACTAAATTAATCGCTTCCTTGATACTTGCAATAGTGCTTGTAGGGTTTTTGCTTTATATGGATAATTCTTCATTAAAGAATTCCATGCTTTCAACAGTACTTCAAAAGGGTGCCATATATGCTTTAGTTGCGGTATCCATGAACCTTTTAAATGGTTTTACAGGCTTATTTTCTTTAGGACAAGCGGGCTTTATGCTTATTGGAGCATATACCTATGGAATTTTAACCATTCCTACAGCACAACGTGCATCGGTATATCAGTATTTTGATGGGGGAATTGTGCAGTTTGCACTTCCAACACCTGTTGCAATGCTTATTGCAGGCTTGGTTTCAGCATTTGTAGCATTTTTAATAGGACTACCAGTGTTAAAGCTTAAAAGTGACTATCTTGCTATTGCAACCCTGGGCTTTGCTGAAATCATAAGAGCTATTATACAGTGGAGTAAAATAGGACCTCTTACAAACGGATCAAACCTGCTGCGTAATTTCTATACATATAAATCTATACTGTTTCCATTTATTATATCAGGAATTTGTATATTAATAATTGTTCTGTTAATACGCTCTACCTATGGACGTGCATTTAAGGCTATACGTGAGGATGAGGTTGCTGCAGAGGCCATGGGAATTAATTTGTTTAAACACAAAATACTCTCATTTATGATAAGTTCTTTTTTTGCAGGTATCAGCGGTGTGCTGCTTGCTATGTTCCAGACAACAATACAGGCAAAGGCTTTTACAGCTGCAATGACCTATGAAATACTGCTTATTGTGGTAATAGGAGGAATAGGCTCAATAACAGGCAGTATTCTTGCATCCTTCCTGTTTGTTGCCTTTAGTGAATGGTGGCTGAGATTTTTGGATGAACCTATGTTCATAGGTGGGTTTCAGGTACCTTTTCTTCGTACAGGCTTTAGAATGGTAGTATTCTCCATCGTTATAATGGCAGTAGTTTTGTTCTGGCGTAAAGGCATTATGGGAACTCGGGAATTTTCCTGGGATGCAATAGCCAGATTCTTTAAGGACCCCTTTGGTATAGTTTCTAAGAAAAAAGGAAAACGGGGGGTGGAGAATAATGCATAGGAATGCTGGAGGAGAATCAATTCTACGTTTAGAGAATATAACAATGCAGTTTGGGGGAGTTGTTTCGGTAAACAACTTTTCCATGGAGGTAAATGAGGGAGAGATAGTTTCTCTTATAGGACCAAATGGTGCAGGTAAAACAACTGCATTCAATGTAATTACAGGAGTATATCCTCCAACCAATGGAGTGGTATACTTTAAAGATAAAAAGATAATTGAGAATTATCCAAAGGGAAAAATGAAAAAGCTTTATGCCAGTGAAAACAATGGCATATATAAAAAGACTATTGAAAAAACACCTGATGAGATTACAAAGCTTGGAATTGCCAGAACCTTTCAGAATATACGTCTTTTTAAGGATTTGAGTGTATTTGAAAATGTACTTATTGCAAAGCATATGCGCCAAAAGGCTAATCTGTTTACAGCAACCTTTATGTTTAATTATGCTGAAGAGAAGAAAAACCGTGAGGATAGCATGAGACTTCTTGAGATTTTAGGATTGGGAGATCTAAAAAATGAAGTGGCAAGCTCTCTACCCTATGGAAAGCAGAGAAGGCTGGAGATTGCAAGGGCTCTTGCTACAGATCCACAGCTTCTCCTTTTAGACGAGCCTGCTGCAGGAATGAATCCCCAGGAAACTATGGAGCTTACACAGTTTATTAGAAGTATAAAGGATGACTTTAAGCTTACTGTATTTTTAATTGAGCACCATATGAATCTGGTTATGGATATTTCTGATCATATATATGTAATTGACTTTGGTAAGCATATTGCTGATGGCACTTCCTATGAGGTTCAGAATAATCTTAAAGTAATAGAAGCATACCTGGGGGTGAGTAAAAATGAGTGACATTTTAAAAATAGAGAATATGGTTGTTAACTATGGCGGTATTGAAGCTGTAAAAAATGTATCTATGCATGTAGAGGAGGGTAAAATTGTAACACTTATAGGTGCCAATGGAGCTGGGAAGAGTACCATACTTCGAACTATTGCAGGAATTGTTAAACCTAAGCAGGCTAAAATAACTTTTCAAGAAAAAGATATAACTGGCAAGCAGCCAAATTTTATAGTTACACAGGGTATTACCATGGTTCCTGAGGGACGCCGAGTGTTTTCTAACCTGACTACTTTTGAGAATCTTAAAATAGGAGCCTACCTCAGAGAGGATGACATTCAGAATGATTTAGAGCATGTCTATAAACTTTTTCCAAGGCTTAAGGAACGTTCTTGGCAGCTGGCAGGAACGTTATCGGGAGGAGAACAGCAGATGCTGGCAGTTGGCCGTGCACTGATGAGCCGTCCTAAGCTTATTATGATGGATGAACCATCTCTTGGTCTTGCACCTATTGTTGTTCAGGAGATATTTGATATTATCAGAACTATAAATAAGGAGGGCATAACTGTTCTTCTGATTGAGCAGAATGCTAATATGGCACTAAAGGCTGCAGATTTTGGATATGTTCTTGAAACAGGTACCATCACAATGGAGGGCACAGGACAGGAACTTCTTGCTAATGAAAGTATTAAAGAAGCATATCTTGGAAAGAGTAAATAAATAGGTTGCTTTATCTTGTGGATACAGTCAAGAAAAAGCAAATAAAACATTAACACAAACCCTAGACTTAATAGCACGCTTCTCGTGTGTATTAATGGAAGGCTTAAACGTTAATCAAACAGATGAAGAATTCAACACAATGTTACAAGAATTAGTAGAAAAAATCTACAAAGCCTCTATTAAATAAGAATATATAAGGGGTCTTTCTTTCTAATTCGGGGGAAAGGTCCTTTTTTTATATCCAGCATCTACTAAGGGAAAGATTAATTTTGAAAAGCTTATCTATGAAGATTCAATTACTGAAAAAACTATATTTTTAGCTGTAGAAGTGGAAGGTAAAATGTACTGGAATGGATGAAGAGGGAAAAGAAATTGCTAAAATAAAAGAAAAAGAAGTACATATTCCATATTTAATTGATGGAACAGTAATAAGGATATTGGAAAATAGCAAATATTTAGGAGATGAGCTGTATCCCCCACTGATTGACGAAGCTACTTTCCAAAAGGTACAGGAGTTGCGCAAATCCAATAAAAAGAAAGTCAGCAAAAAGTCAAAAGAAGATATTGAAATCAGCTATCTGATAAAACCTAAAACAATATATTTACCCAAGGAAATACGACTGATGGATAGCGAGATTATGGTAAATCCAAGTTGTGATTTAATATTCAAACGAGCAGAAATGCTATACAATCAATCAAAAATATACGACATTAGCTGAAAGGAGAACACTTATGGCAACAGCAACTACGAAGAAAATAGTGTCGATTATTCCACCGAAATTACAGTATGACAACAGCTTAAAGGTAGAGCAAAAGACCTTACAAGTTGCAGCCTACTGCCGAGTAAGTACGCCTTTGGAACAACAAGAGGGTAGCTATGAGGCTCAAGTGGAATACTACACCAACAAAATAGACACTTGCCCGAATTGGGAATGTGCCGGCATATTTGCCGATGTCGGAAAATCGGCAACAGGAACAGCAAAGCGAGAGGATTTTAACGCACTCATAAATGCTTGTATGAACGATAAAATTGAACTTGTTCTAACAAAATCAGTCAGGTGATTTGCGAGAAACACCGTTGATGCTTTGCAAAATATTAGGTTACTAAAAGAGCGGAACATACCAGTCATCTTCGAGAAAGAGGGCATCAATACTATGGAAAGTGGTGGAGAACTGCTTATCACAATTCTATCTTCCCAAGCACAGGAGGAAAGCCGAAACATCAGCAAAACACCTGTTGCGGTATCGCACGAAAATTTGAAAATGAGCAAGTATCGGTTAACCACAAAAAGTTTATGGGCTATACTAAAGACGAAAGCGGAAATCTTGTAATTGTACCCGAAGAAGCCGAGGTTGTGCGTAGGATATTTCGAGATTACCTTGAGAGCAAAAGCATTGGGCAGATTGCCAAAAGTTTGCAAACTGGCGGAATTAAAACAGTCACAGGATTTGACCATTGGCATGTGAGAACAATCGAGAAAATGTTATCCCAAGAAAAATGTATGGGTGATGCATTACTGCAAAAGGCCTATACGGTGGACTTCTTAACCAAGAAAAAGGTTAAAAATGATGGCTTTGTAAGGCAATATTATATTGAGGACAACCACCCTGTAATTATTCCAAAGGCCTTATACCAAGAGGTTCAAGCTGAAAAAGCAAGACGAGTAAGTCTTAATAAATCAGCTGTTACACATAAAAGAAATCAATCTGAGGAAAAGGTGAAAAGCAAATATTCATCAAAATACATACTGACGGATTTAATGGTCTGCAGTGAATGTGGGCGTTCCTACCGCCGACAGGTATGGTCAAAGTATGGCGAAAATCAGCAGTTTGGAGATGTGATGATAGGTTAAAACAAGGAGCAAAATCTAAGTGTAAGTATGCTCCAACCTTGAAAGAAAATGATTTGCACAGAGCAATAATGATGGCAATAAACAAGGTAGTAGAAAACAAAGGCGATTTTATAGGTAGATTCAGAGATAATGTGCTTGAGGTAATATCCAATTACACCAATAAAAATACCAGCTCACGGTATGATGAACAAATAGAAAAACTGCAAAAGAATATGGTAAAGTTAATCGAAAACAACGCAAAACAAGGCGTTGTAGATGAGCGGTTTGATGATGAGTATAAACACCTATCAACACAGATAGAAAGCCTCAAACAAGAGAAATTAAGCCAATGTCAAGCAGTTACACAAGCATCCGATTGCAAAAATCACCTAAATAAGTTAGATGAAGCACTGATCAAGCTAAATCCAAAAGTCTATGACTTCAACCAAGAATTAGTGAAAAGACTTGTGGAAAGCATAAATGTTGGTAAAAATATGGTGCTTGAAATACGATTTTACTCGAGAATTATTGTGAGCGAAAAGGTGAATAGCGAGGATTAAAAATAGGAGTAGGGATAACTTCCCTACTCCTATAAAGTGAATTGCAAGAACAAAACCTTTAACAATGATTGAGGGTTTTGTTGTAGCAGTTTCAATAATATTTCATTGCGAAATTTGATTATCTATGTATAATAGCTTGATTGAAAAAGTAAATTCTACTGCAAAAGTAAATTCCACTGTGAAAGAGAAAATTCCATTTTATCAGTGCTCCAGAGGATTATCATAACGGTATTTAACTTAGATTTTAAGGCTACAGAAATGTAATTTAGAAAAAAAGTATACACTAAGAAAGCGGATTTTCTGATTTGTGAAAGACTAAATTCCATCAGATAAACCCTACACATTTATTCCACGTTTTGCTTTACAATGAGCCTCTTTCAATATGATATGAGGCACCAGAGGCAGCTTATAATAAGGGTATATGCTGCCTAGCTATATAAAGCCTATCATATTGATTTCTCATTGTAAAGCAAACTTTCGCGGCATAAAACCTTATATTTTCTAACGGAATTTATGTAAGAGTAAATTCCACTTTGCATTTTGAAAAGTGGAATTTAGTTTTTCATTTAAGAGCTATGTATAATACGCTGTCAAATAGTTGAAAAATGACATATAAAGGGGTATAATTAATACAATTTAATCTTACTACTTATGTATGTAAAGCTTATTATATAAAATCTTTTAGCAAGGAGGTTAGCTATGAAATTTAAAGTTATTAGTGAGGTTTATGAAATAACAAAAGATGACACCATTTATTTTAGATATATACATTATGATGATTATGGTTATTGCACCAGTTTTCAAGCATATTATCGCAATAATGAAACAGAAGATTTAGGCTTTCTTAAAATTGGTCATAATAATTTATCGTCTTTAGTAACAGCAGGTGAATCTCAAAATGGGTATAGTTCATATTCCATAAAATCATTAATGCCATCAGAATACTTTTCCGAATTACCTCCGTCCTTTTTCTCACTCGGGGAAGATATCTCATATTATAAAAAAATTAATGAAATATTTAATGATGATGCAACTATATACTATTCAAGTATTAAAGATTTAGCATATGACTTTGAACATTTTAAGCAACTTTATAATGATAGAGAACCTTCTTTAACCAATTCACTTATGAGATCAATTCATTATCCAAATGTAGAGCAGTTCAACCGAATTGTAAATGGAGAGTCCGAACTAACAGATTATAATATCATATTTGATTATAATGAGAAAAGAATAGAAATAAATGTAACTCCAAATTCATTACCACCTTCTAATATACATGTTTTAATTGGCAGAAATGGAGTAGGAAAGACATGGCTTTTATATCATATGATGCATTCCATATTGAAAAATATGGGATTAAATATGTCGGATTGTACATCCAATAAATATAAACTTGATGAAAATTTTTATAGTTCAGGTACTACAAATACATTTGCAGGTGCAATAGGTGTGTCCTTCAGTGTATTTGATGATAGTTTTTCATCAATTAATCTTGACAATTCTATGTGTTCGGAATTAGATTCAATGGAATTGCCACAAAAGAAGCAATTACAAGATGAATTTAATAAAAAATTCAAATATATTGGTTTAGTACATAAAAACCAAAAAAACGGATATGTGGAAATTAAATCTGTTGATGATTTGGCAGATGAATTTGATAAGGCAATCGATAGAATAGAAAAAAGTAGAGAAAAGAAAAAATCTTATCTGGAAATGTGCCAACAATTAAATACAGATCCAATGTTTAATGATAATGGCTTTATACAACTTTTAAATGACTGCTGTGATAATAAAGAATCTCATGCAGTACTAATTAAACAGTTTAAAAAGCTAAGCTCTGGACATATGATTATTATTCTTTCCCTTACACTATTATGTGAATCAGTTTTTGAAAAAACTATTGTTTTAATAGATGAACCTGAAACACATTTACACCCACCTCTTTTATCAACTTATGTTCGGACGCTGTCCTTTTTGCTAAGGAAGAAAAATGCTGTTGCAATTATTGCAACACATTCTCCTATCGTAGTACAAGAGGTTCCAAGGATTTGCGTAACTAAAGTTGAGCGAAACCAAAAAGAAATGTATTTTTCGAGACCTCATATAGAGTCATTTGCAGCAAATACCGATTCTTTAACACGAGAAATATTTGGATATGAAGTAATCAAAACGGGATTCTATAAACTATTAGAAGATGAAATAGAAGATAGTTTTGAAGAAACATTTGAAAAATTTGATGATCAAATTGGTTTTTTAGGGCAAATAATGATTCAGCGTCTTATTCAAAAAAGGGGTGATGAACATGACGAAAATTAAAAAACCAGATGTAAAACAAAGCGAAATATATGATGCCTTCGATAATTTACAATATAGAAATATTTTAGAAAAGAGCTCAAAAAAGTATGATAAATATTTTGAAGATCTAAAGTCTTTATATGATTTCGAAAATGAAAAAATAAAAAAAGACTCTGAATATAAAGAATATATAAAAAAAATGTATTCCGAAAGGTTTTCAAATAAAAATTATACAAATTTATATAAATTCTATTTGAAAATTCGAGAAATCACTTCATATTGTCCCTATTGTAATTTTCCAAGTCATTCCATAAAGCAAGTCGACCATTTTTTCCCGAAGTCAACTTTCCCATCGCTTTCATTAACTATAGAAAACTTAATTCCGGTTTGCACAGATTGTAATAAAAATAAACTTGACTATTTTTCTTTAAATAGTAATGAGATGTTATTACACCCCTATTATGATGATGTTTTATGTGAATCGTTTGACTTTATACATTGTGATGTTATAGAAGATGACCATATTGGTTTTATCTTTTCAATTAGAAAACTTGGTACATGGAATGATGATATTTTTAATCGTGTTATGATTCATTTTAAGAAATTTGAGCTTGATACTCTTTACAGTTCAGATTTTGAAACGGATTTTAGTGTTTATATTGAAGAACTTAAAGAACTTTACAATGATTGTAATATAGAAGGAGTTAAAGAAAATTTAAAAAGAAAAATTAGAGCTTATAAAAAATCAAACATAAAGCCATGGTATTATGCTGGTTACACAGCTATACTAAATAATGTATGGTTTTTTGAGCATTATATAATAAAATTCAAAATTCCTTCCGCCAAGGAATAATTGCAACCATGCAGCATAATTATTGTCTACTTAAGGCATGTGGAGCGTGTTGTCTTGATGTGTACGTCCAGCGAAGCTGGTAAATGCTAGTAGGTGAAAGTCCTGTCGGGGTAAGGGTAGGGCAGCCTCGTAGTCAGCAACCAACGTATAAAGAGATTTGTGCGTTGAAGCGTTGTGAAAAGCTTAGAAATAAGCAGACAAAATGTCGGGTTGTAACATTAAGTGAACACTGCCACACCGTCATTGACATCCTCAAAAGAGGACAACAGAGAAGTCGAGCTGCGACATCAATAGCGAAGGCGGAAGAAGGCATGAAGAACCCTAAAAGCAATGCTGAAGAACTCTGCGGTGTAGAGGTAACGACATGTCATGAAAGTACTTACCGGAACTGGAGAGAACCTACTTTGCACAGTGAAGAACTGTAAAGAGAATGCATATAAGTGTAGCGAAGTTGCAATTCTGCAAAGAGGTAGTCAGAAGTGCCCATAGTACCGATGATTATGTAGACAACAAAACTGCATATAGGAAAGGGGCACAGCTTTATTCACGTTTTCAAAGGAGGTAAGTGTGAGTGAATGTCCAAAAGACTAACAACACCAATGAAAAAGCACGAAAACTTCAGAGGAAACTATACCTTGTCGCCAAAGCGAACAGAAAACGAAGATTTCACACAATGTATGATAAAATCCATAGAATAGACATATTGGCAGAAGCGTGGAAACGGGTAAAAGCCAATGGTGGTGCGGGAGGAATCGACCATATTAGCATTAATGATGTAAAGGGATACGGTGAAGAAAAACTGATTGAAGAAATATCAGAAATGTTAAGGAATAACAAATATCGCCCGCAACCAGTAAGAAGAACCTATATCCCTAAAGCCGATGGAAAAAAGCGACCGTTAGGTATTCCTATTATAAGGGACAGAATTGTACAGATGGCAACAAAGATAGTGATAGAACCAGTATTTGAAGCAGATTTTATGGACTGCTCATATGGTTTTAGACCAAAAAGAAGTGCGAAACAAGCTATGGATAAAATATATGAAGTGGCAGATAAAGGGAACGCACTTTGGGTGATTGATGCTGATTTAAAAGATTATTTCGGAAGCATAAATCATGAAAAGTTTATGTTGCTGGTAGAGCATAAGATATCAGATAGGTGAGTTTTAAAGCTCATCAGACAGTGGTTAAAAGCAGGGATTATGGAGGATGGGACAATAAAAGAGAATATAGTTGATGCCTCACAAGGCGGATTATGCAAAGCTTTGCATAAGGCGGTGTAATATCCCCATTACTTTCAAATATTTATCTTAACTACTTTGATAGGCTATGGACAAGAAAATTCAGCAATTTAGGAATCCTAATACGTTATGCTGATGATTTTGTAATACTTTGCAAACGCAAAAGCCAAGCGGACGAAGCAATGAAAGCAATGGAGGCTATAATGAACAGATTGGAGCTAACAATCCACGAGGATAATATAAAGCTTGTGGATATGTACTTTGGGAAAGAGAGTTTTGATTTTCTGGGTTTTAACAACAGGTTTAAAAGGGGCAGAACAAGAAAATGGAAATGGTACTGGCGATTATTTCAAGTGCCATCTAAAAAGGCAATGAAGAAAATGAGAGCTAATATCAAGGAGGTATTCCAAAGTCCTGCAAAACTACAACTAAAGGCAAAAGAAATGATAAATATTTTAAATCCCAAAATAGTAGGAATGAGAAATTATTACAGCCGAGAATTTGCAAGACAGAAGCTATGGGACATAGATAGGTATATTTTGAAGGAATTCACCAAATGGCACAATAGGAAGCATCAACAGGCGTATAGAACAGGGAACATGATGAAAGTTTGTAAACTAATATACGAGTTGGGGCTTCATAAGTTAACTGTTAACTGAATACGAAAGGAAGAAGAATATCGGAAAGCCGTATGCGGAAAACCGCACGTACGGCTTGATGAGGGGGCGGTGGCAATCCCACTGCTCTACTCTATCAAGAATGTAAGCATTGATTTAACTGGGTTTGCTGGATTATATCTATTTTATCTACTCGACCTAAAGTACCAAAATGCGTTCACAGGAACATATCAGGGATAGAAAAAGAGCCTAAAATGAAGTTGGGTGTTAAGAATCAGATGAGTAATTGGGATATAATAGAATTTTTAGGTTTATGGAAAGGTCTACATAATCCAGACTTTAAACCAGTCGAATTCAACGGGTTTAGAAAAGAAGCAGGGAAGATGAAGTTAATGGATGAAATGGGAATAATAGTTGGAAAGCAGGTGAGTAAATATGGTAATTATGCTTTTTGGTATATCTAATGTGGGAAAGACTGTAACGGGTGAGAAGCTTGCAGAAAAATTAAAATATTCTTTTCTTGATTTGGATGAAGAAATAAAAAAGAGATTTCAAATAACCTTAGAAAAATTTATGCACGATTATCCATATCCACATGAAAGATATAGAATTAAGGGTAAAATTTTGAGGGATTTGCTTAATGAATATAAAGATAATAGGGTTATTGCAGTAAGTCCTATTTATAATGCAAGAAATTTTAACTCGCTTATAGATTTAGAACAGGTAATTGCAATTGAATTACAGGATACAGAAGAACATATTTTTGAAAGATTGGTTTTTTCTGATGAGAATGACAATGTTTATCAAGATGCTGTATATAAGGAACAGCATAAAGATTATTATATCCAAGATATACATGAAGATATTGTGTATGCAAGAAGGACTTTTAAAAAAATCGAAAATAAGTATTTTATAAATAATCGATCCGTAGATCAAGTCGTTGACGAATTGATTGTTATGATTCAAAACATATCTATGAATAAATGAGTTCAAAGGGAACATAAGGGGTATTTAGGAAAAATGGCATATTAAATGAAATGTGTAGGGAGCTTTTAATCGAGGTTAATGAAAAATCAGATATCAGATATATCAAAGAGCAGATAAGACAGAATTTTAGCTTGGAGTTAAATTGGCTTGAGAGGTTGCTTCATATTATAGCTTCGGAGAAATTTATTTTCGTACATGCTGGGATTACTACAGAAAATCTCGGTAGTTCAAAAGGAAGTGTATTAAAAACATTAGGCGTATTAAAGAAAATAACAAGTCAATATTTTGGTCTATTTTGTGTCATACTTCGTCAATGAAAGCTCAAGTTAGCCCAACTAGCTTGAGCTTTCATTTCCTCGTCTGATGCAAAATATCCTCAAAATCTTTAACTTGTTATTTCCTTTAATACGCCTTATTACTCCTTACTATGAAAATAATATAAATTTGTATTTTTGGATAAGTGTTTCATTTAGTTATACACCGCATATAATATACCGAAAAAAGGGTAGGTAATGTGTATGGCATTTGAACGCTTTGGTTTTCACATTAATTTATAGTGAGGGTGGATAATGTGGGAGAGAAACAGGACAAAAGAGAGAATGCAAGTGTTATTAAATCAGAATGTTTAGATAATCAGGAAATTAAAGAAAAACCATGTGCTAATAAGCCAGAATGCCTTGATAATGCAGTAGATCTTTGTGAGCTTGGACCTTTGACAGCCAGTCAGAGGCGCGAGGAAGCCTATGAAAAAAGAAAGGAATCAGCTTTATTTCAGAGAAATGTAGTTCTTGAGGATCACAAATGTAATAATGATGAGAATTTATATGCAAACAAGATTGGAAATTATTCAAAAGCACTGCCTCATAATCTGTTAGGTGAGGTAGACTTAAATGCCTACAGGATATGGATTAAGACATTGACAAATGGCAACCCTGAAGAGTTTGAGTCTTTACCCATGGGTGGTTCTGTCAAATTCACAGATCCTCAGGCAGCTTATGCCTATGAAATGATTGGACCTGATAGCCATCACCTAACAATTGAGCCGCCTCCAGCTTTCTGCAGTGAAAGGGAGGCAGGTGAAATAGCTGAGGATTATTGGATGGCCTTAACACGTGATGTAGCTTTTATAGATTATGACAACAATTCAGAGACAAAAGCTGCAGCAGAAGATCTATCAACGTTTTCTGATTTTGATGGGCCAAAGTACAATGGAAAGGTCACAACTGGTACACTTTTTCGTGGTAATGTGTCTGGTGCATTAAAAGGCCCCTTTATATCACAGTTTCTTTTAAAGGATATTCCCTTTGGGGCAAAGGTTATAGATCAGAGATACAATGTACCAATGGAGAATATCGATTATATGACTTCATTTGGTGAATGGTTAAATATACAAAATGGAAAGCCTCCATCTTCAGCAATAAAGCTTGATCCTATACTCCGCTATATTCGAGATGGCAGAGCCTTAGGGGGATATGTTCATCAAGACACCAGCATTCAGGCAATTCTAACGGCTTGTTTGATACTGCTGGGTTTTGGAGAAGAAGCTCAGTCACTGGATAATCCTTATCTATTCTCAAAAACCCAGGTTGGGTTTTCTACCTTTGGGGCTCCACACGTTTTAGATTTTGTGACTCGTGTAGCAAGGATGGCTCTTGAAGCTGCCTGGTATCAAAAGTTCCTCGTTCATCGAAGACTAAGACCTGAGGAGTTTGGGGGAAGAGTGTACAATCATATGATAAATGCTTTAAGATATCCGATTAATTCAGAGCTGTTTGATTCTAAGGTATTAGAGCATGTATACAGAAAGTTTCACACCTATCTTCTTCCTATAGCCTTCCCAGAGGGATGTCCCACCCATGCAGCTTATCCTGCAGGCCATGCAACCTTTGTTGGGGCAGGAGTAACTATTTTGAAAGCGTTTTTCAATGAGGACTATATTATCCCTAATCCTGTAATAGCCAGCAGGGATGGACTTCTATTACTGCCATATTTGACGAATGGACTGACAGTAGGAGGAGAGTTAAATAAGCTCGCTGCCAACATTGCCCTTGGACGAGACTTTGCTGGTGTTCACTGGCGTTCAGATGGTTCAGAGGGTATGAAGCTTGGGGAGGCAGTGGCAATAGGTTTGCTTCAAGATTATAGAGAAACCTATAATGAGAGTTTCAAAGGTTTTTCATTCACAAAATTTGATGGCACTAGAGTAATAATTTAAATTATAGGGACATCGCACAACGAATACTATCACCTTAAGTGCTAAGCACATGTCAAGTGGCAAGTTGAATAAACCCTGGAATATCAGGCCTATTCAATTTGCCACTTGACATGTGCATGATGCTTTTAAGAGTTATTTTCTTTTATAGTATAGCCCTATGTTAACTGAGCATTTTGTATACATATTTGATAATTTTTGTGGATAATTGACTTCATGTTTGTTCCATTATATAATTTACTTGGAAAAAAATACTTATTAATTGGGACTTTTGGGGGGATTGAAAGTGGAGCCATATCAATTGTTATCAACAGTTCTTAATAAAATTGAAGAAAATATATCTGAAAAAATAACCATTGATGACATTGCAGCATGGGTTAGTCTTTCGGCAGTTCATTTACAGCGCATATTCAAATTTTCTTTTGGTATTACATTGGCTGGGTATATTCGTTCAAGAAAGCTTGCAGCCAGTCTTGATAAACTTTTAAATTCAGATTTAAATATTATTGATATAGCACTTGAATATGGGTTCCAATATGAACAATCATATATTAGGGCTTTCAAACAGGAATATGGAATAACACCAAAAGCAGCAAAGAAGAATAGTGTGATTGTCAAGGTAGTTCCTCCTCTTAAGCTTTTTGATTATAATGAGGTTTCTATAGGAGTTCTTTTTGGACCAGATGTTGTGATGGTTCCAAAACTTTTTCTTGCAGGGCAGCTGCATCAAATCTCATTTCATGATTCTGTTGAACTGCCACCTAAGGTTGCAAAGGAATTTTGGGAAAATGACAGAAAAAAGATAAAAAATGCAGTTAATTCAGATATTTATTATGGATTAACACGAATTCCTGACTTTAATAATGGCTGGTCATATTATCTTCCCTCTTTACAGACAAGAGACCTGGCACATATTCCTAAGGGTATGCATGGTGATACATTCGCATCTTCCCTGTGTGCAAGATTTCATTATATTGGTAAACATCATTATTATGACATTAATGCTGATATGGCGAGGAAGATGTATGATGCAATAATCGCTTATGCACATGATAAAAATACAAAATATACTACAATGAATAGCAGCTTATATTTTGAAAAAATAGATACTTCCATGTATGATGGTACATATTGTCAGTTGGAATGGTTTACACCCCTAATTGAAAAAAGCAGTTTATGATAGAAAATGTTCATTTTTGTCAGTATTCATTTGATATACTTTTTGTATAAATTTTAGAAAGGGGTCAGCAAAATGGAAAGAAAGGAAATTGAGAGGCACATCAATAATGGAGCAATAAATTATTTAAATTTACTTGCGGATGCAAAACATATGAATCTTGTTGATGATGGATTCTGCACAATGATCTATCCAAATGAAGGTGAAGAGGGTGGTACAAGTATCTATAATTTTAGATTTGAAGGTATGTCAGATGAGGAAATAGCTCGAGGAATAAAACAGGTTAAGGAAAAGAAAATACATACCTTTTGGGGATGCTTTTTACCTAAAAGTGTAATGGACATTTTAAAGATGGATGACCCTAAAGCTGGAGAAGATGATGATTCTGAAGCTTACATGGCAATGCTTCCAGATGAAAAACCAGAATATGATTTGCCTAAACCTCCAATAACGGTAAAAAAAGTTGAAAGCCAGCAGCAGTTTGAAATTTGGACTAATATATCAAACGAAGTTTTACATGATGGTTATACAATTATGCATCCTGAAAACCACTACCATTTATGTGAAGAAGGAAAATTAGAATGCTATATAGGCTTTTATGATGAAAAGCCTGTGGCTACAGCTGCTATCATGAATGACAATGGTATTGCTTCATTGGAATTTGTAGCAACATTAAATAATTTTAGAAAAAAGGGATTGGGTGGAGCTGTATGCAGGGCTGCAGTTGATGATGCTTTTAAATATGGTGTAAAGATAATAACTTTAAGAGGATTTCCATTAGGACAACCTGTATACAAATCAATGGGCTTTAAGCGATATTAAAAATCGAAAGGCAATAATATGGAGGCTTTATGGGCAAGTGTAGGATTCATAAATAGTGGCAGCCATATAAGTTATAACTTGTTTATGTCCCTGGAGGAGATATGAGATTGCAGGCTAAGCTGTATTAATGTAAGCTGCAATTTCTGAAAGAGTATATTTTTCCTCAAGGGCTTTTTTTATTAGTTAAATTTTGATATCTGTTAAACATCTTTTTCTGTAGCCTGAAGTAATTAAATATATGTCTTTAGGCTGTTGGGTAAATGAGTCAAGTATAACTCCTACCAGTTATACTAGTCACTATAATAACGATAAAAATAGAAAGAATAACGATAAATAATTATTGTAATTATAAAAATGCCGATATATAATGAGGATATAATAATTAATAAAAACTATTTGAGAGAGAGGAAATTCTTATGAAAGAAAAAACTAGTTCGAAAGTATTAAATGGATTAGTAATTGTGGGAATAATTTTAACAATTTTTGCCCTTATAGGCACTCCCCTTGGTTTGACAGCTCTTTTAAAAACCTCAAGAATATCAAATATGGTTTGGATATTAACAGCATTCATTTATGCATGTGCAGTTCCTTACTTGATAGCATTATTTAAGTTTAAAAGAATATGTAAATTGCTTACAAGTGAAAATTCCTTTTCACCATTTATATCAAAGGATTTTCAAGGCATTGCAATTTGCGCATTTACAGAAGCGTTCATTTATACTCTAAGCAACATACTTTTATATGTATTATTTGATTTCTATCTATTTGCAATGACTATATTACCCTTGATAGTTGTAGTTTTTGTTGCAGTAACATTAGGATTCTTGTTTTTGATAATGTCTAGCATATTTAAAAGAGCCACTGAAATCAAAGAAGAAAATGATTTAATATTCTAAAAAGGGGGATCAAATATGATTATAGTTAACTTGGATGTTATGATGGCAAAACGTAAAATATCTTTAACTGAGTTATCAGAACAATTAGGAATGACAATGGCAAATGTATCAAACTTTAAAAATAAGAGAGTAAAAGCTTTTAGATTTACTACCCTTGATGCTCTGTGCAGAATACTGCAATGTCAACCAGGAGATATTTTAGAGTACAGGGAAGATAAGGATTTAGATAGTAGGAATGATGGGAGAAAAAGCGATGATAAAGGTGTATGATATTGCAATTATTGGGCTAGGGCCTTCCGGTGCCATACTGGCAAAACTGCTTTCTAAAGAATATAAAATTATAGCTATTGATAAAAAAAACTCTGAGGAAAATGGGTTTAAGAAACCATGCGGTGGATTGCTTTCTTCGGATGCCCAGAAAGCATTGGCAAAGCTAGATATGGCACTTCCAAAGGCTGTTATGGTGGATCCCCAGATTTTTGATGTTAAAACTATAGAACTAAAAAATACTCTAATTCGCTACTATCAACGGTTTTATATTAACATGGATCGTCATAAATTTGATTTATGGTTGAAATCGCTTATTCCCAATCATGTGGAGGTTTACAGCAATTCTTATTGCTCTTTCATTGAAAAAATACAAGGGGGCTATCGGGTGATTTTTTATGAAAATGGTGAGGAACATGTCATTACTACTAAATATTTGGTAGGGGCAGACGGTGCAAATTCATTGGTACGTCGAACCCTTTATCCTCAGAAGCAAATACGGACTTACATGTCAATTCAGCAATGGTTTTCTGAAACACATGATAATCCCTTTTATTCCTGTATTTTTGACGTGGAAAACACGGATTGCTGTTCTTGGTCCATTTCCAAGGACAATCATTTTATTTTTGGCGGTGCATTTCCGATTCAAAATTCTCGGGAACGGTTCGAAAATCAGAAAAAAAAGCTAGAGAGAATTGGATTTAGGTTTGGTGAGCCTATAAAAACAGAGGCTTGTATGGTACTGCGGCCGTCATCAATTCATGATTTTTGCTTAGGACGGGAAAACGCTTTTTTAGTTGGGGAGGCTGCGGGTTTTATCAGTCCAAGCTCACTGGAGGGAATCAGTTCAGCCATTAACAGTGCTCGGGTTTTGAGTGAAGTGCTAAATGCTCATAGTAAAAAAGCCAATAAAAAATATTGGTTGAAAACCTTTAAAATCCGTTTGAAAATCTTTTTAAAACTACTAAAATGTCCATTTATGTATAATCCATTTTTACGCAAGCTTGTGTTAAAAAGTGGATTTAAAAGTATTCATAAGTAATGGTGGCTATATAAGATATAAGTTATTTATGTCCCAGAGGAGATATGAGTTTACATTATAAGTACAATAACACTTATATTTTTAGCTTTTCCAATTATGGGAGCAGTCATATTCCTTGATTCATAAATCGAAATATATATTATTCAAAATCTTTATTGCGATTTATATAGTAGAGTAAAATTATTATTTTGAATATTATTATACAAATTATTATGCCAAATCTAAATTTTTTAAACGAAAATAGCAAATAATAAGAATAATTATTATTGCTATTCAGGGAGTTGAAAGAATGGATTTTAGTTGGATTTGGCAAACAGCTCTGATATATTTTATTGGTACATTAATATTGAGAATTGGTGGTAGAAAAACAATTTCCCAAATGACAATATCTGAATCTATTATAATGATAGCATTAGGTACCTTATTGATCCAACCTATAACTGGAAGAGGTCTAATTATTACTTTCCTAGCAGGATTATGGTTCACAATATTAATGGTTATAACTGAATATTTACAAGTGAAGATAGACTTATTAGAAAAGTTTTTTTCAGGAAGGTCAATTATTGTTATTGAAAATGGTAAGCTAAATATTAATAATCTTAGAAAATTAAGATTGTCCGTTGATATACTTGAGACACGTTTAAGGCAAGCAGGAATATCTTCTATAGATGATGTTAAGTATGCCACTATTGAAGTTAGCGGCCAATTGGGATATGAATTGAAGGAGAATAAAAAGCCTGTAACAAAGGAAGACTTAAGCTTTCTAATGAATCAAATAGAGCAGATTAAAAAAATGAGTGACTGCAATATGAAAAATCAAAATGATAAAAATAATATAAATAATATTTTTGAAGAAATAAAGAATGGAAAGCATGAAGGAGATAAAAACGAACCATAACTTACATTTATATAAGAAAGTTGATAAATAGAATGGCAGCCATATGAGATACAATACACTTAAAAATGTATATGGATTCATATGGCTATTCATATTTTGTAATGGACCATAAATGTAGTTTGAAAATATGGGTTATAAACTCAGATCTTAAAAATTTATATCCTCACAATGCAGAGACATACTTTACATAAAAATTACTTAAGTATATTGCTGTTATTTACTAAGGATGTGTTATAAAGAAACAAAACATCCTGATCATTAAAGTCTATGAGCTCACCTAGTATTTTAGAGTTTACATATCTCAAATCAATAAGAGTTATTTTACTGTATTCTGAAAGCAATAATGGTGTTAAACTGCTTGCAAAGGAATCTCTAAAAATTATAAGCTCTTTTCCAGACTTGTTTTCAGGGTTTTCAACTGTAACAAATGGTGTTGCTCCTGATAAAAATGCATCATATGAATCAACACCCACAAGCTTGTCTACTGCATAAACCTTTTGCATACTCCTATCCTCTCCAGTATATTCATAGTTATCGACTATTGCTTTCTCAATTGAATCATTTGTTAGATAGGTAAGCACATCAGGCTCAACAGGCAATGCAGCTTGTCCATAATATGAGCCATAAAAGGGTGAATATGTTTTTCTTTCAAATGTATTATTGTTAAAACCATTTGAAAGATGCATTTTTTTGCCTATAGCATTGACAACTTTCACAAGATTTTCTTGCTTCCAATGGATATCTGTTTTGTAATAATCATCAAGGGATAAACAACTAAAAATATCTATATACTCTATGTTTTTTACCTTGGTATTAAGGATAGAAATCATATCATCATAATCAATAAAAAGATGTTTATCATTATTTTTTATAAAATAATTTTTATCTGGAATGATTGAATAATATACATTCATACCATGCAGATAAGTATCATATATATCGTTCATTTTTTTACTCATGTCATGTACATAATTCTGATTATATGGGTAATCCATTTTAAATACATAGCCATTTTTTATGAAAATATGATTGTTGTCATATTTATTAAAAACAGAAAACTCTGTAACTGCCTTTACTGTTCTAAACTTATCTCTAAAAACCATTTGATCAAGTTTATATTTTTCAAATTTATCGGGAAATTCCCCGTTAAATAGTGTTTCTAATGTTAAGTCAGGAAATTTCTCTAATTGTCGTCTTTCGCTTACTGATATATTTTTTTCAGGTGCTATTATATTTGCTGCAAGCATTGATAGTAAAAATACTAAAAATGTAAAAGTAATAATTTTGTTCTTCATATCTATAACCCTTTCCTTTTCCTAAAATCTAAAATATAAAAATGGATTAAAGGAAGAATCAACTAGAAATCCTGTTACTATGATTAATAGAACAATATAAACAATTGGTTCTAATTTATTTATCATTGACAGAGGCTTATAACCCCTGCTTATTTTTTTCATTATATGTAGTGGAATTGGGGTAGAGCATATAATAGCCACAATTATTAAAACCTTATAACTACCAAGATAATATAAAGCTTCATTTGATGCTATGGGTATATTTATCATGCCAAGCATACCCTTCATATATAGAACTGCATCAGTAATATTTGAACTATTAAAAAGAACATGGCTAAAAATTATAATAAGCAGTGTGTATAAATGGGAAAAAACTGAGGGTACTTTTTCTAGAAATTTTAATAAAAACAATTTTTCCGCTGCTAAAATTACACCAAATACGATACCCCATATGATAAAGTTCCAATCAGCTCCATGCCAGAATCCGGTGCAAAACCATACAATAAAAATGTTGCGAAGCCATTTTAACCTTGTAGTTTTATTTCCACCCAGGGGGATATAAAGATAATCCCTAAACCATGTTCCAAGAGAAATATGCCATCTGCGCCAAAACTCCGTTATACTTTTTGCGATATATGGGTAATTAAAGTTTTCCAAGAAGTGAAAACCAAAAAATCGTCCTAAACCGATTGCCATGTCGCTATAGGCAGAAAAATCAAAGTATATTTGTAGTGCAAATCCAATGGCTCCCAGCCAATAAAAAAGAACAGATGGCTGTTCTGTATATATTGCAAATTTCCACAGTTCACCTAATGAATTAGCTAGTAATACCTTCTTTGAAAGTCCAACAACGAAGCGTTTTACTCCATAGGCAAAATCGTCAAAGGAATGATTTCTATGATTTAATTCATCATTTATCGTTTTATATCTCACAATTGGTCCAGCAATTAATTGAGGAAAAAGGGAAATATAAAGGGCTAAATTAAATGGATTCTTTTGTGCCTTTACTTCTCCCCTGTATACATCAATAACATAACTCATAGCTTGAAAGGTATAAAAGCTAATTCCAATTGGCAGTGCTATTTTAACAAATTTTATGTCAATGTGAAAAATGCAGCTTATATTGCTTACTAGAAAATTTGAATATTTAAATATTCCTAGAAGAAGCAAATTGATAACTATAGATGATACAAGAACACATTTTGCAATCTTAGTACCACGATACTTTTCAATTAAAATCCCATGAATATAATTAATTATGATTGAAGCAATAAGCAACAGTGTATATTTTGGTTCTCCACAGAAATAGAAAAATAAGCTTGAAAAAAGCAAAATAAAGTTTTTATATTTCTTTGGAGTAATAAAATATAATAATATAACAATTGGTAGAAAAAAATATAAAAAAGTAATGCTAGAAAAAACCATGGGTCCTGTCCTCCTGTATATGTAGAACGATTTATTTTGCTAGAGATAAAAATGCTTTGTGAAATTTATCCGACTCATTATCCATTATAAGAATTATTAGGTTGCCTATATTGTCAACAATAACCTTATCTTTTTCAACACCTACACATATCCATTTTCTTGGATCAACGTTGTCTTTTATTTCAGTTTTGATTTTATCTATATCAGTGCCATCCTTTACCCTAAGCAAAACTAATGAGTGAGCACAGGAGCCCATAAGTGGTTCTGAAGCTAGTGCTTCAGTATATTTTACATTTTCTGTACCGAGATAATATTTTGAATTATTAGCTGTTACTTCTGTTAAGCCTGTTTTAGGAAGCTTTACCTCTGATAGTGAATATATTTTTTCAATTATACCTTTAAGTTCACCATTAAGAATACTATTTTCTGGCTTTGTTTCAGGTTTTGTTTCTGGCTTTGTCACCGGTTTTGGTTGTGGTTTTGATGAAGGCTTTGATGAGGGTTTAGCTTGTGGCTTTGCTTCTGGCTTCACCTCAGGCTTTGTCTCAGGTTTTACCTCAGGTTTCACTTCAGTTGTGGTTGAAGACTTCTCACCTGTATTATTGTTAGATATAACAGTTTCAGTTTGGTTTGTGTTTGTGTCATTTTTTTCTGGTGAATTTGATTTTGAACATGCTGTATTAAATGTAATAACAGCGCAAATAAGTAGTAGTATTAGTGTTTTTTTCATTTGTGCATACTCCTTTAAATGTTATTTGCTCATGGATGCTTTAGTGAGCAGTTCAGTATTTAGATGTATGCAATGTGAAAAAAGTTCCTTTTTTGAAGGAAACCTTTGGATATTTATTTATAGTGGATAAATATTTAACAAAAAATCAAAAATTGATTATGTAATTTATGCCATATGCTTTATAATAATATCAGATACATGACAAAGTAGAAATTGATAGAAAGAGGTAGGCATATGTTTGTTCCTATAAAGAATAAAAAGATATATCAGTATGTTATTGAACAGATTCAAAGTATGGTAATGAATGGAACTTTAAAAATAGGAGATAAATTACCCTCTGAGAGAGATTTGGTAGAACAATTAGGTGTGAGTAGGACTTCTATTAGAGAGGCACTTAGTGCTTTAGAAGTGATAGGCCTTATCGAAAGCAGGCAGGGAGAAGGAAATTTTATAAGTGGAAATATTGAAAGTAATTTCTTTGAACCTTTATCAGTAATGTTTATGTTAAACAAGGGCAATCCTGAGGATATATTAGAGCTTAGAATGATTATAGAAGTGGAAGCAGCAGCAATAGCAGCAAAAAATATTAAAGAAGAGGATAAGGAAGAAATAAGAATATTATTGGACAGACTTGCTAATGCAGAGAATGATAAAGAAAGTGCAAAGCTTGATGCTCAATTACACTATAGGATTGCTGAAATAACAGGCAATTATTTAATTATAACCCTTTTAAAAGCTGTTTCAAATTTGATGGAGACTTTTATAGAGAATGCTAGAGTAATTATTTTGCAGGAGGAAAACAAAAGGGAGCTGCTCATGGAACAGCATAAAAAAATATGTAATGCTTTGTTTGAAGAGGATTCCCAAAAGGCAATTCTGGCTATGAAAGAACACCTTAAAACCATAAATGATGCCATGAAAAAAATGTAAGAATAGAGGAATTGCATCTAGTCCAATAGGATTAGATGCAATTCTTTTTTTTGTTAATAAATATACAAATATGTTAATAAAAAAACGATCATGTTAATAAAAAGACAATTATTGCAAGATTAAAATAATTGAGATAATATTGATTTAAACAACTGGTCATACCATAGTACCAATAAAATTGGGGGAGTAAAATATGAATATTTATCTACTATTTACCATCGCAATGGTTCCTATTTTATGGTTAATGATTTCATTAGGAGTATTAAAGCTACCAGCACATAAGACATGTACTATTACAATGGTGGTTACTCTGATTTTAGCAATTTTGATATGGAAAATGCCATTCAAAGCAGCTGTTACTGCTGGGTTAGAAGGGGTGATGCTTGGATTATGGCCTATTATGATTGTTATTATTGCTTCGATTTTTACTTATAATGTTGCAGTATATACAAAAAGCTTAGATGTTATAAAGAGAATGTTATCAAACATTACAACGGATAATAGGATTCAAGTATTAATACTTGCCTGGGGGTTCGGTGGATTCTTAGAAGCAGTTGCAGGTTATGGTACTGCAGTGGCTATTCCAGCAAGTATATTAGCATCTTTAGGTTTTAATCCTTTATTTGCAGCAATAATATGTTTGGTTGCAAATACAGTTCCAACAGCCTTTGGGGCAATTGGAATACCAGTTACAACTCTAGCTAAGGTTGCGGCACTAGATGTAATTCCTCTTAGTTTTAATATTACCCTTCAGCTATTTGTGTTTATAGTAATTATTCCTTTTATTTTGGTGATTATGACAACAAGAAGTATAAAGGGGTTAAAGGGTGTTGTAGGTATAACATTAGCATCCGGAGCTTCATTTGCAATACCACAAATTATTGTAGTAAAGTACTTAGGACCAGAATTACCAGCACTTGTTGGAAGCATATGCTGTATGATTGTTACAATTGGTATGGCGAAGATATTCCATAAAAATGATATAAAGTTAGAAGAAAAGGTTGTAAATAAGAACGAACAAATAGCCCTAAAACAAGGTTTATTGGCATGGATGCCATATATATTAATATTACTGTTTGTATTACTATCAAGCCCTTTATTTAAGAGTATATATGAAACCCTGGGGCATATTAAGAGCAGCTTTATAATTTATACAGGGGAGGGTGCATCACCTGTAATAATTAAATGGATTGCAACACCAGGAACTCTAATTATTATTGCAACACTGATTGGAGGATATATTCAGGGAGCAAAAATAAGAGAGATGATAAAAATATTTTTTTCAACTGTTAAGCAATTGACAAAATCCATGGTAACAATTTTATCAATCGTTGCAATGGCAAAAATAATGGGGTATAGCGGGATGATTACATCCATTGCCATTGTTCTTGTAAAAATTACAGGAAGGTTTTTCCCGATTATTTCGCCTGTTATTGGAACACTTGGTACTTTTGTAACAGGTAGTGATACATCTTCAAACATATTGTTTGGAGCATTACAAAAGGAAGTAGCAACCTCAATAGGAGTAAATCCATATTGGTTAACTGCTGCAAACACTGCAGGGGCAACGGCTGGAAAAATGATTTCTCCACAAAGCATCGCTGTTGCAACATCAGCTACTGGTATGATAGGAGCTGAAGGAAAGATATTTAATAGTACATTGAAGTTTTGTATAGGATACGTAGCAGTTTTAGGAATAGTGGTTTATATTGGAAGCTTGTTTATATAAAAAAGATAAAATGTTTTACATGTTTACAAAGGAGGTTATTGAAAAATGAAGGTTAAAGTTCCATATTCAAAAACTCATTGGCAAATAGAAATTCCAGATGAAAATTTAGTGGGAATTTTAGAATCAAATGCTAGTAAATTTGTTACAGAGCTTACACAAGAAGAAATTGTAAATAGAGCATTAGATAATCCTGTTGGAGGTAAAAAGCTAGAGGAATTGGTTATTGGCAAAAAAAATATGGTAATAATCACAAGCGATCATACAAGACCTGTCCCAAGTCATATTACTTTGCCAATTATGCTTAAGAAAATTAGAAGTGTAAATCCTGAAATAGATATAAAGATTCTCATTGCAACAGGCTATCACAGACCAACTACAAAGGAAGAATTGATTTTTAAATGCGGGAAAGAAGTCGCAGAAAATGAAGAATTTGTGATGCATTTCTCAAGAGAAAAGGATAGCTTAATGAAGATAGGAGTACTTCCTTCAGGGGGAGAATTATGGCTTAATAAGCTGGCGTTGGAGACAGAACTATTAATTGCTGAGGGTTTTATAGAACCTCATTTCTTCGCAGGATTTTCTGGAGGTAGAAAAAGTGTATTACCAGGAGTTGCAGGAGCTAAAACTGTACTTGCAAATCATTGCTCAAAGTTTATCGCCAGTGATTATGCTAGGACTGGTATTCTTAAAAATAATCCTATACATGAGGATATGTTATATGCAGCAGAGAAAGCAAATCTTGCCTTTATATTGAATGTTGTAATAGACAGTGAGAAAAAGGTTATCAATGCATTTGCAGGAGATAGAGTACTTGCTCATGAAAAAGGCTGTGATTTTGTTACAAGCTTAGCTAAGGTTTCAAAGGTTGAAGCAGATATAGCCATAAGCACTAATGGTGGATATCCTCTTGATCAAAACATATATCAGGCTGTAAAGGGAATGACAGCAGCTGAAGCTACCTGTAAAGAGGGTGGGGTAATAATTATGATTGCTGCTTGTAATGATGGCCATGGAGGTCAATCCTTCTATGATAATATGGAACAGGCAAGTAGTCCTGAGGAGGTATTGAAAAAAGTATTAGAGATACCAGCAGACAGAACCATTCCTGACCAATGGGAATTTCAAATATTAGCACGAATACTATCAAAATACACAGTAATAATGGTAACAGATTTATGTGATCCTGATGTTATTAAAGCAATGCATATGGAACATGCTTATACCTTTGAAGAGGCACTAGAAAGAGCTTTTAAGTTAAAAGGACAAGCTGCAAAGGTTGCAGTTATTCCAGATGGGGTTTCTGTTATTGTTAAATAAATAAAACTCTTGTTTTTTAAATAAGTGGTATGACCATCATACCTAAATATAAAATGGATTTTCAAAGCTTATAAATAAAGGGAGGTAATTAAATGGAAATAGTTGTTTGTATTAAACAGGTTCCAGGAACAACAGAAGTTAAAATAGATGAAAAAACAGGTGTGCTAAAAAGAGATGGAATTGAGTCAAAAATGAATCCCTATGATTTGTATGCAATAGAAACAGCAGTGAGAATTAAAGAGGAAAAAGGTGCAAAGGTAACAGCTGTAAGCATGGGACCTCCTCAAGCTGCTGAAGTTTTAAAGGAAGCATACATGATGGGTGTTGATGAAGGCGTGCTCCTTACCGATAGAAAATTTGCTGGAGCAGATGTTTTAGCTACATCCTATACACTTGCTCAAGGAGTAAAGAAGACAGGAAACCCTGATTTGGTAATATGCGGTAAGATGACTACAGATGGAGATACTGCACAGGTAGGACCTGAAATGGCTGAATTCTTGGGAATGCCGCATGTTGCAAATGTACTGAGAATTATTGAAGTAAAAGAAAAATCAATTATTGTTGAAATGGATATGCCAAACACAGTTGAAATAGCAGAGGTTAAATTTCCTTGTTTAATAACTGTAGAAAAGGAGATATTCCAGCCAAGGCTGCCCTCCTTTAAGTTGAAATTAGCTTCAAAGGATAAACAAATACCGTTCTTAAGCTTAAAGGATTTCGAAGATACTGATGAGAAGAAATATGGATTAAATGGTTCTGCAACACAAGTAAAAAGAATATTTACACCAGAGGCAAATACAGATTATGAAATGTGGAAAGATTCTGAAGAGGAATTAACTGAAAAGTTATTAAATAAATTGAAAGAACTAAAGTTTGCATAGGAGGGATAGCATGGGAAAGATATTAATACATCAAGAGAAAATTGTTAATAAAGAAGAAGTATTAAAAATATGTCCTTTTGGAGCAATCGAAGAGGTTTCTGGAAAAATTGATATAAGTGCGGCTTGTAAAATGTGTAAAATGTGTGTAAAAAAAGGACCAGAAGGGGCATTTGAATATATAGAAGATGAAATTGTAGCAATCAATAAGGATGAATGGAAGGGAATTGTAGTATATGTAGATCATGTAGATGGAGAGGTGCATCCCATAACCCTTGAGCTTATTGGAAAAGCAAAGGAAATGTCAGGAAAAATCAACCATCCAGTATATTGTCTATTTATGGGATATAACATAAAGTCTAAGGCTGAGGAACTTCTACATTATGGTGTAGATGAGGTATTTGTATATGATGATAAGGAATTGGAGCATTTTAGAATAGAACCATATACAGCAGCCTTTGAGGATTTTATAAATAATAAAAAACCTACCATAGCATTAGTTGGAGGAACTACTGTAGGAAGATCTATTGCTCCAAGGGTGGCAGCAAGGTTTAGAACTGGGCTTACAGCAGACTGTACAATTTTGGATGTTCAAGAAAATACTGATTTAGATCAAATAAGACCAGCATTCGGCGGAAATATAATGGCACACATTTATACACCCAATAATAGACCGCAGTTTGCAACAGTTCGATACAAGATATTTTCAGCTCCGCAGAGAAGTGAAGAAGTAAAGGGAAAAATTACATTATGTGATATAGCTGCAGATAAATTAGCTTCAGGGATTAAGGTTTTAGAGGTTAAGAAAAAAGAAAAGGTAGAAACCATTGAAGATGCTGAGGTAATTGTTGTAGCAGGACGTGGTATTAAAAAGCAAGAGGATTTGGATATGATTCATAAACTAGCGGATTTACTTAAAGGACAAGTTGCTGTTACAAGACCATTAATCGAAGCTGGTTGGGCAGATCCAAGAAGACAAATAGGGTTAAGCGGAAGAACTGTTAAACCAAAACTAATTATAACCTGTGGCGTTTCTGGTGCCATACAGTTTGTAGCGGGTATGAACAATTCAGCTTGTATTATGGCAATCAATGAGGATGAAAACGCAGCGATATTTAATGTTGCTCATTATGGAATTGTAGGAGATATATATAAAATTATTCCAGAGCTTATTGAAAAACTAAGCAATGGTGAATTGAAAAATATACAGCAGGCAGCAGCTATAAAACTTTAGGAGGGATAAATATGACTTACAAAAAAGTTGATGAAAAGGATATAGAGTTTTTGCTTTCAATTTGTGGGGAAAATAGAGTCTTTGTTGGTGAGAAAGAAATAAATGAAGATTTTAGTCATGACGAATTAGCAGGTATTCACAAATATCCAGAAGTACTTGTTGAAGTAGCAAGCACAGAGGAAGTATCAAAAATTATGAAGTATGCTTATGATAACAATATTCCTGTTATACCAAGAGGTCAGGGAACAGGACTTGTTGGGGCATCTGTTGCAATCCATGGTGGAATAATGATAAATCTATGTAAGATGAATAAAATACTTGAGCTTGATGAAGAAAATTTAACCTTAACAGTTGAGCCTGGAGTACTATTAATGGAGATATCAAAGTTTGTGGAAGAGCATGATCTTTTTTATCCCCCAGATCCAGGGGAAAAGAGTGCCACAATTGCTGGTAATATAAACACAAATGCTGGCGGCATGAGGGCTGTAAAATATGGTGTAACCAGGGATTACGTTAGAGGATTGGAAGTAGTACTGCCAAATGGGGAGATTATGGAGATTGGTGGTAAGGTTGTGAAGAACAGTTCAGGATACAGCTTAAAAGACTTAATTGTAGGTTCAGAAGGAACCTTGGCAATTGT
Source organism: Clostridiaceae bacterium (assembly GCA_032095175.1). GTDB lineage: Bacteria > Bacillota > Clostridia > Clostridiales > Caloramatoraceae > DAMCZI01. Next base: position 136,587 of record DAMCZI010000003.1, read on the forward strand.
TACAAAAGCTATATTAAAGCTGCTACCTCTCCCAAAGAAGGCTATCAGCCTGTTGATTCCATTCCCTAATCTAGAAATGGCAATTGAGACTGTACCAAAGATTATAAAAGCGAAGGTTATACCAACAGCAATAGAGTATATGGTAAAGGATGTAATACTAGCATCAGAAGAATTTTTGGGTAAAAGATTCCCTGACAGCTCAGCAGATGCATATTTGTTGTTAACCTTTGATGGAAATAGTGTAGAAGAAATTGAAAGAGCATATGAAAATGTAGCACATATTTGCCTTGAAGCAGGTGCCCTTGATGTACTAATATCTAATACACAGGAACGTCAAGAATCTATATGGAAAGCCAGGGGTGCCTTCCTGGAAGCGATAAAAGCTTCAACAACAGAAATGGATGAATGCGATGTTGTAGTACCAAGAAACAAAATTGCAGAATTTGTTAAATTCTCAGATGAGCTTCAGAAAAGATGTAATGTAAGAATTAAGGGATTTGGACATGCAGGTGATGGAAACCTTCATATCTATATTTTAAGAGATGATTTAGAACAAGAAGCCTGGGAGAAAAAGCTTGAGGAAGTATTTGAGATCATGTATGAAAAGTCTAGAGAATTAGGCGGTAAGGTATCTGGAGAGCATGGAATTGGATTTGCAAAAAAATCATATTTAAAAGAAGCAGAAGGTAACTTAGGTATAAATCTATTTAAGAATATAAAATTAGCTTTTGATCCTAAGAATATATTAAATCCAGGTAAAGTATTTTAAATTTTTGACCACCTGCATGGGCAGGTGGTCTTTTGTTAATTATTTATCTTTGAAGTTGTAGCCTGTCCTATAGTTTAATTCCATATTTTATTAGTGCGATTATCAACAAATGTAGTGGATAAAATATGTAGAATATCCATTTGGAGTTTTTAAATCCTCCATGCTCCCCATTATACTGTGCAAAAAATGGAATAGCTAAAAATACTCCAAGCTGGCAAATTTGAAAATACCAATTACTATTATTTCGAATAAGCATTATAAGAGAAGAAAGAGATATAGGAATTGAAATAATACAAAAACTCAATACTTGTTTTTTAAAATTATTATGATTTATGCCAAAAAACAATATCCATAGAACTGAAATAAATGCCCAATCACCTGGGATTGCAATAATACAAATAAGGACTATCAGAATTATTTTTATGATTTTATTTAATTTCTTGCTATTCCAAACTATAAGTGAAATTAACCCAAGAAAAAGTGTATAAATAACACCTGTTCGAAGTACAAAGTAATTCCCTTTAGTAAAGGATAAAGGCAAGTATCCAAATTCAAACAAATTAAATGGAATATGTGAAATAAGAGCAAAAATCCCCAGCCTTAAGGCATATTTTTTCACATTGCTGGTATGATAATATCCTTCCGCAATGAAATAACACATGATAGGTGCTGTAAGTCGCCCAATTACATGCATTATTTGCCCTAACAGAGTACCTGTTGGAACGAATGCCCAAGCTATGTGGTCAATAAGCATTGCAGAAATAGCAATCATTTTCAAAGTGAAAGCTGACATAGTAGCTTTACGAGGTTTTATAACTAGATTTTCCATAATGGTAGTCTCCTTTACAATATAAGATGTGGAAATATTATTATAGCCCATATTTTGAAATGTACAGTTATGAAATAAATGGATAAAATGGTATTTATAGATTTTAGTTTATCATTCGTGTACTCCCATGTCAATAATTCTTGATGTGGAAAAAAGGTATAAAATATCATAGAAAACTTTTTCATTTGTATTAATCGCACTAAGGCGTATTAAAAATTTTAAATAAGATATTGTGCAATTAATGAATCAAGAAATATGATTTTGCATAAGTATTTAGGGTTAAACAATATAGAATAATTTATGCGAAACATATATATGCTGCATTAACAAATATGGCTGTTGTTCAATTCCAATAATATTCAAATTAATAATTAAATATAGATTAATTATTAATAATATATTGTCAAAAATGATAAATTTATAGTGGATAAAGTAGTAATGATGTGATAATCTATTAGATATAGTCAATTGTACCAGTTGATGGGTAAAATATAAGTCGCCTAATGGAAAAGGTTGTCATATTTAGAGACATAAATATAATTAAAATGTGGGGAAGCTTATGATAGAAACAGTATTACTTGCAGTTCTTATTGCTAAAATAAAAGGGTACAAGCTAAAACCGTTATTTAAGACTTGGGCAGTATATCCTTCAATGGCTTTCACTCTTTTTTATATTTTTTTGCAGATTTCTATATTTTTAGGCAGCTATGATTTTGTTAAATATGCTGGGCTATTAGAAAAATTATATATCCTAACATTTTTACCTTTAATACTAGAATATGAGCTTTATAAAAGTGCTTTTGTAGGATCTGCATGTATCTTTATAGGAACGTTATTAAACAAGTTGGCTATGTCAGCAAATGGAGGTAAGATGCCTGTATTTCCTACATTGTCTTATGTTACTGGTTATATAAAGGCAGATTCGTTCTCAAAGGTAAAGGATATACATACTTTAGGAAGCAATATAACAAAACTTAAATTTTTAACCGATTACATAGATATAGGGTACAGTATTTTAAGTATAGGTGATGTTTTTATAAGAGTATTTACTTTTATAATATTTTTTGATGTAATAAAGCATTTAAATATAAGCTGTATTGATGGAAATGATATTTAGTTTAATTATTTTGTATAAAGTATATCAATATCTTATATAGTTATTTAGAAACTTAAGAAGATAGCTAGTTAGAGGGGAAGAAAAAATATGTTAAGAATATCATTATTTGAATTTATTATAAGAGGTATTCCTGAGGAATTTTTGTTTGTTTTGGCTGTGCATGCATTTTCAAAGACAAGCATCAATCTTAAAAGATACTTGATATCAGGCATGTTATTTTGGGTTTCACAATATTTTATTAGATGTCTTCCTATCCAATATGGTATACATTCAATATTGTCATTAATAGTTCTTATTATTATAACCAGTCTTATAAATAAAATTGATATTATAAAGTCAATACGTGCAGGAATTATTACATTTATACTTGGCTTTGCACTTGAAGGAATAAACGTTTGTTTTATACAATTTGTATTAAATAAGGATTTAAATATTGTTGTTAATAATCCTTTTTTAAAAACTTTATATGGATATCCATCAATAGTAGCTTTGGGAATGTTTGTTATAGGATATTATTTAATATTGTCAAAAAGGAAAGAGCTTAAATATGTTTAGTATAGAAAAGTTAACACATGGGATTTCGGAAAAAATAGGCTCGGAAATAGGGCTAAATAATGATCAGAAAGAAGTAATTGCATATGGCGCTTTTGCTATATTGCAAATATCAATTTGTATAGTTCTTGTAATTGTATTTGGACTTATATTTAATGTCTTAATTGAGGCCCTTATAGTGTCCTTTAGTATAAGTATTCTCAGAAAGTATTCAGGTGGTGTTCATGCTAACTCACCTGGGACTTGTGCTGCATTAGGTACTATAATAGCTGTAGGACAAGCAGTAATAATATCTCATATATTGACTCCAATAGTTAATTTGAAATCGGTTATATTTTTTGGATTACTTATTTTTGCTTGGGTTTGTTATATAGTTTATAAGTTAGCACCTGTAGATAGTTTAGCTAAACCAATAACAACCCAGCAAAAGAAAAAAAAGATGAAAAAAGCATCTTTTTTAATTTTAGCTATTTACATATTAATAATAATTATTAACGTTATCATGTATCTTTTAACTCATGAGAAAAGCTTTTTCACTTTTTCTCTTTGTATGTATGGCGGCACTGCATGGCAAGCTTTTACTCTTACCAATACAGGCAATATAATTTTTTTGAAAGTAGATGCTTTTTTTCATAAAATATTTGTTTTAGTAGGGGGGAAGATAATATGAAAAAGAAATTATTTTCATTAGCTGCAGCTATTATGACAGTTGTTGCAGCTGTTGTTGCTTCATCTGCATGCTTCTTTATAGCATATCAGCCAGAAGAACCAAAATCTTTAAGAGAAGAATAATTCTAAAAAAGTTTAAGGTCGGTTCTGCCGGCCTTAAACAATCTATTTTAAAATGAGGTAGTGAGGATATGAATAAGACAGAAGTTAGCAATGGAAAACAAATAAATGATATTCTTTCAGTAGTAAAGCTATCTTCATTATTATTTTCTGGTATAGGATTTTTTGAGTATTTTTTTAATGCTAACAGAGATATAGTTGAACCCAATTATACATTTTATATGGAAATAATTATTTCTGGAATTTTAATATTATCATTAATATACTTTGTATGGGCGTTTTCTACAATTAAGAAATTAGATTTTAAATATTTACATCAAGTACAAATTGCTGAAAGTTTTGCTTTATCCTTAATATTTTTTATAGTAATTTTTCTATCTGGTGCTAATGAAAGTCAATTTAAATTCTTGTTTTTATTTATTATAATAACTACTACCATACAGTCAGGTATAAAGTATGGTATGAGTTTAGCTTGCCTTACTTCTTTTAGTATATTAGCAATGGACATTATATGTTTACCTAATTCAACGATTAACAAGTATTTTCAAAACGATTTGATTCTAACAGGGGTTTTTATACTTACTGCTTGGACATTAGGGTTTTATGTAAGAATAGCAAACGAACATATTGAAGAACTCAAGGGTCTTGCAAATGAGGATGGACTTACTGGTTTATACAATCACAAGTTTTTTCATGAAACTTTAAGAATGAAAATAAAATCATGTGAACAGGATGGTATTCCAATTTGTGTGATATTTATGGATATAGATTATTTCAAAAATTACAATGATCTTTATGGGCATCAGAAGGGTGACGAGGTACTTAGGACTATTGGACATTTACTTAAAGAAATATCAAGAAAAGAAGATGTGGTTGCCAGGTATGGTGGAGAGGAGTTTGCAATAATTCTAACCAATGTACAGGAGAAGGAAGCAGTTGAAACAGCAGAGAAAATCAGAAAAAAAATAGAAGAAACTTATTTTGATGGTGAAGAAAATCAGCCTAATGGCAGTATTACTGTTTCAATAGGAATTTCTGTTTATCCAGATAAGGCAAAGGATGATATGGAACTTATTAAAAGTGCTGATGATGCACTTTATAGAGCTAAATTCTTTAATAAAAATAGAGTAGAAACATATTCATCTATACTTGATGAGCTAAAGGAAGCTATAGATGAAAAACATATTGATTTGATTACATCAATAAAAACACTAATAAGTGTAATTAATGCAAAGGATAGATATACCTATGGCCATGTTGAAAGAGTGGTATACTACTCTAGACTGTTAGCCGATAAGCTTAAACTAAATGAACATGATAAAAAAAGCTTTATATACAGTGCTTATATGCATGATATAGGAAAAATCAATATCGATAAGGAGATATTAAATAAAAAGATGCCTCTCACAAAAGAGGAATGGGAAATATTAAAGCAGCATCCTGATAATGGAGTTGATATTATAAAACCAGTTAAATCCCTAAGCAATATTATTCCTATGATAAAACATCATCATGAAAGATATGATGGAAATGGATATCCTGAAAAGCTTAAGGGAGAAGAAATACCATATCTTGCAAGGGCATTAACAGTTGTAGATAGTTTTGATGCCATGACATCAAATAGGCCTTATAATAAAAGAAAGACCTTTGAGGAGGCTATTGAAGAGTTGAAGAACTGCAGTGGCAGTCAGTTTGACCCGGAAATTGCAGAGGCTTTTATTGAAGCTATAAAAGAAAATAAAGATATTCTTGATGATTAGAAGCAGGAAAATCGGCCTGACATCCTACAGTAAATTTTATAATTATAACTTGTATAAAAGCAGAAGCTTTAGATGGTGATTATTTCCCATAAGCCTCTGCTTTTAATATTAAGGCATACAAGCTGGGGGTATTAAAGATATTGGAAAATGCTATGCATGGTGCTAAAATATAAATAAAAATACAAAGTTATATTATTTAATCAATATATATAACGCAATAAAGATTTTACATCAAGGTATTTATTGTGTTATATGAATTTCGGAAAATATATCGCATAAATGATTTTTAAAAAATGTAAAATCATTTATGCGATATATATAGTAGAGAAATCAAAATCATAAAATTAAAGGGATTGGATGGGTTTAAATGAAAAAAGGAAATGCAGAAATTAAATTTACTCCACCTAAAAAAAAGGAAAAACTAATATCCTATATCATTAAATATAATAAACAGTTCCTTATCACAGCTGTAACAGGGATTTTTTTTAATTCAGCAATTGTACTTGGCCCTATTTTTCAAGGTAAATTATTGGATTCAGCAGTTAATTCACCTGATATCAATGGAATAGTAAGGGCTGGACTGGAATTTATAGGGGTAACCTTAACTTTTCAAATTGCTAGGTTTTTTAAACGATATTATGTTAGGGATATGGCAAATCGAATGAGCGGTGATATGCGTGTTGGAATAATGGAGTCTATACTAAATACTGACTTAAATACTATGGAAAAGCAAAAGGCAGGAGATATGATGTCCACTACCATTGGGGATGTTGATATTGTTATAGAGGCAGTGAGAAAAACTCTTACTGAATTATGGGATACTGGAGTACTTATGGCTGCTTACTGGGTGGCACTTATGTTTTATGACGTGAAAATAACTTTAATATCCACAATTCCTATTCCATTAGTTATTATACTAACCCAGTTAATGAAAAAAACTGTTCAGTCCCATTCAAAGGCAGCCAGGAAGGCTGCTTCAAAAACAACTACCCAAATTAGAAAAATGATTTCCCAAATTAATATATTGCGTTTATATGGGAGAGAGGAAGCAGAGTTAAAAAGATTAGAGGATAAATTAGCTGTCCAAGCTAATAAAAATGTTATTGTTACGATTTTAAAAAATGGTTTGGCGCCTATCTATTCTTCCTTAGCCAGTATTGGAATTGTTTTGGTTATTTTCTTAGGAGGAAATAAGGTTATAAGCAGCAATTGGACTATTGGTACATTTACAGCTTACATAACTATGTTTACAGCCTTAGCAGTTAGAACTACAACTGCTGCAAAGGTTTTCAATATTCAACAGGGTGCAAAGGCTTCATGGGATAGAGTTTTGGGCCTGATAAATAATGATAGTTCAATGTTACTTAATGCAGTAGAGGTTCTTAAACCAAAGGAAATATCTGTAGAGAATCTTTCCTTTAAATATCCCATCGGTGAAGAATATGTAATTAAGGACCTATCATTTAAAGCTTCAGCTGGTATGATTGTTGGAATAACTGGTTCTGTTGGTTCAGGCAAAAGTGCTTTAGGACTAGCCTTAACTGGACTATATGAGTATGAAGGAAAAATTCTTATAGATAATATGGACTTGCATGATATTTCCCCTGAACAAAAATTAGCTGCCATTACATATATGGGGCATGACTCCTTTTTGTTTTCTAATACTATTAAAAACAATATAACCTGGAATAATGGTGACGATGAAAAGCTGGATAAGGTATTAACAATTGCAGCTTTAAAACAGGATATAAAAAGCTTTGAAAAAGGTATAGATACAGAAGTGGGAGAAAAGGGCGCAAAGGTATCTGGTGGTCAAAAGCAGAGAATTTCCTTAGCAAGGGCTTTGTATAAGAATGCCAGTATTGTGATACTCGATGATCCTTTTTCAGCAGTGGATATAAATACAGAGGCTGAAATTATAAATAAATTGCGAGAAAATGCAGAGGGTAGAACTATATTCATTTTTTCACACAGGCTGGATGCCTTTAAATATACAGATATGGTTTTAGTTCTTGATAAAGGTAAGATTGTTCAGAGAGGAACTCATAATGAGTTAGTTAATACTAAGGGCATATATAGTAAAATCATAGATTCACAACAATTTTTGGGGGATGGAGAAATTGAAAAATAAAATAGTATCTCTTTCTTTTAGAAGAACATTTAGAAATAAGTTTATGTATATAATATTCCTATTTATTGCAATTACTGCTGGCATTGCCATGCAGCTAGTTCCTCCTCAGCTTCTAAAAAATATTATAGACAATAATATTTCAAAGGGGGTTTATGCAGGTGTATGGAAACTGTCCTGCTATTACTTATTAGCTGTAGTGTTAAGTGGTCTTGCAGATTTTATGCGTGAGTTTATGATGGCAATTGTAGGACAGGATATGCTGATGAATATCAGACTTAATATGGCAAAAAAGCTGTCAAAACTGCCAATAGGATATTTTACAAATAACGCTGTTGGAGAGATAATGAGTCAATTTACTTCAGATGTTGATGCTGTTGGTACACTTTTTACAAGTGGTTTAATCGGAATGATATCTGATGTATTAAAAGCATTGGGAATTATAATATCTATTTATATATTAAGTCCTGTACTGGCTTTGTACATATCAATATTAATTCCTATACTATATTTGATTGTCAGATTTTTTAAAACTAAAACCTTTAAGGCTCAAATGGATACACGAAGGGCAGTTGGACATATTAATGGAGCTGTTCAGGAAATATTTAATGGAATAAGAACAATCAAAATATTTGGGATGGAGAAAGGATTTATATCGAATTTTCAGAAGCCGTTAAATCAGAATCTTAATGCAGTTCATAGAACCAGCACTCTAGATTCTATATTTCCTTGTTTAATGCAAATGCTTAGAGCAATTATAATAACTATTACTGTAATTATAGCTGCACCAAAGGGATTAGGGGCATTAGGTCTTACTATTGGTTCAGTAGCCGCTGCAGTTGATTTAATATCGAGAATGCTGGCACCTGTTGAAGCCATAGCTGTAGAATTTCAAACAATACAGGAAGCTGCTTCGGGTCTTAAAAGAATAAATGACTTTGATGATGAAAAAGAGGAAAAAAGACACATAGAAGAAAATGAGTCATCATCCATGGAATTAGCATTAAGTGAAAGCACTTTAAGTGATTGGTCTATATCCATAAATGATGTTTCATTTTCCTATGAAAATGGTAAAAGTGTTATTAAAAATATCTCCTTTGATATAGAACCAGGAACCAAGGTTGCGCTTGTGGGAAGAACAGGGGCAGGAAAAAGTACGATTCTTAATCTTATAGCAGGTCTTTATAAGCCCAGTCAAGGCAGTATAAGGATGAAAGAATTTGACCCATTTGAAATGCCATTTAATGTGCGACGCAGAATAATAGGAATCGTTCCTCAAGCTTTCTTTGTATATGATGGAACAGTTAAAGATGCAATAACTCTTTATGATGAAACCATTACAGAAGAAGAGATAATTACTGCAGCTAAAACAGTTGGATTACATGAGGATATTATTAAATTGCCAAAGGGATATAATACTTTGATTGGAGAGGGAGAAATCAAGCTTTCTCATGGGCAATATCAATTATTATCCCTTGCATGTGCTTTAGTATGTAATCCACCAATATTGCTCCTTGATGAGGTGACATCGGGTTTGGATTCAATTACGGAGCAAAAGATTTTCAAGGCATTAAAGGAAATATCCAAGGATAGAACAATTCTTACAATAAGCCATAAAGTATCTGGAATTATAGATGCCGACAAGGTTATAATTTTAGAAAATGGAAGAATTGTGGAAACTGGTACCCCTGTAGAGCTTGCAGGAAAGAACGGATGGTATGCTAAATACAATCAGATTGAGCAGTTAGGGTGGAAAATTTAAGGTGTGGCTGTTACATAATGAATAAAATTACATTATGTAACAGCCACACCTTACTTATATGGATCTATACTAAGCAATTCATCCAACCCTACAATTTTATAGGATCTTTTATTTAACCCTGCTATTATTTCTGGAAGGGCTTTTAAAGCTGTGCTCTGACCTACGCCACTGTGCATCAGTATAATATCTCCTGGTCTCACGTTATTTAAAACATTTGCTGCAACATTTTGTACAGTTATGTTTTTCACCCAGTCCATAGAATCTATAGACCAAATCATAATTTTGTTATTTGTTTCTCTAACTGCTGACAAAACCTTCTCATCAGTTGCTCCATATGGAGGCCTTATTATGGAAGGCTTTCTGCCGATTATACTCTTTATTATTTCCTCGGTACGGAGAACCTGATTTTTTATATTTTGAGGGGCTATTTCAGTGAAGTATGGATGGTTTAAGCTATGATTCAATATTAAATGACCTTCGTTAAAGGCGCTTTTTACAACATTGGGGAAATAGCTTATTTGGCTCCCTAAGAAAAAGAAATTAGCCTTTATATTATTGCTTTTAAATATGTTAAGAACCTTAGGTGTTATTACTGAATCAGGACCATCATCAAAGGTTATGCTTACCTTTTTCTCTAGTGTTGGACCATTTATATACACTTCATATGGGTGACTCCTGGCAAACTTGACAATATAATTGCGCCAGATGTTTAAATTATTCATTTGTGCTTCGCTTATTATGTTTGTGCTGCCAAGAATATTATAAATAGGGTAATCACCAGGAATTTCACCATACCTTTGCTTAGAGGAGCAAAAATTATCTCTAGTGTTTATGGGATACTTTAACATAAATAACCTCCATACTATTAATTAATCAAATGCCAATCAAATAACTACTGGTATTTGATTTTACTTATATAGTATGCAGGTTACTGCATTTCTGTATATGCTTATATATTTACATTCATATCCTCAGTAGCTATTCCCTCATTGCGTAATAAACAGGAAATATTATTGGGCATTTTTCTTACTTTGTAAATACTTAGAACTGTTAGAATAACTCCTATAGCTGCAACAAAATAAATACTATTACTAAGTAATAAACCTGAACAAAAGACTCCAAGAGTATTGTTTATAATGTGACCTGTTATTGACATTGCAAGGGAGCCGGTTTTTACATATATTACTGCTAGAGCAACCCCTTGGAAAAATGCTGCAGGAGTTTGAACTATACTAAAATGAATAATTGCAAAGAGCATAGATGAAATTATAATAGCCTTTTTTATACTATAATTTTTAAGTAATCCCTGGAGAATGACTCCTCTAAAGAAAATCTCCTCAATTATTGGAGCTAAAAGCACTGTATATACTATTCCAAACCATATATTTGAACCTCCAACAAGTATGTTGCTCAACTGATTTTGTGTCTCTTTAGCAGTAGGTGAGATTTTAGTAAAAACTATAGTCAAACTTGCTAGTATGCACCAACAACCAATCATTAGTAAAATTAAATAGAATGTTTTGTTTCTTGTTTTGCCTGATTTAATAAATAATTTTTTGATTGATGTCTTAGCGATAATAGATCCAATTAATACTACAAGCAGAAATGAAATGAATGATATCCCAAGCAAGACAATGGAATTGTTTAAAATATATGGTCCAATTACTAATGTTAAAATAAAAGTTGAAATAAATTGCACTAGAAATACACCTAGTGTAAGTAGGATTGAATGTAATGTGTTTGGGTAGCAAATATTTTTGCTCATAATAACACCTCCATAAAATAATTATCACAGGTCTGTATATTATAGCTGCATATTAATATTATCAAATTATAGAAAAATATTCCATACATCTTCCCGCTAAAAACTTTTAAAACAAACCTATTATTAAAGAAAACATATTTTCAATATAAAATGGATTTGTGCTTTTCTTAATATTTGTGAAAGCAACTTATACATTTTAAAAATTGATTCGTTTTCCAAAGGATATTGTAGAAATATGTTGTATTTTGTTTTATACTGTATTAGTAGATAATTATAACTGTATCAATACATGAAACAAGCTATATTATATGCATGTAAAGCTGTAGTAGTAATATTGTAAGTATATTTTATATTTTACACAGCCTGCATTTTATTACCAAATACAGTAAGAAAGGAAGTATATGATTATGGAACTGTTAACTTTTAAACGTGGTGTGCATCCGCCCCATGGTAAACATCTCAGTGAAAACAAATCTATTGAAGATTATTTGCCAAAGGGAGATTCAGTTTTCCCTATGTCTCAGCATATAGGTGCTCCTTGTGATACTTTGGTGAAAAAAGGGGATAGAGTTTTAGTTGGACAAAAAATAGGACAAGCTAATGGATTTGGATTATCAGCGATATATAGCAGCGTATCTGGTACAGTTAAAAACATTGCTCCTGTGCTTACTACTGGCGGCACTAAGATTCTTTCTATAATAGTAGAAAATGACAATCAATATGAAGCTTTATCTACTGTTGAAGAAAAAAGAGATTATACAAAGCTTTCTAAGGAAGAATTGCTGGATATAATTAAAGAGGCTGGAATAGTTGGTATGGGAGGCGCTGCATTTCCTACACATGTTAAGCTTAATCCTCCAGCAGACAAAAATATAGATTCAATAATAGTAAATGCAGCTGAATGCGAACCATATTTAACCTGTGACCACAGGTTGATGTTAGAAGAGGGAGAAAAAATAGTAGAGGGTTTAAAAATAATTCTAAAGATTTTCCCTAAAGCTAAAGGATACATAGGTATTGAACATAATAAACCAGATGCTATCAAGCTTATGGAGAAGTTATGTAAGGATTGTTCAAATATAGAGGTTAAAGCTTTAAAAACAAAATACCCACAGGGGGCTGAAAAGCAGCTTATTTATTCTATAACAAAACGTGAAGTACCTTCAGGAAAGCTTCCAGCAGATGTTGGTTGCGTTGTACAAAATGTAGGTACTGTTTATCAAATATATAAATCAGTTGTTTTAGGACTTCCTCTAACTGAAAGAATCGTCACCGTTACAGGCGGAGCAGTTAGAGAACCTAAAAACCTTAGGGTAAAACTTGGTACTTCCATTAGAGAGCTAATAGAATTCTGCGGTGGACTTAAAGAAGACCCTGTAAAGGTTATCTCTGGCGGTCCTATGATGGGAATAACCCTATCATCCCTAGATGTACCTGTTATGAAAGGTACTTCTGGAGTTCTATGTCTTACAAAGGAAGAGGGCTTTATGCCAAAACCCTCCAGCTGTATTAGATGTGGAAAGTGTATAGAAGCATGTCCTATGAACTTAATGCCAGGGAAGCTTCATTCTTTATGTGAGAGACACGAGTTTGAAGAATTCGAAAAGTTAAATGGAATGGATTGCATTGAGTGCGGCTGTTGTACATTTGTTTGTCCAGCGAAAAATCATTTGGTACAATCCTTAAGAGTTGGAAAACGTACTGTTATTGCTAATAAAAGAAAGTAATAGATAAGAGGTGACATACATGAATGAATCAATGTTAACTATATCATCATCTCCACATATTAGATCCAACGAAACAGTTAAAGGCATAATGAGAGATGTGATAATAGCTTTAATTCCTGCAGCTTTAGCTGGAATATACTTTTTTAAATTTAGAGCAGCTCTAGTAATGATAACTGCCATAGCTTCAGCAGTTCTAGCTGAATGGCTGTGGCAAAAGATAACAGGAAGAGAAATTACCATAAATGATTTAAGTGCTGTGGTAACTGGTATTTTAATTGCATTTAATGTGCCTGTATCCATTCCACTCTGGATGGTGGCTATGGGCAGTGCCTTTGCGATTATTATAGTAAAGCAGCTTTTTGGAGGTATTGGAGAAAATATTGTCAATCCTGCCCTGGCTGCTAGAGCATTTTTATTGGCATCCTGGCCAACATCAATGACTACATGGACAATAGATGGTATGACATCTGCTACTCCCTTAGCTATGCTAAAAGGTGGACAGGGAGATCTTCCATCCCTTATGAATATATTTGTAGGTCATGTTGGTGGATGTATTGGTGAAACCTCTGCATTAGCATTACTTATTGGTTTTGCCTACCTTCTATATAGAAGAGTTATTTCCTATCATATTCCTGTATTTTATATAGGAACAGTATTTGTTTTAACTTCTGTAATAGGTAGAAATGGCTTTATGACTGGAAATGTAATCTATGAAATATTTGCCGGCGGACTTATGCTGGGTGCCATATTTATGGCTTCAGATTATACTACCTGCCCAATGACTAAAAAGGGACAAGTTATATTCGCAATAGGATGTGGAGTTTTGACATCAGTGATTCGTATATTCAGCGGTTCATATCCTGAAGGTGTTTCATATTCAATACTTATAATGAATTTATTTGTTCCACTTATAGATAAATATGTAATTCCAACAAAGTTCGGGAAGGTGAAATAGATGGATAAAAAAGAAAATTCTCTTAAATTAGGATTGATTCTATTAGTAATAACTGCCTTTGTTGGGGTGATACTTGGCTTTGCTTATACTATTACAAAGGAGCCTATTGAGGCCCAGGCACAAAAGGCAAACACAGAAGCTATGCGAGAATTAATAGCTAATGGTGATACCTTTAAAAAGAAGGATGTTAAATTAACTGAAAACATTGTTGAAGTTAACGAAGCATTAAATAATGGCAGTACTGTTGGATACACCATAAAGCTTAATACAAAGGGATATGGTGGAAATATAGAATTAATGGTTGGAATTTCAAATGATGGAAAGGTTCAAGGCATCAAGATTTTATCTCAATCTGAAACTCCTGGACTTGGTGCAAATTCCACTCAGCCTGCTTTTTATGGTCAATTTAAAGGGAAGTCCATTGAAAAAGAACTGCAGGTTATAAAAGCTTCTTCAGCTCAGGACAATGAAATACAAGCTATAACTGGAGCTACTATAACTTCAAAGGCAGTAACCAGAGGAGTTAATGAAGCTGTTAATTTCTATAAAAGCAATTTAAAAGGAGGGAATAACTAATGATAAGCCCTTTGGAAAGACTGAAAAATGGTATTATAACTGAAAATGTTACATTTGTACAAGTTTTAGCTATGTGCCCTACCTTGGCGGTAACCACCAGTGCTAAGAATGGTATTGGTATGGGACTTGCTTCAACTGTAGTGCTGATTGGCTCTAATTTTGCTATTTCTCTTCTTAGAAAATTTATTCCAGACAAAATTCGTATTCCTTCTTTTATAGTTATTATTGCGGGTTTTGTTACTTTGCTTCAATTTTTAATGCAGGGTTATGTTCCAGATTTATATAAAGCCCTTGGGATTTTTATTCCACTTATTGTTGTTAACTGCGTTATCCTTGGAAGAGCAGAAGCCTTTGCTTCTAAAAATGGACCAATACTTTCTATTTTTGATGGCCTTGGACAAGGTTTAGGATTCACGATTTCTCTTACCGTAATAGGTATTATAAGAGAACTTTTAGGTACTGGTAAGATTTTTGAACACCAGATTATGCCTGCTTCCTTTAAGCCTGCCATCATAATGGTGTTAGCTCCAGGTGCCTTCTTTACACTTGGAATTTTAATGGCTTTAATAAATCTTTTTAATGAAAGAAAATCAAAGGAAAATAAGAGAATTACTGAGTTTAAGGGCTGTGACGGAAACTGTGCTCATTGCTCAGTGAAGCATTAAGAAAAAATACAGACCATAAGAGAGGTGGT
Organism: Clostridiaceae bacterium; assembly: GCA_032095175.1. GTDB lineage: Bacteria > Bacillota > Clostridia > Clostridiales > Caloramatoraceae > DAMCZI01. The sequence continues at coordinate 152,010 of DAMCZI010000003.1, forward strand.
AACTCCATGAATTTGCTATTAATATTTTTTAGTGCTCTTTTAGTTAACAATTTCGTTATGTCTAAATTCCTTGGAATTTGTTCTTTCCTAGGAGTTTCAAAGAAAATAGAAACTGCAACAGGTATGGGACTTGCTGTTACCTTTGTAATGGGTTTAGCATCCTTTATTTCATACATAGTGTACAATTTAATTTTGGTACCTTTGCATATTCCTTACCTATACACCATTGCATTTATACTAGTTATAGCATCCCTTGTTCAGTTTGTTGAAATGGTTATTAAGAAGAAAAGCCCATCCCTTTACAAGGCTCTTGGAATTTTCTTACCTCTTATAACTACAAACTGTGCCATCTTAGGTGTTGTTATAATAAACATGAATGAGAAATATACTTTACTTGGTTCTGTAGTGTCCGGAATTGGTTCTGGACTTGGATATATGCTGGCTATTGTCCTCCTTGCAGGCATAAGGGAAAGAATGGACGAAAACAAAAATATGCCTAAGGTTATGCAGGGACTTCCTATTTCATTGATTACAGCTGGACTTATGTCCATAGCTTTTTTAGGATTTCAAGGATTAATTCATTAATGGGAGGCATCAATAAATGGATGTAAATGGTTTAATATTTCCTGCCCTAAGTTTAGGGGGATTAGGTCTTGTTTTTGGTGTAGTTTTAGGCTATGCTTCTAAAAAGTTTAATGTACCGGTAGATGAAAGAGTACCACTAATAAGGGATTGTCTACCAGGTGCCAACTGTGGTGGCTGCGGCTTTGCTGGCTGCGATGCCTATGCTCAAGCAGTAGTAGATGGTGCAGCAAAACCAAATTGTTGTTCTGTAGGTGGTGCTGTTGCTGCAGAAAAGATTGGAGAAATAATGGGTATTAAGGTTGAGGCTGCAGAGCCAACCAAAGCCTTTGTTAAGTGTGTGGGTGATTGTGATAGTGCAAAGAGGAAAGGGACTTATTATGGAAATATGGACTGCATAGAAGCTTCTGTACTTCCTGGCGGTGGGGCTAAGTCCTGCAGCTTTGGATGTCTTGGTCTTGGCAGTTGTGTTAAGGTTTGTCAATTTGGAGCACTAAGCATTGAAAACGGAATTGCAGTGGTAGATGAAGAAAAATGTACTGCCTGTGGTGCTTGTGCCAGTATTTGTCCTAGAAAGGTTATTGAAATTAAACCTGTTTCTGAAATAATAAGAGTTTCTTGCAATTCAAAGGACAAGCTTAAGGAAGTAAAGGATGTGTGTGAAACCGGATGTATAGCTTGTGGTCTATGTGCTAGAAACTGTAAAAATGGAGCTATAGTGCTGGAGAATAACCTTCCTAAAGTAGACAGTGAAAAGTGTGTCCTATGTATGGAGTGTGTAGAAAAATGCCCTACTAAAGTTCTTAAAGCCCATGATAATAAAGTTATTCTTAAAAAAGAAGCTGTTTAAAGATAAAACGGCAGGTGTCTCAGGCACCTGCCATTTTTTATTTGTAGAGTTTGCATAAGTAAATCCTATAAAGTGAATAGAAAATATAAATAAATATGACACACTGTTGTCACGTATAAAGTGATAGAATATAAGAAAAATATGAGAGAAAAAGGGAGATGGATAATAATGCTTGAAATACCTGAAAGTAATGTTATTACTAAGCAAATAAATGACACCATAAAGGGCAGAAAAATTAATAATGTCTATGCAAACTCTTCTCCACATAAATTTGCGTGGTATTTTGGAGAGCCTGATAATTATCGTAGCCTATTAGCTGGTAAAAAAATTGATTGTGCTAAGGCGTATGCAGGTCAGGTGGAAATATGGGCGGGGGATGCAAGGATACTATTTGGTGATGGAGTAAACGTTCGATATTTTGATATAGGTGAGAAATTACCCCAAAAACATCAGCTGCATATTGAATTTGATGATTTAACTTCAATTGTTTGCAGTGTACAAATGTATGGAGGTATATGGGCCTTTAATGATGGTGAAAATGATAACCCATATTATCTTGTTGCTAAAAACAGTCCATCTCCCCTCAGCAGTGATTTTGATGAAAAATTCTTTAGCTCACTGTTTAAGGATGAAACAAAAAAGCTGTCAGTAAAATCATTTTTGGCAACTGATCAAAGAATACCGGGACTTGGCAATGGAGTTTTACAGGATATATTGTTTAATGCAAAAATTCATCCGAAACGTAAGATGCCAACCTTGTTGGACAGCGAACTTGATAGCTTATTTCACTCCGTAAAATCTACACTTCTTAATATGACTACAAATGGTGGCAGGGATACAGAAAAGGACTTATTTGGTCACAGTGGAGGGTATGAAACAATTTTAAGCAAGAATACAGTTGGAAAAGGATGTCCTGTTTGTGGAACGATTATTAAAAAAGAAACCTATATGGGGGGAAGTATATACTACTGTGAGAACTGTCAAAGATATGAAAAATAACCTGTGATGTAATTTTTGTTAAATATAAAGAATTTTAATAGTTTTAAGCTAAAATCTCGTGATATTTTGACTATATATATGGCATAAATGATTTTACATTTTTAAAAATCATTTATGCCATATTTTTTCAAAATTTGTATAACGCAATAAATACCTTAATGTGAAATCTTTATTGCGTTATATATAGGTAACATAAGTATATCTATGCTCTTAACTTACCATGTGATTGAAACTTTATTTTAGGCTGTCGCAGTAGAGATTTATTGCATCCCTTAAGAAGGCTGATAATCCCTTTCCATATTTGTCAATATTCTCAGTGAAGCGAGGGTCGCCTACATACATATCACCAAGGCCTTTTAATATTTCTGGTGTGCACTCATAGAAGTATTTTGAAATATGGCTTCTCCATGCTCCTATAGCTTCTTGAACCTCCAGGTCTCCTGGATCTTTGCTCATTAAGCTTGCAAGCTTTTTAAATATTTCGTTTCCTTCTTCAGCTATTTTTGCCCAATCATTTTTATTATATTTACTGGATCTTTTTTGACTTTCTTTGAAGGCATCAGTGTTTCCCCATCGTTCCTTTACTTCTTCTTCGTACTTTTTTTTATGTTCTTCTATTTCGGATATATCAAAGCCTTCAAACATTTTTTTATTATCCATTTCCAATCCCCCTTCAATTGTTTTTATAGTGTTTTCAAGAGTGTTGATGATTTTATCAAGTCGATTCCTTTTGGTTATAAGCAGTTCTCTATGGGACTTTAGTGTATGCTTCCTATCAAAGCCAGGACTACTTAGGATATCTTTAATTTCACAGAGAGAAAAATCTAGTTCTTTAAAGAATAAAATTTGCTGTAGTTTTTCAAGGCTGTTTTGATCATATAGTCTATAACCAGCTGGACTTACAGACTCAGGTTTCAAAAGCCCTATACTGTCATAATAATGAAGCATGCGTACACTTATTCCAACCATATCTGAAACTTCCTTTACCATGTAGTACACATCATCACCTCCAACTTAATAATAATCTATAACATAATGTCAGGGTCAAGGGGTATTTTAAATATTAATAAATTGTATCATTTTATAATAATATTCCAACCTTTTTTCATCCATTAAACTTGAAAGGCAGTTTTGCGTTTATTATAATAAGACTGATAGCTTTTGAAATTCCTTTAACTGTATTATATAGTAGAGGGTATTTAAATAGCTATGGAATTTTTAGATTAAAACTAATTATATATAAAGGGGTAGGACGATGGGTAAAGGTAAATTAGTAATAATAGCAATTCAGGATGAGTACTTATCTATTATTACAAAACAAATTGTAGAGATTTTAGGTAATGAAATAGAAATACGATCAGTTACAGTCAAGGACTTAACAATGGAGATGATTAGCCCTGATGAAGTTGTTCTGTTATCTGTAAATACGATAAATCCCCTGGTAAAGTCTATATTGCCTCAAGGAATACATTGCTTTATTGCTAAGAGAGGTATTAATTTTATAAATATAAAGAGGCTTCTGGATGTTCCTGCAGGTAGAAATATTTTAGTGATTAATGATACAAAGGATAATACTGAAGAAGCTATAAGAGAACTTAAAGAAAGTGTATTTGAACACAACTATTATCCGTATTACCCCAATGACCAGATTCCAGACTTTATTGATTTTGTAGTTACTCCTGGAGAGACTCACTTAATCCCTAAGGGTATTCCAAATGTTATTGATATTGGTTCAAGAGTTATTGATATAGAGACAGTAATTGAACTATGTAAGTATTTTAAAATTCAATATAAAGATTCTCTGCTGTTAAAGCGATATATGAAATCATTAGTATCTCTTTCGAATAGAGACAGCTATATAGAAGACAACAAGGAACATATTGTGGTACCAAGTGATAACAGAGTAAATAGAGTAAAATTTAAATTTGATGATATTGTAACTGAGAGCAAGGTAATGAGTGAATTTGTATATATGGCAAAAAAAATATCATTAACAGATAAGCCGGTATTTATTATTGGTAAGACCGGAAGCGGAAAGAGCATGATTTCCCAAGCCATTCATAATGAGTCGAATTTTAAAAATGGTCCATTCATCAGTGTAAACTGTGCAGAGCGTTCTATGGATAGCCTTGAAAAAGAATTGTTTGGTACTGAGAAAGAACAGCAATATGTACCAGGACTGCTTGAGTTAGCTGAAGGAGGATCGTTGTGTATAGAAGAAATTGGAGAGATGTCTCTTGAGCTTCAGGCAAAGCTTCTTCGGGTGCTAGAAGAAAAGAAAATAGTAAGATCAGAGGGAAGAAAATTTGTTGATATTAATGCAAGAATAATAATTACCAGTAGTATAGATATTAGCAGTTTAGTTAATAAAGGGTTGTTTATAAAAGAGCTATTCTATTTAATATCTATATTTTCTTTAAAAGTTCCTTCCATCGAAGAAAGAAAAGAAGATTTTGAACCATTGGTTAGGCTGTGTTTATGCAAGTATCTTAATTGCAGTGATATGATGATAGCGGATGATGTTATGGAAATGTTAAAGAAATATTCATGGGATGGAAATGTCAGAGAACTATTTAACGTTATATCAGCAATGGCTTCTTTAAATGAAAAGGTTATTACTGAAAAGTGTGTACCATATTATGTTAAAATAATGAATGAAGCGAATAAAAGAATATTGGTTGATGATGTTGAAATTGATGAGAAAAAGATAATAGAAACCCTTGAAAACAGAGGATTTCTAAGGATAAGCATAGCAATACTGGAAATATTTCAAGAAGGAAAACGAAGAAATACTTCCTATGGACGAACTATTGTAAAAAAGCTTCTTGAAAGTAAAGGTTTCGTTATTACTGACCAGCAATTGCGCTTAAGGCTTCAGATACTTGATGAGCTTGATTTGCTGATTACAAGGCAGGGACGATTAGGCACAACAATATCACGAGGAGGAGAGAAGTTTCTGGAAAGAATCTTAAATTGATTTAAATGTAAATTGCTTGATGGTTAAGAAATTATAGAGAGGGGATAAAGTAGTTCCCTTTTATTTTATAATTATATAATCTATAAAAAATCGTTTGTAATTATTTATTAATAGTACAAGCGATTTTTTTATTTACATACCTTTGTAAATTTAGATTTTACAAGTAACCATTTAAGCATTGGTATAACTATGGCTTATTATCAAAAAACTTTGTGATGGAATTGATAATTATAATCTATTGTTGTTATGTCTGTTTAACTGATGATACATTTATGTTACAAAATATTACAAAATATTTACAATAAAAGTCGAAAAAAAGCAATTAAATAGGTTGTAATAGGGTGTTTTGAGTTGTATAATTTTAAATAATATTTTGGTACACAAAATATTAACAGTTCTATCTTTTATATAAGTTATAAAATCGAAGGAGGGAGAACATTGGGAAGGTACATATTTAAAAGGCTTGGGGCTAGTGTATTAACGCTGTTTGTTGTTTTGAGTCTAACATTTTTTATGATGAGAGCTATACCCGGTGGCCCATTTACTGATGAAAAAAGTTTACCGCCGGAAGTTATGCAAAAGGTTATGGAACGATACAAAATGAATGACCCATTAGGTAAGCAATATGTGGATTATCTACTAAACGTTGTAAAACTTGATTTAGGACCATCTTTCAGATATGAAGGGAGAACTGTTAATGACTTGATTAAAGAAAGTTTTCCTATCTCAGCAAAAATAGGTGGCCTAGCTATACTGATTTCACTTATTGTAGGAGTTCCTACAGGTATAGTGTCAGCAATGAAGAGAGGAAAATTTCCAGACAAGCTAGCTTCTATTATATCGGTCATAGGGGTTACAATACCGAATTTTGTTATTGCAACAATATTAATATATTTTTTCATACTTAAGCTAAAGTGGGCTTCAATAGGAACATCGAAAGGGTTTTTAAGCCTGCTGCTTCCTGCAATAACTCTTGCAGGATTTCCAACAGCTTTTATATCAAGAATAGTAAGATCAAGTATGCTTGAGGTTATTCAACAGGATTATATCAGAACAGCAAGAGCAAAGGGTATGTTAGAAAAAAAGGTAATATATATACATGCATTAAAAAATGCGCTAATGCCGGTACTAACTTATCTTGGTCCACTTACTGCAGGAATTTTAACAGGAAGCTTTGTAGTTGAGCAAATATTTGCAATACCAGGTCTTGGCACATACTTTGTTACTAGTATTCAAAATCGAGATTACACAACAATATTAGGTGTAACCATATTTTACAGTATGTTGCTTGTCACATTTAACCTGATAGTAGATATATCTTATGCGTTATTAGATTCAAGAATTAAGCTTGAATAATTTGCAGGAGGTGTTTAGTGTGGAAAATATTGAAAAAGAAGATTTATATGCTCCTGTTTGTAAGGAAGAAAGAATGCGAAATGAATTTACAAGACCGAGCATCAGCTACTGGCAGGATGTATGGATAAGACTTAAAAAAGATAAAATGGCTATGTTTGGGTTAGGAATTATTATTGTAATTACACTATTGGCAATTTTCGCACCAATTTTATCAAAAAATACATATGATGGTCAGGATCTTAATGCTGTATGTCAGTGGCCAAATGCTAAAAATATTTTTGGAACAGATATGCTTGGTAGGGATCTTTTTATAAGAGTTATGTATGGAGCGAGGATATCTTTGAGTATAGGTATAGTGGCAAGTCTTATAAATCTTACAATTGGTGTATTATATGGTGGAATTTCCGGGTTGCTTGGCGGAAAAGTTGATATTGTAATGATGAGAATTGTAGATGTTTTATATAGTATACCAACAATGATATATGTAATACTTTTAATGGTTATAATAGGACCTGGCTTAAAGAGTATATTTATTACACTTGGTATATCATATTGGGTTGGAATGGCCCGTATTGTTAGGGGCGAAATATTAAGATTAAAGGAAGAAGAGTTTGTATTAGCTGCCAATGTAATTGGTTCTTCAACAACAAGGACTTTACTTAGAGAACTTATTCCAAATGCAATGGGACCAATTATTGTAACTATGACATTATCAATACCAAATGCAATTTTTACAGAAGCGTTTTTAAGCTTTGTAGGGCTGGGAGTGTCAGCACCAATGGCAAGCTGGGGAGTGCTTACTAACGAAGCAATCAGCGCACTTGAAGTTTTCCCTTACCAGTTATTCTTCCCTGCAGCTGCGATAACTATAACAATCTTAGGATTTAATTTCCTTGGTGATGGGCTAAGAGATGCACTTGATCCTAAGTTAAGGAGGTAGATGCTTGTTATGGAAAAGGTTATTGAGATAAAAAATTTGAGAACATCCTTTTTTACTCCTGTTGGTGAAGTGAAAGTAATAAACGATCTATCTTTTGACATTAAAAAAGGGGAAATACTTGGTATTGTCGGAGAATCAGGTAGTGGCAAAAGCGTAACAGTTTTATCAATTTTAAAGCTTTTAGGACCTTCGGGAAAGATAGTTGATGGTGAGATATTATTTGAAGGAGAAAACTTGGTTAGTAAGGATAATAAATTTATGAGTGACATTAGAGGTTCAAAAATAGGGATGATTTTTCAAGATCCTATGACATCCTTAAATCCTGTTTTTACAATAGGGTACCAGTTAAGGGAACCTATTATAAAGCATTTGAAGCTTTCAAAGGAAGCGGCTCATAAAAAGGCTGTAGATATGTTAAGGTTGGTTGGAATACCTGATGCTGAAAATAGAATTAATTGTTATCCTCATGAGTTCTCAGGTGGTATGAGGCAAAGGGCTATGATTGCTATGGCGCTTGCATGTAATCCAAGTCTAATAATTGCAGATGAGCCTACTACAGCACTTGATGTAACAATTCAGGCTCAAATATTAGAGCTTATGAGTGATTTTCAAAATAAATTAAATACTTCAATAATATTAATAACCCATGATCTTGGAGTTGTTGCAGGCCTTGCTGATAAGATTATTGTTATGTATGCAGGACATATAATGGAGGAAGGCTTAACAGAGGAAATCTTCTATAATCCCAAGCATCCATACATTAAAGGGCTGCTGCAATCAGTTCCGAATCCAGATGAACTTGAAAGAAAGAGACTTATACCAATAGAGGGACAGCCACCAGATCTGTTAAACCCACCAAATGGATGTGCATTCAGCCCTCGATGTCCATATGCAATGAAAATATGTCTTAAAAAACAGCCAAAAGTTAGCTGCATAAGTGAAACACATAGAGTAAGCTGCTGGCTTGTTGATAAAGAAAGTAAAAGCGGGGTGGTTTAATGGAATGCATACTAGAGGTTAAGAATCTAAAAAAATATTATAGTAAGAGAACAGGTTTTTTTGGAAATAGCAGGCAAGTAGTAAAGGCTGTTGATAATGTGAGCTTTAAGATAAGAAAAGGTGAAACTTTAGGCTTAGTAGGGGAAAGTGGATGTGGCAAGACAACTACAGGAAGAACAATAGTAAGATTATATGATCCAACAGATGGAAGTATAATTTTTAAGGGGCAGGATATTGCTAAACTCTCTAAAAATGAAGTTAAACCTATAAGAAAAAATATGCAGATGATATTTCAGGATCCTTATGCATCATTAAATCCTCGTATGACTGTTTCAGATATTATTATGGCACCGATGATTATTCATAATCTATATAGTCCAGTGGAGAGAAAGGAAAAAGTAAAAGAGCTTTTAAATATTGTAGGTTTAAATTCTGAGCATGGGAATAGATATCCACATGAATTTTCAGGTGGGCAAAGACAGAGAGTTGGAATTGCAAGAGCACTTGCAGTAGAACCTGAATTTATTATTTGTGATGAACCTATATCAGCTCTGGATGTTTCCATTCAAGCTCAGATTGTTAATACGCTGGAGGATTTACAAAAGGAGTTTAAGCTTGCTTATTTGTTTATAGCACACGACCTATCTATGGTTAAGCATATTAGTAACAATATAGCTGTTATGTATCTGGGTAATATGGTAGAAATAGCTGAAAGTAATGAATTGTACAAGCACCCCCTTCATCCTTATACTCAAGCTTTACTGTCAGCTATTCCTATACCAGATCCAAAGAGAGCTGAGACAAGAAAAAGAATAATGCTTGAAGGAGATATACCAAGTCCTCTTTGTCCACCTTCAGGATGTAAGTTCCACACAAGATGTAAATACGCTATTAAGAAATGTTCTGAAGAGGTTCCAGAACTTAGGGATTGTGGAGGAGGACATATGTTGGCATGCCATTTAAATAATCAAATATAAACAAAAGGAAGGGATGAAAACATGAAAAAGGGTAAAGCAAAAGCATCAATTATCTCAATTATCTGTTTATCAATACTTTTATCTATGCTTTCAGGCTGTGGTGGAAGTGGACAGACAGCTAAGACAGGAAACTCAACAAAGAAGGATATGATGGTAGCAAATCTTGTTTCAGAACCTAAAACTATCGATCCCGCACTGAACAATGCAACAGATGGTTCAACAGTAATTTATAACATTTTTGAGGGATTGGTAAGAATAGGAAATGACAATAAAGCTGAACCAGGTTTGGCTGAAAAATGGGATATACAGGACAATGGAAAAAAGTACATATTCCATTTAAGAGATGGATTAAAATGGACAGATAATACGCCAATTACTGCGAAGGATTTTAAATATGGTATATTAAGGGTTTTAGATCCTACAGTAGGTTCATCATATTCATATCATGCATACTGTATAAAGAATGGAAAAGCTTATAATACTAAAAAAGCTAAAGCAGAAGACGTAGGAGTAAAGGTCATAGATGATAAAACATTAGAAATTGATCTAGAATATCCTGTTCCTTATTTCCTTGATATACTTTCTTGGCATTTGCTTTTACCATTGAAGGAAGATATGGTTACAAAAAATGCAAATGGATGGGCAAATGATCCAAGCACCATTATTAGTAATGGGCCATTCAAGATTACTGAATGGAAGCATAATGATTATATGTTGCTTGAAAAGAACCCAAATTACTGGGATGCACAAAATGTAAAACTTGAGAAATTAAAGCTTGTAATGATAACAAACAACAATACAGCATTAACTGCATATAAGACAGGAGACATAGATCTTATAACAGATATTCCTCCAGTTCAGCTTCAATCACTTATAGCATCTGGAGAAGCAAAGTCAAATCCACAGCTTGGACCATACTTCTTCTGTATTAATGTAACAAAGAAACCTTTAGATGATGCAAGGGTTAGAAAAGCATTAGCACTTGCAATTGACAGGGAAGCGTTAGTTAAAACTGTTACAAGAGGTGGTCAAAAACCAGCAGTTGGTTTTATTCCTTCTGGAATACCAGATGGAGGAAGTGAAAAAGATTTTAGAAGCAACGGAAAGAGCTATATAGAAACAACCGCAAATGTAGTGGAAGCTAAAAAGCTCCTTGCAGAAGCTGGATTCCCTGATGGAAAAGGATTCCCAGAGATTAGTTTCCTATATAATACCAGTGATGTTCATAAATCTGTAGCTGAAGCTATACAGGCTATGTGGAAGAAAAATCTTGGAATAAACATAAAGCTTACAAATCAGGAGTGGAAGGTATTTATTACTACAAGAACGCAGGGAGACTATGAGATTGCAAGACATGGATATTTTGCTGATTTCTTTGACCCAGGCTCATTATTTGACTTGTGGACTACAGGATCACCAAATAATGATGCCAAGTATTCAAATCCAAAATATGATGAGCTAGTAACTCAGGCAGCAAAGGAGCAAGATCCTACAAAAAGATCTCAATTATATCATGATGCTGAAGATATTCTTATGGATGAAATGCCAGTAATTCCTTTGTATTACTATACTCAGAACTATATGCTTAAATCAAATATCAAAGGATTGCATTTGTCACCACTAGGATGGTCATTCTTCAGATCAGTAACTATAGAATAATAAAAGAATAAAATGGTTTTCTTCTGAAGAAAACCATTTTATTTATCATTGAGGGGTGATTATAATGCAGACATATGATGTTTTAAAGGAAGTTTGTGAGATTGGTTCGGTATGTGGAAATGAATATGAACTCAGTAATAAGCTTTTTTCACTTTTACAGCCATTTAATTATGAAATGATAGTTCAAAAATCAGGAAATTTGATAGTACATATAAAAGGGAGTAAAGGTAGTAGAAAGATAATGCTTTTTACCCACATTGATGAACCTGGTTTAGTTATAAATAATATAGATAAAAATGGGTTTTTGAATTTTAATAAAATAGGTGATGTAAATATTGCTGATTTAGCATCTCAAGAGGTTATTATAAGAGGAAAAAAAGAGATCTTAGGACTTGTGGGCCTTAGACCTCCACATATACTTACTGAAGAAGAGAGAAAAGCTCCAGTTAACTTAGGTGAACTCAGTATAGATATAGGTTATGACAAGAATAAAGCAGAAACTATAGTGCCTATTGGAAGTACTGCAGTTGTTAAGAGAAAAATGCAGAGGTTAAATGAAAATATTGTATCTGGAAGAGCTCTTTGTGATAAAGCTGGAGCAGCAGTTTTATGTGATGTGGTAAATAATTTAAAAAATACAGATAATGATATCTATATTGTATTCGGCGTTCAGCACTATAATAATTATTATGGTGCAGTAGCTGCAGTAAATATGATAAAGCCTGATATTGCAATTGTAGTTGACTATATAGAGGGAAAGAGTAGAGAAAAAAGTAGTATTTCACAGGAATGTGGTCTTGGTTCTGTAATATACAGAGGACCTACTGCACATACGAAATTAACAGAGAATTTACTTGAATATGCATCTCAAAATGGGATAAAGTATCAGGTTAAAGCAGGGTCTGGGAAAAATAAAACTGATGCATGGGCAATACAGACCTGCTGTGGAGGAATACCTACAGTAATAGTTTATAATTCGATAAAATATCCTCATTCATTTGTAGAGGTTTTAGATATAAACGATATTATTGAGACCTCAAAGCTTTTAGCTGGGTATGTAAACTATATAGATAGTATTGATTGGGGTGATTTATTATGCTATTAGAGAATTTGGCTATGGCAAGAGGAGTTACAGGCTGTGAGGATGAAGTTAGAAAATTAATTAGAAATGAGATAAAACCTTATATAGATGAAATAAAGTATGATGCTCTTGGAAGTATTATAGCATATAAAAAAGGCAACGAAAAAAAACCCAAAATTATGATTGCAGCACATATGGATGAGGTTGGAATAATAATCACGGGAATCAATAAAGATGGAACGCTTAATTTTGAAGCTTCAGGTGGTATAGATGCAAAGATTCCAGGTTCTAAATATATATATATAGGTAAGAATAGGATTTTGGGAGTCATAAGAATGTTTAATGATTATGAAACTGCATATATTGATATAGGTACAAGCAGTGAGGAAGAGAGTAAAAAGATTGTTAAGGTTGGTGATTATGGCTCTTTTACAACAGAGTTTGAAAAAATAGGTGATGAATATGTAAAATCAAAGGCACTTGATGATAGAATGGGCTGCATGGTGCTTATGGAAATATTAAAGAATAAGTATGATATGCCAATATATGGTGCATTTTCTGTTCAGGAGGAGATTGGAGAAAGAGGTGCTTTTGCAGCTTCATATTTAGTACAGCCCGATATAGGTATAGTTCTTGAAGGAACTGTTTGCTCAGATGTTACTGTTGTTGAACCTTACAGACACTCTACAACCCTTGGAGGAGGACCTGCAGTATCCATAGCAGATAGAACTACTTATTTTGATATAGGATTAAGTGAAGGAATATGTAAAATAGCACGGGAAAACAATGTTCCATATCAGCGAAGGAGAATAACAGGTGGAGGTAATGATGGAGGAGCAATACATATAACAGGCAAAGGAGCAAGGTGCATAACTCTCTCTGTGCCCTGCAGATACATTCATTCTCCTATATGTGTTACAAGCTTGAAGGATTTTGAAAATACTGTAAAGCTTCTGGATTTGTTTTTAAAGGAAATTGAAAATGGAGGTATAAAATAATGGATAATCTATTAGAAAAGTTAGCCAAGGTTTATGGACCCTCAGCAAATGAAAAGCAGGTTGCTAACATAATAGAGGTTGAAATAAAGCCCTATGTTGATGAAATAAAAAAGGATGCCATGGGTAATCTTTTAGCAGTTAAAAGAGGTGGAAATAAAAAAGTACTAATTTGTGCACCTATGGATCAATATGGATTTTTATCAACGCATATTGAAGATGATGGACGTATTAGGTTTTCAGTTTTATCCCCTATCAATGCTTTAGACATATTAAACAGTAATGTGGTATATGAAAATGGTATAATTGGAGTAATTAAATCTGAAGAAATAAAAAGTGATTTAAAGCTGCAAGATCTATTTATAACCATAGGTGAAAAGGATGCAGAAAGTGTAAAAAACAAAGTGCCACTTGGAAGCTGTGCTGTGCTTAAAGGAGATTATTATGAAAATGATTCGATAATAATGTCTCCTGCACTTGATGGAAGGGCAGGGTGTATATGCATTATTGATGTAATAAAAAACTTGCCTGAAAATTTAGACGCAGATATATACTTTTTATTTTCTGTACAAAACAAAATTGAATCAAGGGGAAATAAGATAATAGCACAATGTATTAATCCTGATATTTGTGTAAGTATAGATTCAGCATCATGTAGTGAAAATGATTATAGCGGAAATGGACCAGTACTTAGGTTAAGAGATAAAAATATGGTTAGCAGTAATAAGCTGATAAAATGTTTTAATAATATTGCAGAAACTTACGAGCTGCCTCTTCAGCAGCAGGTTGCTGTAAATGATGTATCTGGTGCAGATGGCATTATTGCAGCAGGAATAGATGCAGAAGCTATATCCATAGCATTACCTATTAAAAATTATCAGTCTTCTTCTGAAATAGTCTACAAAAGTGATATTGAATTTTTAAAGAAATTGATGATTAATTTTGTAAAGAGCGATTTTTAAAATGATAAAACTCCAGTAGAGCACATGATGAGTGCTTTGCTGGAGTTTTCCTATATATTTTTTATCAATATAGATTTTCTATGTGTATGAAATGATAAAGAGCAGGTATATTCATGCTGACCTATTTGAGTGTAGTAGAGCCTCTATATGAATCAACTCCATTAAAATCAGCTGAATGTGTTTTTTTATTAATTAGAAGAAGTACGATTAAACTTGCAGCTAATCCTATATATATTGAACTAAGCTTTTCAAATCCTAAAAGAATCCAAATTGTAGCAGCCATTGGTCCTGCTAATACTGAATAGAAGCCACCCTTTGGGTTTATTTTATCTTTAAAAAACATTGCTGCAGTAACAGGGATGAATATTGGAGATGCTCTAAACACCATGGATACAAATCCCCATTCAAGTATCATTGAACCATTGTTATTAATAACTATAAGAAATGTTAGTATACCCACCAGTATTATTACAGCCCTTAATACAGTGAGCTGCTTTTTATCATTAGCATTTTTGTTGATTAATTCCTTATATACATCTCTGGTAAACATAGTCGCTATACCCAATGTAAGACCTGCTCCTGTTGCTATTGATGAAATAAGTACTGTAGCAATAGAAACACCGCCCAGTGCAGGATGCAGATAGTTCATTAAAAATAAAGGAAATGCTTCTTGAGGGGCGATATTAGGATAATGGATTTTCATATACATACCTATAAGCGTACAAACTATACCAACTGGAAATACTAAAAAAGCTACCAGGTAAGCACTCCATTTTGAAACCTTGCTATTTTTACCTGCCATAATTGCTTGAAAATATGTTTGGGTTGACAATACCCCAACAATTGTTGAAATTACGGAACCCAAGTCTGAAAATACACCGCCACTGAATAAATTAAACCATGGTTCATGTGGAAAGAAGCCTGTAATTTCAGTAATTCCATTTAATTTAAATATAACTACTGCCCCACATATGATGCTTGTACTATATAAAAGAATTGATTTAACAGCACCTACCATAGTGCCTCCCCAAAATCCTCCAAAGACCACATATATAACTAGTAGAGCAACAACGATCAGTGCTGTGCTAATTGGATTCATATGAAAGACTGCTATAAATAATGCCATACATGCAATTATTTGACCATTTATATGTATAAACATACCTAATGATAATAAAATACTTGAAGCAGTTCTTGTATTTTTGCCATAAACATTTCCTATAATCTGTGGTATTGTTTCGTTAGTCTTCTTATCTACCTGCTTTGAATAGATTAGACCTAATATAATACTTGCAATGGATAGGCCTGTAATAAACCATATGGCAGCAAATCCACGTTTATAAGCCATCTGTGTAGTACCAACAGTAGATGCTCCTCCAATTATAGAACCCATAAGCATGCTGGTAACACCTGCAACTCCTAATTTGTTTCCTGCTGCAATAAAATCCTTTGAATCCTTAACCTTAGTTTTGCCTAAATACCCAGCTATTCCTGTAATAATTAACGTAATAGCTGCACTAATTATTAAAAGCATTTTGTCATCTCCTATTTATAGGAATAGTTCTTAATTCTTGAAGAACATCCCTATATAATAATCTTTTGTGTATTGCTTATAAATTATAATAACTATATAAATCCCAACAATACAATTTACGTTTTCATTATACACCTTCATTTATTTTTGTAAAACAAGTGCTATATATAAATCAATAATTCTATTACATTCCGCCTTTTCAAACATCCTAGAGTCGAACCAATTTAGCAGGGCTGTTTGAAAAGGTGGAATGTAAAGAATTTTACGATTTATATTTTCCGAAATTCATATAACGCAATAAATACCTTAATGAAAATCTCTATTGTGTTATATATACTAAAAGAAAATAATGAATATTATGGCGGCAACATGAAACCCTACATATTTGAATATAAATAAGTATAATATAAGAACCAAGTAAATATCTTTCCCGATAGTCACTAAATAGTTTTTATATTGGAGGGATAGTATGGAATATGTCGCATTGTTAGTATTTGTTGCTTTTGTAATAACAATAGCTGTTGCACAAGCTAAAAGTCATAAAAGAAGGATTACAGAAAAGATAAATTCCATTGGTGGAGAGATTATCAGTATAGAGAGAAAAATCTTTTCCGCAGGTCCGTTTTCACGAGTTAGAAGAGGAAGAACAGTTTATAGAATTGAGTATAGAAAAGAAAACGAGGAAAAGGAAGGGTGGGTGAAGTTTGGAGATTTGTATGGACCTGAGTGGAGATTATAGAAGATATGTGCTGTAATATATTGATAGAACTAGATATATTTGATATAATAAATTTTCAGAGAGTGTTTTTATGCTACCCTAAAGTAATAAATATTACATAATAAAGGAGAATACGAATGAAGATCATAGCCATTTCACTTTTTATTTTAACCTACGCACTACTATTAATTTTTCCGAAAATTAGAGCCTATATTGCTCTTGCATCGGCTGCAACCTTTGTAGCCCTAGGAATTTTGCCTATTGGTAAAGTGTTTACCACTGTGGATTGGAATGTTATTTTAATGATTGCAGGTACCATGGGAATTGTATCTTTGTTTATTGAATCAAAAATGCCATCGCTGCTTGCTGATCTTATTATCGAAAAAACACCCAATATTAAATGGGCAGTAATTTCCTTGTCCCTGTTTGCAGGACTAATTTCAGCCTTTGTAGATAACGTTGCAACAGTTTTAATGGTTGCTCCTGTAGCTTTAACAATAGCGAAAAAGCTTAAAATTTCTCCAGTGCCAAGCATAATTGCTATTGCAGTTGCATCAAATCTTCAGGGAGCTGCTACATTAGTTGGCGATACAACCTCCATTCTTTTAGGAGGATATGCAAACCTTAACTTCCTGGACTTCTTTTTCTTTAAAGGTAGAATCGGAATTTTCTGGGTTGTACAAGCTGGAGCAATAGCTTCAACATTTGTACTTATGTATATATTCAGAAAGGACAAGCAGCCTATAAGTACAATGGAAAGAACGGAAGTCAAGGATTTTTTCCCAACAGTTATTCTTGTTGGAATGGTAGTTCTTTTGATAATTGCTTCATTTATACCAAATACTCCTAAAACAATTAATGGAATTATATGTGTAACATTATTTGTTATTGGGTTAATAAGGAATTTTATAAAGACAAAGGATACTGGAGTATTCTCAAGGGCATTTGGAGAAATAGACTATTTTACAATCCTCCTTTTAACAGGACTCTTTATAGTGGTAGGGGGAATTACAGAAGCAGGTGTTGTTGATGAGATTAGTAAGATTTTCGTAAAGGTCAGCAAGGATAATATATTTGTTATATATACCCTTATTGTTTGGGCTTCAGTATTTTTCTCAGCATTTATTGATAATATCCCTTATGTTGCAACCATGCTTCCTGTAGCAGCTGGAATTGCAAAGATTTTAAACATTGAACCCTACATTTTATACTTTGGTTTGCTTACAGGTGCAACCCTTGGAGGAAATCTAACTCCTATAGGTGCTTCAGCAAACATTACAGCTCTTGGAATATTACGAAAAGATGGACATGAGGTTAGTGCATGGCAGTTTATGAAAATAGGTATTCCATTTACCCTTGCAGCTGTAATAACAGGCTATGTAATGATATGGTTCCTTTGGAGATAATAAAGTATAAATGTTTTAAATCAGCCATAATGAATGATATAGAAAAGTATCACTTAGATTTACTAGGTGATACTTTTTCATATTATAGGTATATACAAGCTTGTTCAATAACTCTGCTATGTTAATAAACAATATCAGTAAATCTAGAATATCAAAATATAATGAAAGAACTATTTATTGCGCCGAATATATTGATCCAGAAAAGTTCGGTACAGGGATTATTAACGGAATAATTGCTTCTGAGACTACTAATAATGCAGGTATAGCAGGAGATTTTGTGCCTTTGCTTACATTAGGCATTCCAGGGGATACAGTAACTGATAAATGGAAGTTGAGAGGACAAGTACTATTGACACTTAATTGAAAAGAAACTATAATTAAATTATAAATTCCAGAAAATGTAAGTTGAGTTATTTATAATTTTACAATGTAACTATAAAGAGCTTATAAAATTTAAAAACTGCAGAATTCATTAATAATGTTTTAAGAGATTCTGAAGTTATAAACTGATTGATAGTAAAGCTTGTGATATGCATATTTGATGTTTACGGACAAGCATTACTTAAATCGGTTAAAAAGAAAGGAGGAGAGTTGGATGGGAAAGTATGATGAATTTGATCTTGATGTTCAGGTCATACAACTTGACGGAATGGGTGATGTTAATATCACAAGTGTCTCATTATGTACACCAGGTTCTTGTAACCATAGTTGTGATGGAGATTCAACTTTAAATTCTAACTGCTGTTTAGGGACAACTTTATGTGCATCACAGATAAAATAATTATAGAATGTTGAAGTGAAGGATGGGAGTAGGATGGGAAAGTTCGATGAATTTGATCTTGATATTCAGGTTAAGCAAATTGATGGAATAGGTGATGTTAATATCACAAGTGTCTCAGCATGTACACCAGGCTCATGCCTCCCCAATTGTGGAACTGGTGCAACATTGAACACCAGCTGCTGTTTTGGAACTTATATATGCTCACTTGGACAGGCATGTAGATTATAGAACATATTGAAAGGAGCATGATTTTATCATGTTCCTTTCGCATAAAGGAATTAGTAATTGCTTGTTTAATTCTAAGGGAGGAAAACGCATATGGAAATATTAAAAAATAATTATGAAATTTCATATGAAAATGAAATTACTCCAACAAATAATTTATTTATTCCCTTGAATTTAATAATGCTTAGAACTCCAATACTAAGCAGCAATTTTTATAAAAAGATTTTTAATGTTGACAACCAAAGTACAATTATCAAGGAAGAAATTCCTAAAAATCTATTTGATATCTCAAGGGATGGGGTAATAAGAGAAGCAATAGGCGTAGCGAGCATGTCTCTTTTAGACTCTATTAAAAAATGGGACAAAATAGAGGATAAGAAAAAAAGAGAACAGGTTTTAAGTTCATTTATGAAATATTTTATTAGAATGTCCACAAGAACAACCCCCTTTGGTTTGTTTTCTGGAGTTGCAATAGTAGATATTAGTGATAAGACTGATGTGGTAATAAACAATACTAAAATGCATAAAAAAAGGACAAGACCGGATATGGAATGGATTCTAGCAGTTGTGAAAAAATTGGAGAGCAATTATGAAGTTTTCGAACAGCTGAATGTTAGAATTAATCCTCTGATGTCTATATGGGGAAATAGAGCAGAATTATCCTATGCATCAAATTATGGTCAGGCACCTGTAGCAAAGGAAAGTGTATCAATTAGAGCCACAGGTGTAGTTAAATATGTATATGAAATTTTAAAAGACTCATTAGGTTTTAAAGATTTGTTTAATAGTATTAGAGAAAAGTATCCAGATACTCGCGTAGACAAGATAAAAAGCTTTTTATGTACACTTATAGATAAAGAGTTTATAATTACAGAACTGCGTCCACCACTTATGACTACATCTCCCCTTGATTATGTTATTGAAAAGCTGTCTGGTATTAAGGGAATACAAAATGAAAGGGAAGATATTAAGAATATAAGACATTTAATTGATATGTATGATAATACTGAAATTGGAATGGGAGAGGAACTTTATTTAGAAATAATATCAAATATGAAAAAAATTGCTAATACAAAGAATCTACTGCAGGTTGATATGTCATTGAGTTTACAAAAATGTGAAATAAATTATGAGGTGGTTGAAGAAATAAGTAAGGCTGCTGAATGCTTATGGAGACTTTCAACAAATGAAACTAATTTGGAACATTTAGAACAATACAGGATGGAGTTTATGGAGAAATATGGGATATATAGAGAGATACCTGTACTTGAACTACTAAATCCAGATATAGGACTTGGTGCCCCTGCACTCTATGAATATCCTAAGAGTAAAAGAAATATAAAAAGTGCAAGCATTCACAAAGAACAGCAGGTTAAAAAAATATTTATGAGAGAGATGCTGAAGGCAATAAAAAATGGTGAAAAAGAAATTATTATTACTTCAGACATATTAGAAAAAATAGAAGAGACTAAGCTGGATTTCAAGTATGTTCCTATTTCTATGGAATTGAATGTAATTATTTCAGCCAATACATCTAAAGATGTAGATGAAGGAAGGTATACAGCATATATAGGACCTAATATAGGTTCGCCAGGTGCAGGGAAAACCTTTGGAAGATTTATTGATATAATTGGTGATGAAGCAAGGCGAAAAATATATGATATAAATAATATTGAAAAACAATATGTTGGTGAAAATGTAGTTTTTGCTGAAATAGTATATCTTCCTGCAGCAGGTAAAGTAGCTAATGTGGTATTGTCAGAAAATATAAGGGATTATGAGATAGTTTTATCAACAAATTCTTCAAAGGATAGAGAAAAAACATTACAGTTATCAGATCTAGTAGTTGGAGTAACAAATGAAAGATTATATTTAAAGTCAAAATCCCTTGGAAAAGAGGTTGTAGTTACCACAGGTCATATGCTGAATATTTTAGGTACTCCTAATATTTATAGATTTCTTAGAGAAATATCAATGGATGGCAAAAGGGATTGGTCACAGATGGGATGGAAAGGTTATTTAGAGCAATTCCCATATGTGCCAAGAGTTAAGTATGGAAAGGTTGTTATTTCACCTGCGCAGTGGAAGCTTTCATTAGAAAGCATAAATTATAATAATACTAATTTTAATGAGTTTAAGCTTTTATTAAGAGATTGGTGTATTGAATGGAATGTACCAAGGTTTGTTTATTATGCTTATGCAGATAATAGAATATTATTAGACATGGAAAAAGAATTACATATAAATGAGATTTACAGTATATTGAATAAAAAAATGTCTGGAGAAAATATATTATTAGTTGAACCTGAAGCCAACTTTACAGATAACTGGGTCAAAGGGATAGATGGAAGTTATTTTTCTGAATTTGTAATGCCATTTGTTCTGTCCCCAAGATATATAGATAGATCACAAAGCTTTTTTATAAAAGAAAATAATAAAAATAAATGCTTAATATCAACTATTGATGATAGAAGATTTATGCTTCCAGGAGGGGAGTGGGCTTTTTTTAAGATATATGGAAATAGTGAAAGGGAAGATGAGTTTATTGCATTCGTATTAAAGGATTTTTGCTTTGAAGTTATAAAGGAAGGAATATGTCAAAAATTTTTTTATATAAGATATGTAGATACTGAGCCACATATAAGACTTCGTTTCAAAGGTAACAAACAAAAGATATGTACTGAACTCCTACCTAAAATTTATCAATGGTTTAATGAGATAAAAAACTATGGATTTGTTTCAAAAATATGTATTGATACTTATGAAAGAGAGATAGAACGTTATGGAGGACCAGGGTGTATAGATCTAGCAGAGGATATATTTTATCATGACAGCATTTTTGTTACAGAATTGCTTTATTTAAATAAAATAAATAAACTTAGTGAAAGTATTGAAATATACACTGTTGCAAGCATCATATACCTTTTGGAAGGTTTAGAATGGACGTTTGAAGAGCAACTGCGATGGCTTGATACAATCGTTTTACATAATGAATACAGGCTAGATTATAGAAATTATAGAGACAAGTTGAGGAAGGTAGGAGACAGCGGAAATGACTGGGACAACCTTAAAAAACTTGAAAATGGAGAAAAATTAATCGAACTATTAAAAAATAGAGGAGAAAGTATAAAGAAATTTATTGCTAGCTATCATGGAATGATTAAAAATAACGAGGTGTGGAATACGGAATATGATGTAATTGAAAGCATAATACATATTCACTGTAATAGGTTGTTTGGAACCAATAGGGAGAAGGAAAGAAAAATAATCGCACTAACACGACATACATTAAAGGATTTAAAATATTTTAAGGAAAATAATCTGTGATATTGACACTTATTTAATTATGCACCTGTTTATAATGTCCCAGCAGAATTATGAAATGATATAAATTCATAGATTTTGGAGGCAATGAAATGGAAGTAGGGGAGCTTTCTAATATTTATAATAATGAGGACGTTATAGAAATAGTCAAGGATGTTGCAAGTAGATTAAAGGATTGTGAACGGGTATTGAAATATGCAAAGGAAGATAATAATAGTGTATATATTGAGGGTAAAAAACATAGTCTTTGGAGTGATTTAACCTTATCACATGGATATCCTGGAATATGTATTTTGTTTGGAGAATTATCTGAACATTTTTCTGATGAAGGATGGGACAAGGTTGCTCATGAATATATGATAAAGATGAATCAGTCTTTAGCAGTTGAGGGGATTCAGTCAATTTCACTCTTTGGTGGAGCAGCTGGGATAGGTATGGCTGGTTTTGCACTATCACAAAATAAAACAAGATATAAAAATTTCTTATCCCAAATGAACTTGTTAATCATAAGAGCGTTGAATCCATATATTGATGCTTTAGATCAAAATCAAATCAGTATGAGTGACTATGATGTAATAAAAGGAGTTTGTGGTATTGGAAGATATCTTCTTTTTTTTAAGGATGATAAGTGCATTGAAAATACATTAATTAAAATACTAAGATATTTAATTGATATAACTAAAGATATTGAAGTTAAAGGGCATAAAGTTCCAGGATGGTATATTTCAGCTAACAATCAATTTCTAGAGGTTGAGAAAAAAAGTTATCCTAATGGAAATTTTAACTGTGGTTTAGCACATGGTATACCTGGCCCAATGGCACTATTAGCTATTGCTCTAATAAATGATGTTGAAATTTCAGGTCAAAGAGAGGCAATCAAAAAAATTGCAGAATGGCTTTATAAATGGAAATATAGTGATAACTTAGGCATTTCATGGCCTGGGCGTATAAGCTTTGAAGAATATATAAATAATGATTGTGTAAACATAGCCACAAGAGCTGGGTGGTGTTATGGAGCACCAGGAGTACTAAGAAGCATGTGGCTTGCAGGAGAAGCTTTAGAAGATAGCAAGTATAAAAATGCAGCTATAAATGCTCTTGACAGATTGTTTAATGAAAATAGTGAAAAGTGGGAGTTGTTTTCACCTACCTTTTGTCATGGATACGCAGGCCTTTTGAGAATTATACAGCTTATGTATGAAAGTACCTATATTGAAAGATTTGAAAAATATAGAGACATAGTTTTAAAGAAGGTGCTGAGTTATTATGAACCTGATTCTCCATTTGGATTCTACAATGTTGACAATATTAATCCTTTAGAACAGGGGAAAATTACGAAGATGAATAACCCTGGAATGTTGGATGGTATAACTGGTACTGTGTTATCATTACTATCAGTTGCAAGACCAGTTAAAACATCATGGGATTCAGTATTTTTATTAAATTAAATATTGTGAGTTGTTATTTTGATATTAGAAATCAACTATATATTTGGCATAAATGATTTTACATTTTTAAAAATCATTTATGCCAAATATTTTCCGAAATATTAAATTTTCTTAATTGACAATATTCGCTAAAAAATATATACTGTGAATAACATATCCATTGTATTCGCAGTATTTTTAAAATTTCTTATTTAAGAAATTTTTATTTTAACTTATTTTAGGAATAATTTGAGACGTTGTTTATTGGGCTTCGAAGAATACTGTATTGTATCATATGTACATATTATTATGCTTTATTAAAGCTATCTAAAACAATATTCATAATCAACAATGTTTTATTGTTAGGAGGTGTAGTAATTAATATTTTATAAAGTTTGAATCAAATAAATAATAATTGAAATGTATGGTTTCTTTTAAGAAATTTTTATTTTTCTCAATTTAAGAATAATTAAGGACGTATACTTAATAACTATAATAAAAAAATATAGCATTTAAAATGTATATGATGATACTCACTAGGGGATATGTTATAAAATAAATTATTTATATTTAATTTTCAACTAAGTTGGCTAATAACAGTGGATAGTTGGGCTGAAAGGTTATTTGATGGTTTCTTTTTAAGAAATTTTTATTTTACTTATTTTAAGAATAATTTAAGACGTAAGGTTTTTGAAAAAAGATTTAGCATTACATCACATTAAATACCATAATTTTTTTATTAATCTGATTTTAATCTGATTGAATCACTATTAAATAATGGGGGTATAAGTATGGAAAATTTTTGGAATCCACTCACATGTTTTACAGTATTGGTCATGATATATGCTTTTAGTGAATTTTTATCAAAGAAAACAAAGGGTGCAGTTTCAACTCTTCTATTTGTTTGTTTTATATTTTTAATAGGATTTTGGACAAACATTCTTCCAAAGGATATCACTGCAACTCCAGGACTTTTAGCAGCTATGAGTAACTTTGGTATTGCATTATTAATAACTAATTTAGGTACACTTATAAATCTTGAGGACTTATGTCGTGAATGGAAAACCGTTGTAATTGCATTAACTGCTATTGTTGGTATAGCTGTTGGATGCTTTACTGTAGGAAGTATGTTGTTTGGCAGAGAATATGCTTTAATTGCAGCACCACCTATAGCAGGTTCAACAGTTGCTGGAATAATTGTTGTAGCAGCAGCTGAAGCTGCTAAGAGACCAGAACTTGCTGCTTTTGCAATTCTAGTACTTTCTTTTCAGAAATTTTTTGGAATTCCTATTTCAACCTACTGTATAAACAAAGAATTGAAACTTAAAAGACAGAATGGAGACTTCTTAAAGGATGAAGTAAAAAATAACTTTAAGCTTCCAAGTATGAGAATTTTTAAAGAAAAATCAAATAAAAAATCTTCTACATTAGTTTATCTTGCTAAACTTTCATTTGTTGCAATGATTGGTAATTTCGTTGGTATGGCAACAAAAATACCAGGTTCATCACCTGCAAATTATATTTTAAATCCTAATATCGCCTGCTTATTAATAGGTTTAATATTCACACGTATAGGATTCTTAGAAAAAGGAACTTTGGAAAAATCTCAATCTAATGGTATTGTCATGTTTGGCTGTATGTTGATGCTGCCAGGAGGACTTGCTAAAATAACACCGGTAGCTCTTTTAAAAATGATTGTTCCTACAATTGGTATACTTGCCCTTGGTGCAGTATTCATCATTATATTTTCCAGTATTATGGGTAAATTACTAGGCTATTCAGCTAGAATGTCTTCAGCTATTGGTATAACCTGCATGCTTGCATATCCAGCCACACAAATTATTTCTAATGAAGGTATTGATGCAATGGAAGGAACTCCAGAAGAAAAACAAAGGGCAATGGATTACATATTACCGAAAATGATTATAGGCGGGTTTGTTACAGTAACTATTGCATCAGTGGCATTTGCAAGTATGATAGGGCCTATAATATTCAAATAATGACTTGGAAAGGACTTAGATATTATGATAGGAGATATTTCAATAAATGAAATAGAGGAAAAGCGCTTAATTTTAGATGACTTAAGCAAAAAAATTTGGGAAAATCCTGAGGCAGGGTTTAAGGAGTTTAAGGCTTGCGAATATACTTCCAAGCTTTTAAAAAGTGAAGGGTTTAATGTGGAAATTGGAATTGGTGGTGTATCTACAGCAATTAAGGCAAGTTTTGGTTCAGGAGAACCTGTTATTGGATTTATTGGAGAATTTGACGCTCTACCAGGCCTAAATCAAAAGGTCTCAACTAATAAAGAAGCTATTATTCAAGGTGAATATGGTCATGGCTGCGGACATAATTTAATGTGTGCTGCGCACGTAGGTGCTGCAATTGGTCTTAAAAGAGAAATGCTTGAAAATAACCTTAAAGGAACAATAATATTTTATGCATGCCCTGGGGAAGAACTATTAACTGGAAAGGGGTTTATGGCAAGGGGGGGAGCCTTTAGAGAACTGGATTTAGCAATTAATTTCCACCCTAATAAAGTAAGTGAAGCTACTATTGGAACATCCACAGCTTTAAACTCTGTGAAATTTCATTTTAAGGGAATAACTTCACATGCAGGTTCTGATCCGCAGAACGGAAGAAGTGCATTGGACGCTGTAGAACTTACAAATGTAGGTGCTAATTATTTACGTGAACATGTGACCTCCGATGTAAGGATGCATTACATAATCACAGAAGGGGGAGTAGCTCCAAATATTGTACCTGATAAAGCTTCTGTATGGTATTATATAAGAGCTTTAAGTAGAGAAGCAGTGGAGGATACATTTGAAAGGTTGATTAAAGTAGCCAAGGGTGCCACAATGATGACTGAAACCGAGCTTGAGGTAGAGTTTTTAGGAGGGTGCTATAATACACTAAATAATCGTGTCTTGGCAGAGCTTGTATGTGAATGTATGAATAAAATTCCTCAAGAACCATGGACACAGAAGGAACTGGATTTTGCTGCTGAACTTGACACATATAGCACTAAGCAATGTGCAGCAATGCAAAGTAAATATAATCTTTCAAAAGATACTCATCTATATTATGGAGGCGGAAAAGTTACTAATTTCAATAGTTATGGCTCTACGGATATTGGTGATGTAATGCACATTGTACCTACGGCATATTTCTTTACAGGCTGCACTAGTATGGGTGCACCAGGTCATAGTTGGCAATTTGCATCTTGTGCAGGAAGTTCAATTGGAGAAAAAGGAATGATATATGCAGCAAAGGTTATGGCTATGTTTGGTTCAAAGGTCCTAAACAATCCAGAGATAGTGGAAAAAGCAAAGAAAGAATTTAATACTTCTATGAAGGGGAAAAGCTACAAATGTCCAATACCAGATGAAATACCGGTGCCATAACAAACAGTTCATATTATATACTAATATTTAATTGGAAATTTTAAAGAATATAAATTTAGTTGTTGAAAAACCTGTTAGTTGGAGGTTGATTATTAAAGCAAGGAGGCAAAAAAATGCAAGATTTTTTTGAAGAAGCCAGGCAAATTGAAGATGAGATTATTCAATGGAGAAGGTACTTGCACCAAAATGCTGAACTTGGATGCAATCTGCCTAAAACTGTTGAGTTTGTTGTTAACAAGCTTAAGGAAATGGGGTATTCCACAGAAATAACACCAAACAATGGTGTAACTGCAATATTAGATGGTGCTAATGGTGGGAAAACTATACTGTTAAGAGCTGATATGGATGCTCTACCTATGGCAGAGGAAAGTGGATTACCTTTTGCTAGTAAAAATAAAGGGATAGCACACTGCTGTGGGCATGATAATCATACTGCAATGTTATTAGGTGCAGCTAAATTACTGATGCAGAATAGAGAGTGTGTTAAAGGAAAAATAAAATTTGTTTTTCAACCTGATGAAGAAACAGCAATGGGTGCAAAAACAATGGTTGGCAATGGTATCTTAAAAAATCCCGATGTTGACGCAGCGATGGCCTTTCATAATATGGTTGGGAAATTTCTTAAAACAGGGCAGATTGCGTATTCCAGGGGACCTGCAATGGCATCTGCTGATATATTTGAAATAACTGTTGAAGGAAAAGCAACTCATGGCGCAAGTCCTGAGTTTGGAGTTGATCCAATAAATATTATGGCCCATATTCATATTGCTTTAAATACAATACTTTCAAGAGAAAAATCTCAAAAGGAACCAGCAGTATTAACGATTGGTAAATTTAATGCTGGAAACGTACCAAATGCAATTCCAGAGACCGCTTCGATGTCAGGTACCCTAAGAACCTTTGACATAAAGGTAAGGGATAAAATAAAAACAAGAATAAATGAAATCGCTGAGGGTATTGCAAAGACATTTGGAGGAAGAGCTAGAGTTGAATATAAAATGGGTACTCCTGCAGTCATTAATGATATTACTGTAGGAGATGAGATGGTTTCTTATATAAAAGAAATTATAGGTGAAGAAAATGTAATTGATTTTCCTTCGCCTATGGGTTCAGAAGATTTTTCAGAGTTTTTATTGAAGGTTCCAGGTGTGTTTTTATGGCTTGGAATGGGAAGTGTTGATGAAGGATATAAATATGGTATGCATAATCCCAAGGTTGTTTTTAATGAAAGCGGATTTGTATATGGCAGTGCATTGTTTGCACATTGTGCTGTTAAATGGTTGAATAATAATTTTAGTAGATAGTCTAAAAAAGAGACAACTTTCAAGAGGTATATTTCTCTTAAAGTTGTCTCTTTCTTATAACTATTTATTATCTTTTATCAATAGCTTGTATACTCTTTCAGGTCTGCCTTTTGTTGAATTCTGTTTTTCATATATAATTACTGCTTCCCCATGCTTTAAAAGCGAACTTAAAAATCTATTTGCTGTTCTAACAGTTACATTTAAGCATGAAGCTAACTCCTGTGGGGAAAGCTCATTGGTTTTTAGAGTAGCTATTACAGATAACAGCTTTTGTATTGTAAGTGTTGATAGCTTAACCTTTTTTGAAAGCTGTTTTATATATGGTGTAACCTCATTGGATACAGTTAATATTTTTTTAAATGATAGTGGACCAATCAATTCAGCGTTTTCATTAACAATAAAGCTATAGTTACTGCTATTTGACTCCCTGTTAGCAATAATAGCATTAGAAACTGCTTGATTTACGTTATTACCAATACCATAACCTACGCATACCCTTATTTTTAAATCATTTTCAATGAAGCCCTTAATAGGGCATACAGTAAAATTATGAGTTATGGATTTTATTGTATCATGCTTTGTGAAAATTTTAAAAATGTTATCATTTCTTTCAATAATAAAATCAGTTAATTTTTCCTTTTTAAATGCATTTAAAAGTCCATCTATTTTATCTGTTACAGAGCTATCAGGGGTTTCCTGTTTTATAGTAATATATATTACTGCTGATTGGTTAATCTTCATTTTATGGATGTTTATATCCTTTATTAATTGATTAAATGTATTCTCCAATAGGTTTATACTTGGATAAATAAAATGAAAGTTAACTTTAGCTTGCTGCAGTTGTGGAACAATACTACTGAAACGAGTAGTTGAAAAATCTATTTTTCCTTCATTCCATAATCGAATATGCTTTTCAGCCATAGCCTTTTCCATGTTAGCTATTTCTTCTAAGCTTTTCTGTTGAGTAATTTGATGAAGCTCTTGCATAAATTCCCCTAAAGTACCTGTTGCAAGATAGTAGGATATATCCTTTGGATTATCAACCCAATCCATGAAATCTAAATATGCTCTGGAAAAATCCAGAGTATCATATTTATACATCAATTTAAAAAACATTTCATAATAACTTTGGAGATCTGTCCCAAAATCCACCAAGGGTTTCTTTAAATTTACTACTTTTTTAATAATAGCTTGCTTAGGGATAGGACCGCTTACAGCGAAACCATCGAATTTGTCTTCAAGTTCCATATATAAATCTCCAACATGTGAAAAATCCCTGTAAGTATATATTTCGCTTTCACATGGAAGGCTTAATTTTTTTACAGTATCTTTAACAAAACCTTCTAAAAACTCAGTTGTTATTATTGCTATTTTCATTACATTTACTCCTTATTTATAACATAAAGCCTATTGTAATCCTTGAATGATGATCATTAATGTTATATTTTTGATTACCTATTTTGTAATCCCTGCATTATTTTCACATGTATTATATCCTATTTATTACTAGTGTTCAATGATAATTAATTAAAAAACGGAAAAAACGGAAATAAACCTGCTTCTTCTATACTGCAGTGAGTAGGTATGAAAAATAATAGCATTTTATATGAAAACCTATGGAATATAAAACTTACTCTTTCTTACCATTTAAATTTTGTTAATAGTGGTAAAAATCAACTGACAAATACAAGTATGTATGGTAAAATTAATCATAAAGTTACAAATAATAGACCATATGGCACATTATGCAATATTGGTTCTACATAGAATAAGGTTCTATAAGAGTCTGTATTAATAAGGTTAAATATGTAAGAGAATCTATCATTGAATAGGGATGTATGGGGAGAGTGGTAATTTATGCGAAAAGAAAAAATTATTAAAATAGCAGGATTGAATCTAGGTATAGCTGTGTTGGATACAATAATCTTCTCTCCTGGACTCTTGGGTATTCAAATCAGGGGGACAAGTATTTTAGGCACAGCTTTTGGTGTAACAGCCGCACTCATGAGCGTTGTGATTTTTGTTTATGGAAACTATAAGCTTCTCATTGAAAAAGAAAAAGCAATCCCAGCAAGTGAAATTAAGACCTCAGAGGATTGTATTGATGCCCTTAAACAGTGTTACGATAAAAAGACCTTTGAAAAGGATATTGATAATATACTAGAGCAAATTGAAAGACTCGGCAATAAGAAGGAAACAATACAAGATATTCTTCTCCAAAAGTTTAACAGCAGCGAAATGAGCTATTCAAAATTTGAAAGAACAGTTTTAGATATAGAAGGTATCTTTTATATGAATATTAAGAGCATAATAAACAAATTAAATGCATTTGATGAAGACGACTATAATCGCATTAGAAAAGAAAATGGGAAAAGAGAATTATCAAAAGAGTTTTTACAGACAAAAATGAATATATACAGCGAATATATATTATTTATTAAAAATGCAGTAGAAGATAATGAAGAAATTTTACTCAAGCTGGATAAGCTTCTCTTGGAAATATCCAGATTTAACAGCTTGGAAGATGGCGAAATAGAGAACATGAGTGCAATGAAAGAAATAGATGAACTGATAAATAAAACGAAATTATATAAATGATAAAGGAAGGAGAAATTAAAAATATGAATGAAAAAAATAGTCCTTTTAAAGCTGTGATGATTTTAACAGTAATAGGCATAGCTATTTTTGGAATTATTTATGGGGGGATATCATTAACAAAAAACTTTGGTAAAGACAAAAAGATAGTTAATACTGAAAATGCCATGGAATCCTTGAATCGCCTTTATAAAGGGATAACAGTGAATACCATTCAAGCAAGAAAGGGGCAGGTTAATATTGGCCCGGTTAATGTAAAAGATTCTTTACCAGACATATCAAAATATCCTGCTCAAGTAGAAAATTCAACAGAGAACTTTATAGAAATATTTTCTTCTCCGGAAAAAACAGGTGAAAATAAAGACGGATGGCTTATAGATGTAGCCAAGGATTTTAATTCCTCAAATATTAAGGTAAATGGAAAATCTGCTTCCATAAGAATAAGGGGAATAGCCTCAGGAATGGGAATGGATTATATAGTTTCTGGAAAGTATGTTCCAGAAGCATTTACCCCATCAAATGAGCTTTGGGGAGAAATGATGAAAGCAAATGGAACTAAGGTAACGTTAGCTAAAAAGAGGCTTTTAGGAAATGTGGCAGGAGTTCTAACATCGAAAAAGAAGCATGAGGAACTTATTAAAAAGTATGGTTCGATAAATTTAAAAAACATCACAGAAGCAGTTGCGGGCAATGAAATGGCAATGGGTTATACAAATCCCTTTGCAAGTTCCACAGGATTAAACTTTCTATTATCTACTTTAAGTACATTTGATGAGAAAAATCTATTGAGTGAAAAGGCTGTTAGCGGCTTTGAAAAATTTCAAACAAATATACCCTTTGTAGCATATACAACAATGCAAATGAGAGAATCAGCTCAGTCAGGAGTTCTAGATGGGTTTATTTTGGAGTATCAGACATATATAAATACTCCAGACCTAAAAACACAGTATGTTTTTACTCCATTTGGTGTTAGACATGACAGCCCAATATATGAAATAGGAGATTTATCTGCAGAGAAGAAAGAGATACTAAACAAATTTCTTGAATTTTGCAGTCAGAGTAAATATCAAAAACTTGCATCAGACTATGGTTTTAACCAGTTTAATGAATATAAATCGGAAATAGGAGATGCAAAGGGAGATATTATCTGCCAAGCACAGAAGCTTTGGAAGGAAAAGAAGGATGGAAGCAATAACATCGCTGCAGTATTTGTAGCTGATATATCAGGAAGTATGGCTGGAGCCCCTTTAAATAAGCTTAAACAATCTCTTTTAAGCGGCTCTCAATATATAGGCAAAGATAATTCTGTTGGACTTGTTACATTTTCAAACGATGTTAATATAAATCTTCCATTGGCAAAGTTTGATATAAACCAAAGATCCCTATTCGCAGGGGCTGTAGAGGATATACAAGCAGGTGGAAAAACAGCAATGTTTGATGCAATTGTAGTAGCAACAAAAATGCTTATGGAGGAAAAGGCTAAAGATCCAAATGCTAAATTAATGCTTTTTGTCTTAAGTGATGGAGAAACAAATTATGGACATTCATTGAATGATATTGAAGATATGATTAAAACCTTTAAGGTACCAATTTATACTATAGGTTACAATGCAGACATAAAGGTACTGCAAAATCTTTCAAGTATAAATGAAGCAGCAAGCATTAATGCTGATTCTGATGATGTTGTTTATAAGCTGGGATGCTTGTTTAACGCTCAAATGTAAAATAAAAATTTGGTGGAGGGGTTATTATGGGTTTTTCTATGGAAGTAACAGATACAGAAGCGATAAAAAAGGAGATTGTTGAACAGGTTAAGCCTGTTCCTGAAGAGGTTGCTAAACTAAAGGCAATGGCTGATAATAATGTATCGGAAATAATGACACTAGATATTGAGTCTTTGGAAAAAAGAAAATTGATGCTTCAATCAATTGAAGCATTTGGTATGAATACAATCCAGAACTCAGCCAAGAAAAATTCATTATTGCAGGTTTCTGTTGGTAATTTCTCCAAGATGGGAGATGAAGGCGGGACAGTTGCAAAGGGACTTCTAGATTTACAGAGAGAAATCAAAGACCTCGATCCCAGCATGATTGATTTTGCAAAAACAGGTTTGTTAGGTAAAGTATTTAACCCCATAAGAAATTATTTTGCTAAATATCAAAAGGCAGATAATGTTATAAATGATATTATAATATCTCTTGAAAAAGGGAAAAACACTTTGAAGAACGATAATACAACATTGGAAATTGAACAGCAGGAATTAAGAGATTTAACAAAAAAGCTTGCTAAGGAAATTGAAATGGGAACAATGATGGATGAAGCCCTTGCCAGCCAAATTGAGATGGCTAATTCAAGGGGAGAAGATCCTGAAAAGATAAAATTTGTTACAGAGGAGATTTTATTTCCTTTAAGACAGAGAATAATGGATATGCAGCAAATGGTTGTAGTAAATCACCAGGGTATAATGGCTATTGAGGTAGTAAGAAGAAATAATAAGGAACTTATTAGAGGAGTAGAACGAGCAAAGAATGTAACCATTTCTGCTATGAAAATTGCTGCTATTGTTGCAAGTGCCCTTTATAATCAGAAGATTGTACTGAAAAAAATAGAAATACTAAATGAAACAACAAATGAACTGATCAGCGGAACATCAAAGATGCTAAAGGAACAGGGAGCAGAAATTCATAAGCAGTCAATGGAGGCCAATATTTCTGTTGAAACCTTGAAACAATCCTTCGCGGATGTTATGTCTGCCATGGAGGCCATAAGCACATACAAACAAGAAGCCCTTCCTAGGATGAAGGAAACAATAAATCAATTTAAAGAATTAGCCCAAAAGGGTGAACAAGAGATACAAAGACTGGAGAAAGGAAACCAGCTTATATCATAAAGATACCAGGCATATAGCATTTGAATAAAGATGCTGATATTGTTAAGAGGCTTTCACACTAACGATTTTTAATCTTAGTGTGAAAGCCCCTTTTAAGTTAAAAGCTACTATGTATTTTTATTGATTAACAAAACGACCATGTTTAGGTTTTGCAATATCATTAAAATGATTTACCAGCATTTCCAGGTGAAGTCTCAATTCTTCTCCCTTCATAGGTTTCCCATGGCTGGGTATTACTAATGAGGGCTTTAAAGCTTCGAGTTGCTTTATGGAACTTTCAGCTGATTCCCAGTCTGTAGTTAAATATTTTGGAGGACCACTTATTTTTTCATCCTTTGTAATGACAGACATAAGGGATTCCTGTTTTACTGTAGAGAAGGCATCACCAGCTAAGAGTATACCACAATGTTTACAGAATAGAGAAACATGTCCTGGTGTATGCCCTGGTGTATGAATCCATTTCCATTCAGGCATTCCAGGAATGCTTCCATCAGAAGGCAGTGGTGAAACTCTAAATCCTATATCAATACTTGTATGGGGAAAAAGCGGTGACATTTTGGCTATCAATCCTTCATCTACAGTTGGGTCTGCTAAAGGATAATCTTTTTCGCCAGTTACATATGGAAGCTCAAGTTGATGAATATAAACTGGGACATCCCATATTTCAGATAGTTTTATAACAGAGCCAACATGATCGAAATGTCCATGGGTAAGGATAATAGCCTGGGGACGATTATTTTTACCAAACCGTTTTTCAGCAGCTTGCAGAATATAATCAAAAGAGCTTTCAAGGCCTGTATCAACAAGTATCCATTTGTTTGAGTCTATGTCAGATCTTCCAACTAAACAAGCGGTTACAATTGTAAAATCCATAACTAATATATCCCTGGTTACTTCTTTAGAAGAAGAAATTGAGCCATTTATTATTTTCATAAGTTTATTGCTCATAAATACCTCCATTGATTAGTGCTGTACAGAAGCAGGTTAAATGTTTCTTAAACATTATTATGTGAAAGAGACAATTATATTATGCTTTGATAAACCAAAGGTTTCAGATAGTTAATGCTTTTGTAGCAAATGTTTTTTATAGGAATATTATATTATTGATACTAATAAGAAAAGGAAGTTGAGTTTTAACAGTATTATTTATAACATAAAGAATAAGGGAAAATTAGTTGATAATTGCATGGTTATATTCGAATTATTAATTAAGAGGTGGAACAAATAATATGGTAAAAAAAGATGATTTTGTGACTGGCTTTGTTCCAGAGCATAATCATGGTTCTGTTGATTACACATCAATTGAACTTGGGCATTTACATCAATGTCTGGATATAACATATCCACCAACAAAAACCCGTAACGGAAGCCACATACACTACACAGAGGGATATGTTATGTTTGAAAATGGTCATAATCATCATTATAAAGCAAATTCAGGACCTGCGATTCCTGTTGGAAATGGCATGCATGTTCATTACTATGATTTCTATACAACTGAGGATATGGGACATCGTCATCATGTGGTTGGTGTAGATCATCCAGCACCAGGGAATTTATAACTAAGAAATTACACAGGGCACTATTCTCTAAATGAAAAAGTGAGTCATATAAATAACTTTAAAAAATAAGTTATTTGTATGACTCACTTTATATAATATTATCTTTTAGTACCAAGGAAAAATAATGCAATGGTTCCAGGACCCGAATGGGCACCTATAACAGGATCAACATAGTTTATCACAACATCCTGTACATTTAATCTCTCCCTGACTAGTTTTTCAACATATTCAGCATCCTCAATACAATCCCCATGGGATATGAATATAATTTGTTCAGATGGATTTATACATGTCTTTTGCATTTCGTTTACAAGTGCTTCAAGAGATTTTTTCCTACCGCGTATCTTGGTAACTGGAATAAGTCTTCCACCGTCATCAACATGCATTACAGGCTTGACCCCTAAAAATGTTCCAACCAAAGCAGTTGTTGCAGATATTCTTCCACCTCTTTTTAAATGAAACAGATCATCTACTGTAAACCAGTGGCAAAGGTGAAGTCTGTTTTGTATAAGCCAATCCTTAACCTCATCAATAGATTTACCAGCAAGCTTTTTCTTTGCACAATAGTAAACTAAAAGGCCTTCTCCCATTGAAGCAGCAAGGGAGTCGATGACATATATTTTTCGTTCAGGATATAATTCCTGTAACTGCTTTGCTACCATAGATGCAGCATTATATGTACCACTGAGTGCAGAGGAAAAACTAATATAAAGTACGTCCTTACCCTGCTTTAAGCTGTCTTCAAATTTTTCCTGACATTTTGCTGCATCTATAAGAGAGGTTTCTATCACAGCACCTTTCCTCATGCTGTCATAGAATTGTTTGATATCAGTTTTTTCTCCTTTAACATAGCTGTAATATTCTTTATCTCCAATTCTAAAAAGAAGAGGAATAATTTCAATGTTATATTGCTCAATCAGCTCTTCTGTAAGATTTGATGATGAATCTGTTATTATTGTATAACTCATATTTTAACCACCTTTGCCTTTGAAATTGTGTATATTGAAATAGAATTATATGCAGTATTTTCCTTTATTATATCATCACTGATATTGTTGTCAATAATGATATAATTATCAATACTGATAATGGTAACAGCATTATAATGTTCTATGCTTAATTATAATTTTTATTTCATTTGATTTAAAGATACATTATAATAGATTGTAAAATAAAAACTATATTTAGTCTGCATAAGTATAGGTTTAGAAGGTGAATTTTATGGATTTAAAAAATAAAAAAGATATAAGAAGGTTTATCTTAGAGCAGAGAGATAAGCTTGAACCAGATATTAAAAAAGAATTGGATAAAAAAATATTTTCAGAGCTTATAGACAGTGAAGCTTATAAAAATGCAAGTGTTATATTTGTATTTGTAAACTTCAAAAGTGAGGTTGATACCCATGAGATTATTAAACAGGCATTAAAGGATTCTAAGACCATCTGTGTACCTAAAATCAACACAAAGGAAAGGGAAATGGAGATATTTAAGATTAACAGTCTGGAGGAATTAAAAGAAGGATATTATGGTATATTAGAGCCTGGGGAAGATTGTCCAGCTGTTAATAGTAATGATATAGATCTTGTGCTAATGCCGGGTGCAGCCTTTGATAGGCAGGGTGGAAGAATAGGCTATGGTGGAGGATTTTATGATCGTTTCCTAAGCAGGATGAATAAGAAAGTTGATAAAATTGCACTGGCGTTTGATTTTCAAATACTAGATAGAGTACCAATGGATGAATTTGATGTAAGGGTAGATGGAATAGTCACCAATGAAGGTTATATTGGTGTATTAAAATAAAAGGTGGTCAGTTGGGCTGGAAGTAATATGCCATAACTGACCACTTTTATTTATATGGAAGAATGTATAGAATATTAAATTTTCTAAATAAATACAGAAATTTGTGTAAAAGCCTAGAATATTCTGAAAATTTAGGGTAAAATAAAGTAAAAAAATGTAGAAAGAAATCATAACATTAAATTTTATTTAGGAGTTATTATTAATGAAAAGAAGGGGATAAGATGAAAAGAAAGAACGTTTTACGAAAGCAAATAATCATTATGCTCCTGATTGCTTCAATTTTACCATTGCTGGCTGTGTCAATTTTTAATTACTATTATTCTAAAAATACCGTTAAAAAGCAGTTTATTTCTACTATTGAACAGAGTATTTACAGAGTATTGGATACTGTTGATAGTACATATAAAAATAAATCAGAGCTTACTAATCTTTTGTCGCAGGATCCTAATGCTAATAAAATATTGATAAACCAAGATTCTGAAAAATGGCTTAAAATGACATTGGGTTCATATACAAGCAACTATAAGGAGGTAAAATCAGTTTATCTTGGAGCTAGCAATGGAAAAATGATAATGATGCCAGAGCAGGTTTTACCAGAAGGCTTTGATCCGAGGACAAGAGGATGGTATACAAATGCAGAAAAGAGTGATGGTGTTGTATTAACCAATCCCTATGAGGATGCATCAGAAAGGGGAGGCTTCGTAGTTACCTATGCGAAAGCCATCAAAGAGCAGGGAACCAATAATCTTGTTGGTGTAGTAGGTGTTGATATTGCGCTTGATACTTTATCAGATATAGTTCAATCCATAAAAATTGGAGAAAAGGGATATGTTGTTGTTGTTGATTCTGAGGGTAAAATTATAGCACATAAGGATAAAGGGCTGTTAGGGAAAACTACCCAGGATGTAAAGTGGATTTCAGAAGCTCTTAATAGCAAGAATAATAATGTAACTGTAACCATTGATAAGCAAAAATATATTGGCTTAGTTAAGAAAAATGAAAATACAAATTGGAATGTTATTGGATTAATACCTCAGAAGGAAATAAATGATAGAACAAATGCCATAAGAAATATTAGTATTTTATTATTTGCAATTGCAATTATTATAGCTGTTACAGCTGGAGGTATTTTCTCCAATAGATTAATAAATCCAATTAAAAAGTTTGTAGAAATACTAGATAGAATTAGAACTGGAGACTTCTCCAATGAGATACCCCAAGAGCATCTAAAGATTAAAGGAGAAATTGGTATAATAGCTAACGGAATGGCAATAATGCAGAATGAGCTTAGGGCCTTAATAAAGAATGTAATAAATGAATCAGTTAACATTGAAAGTGCAGTAGATGGTGTAAAGGGCAATTTAAGCGAGTTAAATTACGGTATAGAGCAGGTATCAGCAACCACAGAGGAATTATCTGCAGGAATGGAGGAAACAGCAGCTTCTGCTGAGGAAATGGCAGCAACATCCCAGGAGATTGAAAGGGCAATTAACTCTATTGCACAGAAGTCCCAGGAAGGTGCAGTTGCAGCAGGAGACATTAATAAGAGGGCCTCAGAAACAAAGATAAATATAAAAGCTGCACAGAAGAGGTCATTTGAAATATTTAAAGACACAAAAAAACAATTGGAAGATGCTATAGAAGATTCCAAGATTGTAGAGAAAATAAACATATTGTCTGAATCAATAATGGAAATAACCTCTCAAACCAATCTACTTGCATTAAATGCTGCTATTGAAGCTGCAAGAGCAGGAGAAGCAGGAAGAGGATTCTCAGTTGTTGCAGAGGAGATAAGAAAGCTTGCAGAGGAATCAAAAAACACAGTAATTGAAATACAAAACATAACAGCTAAAGTTACAGGCTCTGTAAATAATCTTTCAGATAGCTCAAATAAACTGCTCACATTCATGTCTACTGAGGTAAACAGTGACTATAAAGCAATGCTTAATGTAGCAGATAAATACAGCGAAGATGCAAGATTTGTTGACGAACTTGTTACAGAATTCAGTTCAACGTCTGAAGAACTTCTAGCATCAATACAGGATATAGTTAGAACTATTGATGGAGTAACACAGGCAGCAAGCGAAGGTGCAGAAGGTACAACAGATATTGCAAACAAAGTATCAGATGTTAACAGCAAATCCAATGAAGCATTGGAGCAGGCTTTAAAATCAAAGGAGAGTGCAGAAAAGCTTAAGAAAGAGATTACTAAATTTAAAATATAATAAGGCATATTAAAGGAAATAACAAGTCAAAGGTTTTGAGGATATTTTGTGTCAGGCAAGGAAATGGAAGCCAAGCTAGTTGACTAACTTGAGCTTCCATTTCCTTGCCTGACACAAAATAGGCCAAAATATTGACTTGTTATTTTCTATAATACGCCTAAAACCTAATATGTAATTTTAAACATTCCTGAATATCTTGGGTTACATCAAGGTATTCAGGAGTTTTTATATAACTATGATTATAGTGTGAGCGTTTGGGAAAAATAGGAATTCCAATTCACTTTAATATTTAGATGCTTTATAATAGAGTATAAAAAGTACTAGCTATGGTGAACTATAGGAAGCTTATTTGCAGGAAAAATTATTACAATATATACATAATAGGAGGTTTTTTATGGAGGACAAGAGTGTCGGTTATAACAATGAGATGCGTGATGAAATAATAAAAAGATCCCATAAGCGTTCTGAAAGTTATGGAGTTGACAGGAATAGGGTAGTTTCAAAAAAGATATTAACTGGAAAGGATGTAACCTCCCAAATAAAGAATAATCGAGAGCTTTTAAAAGTGGCATCTCCCTTTATAAAAATACTTTATGATTTTTTAAGAGGGTCAGGTTTTTTTATAGTTTTAACCGATAAGGATGGATGCGTTTTAAGTACAATAGGAGATAGAGAAATACTGGATGCTGCAAGGGAAATGAATTTGGTTGTTGGTGCTTACATGGATGAGAGCAGCATTGGAACCAATGCAATGGGTACTGCTATTAAAGAGGATATGCCTATACAGATTTCTGAAAAGGAGCATTTTATAACTGCATACCACAGATGGACATGTTCTGCAGCGCCAATTCATAATATAAAGGGAGAAATAATAGGCACATTGAATTTAACAGGGGATAGTAATAATGTTCATCCCCATACATTAGGGCTTGTTGTTGCAGCAGTGCGTTCCATTGAGAATCAGATAGAAAGTGAATTGGCTCATAAAGAGTCTATAGAAACCTATCAATATTTAAACACCATTATGGATTCAGTTTCCTTTGGACTTTTTGCAGTTGATAAAGAGGGAATTGTAAAGAATATAAACAAGATAGCATGTAAAATGATTAATATAGAAAAGGAAAATATAATTAATAAATCAGTTGAAACTATACTAAGCAGTTGGAACATTATATTTGACTGCATAAAATCTGGTAAGGAATTTATAGATGAAGAAATTGCTTTAAAAGGCAGCGGCTTAAATGAAAGATACAATGCCAATGCATATCCCATAAAAGATGATAAGAATAATTTAATTGGAATGGTTATTTCCCTCAAGGATATGCAAAATGTATATAACCTTGTAAATAAATACACAGGTATGAGAGCAAGATATACATTTGAAGATATTATTGGAACTGATAAAAAAATGAAAATTTTAATAGAGTATTCAAAGAATATAGCTGATAGCCCATCTACAATACTTATAAATGGTGAAAGTGGTACGGGAAAAGAAATTCTAGCTCAAGCGATTCACAACTTCAGCAGTAGAAGGGATAAGGGATTTGTAGCAATTAACTGTGGCGCCATACCTCAAAATCTAATAGAAAGCGAGCTTTTTGGTTATGCTGATGGAGCATTTACAGGTGCTAAAAGAGGCGGTAACCCAGGTAAATTTGAATTGGCAAATGGGGGAACATTGTTTCTTGATGAAATAGGAGAAATGCCCTTAGATATGCAGGTAAAGTTATTGAGAGTTTTGCAGGAGGGATGTATTACAAGAGTTGGAGGAGATAAATATATCGATGTGGATGTAAGAATTATTGCAGCTACAAATCGTGATTTATCAAAGGAAGTTCGAGAGGGAAGATTTAGAGAGGATTTGTTTTACAGGATTTCTGTAATTCCTATAAAAATTCCTCCTCTTAGAGAAAGAAAAGAAGACATTCCACTGCTTATTGAACATTTTTTAAGAGTAAAGGCACTTAAGATAAACAAAGAGATACCTGAAATTGATAAGGAATTGTACAAAAATATGCTTGAGTATGATTGGAAGGGCAATATAAGAGAACTGGAAAACTTTGTAGAAAACATAGTTAATTTAAATGGAAAAACAACCTTCAACATAGATAGATTTCAAATCAATGATTATAAAGATGATATGAAGCAAAAGGTATTAGATAGAGAAGCAGCAGTAATTGAGAAAATTGATGAGGAGTATATTTGCTCGCTAGAAGAACTTGAGAAAAAAGCTATAATAAGCTGCATGAAGAAATTTGATTCTAACATCAGTAAATGTGCTCAAACATTAGGAATCAGCAGGAACACGCTTTATTTAAAGATAAAAAAATATGGTATATAGGCAATGACGGCCGCATGAGTTAGTTTAATTCATGTACCTGACACCTAGTGCTCAATAATAGGACAGTGTCATAATATAGTACAACTTTCTATGAATAGAGCTGTCCTATATTATGACACTTTTTAATAATGAAATAAGGGTATATTTTTTGAAAATAACCTTATAATATATGCTAGGTTTGAAAATATAGAGTTATGAGGGTTTACATTGGTACTAGATTATGAAAAATCAAAGATTTACTCCATAATAAAAAGATTGTTTGTTAATTAACAAACTTGGCATGAATATTGCTATTATAATTATGTGATATTAATTGTGAGATATTTTATTATATATTGAGGAGGAAGTTTAAATGGCAAGATTTACACTACCAAGAGATATTTATTTTGGAGAAAACACATTAGAGGAGTTAAAAAATTTAAAGGGTAAAAAGGCTGTCATTGTTGTTGGTGGAGGTTCAATGAAAAAATTTGGCTTCCTGGACAAAATAGAAGGGTATTTAAAGGAAGCAGGAATAGAAACCAAGTTAATTGAAGGTGTTGAACCAGATCCATCAGTTGAAACAGTAATGAATGGCGCTGCAGTTATGAGAGAATTTGAACCTGACTGGATAGTAGCTGTAGGTGGAGGATCTCCAATAGATGCTGCAAAGGCAATGTGGATTTTCTATGAATATCCTGAATTCACATTTGAAAAGGCAGTTATTCCTTTTGGAATTCCTGAACTTAGAAATAAAGCAAAATTTGTAGCTATACCATCAACTAGTGGTACTGCAACTGAAGTTACAGCTTTCTCAGTTATTACTGACTACAAGGCTCAAATCAAGTATCCTTTAGCAGACTTTAACCTTACTCCTGACATAGCTATAGTAGACCCAGCTTTAGCTCAGACAATGCCTCCAAAGCTTGTTGCTTATACAGGAATGGATGCATTAACTCATGCAATAGAAGCATATGTAGCAGGATTAAGCTCAGCATTTTCAGATCCTCTTGCAATGCAGGCAATAGTAATGATAAGGGAACATCTTCTAAAGTCCTATGAAGGAGATAAGAAATCAAGGGATGAAATGCACATTGCTCAGTGTCTTGCTGGTATGGCATTCTCAAATGCCCTTCTTGGAATTACTCATTCAATGGCACATAAAACAGGAGCAGTTTTCCATATTCCTCATGGATGTGCAAATGCAATATACCTTCCATATGTAATTGAATACAACAAGAAGGCTTGTGGAGCTAGATATGCAGCAATAGCTAAAACACTTGGATTATCAGGAAATATTGATGATGAATTAGTTAATTCATTAATAGATATGATAAGGGATATGAACAAGAAAATGAACATCCCAGCAACCTTAAAGGAATACGGAATAACTGAAGAAGACTTTAAGGCAAATGTTTCAAGAATAGCTCATAATGCTGTACTTGATGCATGTACTGGCTCAAATCCAAGGCAGATTGATGATAGTACAATGGAAAAATTATTTGAATGTATATACTATGGAACAGAAGTAAACTTCTAGGGCGTATTAAAGGAAATAACAAGTCAAGATTTTGAGGATATTTTGCGTCAGACGA